>NZ_JACIIV010000030.1 GCF_014205635.1 Polymorphobacter multimanifer
TCGATACTGCGCGACTGTCCGGGGCCAATCCCTACAACACCATCCTCGGCGCTGTCTCCGCCGGATAGCTCAACGCAGGGGGTGGGTAATTACGGCATCGATTGCACTTTCATCCATGGCATCGAGTGTAGCGATCGGAATGTTACTGAAATCGTGCATGGTTATTCCCTGTTTGACTTGCTGGATCGCTTGCTGTGGCGATATTCTGCCGTCGACCGGCTGATGCTGCCGCGGCGGATGCTTGATTGTTCGTATCCGCCAGATCTGCTGCGTCCGATGGCCACGTCACCGCCTTGCCAGACTGGAAATCGGGACTGGCAACCGGATATCCCTGCATGTCGCGCACCCCGGGGCGTCGAAGGGTGGACTGTTCCGCCATTGTTTCAATGCCTTCGCCAACGCCGAGCCTCGACATATGGCTGTAACGGCCACCATCCACGTTCGGTAAGGTAGATTTGCCTCCGCTGCCGATCTGGGTTTTCGCTCTGCTCCCGTCGATCCTGAGCTTCTCCCTGTATCGGTCTGCTGCATGCGCCACGCGCGACTTCGCGGTTTCCTCACCCCGTTTGCTGTGGCTGGCAGCGGGTCCTTCGGCAGCCGCCGTGGTGCTGATCGGCGGCGGGCCGGCCTTTGCGCTTCGGGAAGGGAAGGGCGCTTCGCGCGAAGCGGCGCTGGTGCAGACCAGCTTCATCGCGCTCGCCGCAGCTACCGTGCCGCATACGCTCATTGCCGCGCAGGTCGGCGACAAACGGCGGCGGGCAGGATTTCATCCTTCAAGGAGGCCGGGTGGACAGGCCTTGTTGCTTCGCATTGCTTGGCCGGGTTCAGCGCCCGGCATGCGCAGAAACGGCACTGCCCCCAAAGATCACTGCCTTGCGTGCCGGCGCGCTGAACAGATTGTACAGCAGCGAGGTGGGAGGCGCACTCGCAGCGTCGAGAGCAGCAAGGTGCTCGTCGGTCAGGCGAAGATCGGTGGCAATGATGTTGTCGCGGATCTGGGCGACCCGGCTGACGCCCATGAGCGCCGTATCGACGCTCGGCCGTGACAGCACCCAGGCCAGTGCCACGCGTGCAGGCGGCTCGCCGATCTCGCTGGCGATGGTTCGCAACGCCTCTACGATGTCCCAGTTGCGCGCGGTGAACAATGTGTCGCCGAAGGGGTTTGCGCCGCCGAGACGTTTGTCGGCAACGGGTCTCCGGCCGCTGCTGCCGGCGTCGCTTGGCAGGCCGCCGGCGCGCGGGGCGCTGGCCTCGACAGCCGCACGGTCGTATTTTCCGGTCAGCAACCCATAAGCAAGCGGGCTCCACGGCATCATGCTCAAGCCGGAGTCGCGCGCCAGTGGCACATGCTCGGCCTCGACTTCGCGGCTGACCAGGGAATAGAAATATTGAAGGGCTATCGGTCCCGGCATGCCACGCTCGGTCGCCAAAGTCGCGAGCCTTGCCGCATACCAGGCCGGCGCATTGGATATGCCCCAGTACCGGATCTTCCCCTGGCGAACCAGACCGGCCATGGTTTCCACCAGCTCCTCGGCAGGCGTCACCGAATCCCAGACGTGGATCCAGTAGAGATCGATATAGTCGGTGCCGAGGCGGCGCAACGAGCCTTCCAGCGCAGTGTGGATGTGCTTGGCGCCATTGCCGCCCGCGTGCGGGCCGGCACCGCTCGCAAAACCGGATTTCGTGGCGATCACGAGCTGGTCCCTGAGCCCGCGATCGGCGATGATCGCGCCGAGCATCTCCTCGCCGCGCCCGCCGGCATAGACATCGGCGGTGTCGACGACGTTGCCGCCGGCCTCGACATAGGCGTTGAAGACGTCTTCGGCCTCCGGGCGATCCATGCCCCATCGTGCGACCCCGAACGTCATCGTGCCGAGCACCAGCGGACTGACGATCAGGCCGGAACGGCCGAGGGTGCGATAATCGTCGAGCGCCATGGGAACACTTTCATAGTGGTCAATACAGAATAGCCTTGAAGACCAATTGCGGTCAGCCGTCAAGGCATATATAGCAATCGCTATGGAATTGCCCGAGCACAAGCCTGCAGCCAGACGGCGTATCGGACGCCCACTATCCTTCGATCGCGAAACCGCGCTCGACGCTGCTATGCGGCTTTTCTGGCGGCATGGTTATGAAGCGACATCGATCGCCGACCTTACGCGCACCATGGGGATCTCACCGCCGAGCCTCTATACGGCGTTCGGCGACAAGCGGAGCTTGTTCCGGGAGGCGGTCCATCGTTACCTCGGCGGTGTGGCGGCGGTCGTCCAGACGATCGACCGTGCTGAAACCGCCCGCGATGCCGCGCGTGACCTTCTGACTGCTGCTGCCTTGGGCGACACCGGTGAGGACACCCCCCCGGGCTGCCTGCTGGCAAGCTCGATTGTCAGCAGTTCGGAGAGTGCCGAAGACGTTCGCGAGGAGCTTGCAGCGATCCGGCGCGCCATCGAAGCCGCATTGAAAGAGCGGATCGAGCGCGATGTGCGCGCCGGTGTGCTGCCCGCCGATTTTGACGCTGACATGATGGCGGGGTTGGTGTTCGCCGTTGTGCAGGGAATGTCGACGCAGGCAAAGGATGGCGCCTGCCGCGACAAGCTGCTGAAGATCGTTGATGGCGCCATGCTCGGTTGGCCGACACAACAATAGCCAGTTTGAGGCATAGGGTCGCGCTCACTTTGCGGAAGACCGGTAATCGACGGCGGCAATCATCGGAAGGGTGATCTGAACGCGGGCAGGATCGACGCGAAATCGTCAGTCCAGGGCGGCGAGCGCCCAGGGTCGCGGAGCGACTGCCAGTCGTCCGGCACATCGCCCGTGGCCGCAACCACCTGTTCCATCCGGGCCGGCGTACGCGTCAGCGCGATCCAGATCGACCGGGTATCGGCCTCACCAGGCCTCGCCACCCGCCCTGGCTGGTGCCGCCGGACCCGCGCCGTCCAGCCCCCGGCGCGCGCAATCGCGGCAACGACCGGCTCGAGGTCGAGGTAGCGGTTGGAAATGTGGAGCAGCAGCACGCCATCGGGCCCGAGCACGCGCGAATAGACACGAAACGCCTCGGTCGTCATCAGGTGGAGCGGGATCGCATCGGACGAGAAGGCATCCACGGCGAGCATGTCGAGGCTGCCGAGCGCCTCCCGCGCGAGCATCAGCCGGGCATCGCCGATGACGATACGCAAGCCGGGAGCGCAGTCCTCGACATAGGTGAACAGGTGGCGGTCGCGCGCTATGCGGACCATCGCCGGGTCGATCTCGAACGCGGTCCACCGCTGCCCTGGCCGCGCATAACAGGCCAGGGTTCCCGAACCCAGGCCGACAAACGCCATCCGCGCCGGCGCCGCAAACAGACGCGGCGCGGCGGCAAAGACCCGCCCCACGCCGGAGCCGGGGGAATAATAGCTCGTCGGTCGCGTGGTCTTGCCGGCCACGAGTGACTGCACCCCATGCAGCGTCGTACCGTGCTGCAGCTGCCGGACCTGGCGAGTTTTTGAATCGCGCACAGTGTAGATGCCGAAAAAGCTGCGGATCCGCTCGACCGGCGCCGCGGCAGGATCGAGCTGCTTCCAGCCGCCCAGCATCATCATCAGCATCAGGAACGCCCAGGCAAACCATGGCGGGCGACCGATCGAGACGACAGCCAGGGCCATGATGAAGACCATCGCCACCAGCAAGGCATCTGGCTGCCCGGTCAGCCACATCGCGCCCGCAAGTGAAACGGCCAAGGCCAGTGGCGGCACCAGCCAGCGCATTGCGGCGCCGCCCCGGCCCGACCACAGCCGGTCCGTCCAGCCCGCCACCGGCGAAGCCGGCAGCAGCAGCGCGGCGGCGACAAGCAGCAGCGGATGTTCATAGCCCCAGTCGAACACAAGCGGCGCGACCAACGCACAGAACAGCCCACCGAGCGCGCCGCCGAAGGAGATCCAAAGATAATATTCCGTAAGATTGCCGGCGTCGGGTCGCTCGGCGGCCAGCGTGCCGTGCAGCGCGAGGGCGATGACGAAGAGCAGCACGACGCCCGAGACAGTGTAGAAGATGACCGCCGCGCTGGCGGTGACGAAGGCCAGGCTGCCGAGCAGCAGAAGCAGCGGCGGTGCGGCGCCGACGGCAATCCGCGTCATGCGAACGCCGCCCGCACCGAAGGCGATGATGAAGCTGAGCAGATACACCGCCAGCGGGATCACCCATAGCAGCGGCATCGCCATGATGTCGGTGGTGAGGTGCGATGTCGTCGACAGCAGGAGCCCCGACGGCACCAGCGCGAGCAGCGTCCAGCGCAGGCGCTGCTTCCCGGTAATCGCGCCGCCACGGGCCGCGACCACAGCCCCCGGTCGCCGCAGTGCCGCCCGGCCGGCCAACGCGACGAGCAGGAGCAGGATGGCGAAACCGGCGGACCATGCCCAGCTTTGGGCAGCCAGCCGCGTTCCGGGCTCGATGAGCAGCGGATAGGCGACAAGCGCCGCAAGGCTTCCGGTGTTCGAGGCGGCGTAAAGGAAGAAGGGCGCGTCCGCCGACGGGTCGTCGCTGCGGGCGAACCAGGCCTGCATCAGTGGCGCCTGCGCCGAGACAACGAGAAACACCGGCCCTATCGAGACCGCCAGCAGGGCAAGCAGCCACAGCGCCGGCGGCGTCGTCCCCGGGTCGGGCAACCAGGTTGCCGCGGCAACCGGCAGGGTCAGCCCCGCAAGCACGAACAGCGTGAGATGCACGGCGATCTGCTGCCGCAGTGGCAGACGCTGGAGGGCATGGGCATAGAGATAGCCGCCGAGCAGCACCGATTGGTAGAACAGCATCGCGACGTTCCATACCGACGACGACCCCCCGAGACGCGGCAACACCATGCGCGCGAACATCGGCTGGATGAGGAACAACAGGAAGCTGCCGACGAGCACGGTGGCGACGAACAGCGGACGGAGCATGGCGGCAGTCATCCGCTCCATCTTGCACCGCCGCGCCGGGGCCGCAATTGCCGATTGTACAACTCGTCAGGTCCGCCCGACTCGACGGCATCCGCGGCTCGGTCAGAAGTCCGGGTTCATCACAGTTGCGTCACAGGCCAGTGCCAGCGCCAGTGCCAGTGACAATAAGCGCAGCAGGCTGGCGCGCGACCGTGTTGCTTATCGATAGCCCCCGTGTCTACATCAGAGGATGCAGGATGATATGGCGGCCAGTTTTCCGGACGTTGTCAGGCGGTTTTCTCCGATGATTGCCCGGATCGCCTTTACCTTCGAAGCCAATGCTGCCGACCGGCAGGACCTGCAGCAGGACATGTTGCTCGCCGTATGGAGGGCGCTGCCGGCGTTCCGCGGCGAGGCCTCGCTGAAAACATTTGTGGCCAGCATCGCGCAACGTCGTGCGGTGTCGCATGTCCAGAAAGCGGCGCGGGCACCGCGGACGAGCGAGCTCGATGACATGATTGTTGCTGGCGGGGCAGATCAGGAGGAGACGGCAATTCGCCGCGACATGCAGCGAAGGCTGACCGAGGCGCTGCGGTCGCTGCCGGTAACCCAGCGCGAAGCAGCAGTATTGTTGCTGGAGGGCTTCAATTATACTGAGATCGGGACCATACTCGGGGTCTCGGCCAACGCAGCGACCCTGCGCTGCCAGCGCGCCCGGCAGAGCCTGCAGACGGCGATGGAGGAGGCAGCGTGAACGATGATTTCGATGCCTTGAAAGAAAGCTGGGTGGCGCTGGGCTCCGAAGACGCGGTGAGCGAGGGACAGCAGCTATCGCGCCGGGCAATCCGGAGAGTTCGTATCCGCGAAATCTTCGAGATGGTGCTGACTGTTGTCGTCAGTGTCTATGTCGCAGTGCGGGCGGCGGCCGACCCGCACCCGGAGTCGATCATGCTGGCGGCGGGAATTATCGGATTGCTGGGATGGACGTCGATCCACCGGTACCGGCAGAGTCGGGGGCGGTGGCGCGATACCGGCGCCGAGCGGATGGCATTCCTGGAGCGCGAAATGCTGTTCACACGTATCGACCTGCGCCGAGCCTTGCTGAGTATTGCCGCGATCGTGCCGCTGTTCGGACTGGCGCTTTTGTTTGGGCAGCGACAAGCGATGATGCTGGGCGCCGCCAACGGGATCGTGGAGCCGGTAGCGAGGCTCCTCGACGAGCCTGGTGGCAAGGCAGCGGCTCTGGCGCTTTTGCTGCTCCTGCTCTTCCATCTCGTGCGGTCCGCGCTTGTCAGTCGGCGGGCGCTGATCCACCTCCGGGCGATGTCCGACGAGTATCGTCGCGAGGCCGAGCGTGACCGGATCGGCGACGTCTCGCGCCGCTGAGGCGCGATTGTCCTGGCAGATACCACGCCAGAATAATTATTTTCGTGGTGCCGACAGAAACCGAAAAACTGCGTGACTAATCTATTCGACGGCGATGGTGCCGTTGAAGCAGATGGTCTCCATCAAAGATTGCAAGTCTGTTCAAGGCATTGTCATCGAACAATCGTTCACGACGGATGACGATACGCGAAGTCTTGTGTCGAAAACTTGGGGATCGAAAGGATTTACCATGATCCGTATCGATGAGCTTGAAGAACTCGACACCGTTGTCGGCCTGTTCGGCACGACATTGTGCGATGACGTCGGTGGACCGCCCTGTGTTGCAGTGATTGTCGGCATCATCGTTTCCAACTGAGGTAATTTTCTCGGCGCCGGAATCGCGCCACGTCCACCGATACCAACAGCAGGAGCAGGTCACCGGATCGACGGCCGGGCGCAAGCCGGCCGCCGACCGGCGGCGGCGTCGCGTTGCCGGTGCGGCGGCGGAATGACGGGGTCTGCCCCCAGGGGAGAGTGCAATGATCGCCAGTGCGGAACTTCGGCAATGGCTGGACAGCAGCAGCGCCCAGAAAATGACCGGTCGGCGTACCGTGCAACTGGCGCAGGCGTGGGAAGCGAGCTCCGCGGTGCTGGCGTTGCGCGCTGCGCTGGCGGAATGTCCGGAAACGATTGCGGCCGTTCGGGAAGCGTTGGCGGACACGCTCGCCGACACAGGCTGGGTGGCAGGGCTGCTGGCGATGTTGCGCCGCGAACTGGCCGTCGACGCCTTTGTACAACTGCCGTTTCGGCCCATGCCCAATGCCATCGGTGACGGCCTTCTGCTGCTGACGCACCCGCTTGCCAATGTGTCGCTGGTCGTTGTGGACGCGGCGCGTCTGGCCGAGAAGAAGCGGCTGGGTGGACACGGAAAGTCAATCCGGTTCTCGGGTCGCTGCATGGTCGGTTCGGTCGTCCGCGGATCGGCAACGATCCGCCGCTATGCAGGGGATGCGCCAGGCCTGGACTGGCGGGCCGCCGAGGCGCCGCCCTGCCGCATCGGCGGCACCGAGTGCTGGGAAGTCGGAACGGTGTTCACCATCGACGGCCGTAGCGAGGCCTACAGCTTCCTCGAAGCCAGTCCCGACTTTGTTTTCGTGCAGTGCGAGATCGTCTGCGAAGCGGCGCCGCTGTCTATCGAATATGATGCCGAGACCTGCCGGCTGCTGGGGGCGAGCACCACCGATGCGCAGGCATCGCGCGCGATGATGATGCTGTCGTGCCTCGCAACGCTGGGCTTGTCCGATCCCGAGACGGCTTTCGACCGGGGACTCGAAAGCCGGTACTTTCATGTCCGCTGGCACGCCATGCGCGAGTATCTCGCGATACGGCCGGCACTGGCATGGGACGCGATGGCTCGCATGGCGGCGGACGACCCGCACCCCGATATCCGCAGTGCGGCTGCGCGGGCGATGGCAGGTCGTACGAACGAAGGGCCTGCCCCATGCCACGCGTGATCGCCAATGCCGAGCAGCGGAGCATCAACCTGCCGGAAATGATCGATGCGCTGCGGACGGCACGGCCGGATCCGCGCGACGAGGACAGCTTTGCCCGATTTGCCCCGGAGCTGCAGGCGCTGGGCAACAACCGCAGCTTCCTGAGCGAGATCATCTGCGCCGAGCTCGCCGAGGATTGCCGCAACCAGCAGGCGGTAAGTGCCTATGGTCCCCAGGTCATTGCGCTCTATCAGGGCGATGGGGTGATGGTACGCGCCAATTGCTGGCCGCAGGCGCGGCACAGCCTCGTGCGCAACAATCGGCCGGAAAGCTTTTTCTACGACGTGCCGCACGATCATAATTTCTCGTTTCTGACGCTCGGCTATGCCGGTCCAGGCTATTTGAGCGATCATTTCGAATATGATCATGGCAGCGTTGCTGGCGCCGCCGGCGAGTCCGTGACGTTGACACCGGCAGCGCGGACCCGGCTCGAGCCCGGCTGCACGCACCTGTATCGTGCGCATATCGACGTTCACAGCCAACAGCCGCCCGAGGCGTTCTCGGTATCGCTCAATATCATCGAGGCATCGGCGACGACGCCGCTGCGCGACCAATATGTGTTCGACCTGGCCAACGGGCGCATTGCCGGGCTTGCGAACCCGGTGGCGACGGCATCGCTGCTGCCGCTGCTGGCAAGGCTCGACGGCGCAGAAGGGCGCGACCTGCTCAATCGCTTTGCCGAACGGCATCCGAGCGATCGCATCCGCTATGCCGCGGTGACGGCGCTGGCCGACGTCGCCGGCGATGCGGATACACGCGCCGGGGTGTTCGAGCGGGCGCTTGCCAACGGCAGCCTGCTGGTGCGGACACGCGCCGGCGAAGACCTGTCGAAGTTGGCGGCAATGGTTTCGATGAACAGCACAAGTGACAGAATAGTAGCTTCAAATCGAAGCTAAGTATTGGTTGTAATAGCGAGCGGTAAAATACATGATGCTCAAGTCAAGGAGAATGATCTCCAAGACAAAAGGGAGAAAGCACATGAAGGATTTCGACGTCAATCAACTGCCCTGCCTGAACCTGGAAGCCGGCATGGCCGATGTGTCGAACGGTGAAGCCCTGAACGGCGGCGTGCGCGCCGTGGTTCACTCGGTCATCGCCTCCGCCATCGACGCACTCGTCTGATCCGCAACCACAGCTCAGCAAGGGGAAACAGCATGATCAACGTCAACGAACTGCCCGCTCTCGAATTCGACGCCGGGCTTGCCAACAACACTGCCGACGACGCCGTCACCAGCATCGGTGGCATCATCGCCGGCATCGTCACCGGCATCATCGCCGGCATCTCGGCCAACGCCGCAGTCGAGTAAAACGCACCACCGGCCGGGACCCGTGTCCCGGCCGGCCTGGCTGGAGGAGGATGACATGAGGAACGGTTCGGACTGGCAGACGATGCTCCGCGATGCCGATTATGAAGCCGAGGTGGTCGCCAAGGCGAGGGCGCTGGGTGTCCATCACCGCGATGCATCGGGCATTGCAGCACTGGAAAAGCAGGTGGCGGCGTTGGGCGACGATGCCGCGGCAAGCTTTGAGGCCGTGGAGGATTTCTTCACCCTGTCGCGGGTGCGCGAAGTGCTGGCCGCCGAGCGCGCCGCTTTTGCCGACACCAGAACATTTGCCTCCAAATTCCAGGGGTTCTCGACATCTTCGCAGACCGCCATGGCGGTGGCGAGGGCGCGCAACTTCATCACTTTGCTCGTTGCCATCGACCCGCACATGCTCAAGATCGGCAAGCAGCGGCGCCCGGGCGACAAGCGTTCGGTATCGTTTTCGGGAACTCCGTTCTCGATGAAACTGCTGCGCGGCACGCTTCCTGTGCGGCGCTGGGTGCTGACGCCGTGCGATGACACGACCGACCTCGGCGCGGTGGGGCGGATGGCCAGCCCGGCCATGCCCGAGGTGATGGTCGCCGGTGAAACCATCCGGCTCGGCAGTTTCGAGACGGTCGAGTATCTCGCCGGCGGAACAGCGGCGCTGCTGCTGATCACCCAGATGTCGAACGGCGAGGCGCCGGTGGCGCTGACCTGCGATGCCGACAGCGGCGAGGTGCGATCGACCCAGGCGGTTGGTCAGGCGCCGAGCCGCTTGCAGATGTTGGCGTCGGTGGCACGAATGTTCGATCGCGACGACGCCTGGGATGCTGTGCGCGGGCTGCTCGACCACCCGCTGCATTTCGTCCGCTGGCACGCGCTGCGCGAGCTGATCGGGATGGATGCCGGTCGCGCGCTTCCCGACATTCTCCGGCTGATGGAGAGCGACCCGCAGCCCGCGGTCCGGCGCGGTGCCGGCACCGCGCTGGCGATGGTCAACGCCCATCTCGCAAAGGCCGCCTGAACACTCTTCCTGCACAGTCCTCCTGCACAAGGAAATTACTATGCCCATCGTCCGCCATTTCGACGACACTGCCAGCATCGAGCTCGACGAGATGATCGCCTTCATCGAGGACAACGCCGTCGACCCGCGCAATGAGGATGACATGCTCGCCGCGGCGCCGCTCTTGAAACGGCTTGGCAACAACCGCAGCTTCATCGCCGATATGGCCTTGAAGGAGCTGAAGGCGCGCAACAACCTCGACGCCATCGACCATAATTACACGCCGCAGACGATCATGCTGACGCCCGCCAACAAGCGCTGGTTCATGCGGTGCAATTTCTGGCCTTCGGCAAGCGACCACATCTTTCGCTCATCGGGCGCAAAGGCCTTCTTCTACTTTGAACCGCACGACCATAACTTCAACTTCCTGACCGTCGGCTACAAGGGCCCGGGGTACAAGAGCGACTATTACGAATATGATTATGACGATGTCCTTGGCTATCCGGGCGAGGCGGTGCCGCTGCGCTTCGTCGAGAGCAGCGCGCTCGAGGAGGGCAAGGTCATGCTCTATCGCGCCTTTCGCGATGTCCACGACCAGCGGCCGGGGGATGCCATGTCGATGAGCATCAACATCATGGAAAACTCGCTGCGCGGCAATTTCATGGACCAGTATGGCTTCGACACCAAGACGATGACCGTCAGCGGCATCCTCAACCGCATCGGCGCGACGGCGCTGCTGCCGATCCTCGCGGTCGCTGGCGAGGACGATGGAAACACGCTCGATTTCCTGACCGAGACGGCGCGCGGCCATGTGTCGGGCAGGGTGCGGACGGTGGCTCTGAACGCGTTGGCCGGGGTGCAGCCCGACGCCCTCGGCGCCATCGCCGTCCACCAGGGCGGCTTGACCAATGACGATCCGCAAGTGCGCGGCTTCTGCCGTGAGCGGCTGGCCCGGCTCGAGGCGCTGGTCGCGTGAGTGCCGGGGTGATCGCGCCGCCTGTGGCCGAAGCTGCAGGAATGCCGATGGCCGACGTCGCCGACAAGTTGCGGCGGTTGCGCATCGACAGTGCCGCGATGCGGCGGCCGGCTGCGGCGCCCGAGCCGGTGCCGGCCACCCGGCGGCGTGTGCCCGGTGCGGCAGTCGCCGCGGCCATGATGGTGCTGGCGGCAGCGGGGGCAGGCTTCGCCGCCGGGCGGGCAGGGGAGCGGTCGCAGGTTGCAGCAGCGCCACCGGTCGTGGTGGCGCCAACCCCTACAGCTCCGGTGGCATCGGTGGTTGCCGCCGGCCATGTCGTGGCACGGCGCCAGGCAACGATCGCGGCGCCCGTGACCGGGCGGATCGACCATGTCGAGGTCGAGGAAGGCCAGCGCATCGCCGCCGGCACGGTCATCGCCCGCATCGACGATGCGGCCGCAGCGGCGCAGGTCGACGATGCCGCCGCTTCACTCCGCGCAGCCCATGCCGAGATCGACCGGCTGGCGGCACGGCGGCGCGAGGCAGCGGCGACACAGTTGCGCTTCGACACGCTCGACGCGCGCGGCTTTGCCCGTGGCGCAGACGTCGCCAGGGCGGCGGCCGATGTGGCGGCGATCGATGCCGAGCTGGTGCGGGCGAGGGCGCTCGTCGATGTCGGCGCGGCCGGGCTGGCGGGGGCCCGCGTGACGCTCTCGCGCATGGTCATCCGGGCGCCCTTCAGCGGCGTGGTGACGCGCTTGAGCGCACAGCCGGGTGAGATCATCTCGCCGGTATCGGGCGGCGGCGGCTTTACCCGCACCGGCATCTGCACGATCGTCGACATGGACAGCCTTGAAGTCGAGGTCGACGTTTCGGAGGCGCAGATCGCGGCGATCCGACCGGGCCAGGGAGCGGCAATCTCGCTCGATGCCTATCCAGATCGGCCCTACGCCGGCCGCGTGCTCGCCGTGGTGCCGATCGCCGACCGGGCGCGTGCCACCTTCCGCGTGCGCGTCGGCTTCGACCGTATCGATGCGCGGCTGATGCCCGAGATGGCGGCACGCATCGCCTTTCAGGATGGAGCGCGAACATGAATGCCTGTCTGCCGATCGCCGTGCCGACGTCGCCCCTCGTGACTCTGAACGGCGTGCACAAGAGCCATGGCCGCGGCGAGGGCAGCGTGCCGATCTTCCGCGGTCTCGACCTCGAATTCGCCCGCGGCGAGTTCGTCGCGATCATGGGGCCGTCGGGATCGGGCAAGACGACGTTGCTCAACCTGGTCGGCGGGATCGACCATGTCGATGGCGGCAGCATCCTTTTCGATGGCCGGCCGATGAGCGGCATGGGAGACGGCTGGCTGGCGCGGTGGCGCGCTGACAATGTCGGGTTCGTTTTCCAGTTCTACAATCTGATGCCGTACCTCACCGCGGCGCAGAATGTCGAACTGCCGCTGCTGCTGACCAGGCTCGACCGGCGGCAACGGCGCGAGCGCGTGGCGCTGGTGCTCGATCTCGTCGGCCTGTCCGACCGGGCGCGCCACCGCCCGGCGCAGCTCTCGGGGGGGCAGCAGCAGCGTGTCGCCATTGCGCGCGCGCTGGTCGCCGACCCCCAGCTGCTGCTCGCCGATGAACCGACCGGAGATCTCGATCGCGCGACCGCCGAGGACGTGCTGACCATGCTCGCGCTGGTCAGCGGGGAGCTCGGCAAGACAGTGATCATGGTGACCCACGACCCGCTCGCGGCGGCGCGGGCGGACCGGACGCTGGTGCTCGACAAGGGAATGATGGTTTTTGCGCCTGCCGGGGCGGCCGCATGAGCCCGGCGACGCTGGCATGGCGCAACCTCGGCCGCAATCGGCTGCGCGCCGGGTTGATGATCGTGTCGGTCGCGGTCGCGTTCAGCCTTTTCGGCGCGCTGTTCGGATTTTCGGCACTGCTCGATCCCGATGCGGAAATGGCGACCAGCCGCGATCTGGTCGTGCGCCACCGAGTCAACATCCTGCAGATGCTTCCGGTCCGCGATGGTGAGGCAATCGCCCGCATTCCGGGGGTGGAGAGCGTGTCGCACCAGGTTGTGATGGCCGGCCATGTCGGCAGCCGCGACCACAAGCTGCCGACCATGATGGTCTCGGCGCCGGCCTATCTCGCGCAAAACGCAGATGATGTGTTGCTCGACGCGGCGACGAAGGCGACGTTCCTGCGCACCCGGGACGGCCTGATCGCCGATGCGGCGACCGCGACCGAACAGGGCTGGAAGCCGGGCCAGCTGGTGACCATCACCAGCCCGTCGCAGCCGCGCCGCGACGGTTCGGCGGACTGGGAATATCGCTATGTCGGCAGCTTCACCGCCGCGGATGGCAGCGACAGCGGCATCAAGGGTGCTATCGG
Source organism: Polymorphobacter multimanifer (assembly GCF_014205635.1). Taxonomy (GTDB): domain Bacteria; phylum Pseudomonadota; class Alphaproteobacteria; order Sphingomonadales; family Sphingomonadaceae; genus Sandarakinorhabdus; species Sandarakinorhabdus multimanifer. The sequence goes on from NZ_JACIIV010000030.1 coordinate 13,463, forward strand.
GCATTTCGAGTATCTCAACGAAGGGTCGGCGCTGGGCCGCGACCGGGTACACTGGTTCGGACTGCGGACGCGGTCGGCGGCGGACAACGACCGCGTCGCAGCGGCGATCGACGCCCGCTTTGCCAATTCGGACAGCCCCACAAAGACCGAACCGGCCAGCGCCATGGCGCGTGCCTTTCTTTCGCAGCTCGTCGACTTCGAAACCGTGATGCGCGTCGTCGTCGGCGCCGCGTTCGTCGCCATCCTGATGGTCGTCGGCAACACGCTGGCGATGGTGGTGCGCCAGCGCGTCCGCGAGATCGGCGTTCTGCGCGCGATCGGCTTTCCGGCCGCCACCGTGCTGCAGGTGGTGCTCGGCGAAGCGCTGCTCGTCGCCACCATCGGCGCGGTCACCGGTCTGGTGCTGGCGGCGGCGCTGGTGGCGGCGGTCGCGGCGGACATGGGCGGCGGCGACGTGTCGATACCGGCCGGGGTCGTCGCCGGCGGGCTCGGGCTGGCGCTGGTGTTCGGGCTCGTCACCGGGCTGCCGCCGGCGCTGGCGGCGCTGCGTATCCGTCCCGCCCAGGCCTTTGCGAGGAGCTGAAACATGTCGATTGCCGCCTTCTTCGCACCCACTCGCATCGCCGTCCGCGGCCTCGGTCAGCGCTGGCCGATGGCGCTGGCGACCGTCCTCGGCATTGCGCTGGTGGTGTTGATCCTGCTCGGCTTCCTGGCAGCCGCCGATGGCTTTTCGCGGAGCCTGGAGGGTGCGGGGTCCGACAAGGTGGCGATCATCGTCAGCGGCGACGCACGGTCGGAAACGGCAAGCGTGCTGGCGGCGCCCGATCTCGCGATCCTGCGTGCGACGCTTGTCGGCGCCGGAGTCGGGGCCGAAACGATCTCGCCGGAGCGTGTGGCAACGCGGACCCTCGCCCGGCCGGCGGCCGAGCCAGCCGGCGTGGTGGTGCGCGGCGTGACGCCGTCGGCGGCGGCCCTGCGCCCGCAGTTGACCATCGTCGACGGGCGCATGATGCAGCCGGGGCGTGCCGAAGTGCTGCTCGGACAGGCGGCCGCGCGGCGCCTCGGCGGGCGCATGGTCGGCGACACGCTGCTCATCGAAGGGCGGCCGTGGCGTGTTGTCGGCCTGTTCAGCGCGGGCGGTTCGGCCCTTGAAAGCGAGGTCTGGGCCGACACCGGCCAGGTGGCCGCCGAGGGGGGCAATGTCGTGCAGTCGCTGCGCGTCGGTCTCGACGACGGCCTGACGCTGGAGGCGTTGCGGCAGCGGTTGGCGGCGGACAAGCGCATCGACGTCAGCGTCTCGCGCGAGGACAGGTTTTTCGCCGCCCAGTCGACCGGTGTGGCCGGCATGGTGCGGCGCTTCGGCTGGCCGATCGCCATCGTGATGGCGGTGGGTGCGCTCGCGGGCGCGCTCAACACCATGTATAGCAGCGTTGCGGTCCGCGGCCGCGAGATCGCGACGCTGCGTGCCATCGGCTTCGGACGGGCAGCCACATTCGCCGCGACCTTTGCCGAGGCGCTGGTCCTCGCAACAGCCGGCGCAGCAATCGGCATCGCCGCCGGTCTCCTGCTGATCGACGGCCACGCCGCCAGCACACTCGGCGCTGGGGCGGCGGAGACCAGCTTCACCTTTGTGCTGACCACGTCGGCGATTGTCGCGGCGCTGGTGTTCGCGCTCGTCACCGGTGCCCTTGGCGGGGCGCTTCCCGCCTTGCGCGCCTCTCGCCAACCGATCCTGAAGGGACTTTCAGCCGATGTCTGAGAAAACCCAATCCGCCCGCCCGGGCACGGGCGCCCTGCGCAAGGTGATTGCCGCCGGGCAGCCGCGGCGGCTGGCGATCGCCTGCGCCATCGGCATCGGGCTTGTCGAGGTGGCGAGCACCCTCGCCTTTCCGGTCATCACCCGCGACATCATCGATGCGGTGACGCGCAGCACGCCGGGAGTCGGCTCGCTGCTCGCCGACCCGCGTGTCGTGCTGCTCGTCGTCATCCTGCTGGCAGGCGCCGTGTGCGGCGCGGTCTCCAGCTACCTCCTCAGCCGCGCGGCGCTCCGGGTGACGCGCAACGTCCAGCAATCGCTGTTCGATTCGATGGTCGGCCGGTCGATGCGATTTTTCGATGCCAATGAAAGCGGCGCCCTTGTCAGCCGTATGGTCAGCGACACGAAATCGGTGTCGCAGCTGCTGACAACCGGCGCGGCGGGCCTCGTCAATGCCGTTGTGCTGCTCGCCGGGTCGGTGGTGGTGCTGTTGCTGCTCGACACGGCGTTGACGCTCGTCATCTTCGGCATCGTTCTCGGCACCTTTGCGCTGATGATCCCGATGGTGATGCGGCTGGCGGCAATCAGCAAGGCAATCAACGCCGCCTCGGCACGGGTCAGCTCGGCAGTGGCACGGGTATTCGGTGGTATTCGCCTGGTGAAAGCGGCCACGGCCGAGGCGACAGAGCGCACGCGATTGGCGGGCGAGCTGGCTGCAGTCGAGACCGAGGCACGCAAGCTTGCGATGGTCCAGTCGCTGCTCAATCCGGTCAACGGACTGGCAGTGACGGCTGCGCTGGTGGTGCTTTTCACCTATGGCAGCGCGCGCATCCAGCTCGGCACCCTGTCGGCCGGCACACTGACTGCCTTCATTCTCTACATCTTCAATATCGTCGCGCCGCTGATCGCGATCTCGACCTTCATCGCGCAATTCCGCATCGCCCAGGGGTCGGCCGGCGTGCTGGCGGACCTGCTCGTCGCTGAAATGCCGACGACGGTCCGGGCGGAACGAGCAACCGTGCCGATCGCCGAGGCCCGCGGCGACATCGTCTTCGACGGTATCGGTTTCGACTATGGCGATGGCGGCGAAGCGCAACCGACGCTGGCGATCGGGCGCATGGTCATTCCAGCCGGAAAGCGCACCGCCATCGTCGGCGCCAGCGGATCCGGCAAATCGACCCTACTGGCGCTCATCGAGCGCTTCTACGCGCCGCAGCGAGGTCAGATCACTTGCGGCGGCCATGATATCGCCGATTTCGACCTTGCCGAATGGCGCGGCACCATCGGCTATGTTGCCCAGTCGGCGGTGCTGCTGTCAGGGACCATCGCCGACAATATCGGCTATGGCGCCGGCGAGCCCGATCGCGCCCGCGTGCTGGCGGCGGCCGAGGCGGCCAACGCCCGCGAATTCATCGATCGCCTGCCGGGCGGCATCGACGCTCCGGTTGGCGAGCAGGGCGGGCTGCTGTCGGGTGGCCAGCGCCAGCGCATCGCCATTGCCCAGGTCTTCTACCGCGATCCGCGTATCCTGTTGCTCGACGAGGCAACCGCCAGTCTCGATCTCGACAATGGCCGGCTTGTGATGGCGGCGTTCGAACGGCTGATGGAAGGGCGGACGACGATCATCGTCACCCACCAGCCCGAATTGCTTCGCAACATCGACCGCGTCTTCACCATCAGCCGCGGCGCGCTCGTTGACGATGACGGCACCCAGGCCATCACCGCAATGGCATCGTAGATCCCGTGAATTCCAACCCTTCGGCAGGAGCTTGACGATGGCCATATCACAGCCACCTCCCGGCGCCCCGGTGCTGGATGAAGTCCGTCGCTGGCACCCGGCGCTGGCGATCGCCTATGACGCAAGAGCAGTGCGCGGCCGCGTCTTCGGCCGGGTCGTCATGACCGATGCCGCCTGGGACATGCTGCTGTTCCTGGCACTCGCGGCGTGCGAACAGCGTGAGGTCACGCTCGGCGATGCGTGCCAAAGCGCCCACACCTCGCCCAGCACGGCGCTTCGTCAGCTCGACCATCTTTGCGACCGCAAATTGCTGGTGCGCGTGCCGAACCCTGCCGACCGGCGCAGCCATCTGGTGGCGATCACACCCGCGGGGCTCGGCAAGCTTGTGGAATATCTCGATCGGTTGTCGGCGGCGTCGGCATGGTCGTCGCCATTGGCTGCCTCTGTTGTCCTGGCTTGAAGGGGAAATGAAGATGATGGACACGATCTCGCGCAACATGAACTCGACGATGTTCTTGCGACTGCTTCTGATCGCCGGCGTGATCGAGACAACCTATCTGATAGGGTTGTTCGAGCGTCGGATGGCAGTCGACGGATTGGCGATGGCGCTTGCCTTTACCATCGTCATACCGTGGGTGCCCTATGCCCTGGGGTGGGCGGTGGTGACTTGGCGCAGCCGCATCGCCGCCGCTATCCTCGTCGCGCTGACGGCTCTCGCCTGGGTCGCTGGCGTTGCCATCGGCACGGCGAACTGGTTCGACGACGCTGTTCTTCTCGTCGGCGCGCTGGCGACCATCTTTCAAACGCTGGCAACACTGATGCTGCTTTCACCGGCGGGGCGGACCTGGATGGAGCGCCGCTGAAGGCCTCCGCAAGGCCTGGCCATGGTGAGCATCCGCCGAGGGGCAATGGAAAGTATGGACTGCCGAGAATCGCCTGAATTGCCAATCAATCTGCCAGAAGCGGCAGATCACCCCGCACTGAGACCAAATGCGGGACGGTGGCAAACGGGCCGCTAAATAACCGAAGATAATCAAGATTCTGTCTTGAAACGCCTGGATGCCCCGCGAGGATTCGAACCTCGATAAACGGAATCAGAATCCGGTGTCTTACCATTAGACGACGGGGCAGCACGCACGTGCCACCAGGGCAGGGCGTCCGCATAGGCAGCTGCGCCGCCCAAGTCAATTCCTGTCGATTTGCGCTTTCATGACGCTGCGGCTAATCTGGCTTCAGGTTCCGCCTCGGCCCAAGTCGTTGCGGTGAAAACAGGACGAACGACAATGGCGGCCGAAGCCGACCCTTTTGCGCCCCCCGGCGCACCTCCCCCGCATTCGTCGACCCCACGCTGGGGCCGCGCCCCGCAATACCGCCGCGGTCGAACCTATGGCGCGCTCGACCTCGGCACCAACAATTGTCGGCTGCTGATCGCCCGCCCAGGCCCCGACGGCTTTGTGGTCGTCGATGCCTTTTCGCGCGTCGTGCGGCTGGGCGAGGGCCTGATGGAGGCCGGGCGCTTGTCCGACGCCGCGATGGACCGCACCGTGGAAGCGCTTGCCGCCTGTGCCGAAAAACTGGCGCGCCGCGATGTCCGCCTCACCCGCAATGTCGCCACCGAGGCATGCCGCCGCGCTGCCAATGGCCCGCGCTTTGTCGACCGGGTGTTCAACGAGACCGGCATCGCGCTCGACGTCATCTCGGCGGCCGAAGAGGCGCGGCTGGCGGTGCTGGGCTGCCACACGCTCATCGACCCCGATGGCCCGCCGGCGCTGGTGTTCGACATCGGCGGCGGCTCCAGCGAGCTGATGCTGGTGGCGCCGGTGCGCCCCGAAGACAGGGGCGACGGCGAAGAGCCGCGGATCCTCGATTGGGTGAGCCTGCCCTGGGGAGTGGTGAGCCTGGCCGAAACCGAGCCTTCAGCGCTCGATGCCGCCGGCCGGGCGGAGGCCTATGCCCGCATGCTGAGCTGTGTGGCAGCCCCCCTCGATGCCTTTCGGGAGCGGATCGCGGCGCATGGCGTTTCGCAGGTGCAGCTGCTCGGCACGTCGGGCACCATCACCACGCTGGCGAGCGTCGAACTCGGTCTGCGCGGCTATGACCGGCGGCAGGTCGATGGCTGCGCGATCGATACCGTTCCGCTGCTTTCGCTTTGCCGCACCATTGCCGGGCAGAGCGTTGCCGAGCGCGCTCGCATCGCGTGCATCGGGCCCGACCGGGCCGAGCTGATCGTTGCGGGCTGCGCCATTCTCGATGCCATCCTGTCGCGCTGGGCATCTGCCGACGCCAGCTCGGGCGAAGTCGTCCGGGTGGCTGACCGCGGCATCCGCGAGGGAATCCTGCGGACGCTGATGATGCGCGATGGCGCCTGGGGGATTTCCGGGAACCAGCCCGGAACACACGCATGACAACCCCGACCGGGCCGACCGGCCGGTCCCGCGGCGGCAAGGTGCGGGTGAAGACCGCCAAGCGGCGCACGACATCGAGCAACCAGTGGCTCGAACGGCAATTGAACGACCCCTATGTCACCGCCGCCAAGGCGGCCGGGTATCGCAGCCGCGCGGCGTTCAAGCTCAAGGAACTCGACGAGCAGTTCAACCTCCTCGGCCAGGTCGAGCGCGTGCTCGACCTGGGGGCCGCACCCGGCGGCTGGTGCCAGATCGTCAGGGCGCGGCGGCCGCGGGCGGTGGTGGTGGGGATCGACCTGCTGCCGATCGAGCCGATGGCCGGCGTGACATTCTTCGAAAAGGACATCCTCGACGACGATGCCGAGGCCGTGCTCCGCGAGGCACTGGGGGGCGCCGCCGACCTGGTGATGAGCGACATGGCCGCCAACACCGTGGGCCACAAGGCCACCGACCATCTGCGTACCATGGGTCTCATCGAGGCGGGGCTCGACATGGCGGGGCGCATTCTCCGGCCGGGCGGCGCGTTTGTGGCCAAGGTGCTCGCGGGCGGCGGCGATGGCGCGCTCACGGCGCTGCTCCGCAAGCAGTTTCTGAGCGTGAAGCATGTCAAGCCGCCGGCCAGCCGCAAAGGGTCGAGTGAATGGTATGTGGTGGCGCAGGGATTCAAGGGGGTTGCAGCACCTCCTGTGGCAGAATCGACGATCGAAGGGGCTTGAGTGCGCTGCCGGTCGCTGGCAAGCAGCACATGCACAACAAGGGAAGATTGCATGACAGCGCGGCAGCCGGCCGAATGGGCGCGGCACAAAGCGACATGGACGGCATTCCCCTCGCACCCCGAGCTTTGGGAAGACGACCTGGCGCCGGCGCAGGCCGAAGTCGCCGCCCTGGTGCGCGCCGTGGCAAAGCATGAGCGGGTGGAACTGCTCGTCGCCAATGCCGCCGCCGAGGCGCAGGCGCGGTCGATGCTGGCGGGCGCCGATGTCGGTTTCCATCATTATGGCTTCGGAGACATCTGGCTGCGCGATACGGGCCCGCTGTTCATGACCTCGCCGGCGGGGCAGGCGGCGGCGGGATTCCGCTTCAATGGCTGGGGCGGCAAGTACACCCTCGCCGGCGATGACGGCGTGGCGGCCTATGTGGCGGGGCAGGCGGGGGTGCCGCTGGCGCGCCATGGCTGGGTGCTGGAGGGTGGCGCCATTGATGTCGATGGCTCGGGACTGGCGGTCACCACCGAGCAGTGCCTGCTCAACCCCAACCGCAACCCGCGCATGGATCAGGCCGAGATCGAATCGCACCTGCGCCGCGATCTGGGCATCGATGAAATCCTCTGGCTCGGCGAAGGGCTCGAGGGCGACCATACCGATGGCCATGTCGACAATCTGGCGCGCTTCGTCGGCCCGCGGAAGCTGGCATTGCCGGCCCCCACGACCGATGATCCCAACCGGGCGGTGCTGGTCGATGCGCATGACCGCGCGCGCGATTTCGGGCTCGAGGTGGTGCTCATCCCGAGCGTCGGCCGCTATGAGCGGGACGGCGAGCTGGTGCCGGCGAGCCATATGAATTTCTACATCTGCAACGGGCTGGTGGTGGTGCCGACCTATGGGGTGGCGTCGGACGCGGCTGCAGTGGCGGCGATCCGCGCGTGCTTTCCGGGCCGGGAGACCATCGGGCTGCGTGCCGATTTCATCCTGACCGGCGGTGGCTCGTTCCACTGCATCACCCAGCAGCAGCCGGAGGCCTGAGATGCGCGAAATCGTGGCGGCAGGGCTGCAGCTCGGTTTTTCGGGCGTGCGCGATGCCGATATCGCCCACACCGCTGTGGCCGTGCGCGCGGCGGCAGCGGCAGGGGCGCAGCTGATCCTGCCGCCCGAGCTTTTCGAAGGCCATTATTTCTGCCGGCACGAGGATGAGGGGCTTTTCGCAAACGCCCTGCCGCTGGGCGAGCATCCGGCAGTGGCGGCGATGCGCGAAGTGGCGCTGGAGACGAAGACCTTCATCCCGTGCAGCTTCTTCGAGCGCGACGGGCCGCATCATTACAACAGCCTGGCGATGATCGACGATGGCGGCAATGTGCTGGGCGTCTATCGCAAGAGCCATATTCCCGACGGGCCGGGCTATGAGGAGAAATTCTATTTCCGCCCCGGTAATACCGGCTTCAAGGTGTGGCCCACACGCCTCGGCGTGATCGGCGTCGGCATCTGCTGGGACCAATGGTACCCCGAAACAACGCGGACGATGATGCTGATGGGGGCGGAGATCCTGCTCTACCCCACCGCCATCGGCTCCGAGCCGCATGACCCGGGTCTCGACACAAGGCGGATGTGGCGCCGCGCGATGCAGGGCCATGCGGTGAGCAATGTCGTGCCGGTCGTGGCGTGCAACCGGGTCGGCGTCGAAGAGGCCGGCACCCCGCATGAACAGGCCTTCTACGGCACCAGCTTCATCGCCGACCAGCGCGGGGACATTGTGTCCGAACTCGACGACCGCGAGGAGGGGCATGTGATCGGCCGCTTCGACCTCGATCTGACGGCGCGTCACCGCGCGGCCTTCGGCTTCTTCCGCGATCGGCGGCCGGAGCTTTATGCGCGGCTGGCGCAGGATATCTGACCGGAAGATGGGGGCGACATGACCGCAGCGGCTGCCGCCGAGCCGCCATACCCGAGCCGCCCGCGCGCCTGGGGGGTGGTGCTGATCCTGTTCGCGACCGCCGTGCTCGCCTATACCGACCGGCAGGTGCTGAGCCTGCTTGTCGATCCGATCCGCGCCGATCTCGGCATTTCGGACACGCAGATCAGCCTGCTCCTCGGCTTCGCCTTTGCGCTCATCTACGGCATCGCCGGCATTCCGCTGGGCTTCCTGGCCGACCGCAGTTCGCGGCGCAACCTCATCGTGGCGGGGGTGGCGATCTGGAGTGTCGGCACGCTGGCGTGCGCGGTCGCACCCTCGTTCGAGATGCTGTTTGCCGCGCGTATCATCGTCGGGCTGGGGGAGGCGGTGCTGTCCCCGGCGGCGATCTCGATGATCAGCGATCATTTTCCGCCGCACCGGCGCGGCTTTGCGGTGGGGGTGTTCTTCACCGGCATCGCCGTGGGCGTGGGCGGCTCGATTCTAATCGGCGGCGCGGTGCTCGATCTGGTGCGCGCCGGGCTGTTTGCCGGCACCGCGGTGGCGGACTGGCCGCAATGGCGGCTGGTGCTGCTCGCGGTGGGGCTGCCGAGTTTGCTCTGGGCTCTGGTGCTGCTGTGGGTGAAGGAGCCGGTGCGCCGCTTCGACCAGCTCGAGCAGGCGGGTGCCATTGCGAGCAAGGGGACGGGCGAAAGCCGGCTGCTGCCGCTGCTGCTGTCGCTGGTGCCGGTGCTGCTGGTGGTGGCCACGGCCTCGATGGTCGACAATGCGGTGGGCGCCTGGGCGCCATCCTTGCTCATCCGCCAGTTCGGGATGGATCCAGCGCGGGTGGGGGTCGATCTCGGGCTGCTGCTGATGCTCGGCTATGGCGGCGGCATGCTGGCGGGCGGGGCTCTGGCGGACCGGATGGCGCAACTCCGCGGCCCGCGCGGCAAGATCGAGCTATGCGCGGTTGCCGTGCTCGCCACGCTGCCGGCGGCGCTGCTCATCAACAGCGGCAGTGCACAGGGCGTGATGATCGCGGTGCCGGTGTATTTCGCGCTGTCGGCGGTGGTGACGGCATCGGGGCTTTCGGCGATCCTCGACGCGACGCCCAACCGGATGCGCGGGCAGGTGATGGCGGTGAGCTTTTTCCTCAACGTCGCCATCGGCGGTGGCTTCGGGCCCACGGCGGTGGCACTTTCAGGGACCCATGTGTTCGGCGAAGCGGCCGGTCTGGGGCCGGCGATCAGCTTCACTGTCGTCCTGAGCTATGTGGTGGCGGGGCTGGTGCTGCTGCCGGGGATCGTGCGACGCTGGAGACCCGCTCATGGATGACAGTTTCGAGCTCTACGACCTGCGCGTCGAGGTTGTCGCGCCCGAGGGGGCGAAGCTCTGGTGCTCGGCAAAGCCCGGGGACTGGTTCGAGCTGCGCGGCGAGAGCCTGTACCTGCCGGAAGGGCAGGGGTTCTCGATCTATTCGCTGGCGGCGGTGTTGCCGCTGCTCGCCGCCAGGCAGCGCGCCAATCACCCCAATGACTGGATGAGCACCGATTCCGAAATCGCCTGCCCCGATCCGGCGTGCCCCTCGCGGCTGCGGATCACGCGGCTCGGGCTGCGGCGTTTTCGCCATTCCGACGTGACTGCAACCGAAAGGCCGAAATGAGCTTCGACGAGACTTTTGACCTGGCGCCGGGCCATGTGATTTCACGCGTCATTCGCGGTGGCTGGCAATTGGCCGGCGGTCACGGCGATGTCGACAAGGCAGCGGTGACCGCCGATCTTGCGGCCTTTTACGATGCCGGCATCACCACCTTCGATTGTGCCGACATCTACACCGGCGTCGAGGCGATGATCGGTGATTTCCGCGCCGCGATACTGCGCGAACGCGGGGCGGACGCGCTGGCGAAACTCAAGGTGCACACCAAGTTCGTCCCCGATCTCGACCTGCTGCCGACCATCACCCAGGCCGATGTGCGGCGGATCATCGACCGCTCGTGCAGCCGGCTGGGCATGGAGCGGCTCGACCTCGTGCAGTTCCACTGGTGGGATTATGACCAGCCGCGCTGGGCTGAGACGGCGCAGCATCTGGCGGCGCTGAAGGCCGAGGGGCGGATCGCGCATGTGGCGGGCACCAATTTCGATGCCGCGCATGTCGAGGCGATTGCCGAGGCCGGTGTGGTGTTCACCAGCCTGCAGGTGCAATACTCACTGCTCGATGCACGCCCGGCGGGCGCGCTGACCGACGTCTGCGCGCGACTGGGCACGAAACTGCTCTGCTATGGCACGCTGGCGGGTGGATTCCTGACCGATCGGTGGCTCGGAGTGGCGGAGCCGCAGCCCCCCTTCGCCAACCGCAGCCTCGTCAAATACAAGCTGATCATCGACAGTTTCGGCGGCTGGGAGTTGTTTCAGGAGTTGCTGGCCGCGCTGCGCCTTGTGGCGGACCGGCATGGATCGAACATCGCGGCGGTGGCCTCGCGTTACGTCCTGGGGCTGCCGCAGGTGGCCGGCGTGATCGTCGGTGCCAGCCATGCAGGGCATTTGGCCGAGACGGTGGCGATCGGGCGTGTTCATCTCACCGAGGCGGACCGCGCCGAGATCGCCACAGTGCTGGCGCAGGCGCCGAACACGGAATTGGGGCCGAATGGCGAAGTCTATGCGCTCGAGCGGGACCGCCACGGGCCGCATGGCAGCATCATGAAGTATAATCTGGGGGATGCCCCGGCCTGACATCGGGTGCGGCGCCGATGTGGGTGGTGCCGCGCGCTTCGGCGAGCAGCGCCTGGCGGTGGCGCTCGGCATAGCCGGCCTGGGCCTGGGCGTCGCGAGTGCCGGCGCAGTGGACGCATTGCACACCGGAAATGTAGAGCGGCGACGCCTGGTCGGCGGTGCTGACCGGCATCCGGCAGCCGCGGCACAGGACATGCGTGCCTTGTTCGAGGCCGTGGGTCAGCCCCACGCGCTCGTCGAAGACGAAGCATTCACCCTGCCACCGGCTGTTTTCGGGGGACACGGTTTCCAGATATTTGAGGATGCCGCCGTGGAGGTGGTGGACTTGCGCCACGCCTTCGGCCCGCAGGAACGCGCTGGCCTTTTCGCAGCGGATGCCGCCGGTGCAGAACATCGCGACCGGCGCATCCGGCCGCCCGGCGAACAGCGCCTCGCGATTGGCGCGAAACCAGGCGGGAAAATCGCCAAAGGCTTCGGTGCCGGGGTCGATGGCGCCCTCGAAGCTGCCCATCGCCACTTCATAGGCGTTGCGGGTGTCGATGATGATCGTGTCCGGCCGGGCGATCAGGTCATTCCAATCGGCGGGCGGCACATGCTGGCCGCGCTTGCCGAGATCGAGATCCGCCACGCCCATCGTCACGATCTCGCGCTTGCATCGCACCTTCAGCCGGTGGAAGGGCATGGCGTCGGCGCCTGAAAGTTTGATCTCCAGCCCGGTCGCACCCGGCAGGGCGCGGATGGCATCGAGAACGCTCGCCAAACCATCCGCCTCGCCGGCGATCGTGCCATTGATGCCTTCGGGTGCGAGCAACAGCGTCCCGCGCACCGCAGCGCTTCGGCAGCAGTCCTGCAACACATCCCGCACTGCCGCCGGATCGGCAATCGGGAAAAAGCCGTAAACCGCGGCAACGGAGAAATGCGAGTTCATGTGCGGTGTCTTGCGTTGGGGAGCGTCCTCCTGTGCCTTAGGGAAGCATCCGCTGCCGGACAACCGCTTGACACGGTACCCCCCGCACCCCGACGATTGCGCCATGGTCGCCACGCTCGATTCCCGAACCGCCGTGCGAAGCGCCGCCGCGCCATCGGCGGTGCTGGCTGATCCGGCGCGGGTGATCGTGGTCGACGATGATCCCGAGCTTCGCACCCTCATCGCCGGCTTCCTGCGCGACAATGGCCTGAACGTCGAAACCGCCGCCGATGCGGTCGAACTCGGCGCGCTGCTCGACGCTGGCGGCGCGGCGCTGCTCATCCTCGATGTGATGATGCCCGGCGAGGACGGGCTGTCGGTGGTGCGGCGGCTGCAGGGCGCCAACCGCCCCGGTATCATCATCCTGTCGGCGATGGGGGACGATACCGACCGGATTGCCGGGCTCGAACTCGGCGCCGATGATTATCTGGCAAAGCCCTGCAATCCGCGCGAACTGCTGGCGCGCGTGCGGTCGGTGCTCCGACGCCGTGCATCGCCGACCACCACCGTCCAGGCGCGCCGCTTTGGCGAGTGGACGCTAAACATCGTCACCAGGCGGCTCGGGCTCGGCAACGGCAGCGAGGTGCCGCTCACCGATGCCGAATTCCGCGTGCTGACCGCACTGCTCGACCGGCCGCAAAGCGTGCTCTCGCGTGACCAGCTTCTCGATGCCGCACGCGGCGAAGGTGTGGAAATCTTCGACCGTGCCATCGACGTGACCGTCAGCCGGTTGCGCCGCAAGCTCGGGCCTTCCGACCCTATCCGCACCATCCGCAACCTGGGCTATATGGTGACACTCATCCCTGAGCCGATCGTTCCATGATCGAGCGCCTCACCATGCTTCGCAGGCTGCCGATCCTGTCGCAGACGCTGCTGCTGGTGGTGTTCACGCTGGTGGCGAGCCTTGTGGTCAACTTCCTGCTCATCACGGCGCTCCCGGCACCGCGACTCGATTTCTATTCGATGCGCGACATCGCCGAGGCGCTGTCCGAACACAACCCTGCGCAGCGCGTGAAGCGGATCGATTCGCTGCTGGACATGCATATCGACGATGCGCCGCCCGAGCCGGTCGATCACATGGTCACCAATGCAAGTCTTTCGCGCCGGCTGGCCGGGCTGCTCGATCTTCCGGAAAGCCGGGTGCGGCTCTTTTACGAGGCAGATCAGTCCAACTGGCCGTTCCGCTACAGCGAGACTGCTTCCGGGGTGCCGATGCGGCTCGGGGAAGCGCAATTCTACAATACCGTTGTTGCCGCAGTGCAGCGGGATGACGGTCGGTGGAAGGTCATGCGCTCGCCACCACGCCCGTTCATCACCAGGTTCCAGAAACGCTCGCTCACGGCGTTCCTGCTTTCGGTGCTGGCGGTATTGCCGTTCGCCTTTCTGTTCGCCCGGCAACTCACCCTGCCCATCCGGCGCTTTGCCGAAGCCGCCGAGGCAGTGGGCGCCGATCATGCCGCCCCCGCCGTGCCGATCGAAGGCTCGACCGAGCTTCGCCAGGCCGCCGAGGCGCTCAGCAAGATGCAGGCGCGGCTGCTCGATACGCTGGCCGAGCGGACCGCAATGGTCGGCGCCATCGCCCATGACCTCCGAACGCCGCTCACTCGCATCGCCTTCCGCATCGAAGCCGCACCCGACCCGGTGCGCATCGCCGTGCTTGCCGATATCGAGCAGATGCGCGCGATGGTCGAGGCGACCATCGGCTTCATCCGTCATGGCCATGAGCTGGGGGAGCGGCGGCTGCTCGATCTGCACCAGCTCGCGGCGCGCGTCGTTGCGGATGCGCAGGAGATGGGCCATCCGGTCAGCCTCGCTGTGCTCGATCCGGGCGCCCGCAACTGGGTGATGGGGGATGCCGTGGCGCTCGAGCGCGTGATGCAGAACATCATCAACAATGCCGTTTCCTACGCCGGGGCCGCAGAAGTGATCGTGACGTCGTCGGGCCTTGAGACCGTGCTGCAGGTGGCCGACCGCGGACCGGGCCTTGATGACGCGCAGCTCGATGAAGTTTTCAAGCCTTTCAATCGCGGAGAGCCTTCGCGCAGCCGCCAGACCGGCGGGGTCGGCCTTGGGCTGGCAATCGCCCGGCTGATCGTCACAGCGCATGGCGGCGCCCTGGCCGCGCGCAACCGGCGCGGAGGCGGCCTGTTGCTTGAAGCCCGGCTTCCAGCCGTGCCGCCTCCCCGCCAGTCACGACTGCGGATCGGCGCGACGGCGTCACCTGTCCCTGCTGCCCTCGCCCTGCCGAAAAAGGTTTCGCCGGCCGCTTGAGACGGAAGACGTTTTTATTGCAGCGCTGCAATCAATTCCGGCCGCTCTTTCAATACGGTTGCATCGTCATACTTGATTCGGGACCGGGTGGTTTCCAGTCAAGTGACCTTTGTGTCACGCGGCGCGCATGAGACGCACCAGTGGTACAAGGTGGCCAAAAAAGGGGTGGGGACGCTATGCACAAACTTGTTTCATCGAGCGCTGTTTCGCGAGGCGCGCTGGTCATTGCGCTGCTCTTTCCAGCCATCGGCCATGCGCAGATTGCCAGTCCGCCGGCGTCGCCGCCGGCGGATGAGGGCGCGGCCGAAGAGACCATCATCGTTACCGGATCGCGCATTACCGCTTCGGGCTATACTGCACCAACACCGGTCACGGTGGTCGGCGAAGAGCTTATCAACCGCGATTCCAAGCCGACGATCGGCGATACCATCCGCGAACTTCCGGCCGTCGGGGCTTCGGCATCGCCCAACAACACCAGCGGTGCGGGCAACATCGTGGCGGGTGTCACCGGGCTCGATACGATCAACCTGCGCAACCTTGGCGTCACCCGCACCCTGGTGCTGTTCGATGGCCAGCGGGTCGTGCAGTCCAACGTCACCGGCCAGGTCGATATCGGCACCATGCCGACCGCTCTTGTGCAACGCATCGACGTGGTGACCGCCGGTGCGTCTGCCGCCTGGGGCTCCGACGCCGTATCGGGCGTGGTCAACCTCGTGCTCAACAAGAAGTTCGATGGCATCAAGGCGAGCGTCGAGGCCGCCGATACCTATGCCTTCGACCGTTTCAGCTACCGCGCGCAGCTGGCCATGGGCACCGGCTTCGCCGATGATCGCGGCCGGGTGATCGTGGCGGGCAACCTGTTCGACGCACCGAGCGAAGTGTTCGCCAACCAGCGCAGCTGGAACAAGTATCGCCAGCTGGTCAACAACCCGGCGTTCGCCGTGGGCAATGGCCAGCCGCGGCTGATCCATGCCGACAATGTCAACCTTTCGGGCGCCACCACCGGCGGCCTGATCGTCGGCGGCTGCCGGCTGGCGCTCACCGCCACCGGCGCGTGCCCGACCGGCGGTGCCACATCGCCTGGAAGCCTGCTCGGCCAGCAGTTCGTCGGCCAGAACGCCCAGCTGGCGCCTTTCGGTGCCACCAATGTGTCGGGCCAGGTCGCGGCCAATGCCGAAACACTGCAGGGCTCGCTCAACAACCTGGCGATCCGCTATCGCACCGCCTCGCTGTTCGGCCTGCTGAGCTATGATTTTGCCGATTGGTTCAAGGTCTCGCTGCAGCTCAACTATGGTACCACCTTCTCGCGCAACAATTCGGTGCCGTTCATCCGCATCGGCGCGCAGGCGCCGCAGATCCGTGTCGACAACCCGTTCCTGCCAACCGCGGTGGCGCAGCAGATGCAGGCACAGGGGCTGACGAGCATCCAGGTCGGCACCACCAACATCAACAACGTCAACGGGGGCACGCTCGACTATAATTATTTCGCATCGAATGCGGTCGGCGTGCCGGTGGCCACCACCGACCGCACATTGAAGCGCGGTGTGCTGGCAGTCGAGGGTGATATCGGCGGCGGCTGGTCATACAACGCCTATTACCAGCGGGGCGAAGTGACGGTGTTCCAGACCACCGAATCCAACGTCATCATCGCAAACTACAACAAGGCCATCGACGCTGTACGCAACCCCGCAGGCCAGATCGTCTGCCGCGTCAACGCCGATTCCAGCACCACCAACGACGATGCGGCCTGCCGCCCGCTCAACATCCTCGGCACCGGCGTGGCGCAGCAGGATGCCATCCGCTACGTCAATGTCGTGCCCGGCGCCAACTTCCAGCGCCAGGAGCTGGTGCAAAACGTGGCCGCCTTCTCGGCGCAGGGCGCGCTGCCTTTCGGCCTCGCGGCGGGTGACATCAACATGGCGCTCGGTGCCGAATATCGCACCGAGCAAGGCACGATCACCAATGATCCGGGAGCAGCGGCGCGCATCTATTCGGTCGCCAACTTCCCGAGCTTTGCCGGCAAGTACAATGTGAAGGAAGGCTTTGTCGAAGTCGATGTGCCGATCATCAAGGACGGCATCGTCGATGGCCTCAACCTCAATGCCGCCGCCCGCATCACCGACTATTCCACCAGCGGCTCGGTCACGACCTGGAAGTTCGGCCTCACTTCGGACGTGAATGACTGGCTGCGTGTTCGCGGCACGGTTTCGCGTGACATTCGCGCGCCAAACCTCAACGAGCTGTTCTCGACCGGCCTGTCGACGCTCAGCTCGGCCGTCTCGCCCGGCACCAACACCACCGTTTCGATCTTCACCTTCGCATCGGGGAATGCCGCGCTCACGCCGGAAGTGGCGCGCACCTATTCGGCCGGCATCGTGCTGCGGCCGGCGTTCCTGTCGCGCTTCAACTTCAGCCTCGACTATTATTCGATCAACCTGAAGGAGGCGATCGTCAGTGTCGGCTCCAACGACGTTCTCAACCGCTGCAACGCCGGCGAGACGGCGTTCTGCAGCCAGCTGGTGTTTGCCGGCCCCATCGGGTCCAATGGCCAACCGCTGCTCAGCCAGATCAACACGGCGCCGCTCAACATCGCCAGCCTGAAGACCTCGGGCCTCGACTATCAGGCGGATTGGACCTTCCCCGCTTTCAATGGCGATATCCAGCTGCGCATGCTCGGCAACTATATCTTCACGCTGCAGCAGGAGCAGCTCGGTACCACGGTCAACCTCGCCGGAAACATCGGTCCGGACAACCCCGGCGGCACCGGCTTCCCGCGCGCCCGCTTCACCTTCAGCACCACCTACAACAATGAGGGCCTGTCGCTCACTGCGCAGACCCGCTTCATCGGGGCGGCCAAGTTGCACGCGACCTGGACTTCGGTCGATGTCGATGACAACACCGTGCCGGCGATCGCCTATGTCGATCTGCGTGGCAGCTACCAGTTCAACGATGCCATCCAGCTTTTCGCCACGGTGGACAATCTGCTGAACAAGGCACCGCCCAATGTTGCCGCCGGCCCGACGCAAGGCCAGACCTCCTATTATTTCACCGCCACATCGGGGATCATCTACGATGCGCTCGGCCGGCAGTATCGCGCCGGCGTGCGGTTCAAATTCTGATGCGCGGCACCCCGGCCCTTTCCACGGGCCGGGGCAATGTGCCACAATCCGCGAACAAGGGTTCGCAAATAAGAACACCATGGGGAGAGCAAAGATGGACACGACACGCAGGAGCGCAATGGGAATTGCTGCCGGAGTGGCTGCCACTGCAATGATCGGCAGTGCCGCCAAGGCACAGTCGGTGAAGCTCGGCAGCCCGCGCAAGACGATGTACTGGGTCGCGACGGTGACGCCGTGCAATGCCAAGGGCATGTTCGATCCCGGCGCCATGGCTGCCATCATGCAGTGGCACAAGTCGCAGGGTGCGGACGGCGTGGTCGTTCTCGGCACTTCGGGCGAGTTCCCGTCGTTCAGCCAGGCCGAGCGCAAGACCGTCACCGAGACGGTGCTCAAGAACCGCAACGGTCTCAACGTCATCGTCGGCCCGGGCACCAGCAACATCATCGAGACGATCGATCTCGCGACACACGCCGAGAAGAACGGCGCCGATGGCCTGCTCGTCATTCCGCCCTTCTACTTCAACCAGCCGCCGGTCGAGGGCCTCACCGACTATTACAAGCGGCTGATGGATGCTTGCGGGCTGCCGACCAACCTCTACCATATTCCCGGCACCTCCGAGGTCGGCATTCCGATCGAGCTCCTCAACAACCTCAAGGGCTATTCGCACCTCGCTGGGATCAAGGACTCAAGCGGCTCGGTCGAGGGCTATCAGGCATTCCTGGCGGCCGCTCCGGCGCTCAACATGCGCTGCGGCACCAACAACAACCTCGAATCCGCCCTCGAAGCCGGCATGGGCACCATCCTTGCCGATGGCAACCAGTTCAGCGGCAAGTGCGCCGCCATCTTCAAGGCCTATCATGCCAAGGGGGACTGGAAGGGCGAACTCGCCAAGCTCCGCGCCGCCCAGAGGGTGATGCGTGATGCCAACATGGGCGCCAACACCTATGCGACGATGAAATATGTTCTCAGCCTCGAGATGGGCGGGCCGGAAATCTATGCGCGTACGCCCTATCCGCAGCTGACCGATGCGCAGAAGGCATCGCTCAAGGCCGGGTTGGCGAAGGTGAAGGCGATGGCGTGAGGCAGCCTCGGCCCCTCGCATCCATCCCCTCAATCGAAGGTTTGAACGCATGATCGCATCACGCACGCTGTTTCTGCTTCCCGCCACCGCCCTGCTGCTCACATCCGCACCTGCAGCGCTGGCGCAGACATTCGCCCCCGCACTTCGCGCCCCCAACGCCTCGGTCCAGGGGGCCGCTGCCGCCCGGCAGGACGGCGAAAACGTCAACTGGACGAGCTACAATTCCGATGTGTCGGGCAGCCGCTTCGCCCCGCTCGACCAGATCAATGCCGGCAATTTCAAGGATCTCGAAGTCGCCTGGCGGTTCAAGACCGACATGTTCGGCTCGCGCCCCGAGTACAAGCTCGAAGGCACGCCGCTTGCGGTCGATGGCGTGATCTTCACGACTGCCGGCACGCGCCGCGCGGTGGTGGCGATCAACGGCACCACCGGCGAGCTGCTCTGGTCCTATGCCCTGCACGAAGGCAAGCGTTCGGCGGTCAGCCCGCGCGCACTTTCGGGCCGCGGCCTCTCCTACTGGACCGATGGCAACAAGCGCCGCATCCTCTATACGACCATCGGTTATCGGCTCGTCAGCCTCGATGCCGATACCGGCCAGGTCGATACCTCGTTCGGGGACAAGGGCTTCGTCGATCTGAAGCAGGATTGGGACCAGCCGATGACCGACCTCGAGGAGGGGGAGGCCGGGGCTCACTCGGCGCCTGCCATCTCGGGCAACACCGTCATCATCGGCGCTGCCTTCCGCGAAGGCTTCACGCCGCGTTCGATGAACAACACCAAGGGCTATGTCCGCGCGTTCGACGTCCGCACCGGCAAGCGACTCTGGACCTTCCACACCGTCCCGAAGAAGGGCGAGTTCGGCTATGAGACCTGGCTAAAGGGCTCGGCCGAGACCACCGGCAATGCCGGCGTGTGGACACAGGTGTCGATCGACCCCGAGCTGAACCTCGCCTATCTCAACGTCGAATCGCCGACGTCGGATTTCTACGGCGGCCAGCGCCCGGGTGCCGGCCTGTTCGGCAACTCGCTGGTGGCGGTCGACCTGACGACCGGCGAGCGCAAGTGGCACTTCCAGCTCATTCACCATGAGATCTGGGATCTCGACAATTCGTCCGCGCCGCTGCTGATGAACGTCAATGTCGATGGCCAGGCGCGCAAGGTGGTGGGCGTGCCGTCGAAGCAGGGCTTCTTCTATGTGTTCGATCGCACCACCGGCAAGCCGGTCTGGCCGATCAACGAAGTGAAGGTGCCCAAGGGCAATGTGCCCGGTGAATGGTATTCGCCGACGCAACCGATCCCGACCAAGCCACCAATCTATGCCCGCAATGGCATCACCGAGGCCGATCTCATCGACTTCACGCCCGAGCTGAAGAAGAAGGCGCTGGAAGTGACGAGCCGTTTCGAGCTCGGCCCGGTCTACACCCCTCCGATCGTCAGCACCAAGGACAAGCTCGGCGTCATCAACAACTGGGCGCAGGGCGGCACCAACTGGCCCGGAGGCTCCTTCGATCCCGAAACCGGCATTGCCTATGTCTATGCCTGCGGCGCGTGCATCTCCGCCACCGGCCTCCAGCCCGGACCGGACACGATGACCGATGTCGATTGGGTTGTCGGTGTCGATGGCCAGCCGGTCGTCATGATCAAGGGCCCGGGTGAAGGGGCAGGGGCGGATACGCCGGCTGCACCTCCGGCCGCCGGCGGGGGTGGTGCGGGCATTCCGCGCCTCAACGTCGATGGCCTGCCGCTTGTGAAGCCACCCTACGGCACCATCTCGGCGATCGACGTCAACAACGGCACGATCAAATGGCAGGTGGCGCATGGGGAGACTCCCGATTTCGTGCGCAACCACCCGGCGCTCAAGGGCCTCGACATCCCGCGCACCGGTCAATCGACCTATCAGATCGGCACGTTGGTGACGAAGTCGCTGATCATCGCTGGCGAAAATCAGGTCACCAGCCCCGGCGATCGGCCACGCGGAGCTATGCTGCGTGCCTATGACAAGGGCAACGGCAAGGAAGTGGGCGCGGTCTACATGGCCGGTCCACAGTCGGGTTCGCCGATGAGCTACATGGTCAACGGCAAGCAGTATATCATCGTCGCAGTAAGCGGCGGGACATATTCGGGCGAGTATATTGCCTACACTTTGCCGTCGAAGAACTGATCGACCCTTCAGGAGAACGTCCGTGCGTAACCCCATCCTCACCATCGGCCTTGCAGCTTCGGCACTCGTCGTCGCCGGCACGGCGTTTGCCCAGCAGGGCTTCACCCAGACGGTGTGGGATGGGGTTTACACCGCCGAGCAGGCGGCGC
Organism: Polymorphobacter multimanifer; assembly: GCF_014205635.1. Taxonomy (GTDB): domain Bacteria; phylum Pseudomonadota; class Alphaproteobacteria; order Sphingomonadales; family Sphingomonadaceae; genus Sandarakinorhabdus; species Sandarakinorhabdus multimanifer. The sequence continues at coordinate 34,447 of NZ_JACIIV010000030.1, forward strand.
GCGGCGAAGCGGCTTATGCGCAGCGCTGCGGCACCTGCCATGGCGGCCAGCTCAACGGTACCGGTGAGGCGCCGGCGCTGGTGGGTGGCGAGTTCATCTCGCATTACAACGAGCTGTCGGTCGGCGACTTGTTCGATCGGGTGCGCACGACGATGCCGATGGACAATCCGCAGTCGCTCGACCGTGAGGAATATGCCGATATCCTGGCATTCCTGCTCAAGGCCAACAGCTTTCCGGCGGGCGAGACGGCGCTCGACCGCCGATCCGAGATGCTGGCCATGATCGAATTCATCGCGCAAAAGCCGGATACGACCGCAAGCAACAAGGGTGCGGAACAACCGACACCTTGAATTCCATCCCGGGGGAGGGGTCATGAAGATTTCGTTCGTTGCACTGCTGGCGCTCGGCGCGCTGGCGAGCCCGGCGCTTGCACAGCGCGTGACATACACGCTCGAGCAACTGCCACCACCCGGCCCCTTGGCGGGCAAGCCCAATGAACACCCCAATCCGTATCGAACCGATACCGGCTTCTTCAAGATGCCCGCGGGCCGGGTGATGGGCTCGACCAGCGCCGTCGCCGTCGACAGCAAGGGCCATGTCTGGGTCGCGGAACGCTGCGGCGCCAACAGCTGCGCCGGATCGCCGGTCAACCCGATCATGGAGTTCGATGCGCAGGGCAACTTCATCAAGGATTTCGGCGCCGGGCTGACGCTGTTCCCGCACGGCTTCTACATCGACGCCGACGACAACCTCTGGCTCACCGATGCCCGCGTTGCCGGCGGCGGTGGTGGCCTGGTCCACAAGTTCTCGCCCGAGGGCAAGGTTCTGCTCACGCTCGGCACCAAGGGTGTGGCAGGCACTTCGCCGACCACCTTCACCGAGCCCAATGCCGTGATCACCGCCAAGGACGGCACAATCTTCGTGGCGGACGGGCATACGCCCTACAAGAACATCGCGCGGATCGTGAAGTTCAAGCCTGATGGCACTTACATCGGCGAGTTCGGCAAGCCCGGCAAGGCGCGCGGCGAGCTGGAAGTGCCGCACAGCATGGCCTTCGACAGCAAGGGCCGGCTGTTCGTGGCGGACCGCTGGAACAACCGCGTCTCGGTCTTTACCCAGGATGGCGAGTTCATCGATGCCTGGACGCAGTTCGGGCGGCCCTCGGGCATCTACATCGACAAGAACGACATTCTCTATTCGGCCGACAGCGAGAGCCGCAACCCGGTTGGCTATGGCTTCAACCCCGGCTGGAAGCGCGGCATCCGCGTCGGCTCGGCGCGCACCGGAAAGGTGACCGCGTTCATCCCCGATCCCGAGCCCGATCCCGATTCCGGCGCCACCAGCAGCGCCGAAGGCATCTGGGCCGATGACAATGGCGTCATCTACGGCGCACAGGTCAAGGAGCGGTCGGTGGCGCGCTACACGCGAAGCAAGTGATGGCAACTGCGCTCAAGGATCATGGGCCGTTCGCGCTGCTCGCCCTTGTCGGGGCGGCGGCGCTCGGCATCATCGCCACCGCCAATGGCGAGCAGGTGAGCGCACTTTGGATGGTGCTGGCGGCCGTTTCGGTCCACCTCATCGCCTATCGCTATTACAGCCGCTTCCTCGCCGGCCGGGTGTTCGGCCTCGATGGCGCCCGCCAGACGCCGGCGCACACCAAGAACGACGGCCTCGATTATGTGCCGACCAACCGCTACGTGCTGTTCGGCCACCATTTCGCCGCCATCGCCGGTGCCGGACCGCTCGTCGGCCCGGTGCTTGCAGCCCAGATGGGCTATCTGCCCGGCATGCTCTGGATCCTTGCCGGCGTCGTGCTGGCTGGTGCCGTCCAGGATTTCATCATCCTGTTCATCTCGATGCGCCGTGATGGCCGCTCCTTGGGCGAGCTCATCCGCATGGAAATGGGCAATGCCGCGGGCACGGTGGCGCTGTTCGGCGCCTTCATGATCATGGTCATCATCCTCGCGGTTCTGGCGCTGATCGTGGTGCGTGCCCTTGCGGAAAGCCCCTGGGGGCTGTTCACCGTGGCGGCGACGGTGCCGCTGGCACTGTTCATGGGCGTCTATGGCCGCTTCATCCGGCCGGGCAAGATCGCTGAAGTCTCGCTCATCGGCCTTGTCGGGCTGGTGCTGGCGATCATCTACGGCGAGGCGATCGCCGCCAGCCCGGTCTGGGGCCCGGCCTTCACCCTCACCCCCATCCAGCTCTGCTGGGTGCTGATCGGCTATGGCGCGATCGCATCGGTCATGCCGGTGTGGCTGCTGCTGGCACCACGCGATTATCTCTCCACCTTCCTCAAGATCGGTGCGGTGGTGGCACTCGCCATCGGGCTGGTGATCCTGGCACCGCCGCTGCGGATGCCCGCACTCACCCAGTTCGTCGATGGCTCGGGGCCGGTCTGGTCGGGAACGCTGTTCCCGTTCCTGTTCATCACCATCGCCTGTGGTGCTGTCTCGGGCTTCCACGCGCTCATTTCCTCGGGCACCACGCCCAAGCTCATCAACACCGAGAAGGATGCGCGCTTCATCGGCTATGGTGCGATGCTGATGGAGAGCTTTGTCGCCATCATGGCGCTGGCCGGCGCCTCGATCCTCGATCCCGGCATCTACTTCACCATGAACGCACCGGCCGCGATCGTCGGCACCACGCCGGAAACCGCGGCGGCTGCGGTCACGGCGATGGGCTTCCCGATCGAGGCCGCCACCATCGCCAACACCGCGGCCGAGATGGGCGAAAAGACCATCATCTCGCGCACCGGCGGCGCGCCCACCCTCGCGGTGGCGATGGCGGAGATATTCTCCGGGCTGTTCGGCGGGCAGGCGATGAAGGCCTTCTGGTACCATTTCGCGATTCTGTTCGAAGCGCTGTTCATCCTGACCGCGGTCGATGCCGGCACCCGCGCCGGGCGCTTCATGCTGCAGGATCTGCTGAGCCTGGCGATACCGAGCTTCAAGGATTCGACCTCGATATGGCCGGGGCTGGTCGCCACCGGGCTGTGCGTGAGCGCCTGGGGCTTCTTCCTCTATTCGGGCGTCACCGATCCATTGGGCGGCATCAACACGCTGTGGCCCTTGTTCGGCATCTCCAACCAGATGCTCGCCGCAGTCGCGCTGATGCTCGGCGTGGTGGTGCTCTTCAAAATGAAGAAGGAGCGCTTCGCCTGGGTGGCGATCCTTCCTGCGGGCTGGTTGGTGCTGTGCACGGTCAGCGCCGGAATGCTCAAGCTGTTCTCGCCCGATCCCAAGGTCGGTTTCCTCAGCCATGCCGAGAAGTTCGGCGCCGCCCTGGCGCGCGGCGAGGTACTGGCGCCGGCCAAGTCGATCGCCGACATGGAGAAGATCGTGTTCAACGATCAGATCGATGCCGGCCTGTGCGTGCTGTTCCTCGGCGTGGTGCTGTCGATGATCTTCTTCACCGTCCGCACCTGCCGCGCCGCCTTGCGCGATGCGCGGGTGACGACGGCCGAGACAGTGGCGGTGCCGGCATGAAGCCCCCGTCCATGCAGTTCTGGGCGATCTTGCGCGATTCCGCCCGGCTGATGGTCGGCGTTCCGCGCTACGATGTGTATCTCGCCCACATGGCCGAGAAGCACCCCGACGAAGCGGTGATGAGCTATGCCGACTTCTTCCGGAACCGCCAGGACGCGCGCTACGGGGGCGGAGCGTCGAAGGGGATTTCGCGCTGCTGCTAGGCGCAACGCCTGGAGCCATATCGCAGCCACGGCGATAGAGGCGCCAGTCCGGCCACCCTAACGCGCGTGCTTTTTCCTCAGTGCTTCTTTCAAGACTTGGGTCGTGCATTTATAGAATGGGAACGACTGCTAACGCCCAGATTCTGTTGAAAAACCCTGCTTGATCGATGGTTGATGGCGTGATTCACTCTGCTTGAGGCGAGCGGAGACGGTCTCATGATGGGTGAGCGAACG
>NZ_JACIIV010000031.1 GCF_014205635.1 Polymorphobacter multimanifer
CGCACCCGCCGACCCTCGCGCGGCCGCTCGGGCGAAACCTGCCCCTCAAGAACATCGCGGCCGGGAATGACGCCAGACGGAACGGCGGGCTGGGCGAACGATGGCGCAGCCAGCCCGACGGCCAGCTCCACAGCCAGCCCGGCCATGATGCCTTTCAGACGTTGGTCAGCCACGATCGCCACGCAAAGGATCCCCCCAAGCCGGAACCCCACCCCCTGAGGGAGGGTGCCGACTTTCCTACGATGCTGTGCGAACCCCTGTTATTTTGTCGCAGTGTCGTCCCAAGCTCGTACAAGTGCAAGGGGTGACTGCATTCGACCTTACGCAGCAAGGTCGCTCTGCGATGCAGGGTTGCAGCCCGAGGCGCGCTGCGGCAATCGCTTGCCATGGCCCAGACTCCCCGCACGCTCCCCTCGCGCATCCTGCTTCGGCAGCCCGACGATTGGCATGTCCACCTGCGTGACGGTGCGATGCTCGAAGCGGTCGTGGCGGATACCGCCCGCCAGTTTGCGCGCGCCATCGTGATGCCCAACCTCAAGCCGCCGGTCACCACCACGGCACTCGGCACCGCTTATCGCGATCGCATCCGTGCCGCCACGCCTGCCGGCGTCGCCTTCGAGCCGCTGATCACCCTCTACCTGACCGACGCGCTCGATCCGGACGAAGTGCGGTGTGGGGTGGGCGAAGGCGTGTTCACCGCGGCAAAGCTCTATCCCGCCAACGCCACCACCAACTCGGCCGCGGGCGTGACCGATGTGGCGAACATTCGCGGCGTGCTGGCGGTGATGCAGGACCTCGACATGCCGCTCCTCATCCACGGCGAAGTCACCGAGCGCCATATCGACATCTTCGACCGCGAGGCGGTGTTCATCGAACGCACGCTCATTCCACTGGTCCGCGATTTCCCCGGTCTGCGGATCGTTTTCGAGCATATCACCACTGCTGAAGCGGCGGCGTTCGTGGCGGAAAGCGGGCCGAACATCGCTGCCACCATCACGCCCCACCATCTGCTGCTCAACCGCAACGCCATGTTCGACGGCGGCATCCGCCCGCACGCCTATTGCCTGCCCGTGGTGAAGCGCGAGACGCACCGCCTGGCGCTCGTGGCGGCGGCAACCGGCGGCAGCGGCAAATTCTTCCTCGGCACCGACAGCGCCCCGCATGCGGTGGAAGACAAGGAATCAGCATGTGGCTGTGCCGGCATCTACAACGCCGCGCACGCGCTCGAGGCCTATGCGCAGGTGTTCGGAGCCGCCGGGGCGCTCGATCGGCTCCAGGGCTTTGCCAGCGACCATGGTCCGGATTTCTACAAACTGCCGCGCAACAGCCGTCAGGTTGTGCTGGAGCGGACCCCGCAACAGGTCCCCGTCAGCATCCATGCCGCCGGCACCAGCATCGTGCCCTTCCTGGCGGGCACCACGCTCGACTGGACCTTCGCCGGCTTCGCCGATCAGAGATAGCGGCGCGAAATCGCCTTCAGATCACTGTCCAGCTCATAGAGCATCGGCTTGCCGGTCGGGATCTCCTCATGGAGAATATCGGTGTCGGAAATGCCCGACAGGTGCTTTACCAGCGCCCGCAGCGAATTGCCGTGCGCCACGATCATCACCGTCTTGCCCTTGCGCAGCATCGGCACGATCTCGGCTTCGAAATAGGGCAGCACGCGCGCAATCGTGTCCTTCAGGCTTTCGGCCGCCGGAATCGCGATGCCGCGGTAGCGACGGTCCTGCGACAGGTCGAACTCCGAGCCGGCTTCCATCGGCGGCGGCGGCACGTCGAAGCTGCGCCGCCATTGCAGCACCTGCTCCTTGCCGTGCTTCGCCTCGGTCTCGGCCTTGTTGAGCCCGGTCAACCCGCCATAATGGCGCTCGTTGAGCCGCCAGTCCTTGGTCATCGGCACCCAGGCCTGGCGCATCATCCCCAGCGCCATGTTGGCGGTCTTGATCGCGCGCGCCTGCACGCTGGTGAACACCTGGTCGAGCTCGATTCCCTCGGCGAGCAGCGTCTTGCCCGCCGCCTGCGCCTCGGCAGCACCCTGCTCGGTCAAGCCCACATCCCACCAGCCGGTGAAACGATTCTCGAGGTTCCACTGCGATTGTCCGTGGCGGAGGAGGATGAGCTTGGTCATGCGCCGCTCCTAACGGCAAATGTTGGGGGCAGCAACGCGGCCGTTCAATCGATGCTGCGCCGGAACGTCTCGGGCAGCAGCACCATGCCGGCCACGAAGCAGATGGCTGCCACCACCACCGGATACCAGAGGCCATAGTAGATATCGCCGGTCGCGGCGACCATCGCGAAAGCCACGGTGGGAAGGAAGCCGCCGAACCAGCCGTTGCCGATGTGATAGGGCAAGGACATCGAGGTGTAGCGGATGTTGGTAGGGAACAGCTCCACCAGCAGCGCCGCGATCGGCCCATAGACCATCGTCACATAGAGAACGAGGATGAAGAGGATGCCGATGACGACGGGCTTGTTGATCGCTGCGGGATCGGCAGCCTCGGGATAGCCGGCAGCGGCAAGTGCGGCCTTGGCCTCGGCCTGGAAGCCGGCGATGGCTGCCCTGCGCGCGTCGGGCGCCAGCGATGCGGTGACCGGCACCGGGATGACAGTGGCGCCGATGCGGACGCTGGCTTCGGCGCCGGGTGTGGCGGTATTGGCATAGGCAACCCCGGCCTTGGCGAGGAAACTCTTGGCAATGTCGCAGGTCTTCAGGTCGAACTTGTTGGCGCCGATGGGATCGAACTGGACCGAGCAGCGCGCATCATCAGCGGTGACGACCACCGGGGACGTTTGTGCCGCCGCGTAGAGTGCCGGGTTGGCATAGCGGCTGAGTGCATCGAACAGCGGGAAATAGGTGATCGCGGCGAGCAGGCAGCCGGCCATGATGATCGGCTTGCGGCCCACCCGGTCCGACAGCCAGCCCCAGAACACGAACGCCGGGGTGGCAAGCAGCAGCGCGATGGCGATGAGCACATTGGTGGTGGCACCATCGACCTTGAGCATCTTCTCGAGGAAGAACAGCGCGTAGAATTGCCCGGTGTACCAGACGACCGCCTGCCCCATGACCGCGCCGACAAGGGCGATCAGCACGATCCTGAGGTTGCCCCATCGCGCAAAGGCCTCGGTGAGGGGTGCCTTGGACACACGCCCTTCGGCCTTCATCTTGGTGAAGGCCGGGCTTTCCTCGAGCTGCATGCGGATCCAGAGCGAGACGCCGAGCAGCAGTGCCGAGACGAGGAAGGGGATCCGCCAGCCCCAATCGCGGAAGGCCTCTTCGCCCACGGCATAGCGCACGCCGATGACGACGAGCAGCGCTGCGAACAACCCCAGCGTTGCCGTTGTCTGGATGAAGCTGGTGTAGAAGCCGCGCTTCCCGTCCGGCGCATGTTCGGCGACATAGGTGGCCGCCCCGCCATATTCGCCGCCCAGCGCCAGCCCCTGCAGCAGCCGCAGCGCCACCAGCATCAGCGGCGCCGAAACGCCGATGCTTGCATAGCTCGGCAGCAGCCCGACGAGGAAGGTCGAAAGGCCCATGATGCCCATGGTGACCAGAAATGTGTTCTTGCGCCCGACCATGTCTCCGATCCGCCCGAACACCAGCGCCCCGAACGGCCGCACCGCAAAGCCCGCGGCAAAGGCCGCGAGTGCGAAGATGAAGCCGGTCGTTTCGTTGACGCCCGAGAAGAATTGCGCGGTGATGATGGTGGCGAGCAGGCCGTAGAGATAGAAATCATACCATTCGAACACCGTGCCGAGCGACGAGCCGAGGATGACCAGCTTCTCGTTGGCGGTGGCCTTGTGGTGCTTGGGCAGCCCCGCTGCATCGTCGCTGATGATATCCGCTGTCCCGCGCATGGCCGCTCCCCTTTGGTGTCCATCATTAGGGCCAATTGGCGCCGGCTTCCAAGCAGGGGTTTCTCATCGCGCCGGAACAAGGCAGAACCCGTGCAAAGAACGGCGAACCGATGCGCCGCACCAAGGGAGTCGAGCGATGAACCAGCCCCTCTATGCCGTGCCCGCAGAATGGGCGGCGCGCGCGCATGTCGACGCCAAGGGCTATGGCGCGCGGCACGCGGAATCGCTCGCTGACTCGGCCGGCTTCTGGCAGCGCGAGGCGCAGATCGTCGACTGGATGACACCGTTCACGACGGTCGATGAATCCTGCTTCGACGAGGCCGGGTTTGGTATCCGCTGGTTTGGTGATGGCGAGCTCAACGTTTCGGCCAACTGCCTCGACCGGCATCTGGCAACGCTCGGCGACACGCCTGCAATCCTGTGGGAGGGCGATGACCCGGCCGACACCCGCACGATCAGCTACCGCGAATTGCATGCCGACGTCTGCCGCTTCGCCAATATCCTGAAGGCGCAAGGCGTGCGCAAGGGGGACCGCGTCACGCTCTACATGCCGATGATCCCCGAGGCTGCGATGGCGATGCTCGCCTGCACGCGGATCGGCGCCATCCATTCGATCGTGTTCGGCGGCTTTTCGCCCGAAGCGCTGGCGGGGCGCATCCAGGACTGCGATTCCACACTGGTGATCACCGCCGACGAGGGGCTGCGCTGCGGCAAGACCATTCCCTTGAAGGCCAATGTCGATGCGGCGCTGACGAACTGCCCTTCGGTCGAGCGGGTCATCGTCGTGCGCCGCACCGGCAACCCGGTGGCGATGCAGCCTGGCCGGGACATCTGGTACCACGAGGCCCGCGACGGCGTTTCGGACGACTGCGTTCCCGAGCCGATGAACGCCGAGGACCCGCTGTTCCTGCTCTACACTTCGGGCTCGACGGGCAAGCCCAAGGGGGTGGTCCACACCACTGGAGGCTATCTCGTCTGGGCGGCAATGACGCACAAATATGTGTTCGATTATCGCCCCGGCGAGGTCTTCTGGTGCACCGCCGACATCGGCTGGGTGACCGGCCACAGCTATGTCGTCTATGGGCCGCTGGCCAATGGCGCCACCACGCTGATGTTCGAAGGCGTCCCCAACCATCCGGATTTCGGGCGGTTCTGGGATATCTGCGACCGTTGGGGGGTCAACATCTTCTATACCGCGCCCACGGCTCTCAGGGCGCTGATGCGCGAAGGCGACGCCTGGGTCACCCGCGCCTCGCGGCAGTCGCTGCGGCTGCTCGGCAGTGTGGGCGAGCCGATCAATTCCGAGGCCTGGGAATGGTATCACCGCGTCGTCGGCGACCATCGCTGCCCGATCGTCGACACCTATTGGCAGACCGAGACCGGCGGCACGCTGATGTCGCCGCTGCCTGGCGCCACCGCACTCAAGCCTGGATCGGCGGCGGTGCCGATGTTCGGCATCGAGCCCGTGCTCGTCGATGCCGAAGGGCAGGTGCTGGAGGGGGTGGCCGATGGCAATCTGTGCATCGCACGCAGCTGGCCGGGGCAGATGCGCACCGTGTGGAACGATCATGCCCGCTTTTTCCAGACCTATTTCACCACCTATCCCGGCCGCTACTTCACCGGCGACGGCTGCCGGCGGGACGATGACGGCTATTACTGGATCACCGGCCGGGTCGATGACGTGATCAATGTCTCGGGGCACCGGATGGGCACCGCCGAGGTGGAAAGCGCGCTGGTGGCGCATCCCAAGGTGGCGGAGGCTGCCGTGGTCGGCTGCCCGCACCCGATCAAGGGCCAGGGCATCTATGCCTATGTCACGCTAAACGCTGGCGAGGATGGCGATGATGCGCTGCGCGCCGAGTTGGTGAAATGGGTGCGCCGCGAAATCGGGCCGATCGCGACACCTGACGTCATCCAGTTCGCCCCCGGCTTGCCGAAGACGCGCAGCGGCAAGATCATGCGGCGCATCCTCCGCAAGATCGCCGAGAATGAAGTCGACAGCCTGGGGGACATCTCGACCCTTGCAGACCCTTCGGTGGTGGCGGCCCTTGTCGAGGCGCGGGGTGCGCCGTCTCAGTAGAAGCCGATTTCACGGACGCTCACATCGGCTTCATGGTCGCGTCCCCAGGCCACCACGGCCACCGACGAAATTGCTGGCGCGGTCGGCGTTGGCGGCAGCCCGGCCCGGGACGCGGTGAAGCCGGCGAACGGCAGGCGAACCTCGCGCCACGCCGTTTCGGCGTCGAAGGCGGCGCGATGGAATAGCGTGCGGCTTTGCACGTCGCGGCTGCGCAAATGCACAAAATAGCGCTGATCGTTGCCGCGCACGACGAGCCGGACACCCTCAAGGCCCAAGGGCAGAGGCGGGTCGATCGGCAGCCGGATCTGGATGAAGCCACCGTTGTTGGCTGTGCTGACATGGCCGGTCATGCGCGCAACCATCGCATCACCATCGCGCTGGTTGTCCAGCCGCCCGGTGGACACGCCGCCCATCACGCCGTCGGCGATGAACCGCCACGGTAGTTGCGATGCATCGCCCATCAGTGAGCGCCAAGCTTGCGCGCAGCGTCGAGAAAGCTGGCAATCCTTTCGGGCGTGGCATCGCGGATTGTGCCGATCGTCTGCATATGGGTGACCTTGAGACCGACGAAATCGAGGATCTGGCGGCGAAGGATGTTGAGCCAGCCGTTGCGATAGCCCAGCCAGAGATACCAGGACGGGGTGTCGGTTGTGATCAGCACCCGCGCGGTGCGGCCTTCGAACAGCTTCTTGGGGAAATGGCCGTCGCCTTCATAGGCAAAGGCAATGCCGGGCAGGAAGGTGCGGTCGATCAACCCCTTGAGCCGCGCAGGGGCCGAGCCCCACCACATGGGATGCACGAGGATGAAGGTGTCGCACCAGCGCAGTGCATCGAGGAAGGTCACCAGATCGGGCTCGAGAGGCTGCTTCGATGCATAGCCGCCGGCGAGACACGGATCGAACGTGAGGTCGGCAAGGTGCAGCCGCTTCACCTCGGCGCCGCGTGCCTGCGCCGCCTCGGCGGCAGCCGTTGCAAGTGCGCCGCACAGCGAACCCGCATCAGGGTGGCCATCGAGGACCAGTACGCGGGCGGATATGGCCATGGTGCGAGAGTGCCTTTTCTGGCGTCGGCGTGTGGGCGAGCGATATCGCATAGCATCGCCCGGTCTGCTCGGTCACGCATCGCCGCACCACGCCTAGGCTTCGAACATCCCCATGGACGCGGCCCAACTGTGCCAGAGCAGGGGCCAGATGGCGGCGGGCTTGCCGGCCACCCTGCGCAGCCCGAAGCCATGGCCGCCCTCGGTGAAGATATGGGTTTCGATCGCAATGTTGCGGGCGCGGAGGGCTGCGGCAAGGAGCAGGGTGTTCGATACCGGCACCACGGCATCGTCCTCGGCATGCACAAGGAAGTGCGGGGGCGCATCGGCGGGAATATTGCGGTGCGGGCTGTGCGCGGCTTCGAGCGCCGGTGTGTCCGCAATCAGCAGGCTGCGTGAGCCGGGATGGGCGTGGGGCGGAGCCATCGATACCACCGGATAGATGGGTGCTGCGGTCATCGGGCGGGCGGAGCGCTGGTCGGCATCGTCGATCGCGGCATAGGTGGTGACGGCAAAGCGCGCCGCAAGATCGGCACAGACATGGCCGCCGGCGGAGAAGCCCATCGCACCGACGCGCGTCGGATCGACGCCGAAATCGGCAGCGCGGTGACGGATGAGGCGCATTGCACGCTGGGCATCGGCGAGTGCCACATCGGGGCCGCTGGCCCAGCCTTCGCCCGGCAGCCGGTAGAAAAGGACAAAGGCGGTGATGCCACGCGCCGCCAGCCAGCGGCCCATTTCATAGCCTTCCTTGTCCACCACCACCCAGCGATAGCCGCCGCCGGGCGTGATCAGCATCGCGGCGCCATTGGGCCGCGCCGGGCGGAAGACAACGAGCCGCGGCCGGCTGATTCCGAAGATGGCGCGGTCCGGCAGCTTCGGATCGGTGCTGCGCTCGTTCACGGTTTCAGCAAGCGCTACCATTGGCGCACCCGGGGCGCCGGCGGGCCACAGGTCGATCGTTTCGCCGGGGTCGGACGGGCCGGCGATGCCCGTGAGGGTCGGCGGCGGAGTCTGGGCAGCGGCCGGAGCTGCAAGGGCTGCGAGCAGCAGATGACGGCGGTTCATGGCAGCGCCCGGTAGCGGAAATCGGCAAAATGCGCGGACCCGGTGCCGGCGGCATAAAGTGCCGGGCGCAGGCTGAGGAAATCCCAGGCGACATTGTGATGATAGCCCGAGACTTCCATCTGCACCTCGAACTTGCGCCAGCTTACCCCGCCATCGGCACTGGTGTGGATGGTGACGATGTTACGATCATTGGTGATGGCGATGCGGATCGACCGGACCGGATCGGCCTTGCGCGGACGCGGCAGCCCGTATCGGTGCATCACCATCCCGGTGTCGTTGATCCCGAGGCCGGCATGGAGACGCTGGTTGTAGAAGAGCAGCAGCCCGGCCTCGGTGCCGGGATCGATGCGGACATCGACTTCGATGCGATACGCCTGGTCCCCGGCGAGCAGCGTCAGTGGTGAGCAATCGGCCGGCGAAAGACCCTTGCCCTTCAGATGCAGCGTGCGGTTGCTGCGGCCAAGCCGCGCCATTTCGTCTGGCCCGGGATTGTGGAAGGACCAGAGCGTGCCCATGCGATCGGTGCTGAAATCGTCGCTCAGCGGCTGGCCATGCGTCTGGCCGGAAACGCGCCGTGGCATGGCAAGCGGCTGCGAGAGATCGCCGCCCATTGCCTCCGGCCAGCCGTCGTCCCGCCAGCGCACAGGATCGAGCAGTGTCTGGCGGCCCAGCGTCCAGAAGCCGTTCTCATAGCCATGGTAGATCATCCACCACTGCCCGCCCGGCCCCTCGAACAGCGTCGCATGGCCGCGCGACCACCATTTCTCGCGGGCACTCGCGGTGCGGACGAGAGGGTTGCCCGGATGATCTTCCCACGGGCCGTCGAGCGAGCGCGAGCGGGCCATGATGACCATATGGCCGGTCGGCGGTCCAGCGGTGCCGCCGACGGCGGTGACCATATAGTACCAGTCGCCGCGCCGGGTGATCTTCGGGCCTTCGGGGCTGAAGCCTTCGACGACCCAGTCCTCGGGGTAGCGCCAGGGATCATAGACGTGTTCGACCGGGCCGGCGGTAGACAGGCCATCGGGGGCTAGCGGCACGCGGTCCCCGCCAGACAGGAACAGCCAGCGCCTGCCGCTGCCGTCGACGGCATGGCCGGGGTCGATATGATCGGGAAGGTGCAGGTCGATCGGGTCGGACCATGGACCCTCGATGCGCGGCGCATGGATGACCCATGTGGAGCGATAGCCCGGCGTCCGCGCGGGGATGTAGCAGTAGAACCGGCCGTCATGCTTGACGAGATCGGGCGCCCAAACCGAACCGATATACCGGCTGAGCGCTGCCGTGACGGGGCGCCAGTTCACCAGATCGCGGCTGTGCCAGATGGTGATGCCGGGATAGGCATCGAAGCTGGAGAAGGTGATGTAATAGTCCTCGCCGTCGCGCACGAGCGTCGGGTCGGGATGATCGCCGGCAAAGACCGGGTTGAGGAAGCGGCCGTCCCCCAGGTCGGCGCGGCGCTGGTCCTCATGGGTTCGACCCCAGACCATGCCGGCGTGCGGATCGAGCGACGACGACGCCGCCGATCCTTGCCCGCGGACGGCGCCGGGCCACAGCGCCGCCGCACCAAGAAGCCCGAGGGCCGTGCGGCGGTCCGTGGTCATTTCAGAGCCGGAAGCGCGCACCGAACAGGAAGGTGCGGCCGAAATGATTGCTCTCGTAATTGCGTTGCGTATCCTCGTCGGTGAAGCGGAAACGGTAATTGTCGGTGAGGTTCACGCCTTCCAGCGACAGCTCGACATGCTCGTTGATCTTGTAGCGGATCGAGGCATCGAGGTTGAACGTCGAGCCATAGCCTTCGAAGATGTTTCCGGTGGCGCTGTTGGCGTCGTTGAACTCGCTCCGATACGCTCCGGAGGCGCGCGCCGAGAAGCGACCATCGTCATAGTAGAGCGTGGCGTTGAACGAGGACTTCGAGAGCCCGAACAATGTCGAGGCACGGATCGAATTCACCAGCGGTCCGAAGGCGCCGGTGGGCGTGTTGGCGACCACGACCGGACCCGACACATTATAATTGGCGCTCGAATCGACGAATGTCACGTTGGCGATGCCGCCAAAGTTGGAAAGCGCACCGGGCAGGAAGCGGAACGGCGCCTGCACGGCAATCTCGATGCCCTTCAGATTGGCGCCCGTGCCGTTGATGACCGAATTGATCGTCCACAATTGGCCCTCGGGATTGACCGCGGCGGGCGATGACGGCGGAATGATCGAAGTCGGCAGGCCGGTGGATGCAAAAGTGTCCTGCCGGCTGTCGGACACCGGGAAGCTGGAGACATCCTTCTTGAAGATCGCCACCGAGAAGATCGATTCGGGCGCGAAATACCATTCGACCGCTGCATCATAGCTGTTGGCACGGAAGGGTTGCAGGAAGGGATTGCCGTTGGTGATGCGGAAGTTGAACCCGTCGACCGTGCCGCCCGGCGTGAGGTTGCCGAGGGCCGGGCGGGTGATGACCTTGGCGGCGGCGAAGCGGATGATCACCTCGTCCGTCGGGAAGAGGGCGATGTTGAGCGACGGCAACCAGTCATCATAGTTGCGCTTCACCGTTGCCGTAGCGCCGCTTACCAGCCCGGTGGAGGACTGATCGGTGCGGACATAGCGGATGCCGCCGTTCGCAGCATAGCGCAGGCCGAAGATTTCACCCTTGCTGCCAAGCTCGGCATAGCCGCCCTTGACCGTTTCGGTCACGCCGCGGGTGTTGCTGGCATCGATTGCCGCGGTGCGCTCGTAGAGCTTGGTGAAGTCCGTGCCGGCAGCCAGATCGGGAACGACCCATGTCGTCGTCGTGCCATCGGGCTGGCCGGCATTGCCGAGGTTGACCGTCTCCGACAGGGCGGAGGTGCCGGGAAAGCCATAGACCGCAGTCGGACCGAAGGCCGAACTCGGCGAACAGGCGAGCGTGCCGAAGATCCGGTCGACCCCGCCATTGCCGCAGACCACGGTGTCGCGGGAAAAGCCTTCGGTATCGAAACTGAAGCGGCGATACAGCGCGCCGGTCTTGAGCGTCAGCCCCTCGGTCACATCCCATTCCGTCCGCAATTGTGCCGTGCGGAAACTGTTGATGGTGGCGGAAGGACGATCGCGGATTTCGGACAGCTGGAAATTGGCCGGGTTGGCCACATCGGTGCCGAAGGTCAGCCGCGGCCGCTGCATGTCGGTGTAATCATATTGGTAGCCCTGCGCGTCGCGATCATCATAGACCAGCGTGGTCTCCACTGGGATCGCGGCATTGGAACGCGATACCCCGCCCATCAGCGTGAAGCGGAAACGATCGGTGACATCCTGATCCCAGCTGCCGCCGACCTGGTAGAATTCGGTCTGCGACTGGCGGAAATAATTCTCGGTGCGCACCGGCACATCGTTGAAGGTGCCGGAGATGAGGTTGTTGTTGCCATCGCTCTTGTAGTTGCTGACATCGATCGGACGTTCGAGCGTCCGGAACAGGACTTCCGCCCATTTCTCGGTCCGATCCTCGCGGAAGCGCGAGTAGAGCGTGTCGATGGAAATCTTCGTCGAATCGGAGGGTGCCCATTGCACGCTGCCCGTCAGGCCCAGGCGTTCCCGGTCGTTCTCGATGATGCCGTAGCGGGGGATGCGCGGATGGAAGGCCAGCGCCACTTCATCACAAGCCGCACTCGGGCTGTAGATGCCGCCGGCGTTCGGCCGGGGAGCACCGGCGGCGGTGCCGGTGGAGGTGAAGCACGGGGTGCCGTTCACCGAGTCGAAGCGGGATTGCGCCCAGCGTACGCTGTTGTTGCCGAGCTGGTCGATCTCCGTCCGCGAATAGGCCGCCGAAATGGAAGCGCCGAACGTGCCTTCATCGTTGCGCCAGGAGATGAGCCCGGCAATCCGGGGACCGACATATTTGGAAAGGTCGTTGTAGGAGCCAACGACGCTGGCCACCGCATTGAAGCCGGCCTTGCCCGCCAGCGGATTGCCGGTGTTGAGATCGACCACAGCGCCGAGCGAGCCTTCGTCGAGCGAAGCCTCCGCAGTCTTGTGCACGACGATCGATGTGAAAAGTTCGGACGCGAAGACGTTGAAATCGAACGACCGGTCGCGGTTCGATGATGCCCCATCGGTGGCGGTGGCCACCGTCTCGAGGCCGTTGACCCGGACGCGGGTGAACTGGGCTCCAAGGCCGCGAACGGTGATGGCACGGCCCTCGCCGGCATCGCGCTGAATGGTGATGCCCGGAATGCGCTGCAGCGATTCCGCCAGATTCTGGTCAGGGAATTTGGCGATGTCTTCGGCAACGATGACATCGACGGCTGCTACGCTGTCCCGCTTGATGTTGAGTGCTGCCGTCAGCGACTGCCGGAAGCTGGTGACGATGATCTCGTCATCGCCGGCAACATCGGCGGCGGCAGTGGCAGTGCCATCGGTGACCGGCGGCGCTGTCTGGGCAAAGGCCGAGCCGGCTGCGATGACCGTCGCCGAAGCACAGCCGAGCAGCCGGATGGCGATACGCGTTCCAGTGGTGGTCTTGATCATCTTTCGCTCCCCAGATTGGCGGCCGCGATCGCTTGACACCGGTTACCAAGTGTTGCGATCATTCATGACTTCGTTCCGGCGTTCCGTTCTGGAAAATCGGCTTTCCGCTGTGCGGATGCCATTCCCTCCCCGTCCCGCCACATTTTTTGTGGTCTGCACCGGATTTGCTGGTAAGTAACCGGTGTCATCTGCGACATTGTCCATTACAAATGGCCTTGTCAAGACGGAGGCGGGGAGAGCGATATGAGTACACAGGCCCTTTTTGCGGCTATTGTTGCAACACTGTCACTATGTGGCGCCAGCACGGCTCTGGCTGCCGCGCCGGCGGCTCCGCCGCCGGCAGGTGGCACGTCCACCCTCGGCGGCGCCGGCGGCCGGATCATCCGCGTGACGACGTTGGCTGCAGAGGGGCCGGGCTCTTTCCGTGCCGCCGTCGAGGCCAAAGGCAAGCGCGTCGTGGTCTTCGAGGTCGGCGGTGTAATCGACCTCGGTCGAACGAGCCTCGTCATTGCCGAACCCTATCTCACCATCGCCGGGCAGACCGCACCCTCGCCGGGGATCACCATCATCCGCGGCGGCATCGACCTGAAGGCGCACGACGTCGTCATGCGCCACATCCGCATTCGCACCGGCCGCGACGACCAGCCGCCGCTCTCGGGCTGGGAGGCCGATGCCTTTTCGGGCGTGGCTGCGCATGACGTGATCGTGGACCATTGCACCTTCAGCTGGGGCGTCGACGAGAACATGTCCGCCTCGGGCCCGCGATTTGCTGGAGGCGATACCGTGGAGGCATGGCGGCAGAACACCAGCCGCAACTTCACCTTCTCCTACAATCTTGCCGCCGAAGGCCTGGCCAATGCCAGCCACCCCAAGGGCGAGCATTCCAAGGGCTCGCTGATCCATGACAATGCCACCGGCATCGTCTTCTGGCGCAACATCTGGGCGCACAATGTCGAGCGCTCACCGCTGCTCAAGGGCGGCGCCCAGGCGGTGATGGTCAACAATCTGATCTACGACCCCGGCAAGCGCGCCGTGCACTATAATCTGATGGCGCTCGAATGGGCGGGGCAGCCCTATGTCGAGGGCCGGCTGACCGCGATCGGCAATGTGATGCGCGGCGGTCCCTCGACCGATGCCGGCCTTCCCTTCCTGATGCTCGGCGGCGATGGCGACCTGCGCTATTTCGGCAAGGACAATCTGGTGGTCGACAAATTCGGCGCGCCGCTGCCGATGTTCGGCCGCTACGGCGAGACCCGCGCGAAGCTGATCGAGGCCGATGCCCCCGATGCGCTGCCCGCCTGGGCGCAGATCATGCCCACCGTCGATGTCGAGACGCATGTGCTCGCCAATGCCGGCGCCCGTCCCTGGGACCGTGATGCCGACGACATCCGCGTGCTGTTCTTCATTGCCGAAGGGCGCGGCGAAATTCTCGACGATGAGAAGCAGGTCGGCGGTTACCCGCAGCAGAAGCAGACGCGAGCGCCGTTCGTGGACGCCGACTGGAACCTGCAGACGATGGAGCCGAAGTCCGGCATCTATCCCGGCCAGAAGGGTCCGCTGCCTCAGGAGCGCCTGTCGGAACGCGACGCGGCGATGCGGCGGTGATCCTCGCGCTGCTATCCTTCCTGGCCGCGCCGATGGTCATCGTCGATGAGCGCGAGACGATGGTGCGCGAGGCGCCGCCGCACGGCGGTGCCGGCATGAGCACCGCCTGGCGCATCAGCGACAGCGCGCCCGGCCGAACGATGGAGTTTCGCAAGCGCGCCCTCGACAACGGTGCTTCGATCGGGCTGCACGTGCTGGGGCACGACGAGGTCTATTATGTCGTGTCGGGCCAGGGCGATGTGACATCGGACGGCTCGACCAGCCGCATCGGCCCCGGCATGGCGGCCTATCTCTATGCCGGCGCCGATGTGGGAATCGCGCAAAAGGGCGGTGAGCCGCTCGTGCTGATCATTGCCTATCCGGTGGTGAAATGATCTCAGGCGGGCGGACATAGGTGAAGTCGCCCGTCCCCGGCCAGCCCCGGCCATCGGGATAGCGCAATTCGATGCCGACAAGGTCGTCCTCAGCGGCAAGGCGCATGTTGACGCCCATCATCGTGTCGCCGAATCGTGCAATGGCGCCTTCGGTGAGCGCGAAATGCGTCGTGGCGCCACAGGTGGGACAGAAGTGGATGCAGGCGCCTGGATCGGGCTTGTCGCTGCGGGAATAGCCGGTCGTGGCTCCGGTCACGCTGACTTCAGACGGGTGGTAATAGGCCCAATAGGCGCCGGTGCCGCTGCAAAGCCTGCAATTGCAGGCGTGGATGAAATCGGGCGCCTTGGCGGCTTCGATGTGGATGGCGCCGCAAAGGCAAGTGAGGTTGATCATGTGCGCCGCCTATCATGGCAAGCGCATGCGCGTCTGCTCCGGTCAGGTGCCCTGCTGGACATAGGGCACCCGCGCGAACAGTTCGCGCTGCCAATGGCGCGGATCGTTTTCAACGCGGGACCGGGTATCGAAGACCATCGTCGTGCGCGGTCCGGTGCGGTATTGCGGCCATGGCAATGTGCCGGAGCGCGCAAAGGCGGTGAAGGCCGTCATCATGGCAGCGCTGACAGTGCGGGCGGCGGGGCTGTTGCCGCTTGGAGCGCCGGGATCGGCGGTGGTCCCGAAGGCGAGCGGAATGTCCATGGTGTGCATGGCGCCTGCCTCCAGACGCGCCGGATCGGCGAAATCGAGCTGGTATACCCAGGTCGGAGCAGCGGCGGCGGCTCTTGCCTCGGCCTCCTCGATCTGGCCGCGCCAGCTGCGACCGGCGGTCACCGCATCCCACAGCACCGCGCGCGGCGACCAGTCGGGATGGCGCGCGCGATATTGCGCCACCACCCATTCCGGGCTGATGTCGACACGAAGCTCGGGCGCCATCACCGCCGGCAGATTGTCCCAGCTCAGCCTGGCCAGCTTGGGCGAGCCGGGCGGCAGGAACGCCCGCGCTTCCGCCAGCGTGTTGCCGAGCAGCATCGGAATGGCGTTCGATTGCGGGTTGGCATCGGGCCAGAACGGATGGCGCGTCAGGCTGCGCATATCGAGAACCGGGCCGAAATAGACCGACCCGCCGAGCACCGGGTCGGTCGCCGCGAGCGCTTCGACGAGCGACTCGGCCGGCGCTGTCAGTGGATCACGCCCCAGCCGCTCCAGAAACGCCCGCGCCCGCGCAGTGGCGTTGAGCGGGCCGGATGCCGTCACCTGCTGACCGCTCATGGTGATCGCGCGGTGGAAAAGCGTTGTGGCGGCCGGCATCCCCATCAGTGTCGCGATCTTGGCGCCGCCGCCGGACTGGCCGAACACCGTCACATTGGCCGAATCTCCGCCGAATGCGGCGATATTGGCCCGCACCCATTGCAGCGCCAGGACGAGATCGAGCTGGCCGGCATTGCCGCTGTCGGGAAACCGCGGGTCCAGCCGGGCGAGATACAGATAGCCGAACGCATTGAGGCGATGGTTGACGGTGACGACGACCACATCGCCATGCGCTGCCAGAGCAGCACCCTCGTTGAGCGGGTCGGTGCTGCTGCCGTTCGAATAGGCGCCACCATGAATATAGAGCATCACCGGCCGGCGTGCAGCATCGGCTCCCGGCGTCCAGATGTTGAGGAACAGGCAATCCTCGCTCTGGTCGGGGTGTTGGCGGCTGGCTTGCGGAGCGACGGGGCCAAAGGCCATCGCCTCGATCCGCTGATTGGGCAGCGCTTCGGGGACCGGTGGCCGGAATCGCGCCGCACGGCCATAGCGGATGCCGCGGAAAACGGCGATTCCGCCTTCGCGACTGCCAAGGAAGCGGCCGGCGGCGGTCGCGACGGCCGCTTCGCGTGCCCGCACGGGCGTCGCCAGCAGTGCCGCTGCGCCGAGCACCGCCCGGCGCGACACGCCGTCAGCGACGGACATCGAGTCCGCCGGCGAGAAAGGCGTCGATATCCCCCTGGCCGAACAGGCTGGCATCACCCGGAAGCGAATGCTTGAGGCAGGCCAGCGCCAGCCCGATTCGCGCGGCATGGCCGATGTCGCGCCCGTCGCCAGCGCCTTGCGACAGGCCGTGGAGCACGCCGGCCGCAAAGGCATCACCGGCACCGATGCGATCGACGATGCCGGAAACCAGCACCTCGGGTGTCTGGACATGCGCATCGCGCGTGTCGATCCGCGCGGCGATGCGGTGGCGATCGGCGTCCTCGGTGTGGCGCGCGGTCGAGGCGATGAGTTGCAGCCGGGGAAAGGCTTCAAATGCAGCGTCGGCCGCGGCCCGGCGGCGATCGGCACCGTCCCCGCCGAATTCGCGGCCCAGCAGCAGCGCCACATCCTGATGGTTGCCGAACAGGATGTCGGCATGGCCGACAAGACTTCCGAGAATGGCGCGGGGATCGCTGTCCCAAGCCTCCCACAGCCGCGCGCGGTAATTGCCGTCGAAAGAGACGGGCACGCCCAGCGCAGTAGCGGCTTGCGCCGCGGCAAGTGCTGCACGGGCAGCCACCGGGCCAAGCGCCGGCGTAATTCCCGAAAGATGCAGCCGCCCTGCGCCGGCAAGCAGCGCCGGCCAGTCAAAGGCATCGGCAGGTGCGGTCGCGAAACTGCTGTGCGCCCGGTCATAAACGATCTCGGAGGCGCGCAGCCCTGCACCCGGGCTGAGAAAATACAGCCCCATCCGCCCGTCACGCACGATGACCCGGCTTGTATCGACCCCATGCGAACGGACGGCAGCCAACGCCCCCTGGCCCAGCGCGTTCGATGGCACCACGCTCACCATCGCCGCCCTGTGACCGAGCCGCGCCAGCCCGATGGCCACATTGGCCTCGGCACCTCCGACATGGAGATCGAGCGACGGTGTCTGCATCAGCAGCGTTCGGCCGGGTGCCGACAGGCGGATCAGCAGCTCGCCGAAGCAGACAATCGCGCCGTTCATCGCATTGGTCACCGCATTGGTCACCGCATTGGTCACCGCAATGGTCACCGGGCCAGCCAGCCGCCATCGACAGCCAGGATATGGCCATCGACATAATCCGACGCCGATGCTGCAAGGAACACGGCGGCACCGCCGAGATCGGCCGCATCACCCCAACGCCCGGCCGGGATGCGCGACAGGATCGACGCATTGCGATCGGGATCGGCGCGCAGCGCATCGGTGTTGCTCGTGGCGATATAGCCCGGCGCAATGGCGTTGACGTTGACGCCTTTCGCCGCCCATTCGTTGGCAAGCAGCTTGGTCAGCCCGCCGACCCCGGACTTGGATGCGGTATAGCTCGGCACCCGTATTCCGCCCTGGAAGGTGAGCATCGAGGCGATGTTGATGATCTTGCCGCGCCGCCCGTCCTTCGCATGCTGCGCGATCATGTGCCGACCCGCCGCCTGCGCCAGGAAGAATACCGATTTCAGATTGGTATCAATCACTGCATCCCAATCGGCTTCGGAGAAGTCGACGCTGTCCGCCCGGCGGATGATGCCGGCATTGTTGACGAGGATATCGAGGCCGCCGAGGTGATCGAGCGTCTCGGCGATGATGCGCGGCACCGGCTCGATCGTCGACAGGTCGGCGGCGACGAGGACGCAGCGGCGCCCCAGCTTGCGAACCGCTTCGGCCGTGTCGGTCGCCGGCGTGCGGCCGACGGCGGCGATATCAGCCCCGGCGCCGGCGAGCGCCAGCGCGATTCCCTGGCCGATGCCGGTGTTGGCCCCGGTCACGATCGCGACACGGCCGCTGAGATCGAAAAGACTCATGCGAGCTGGCAGATATCGAGAACGTTCATGTCGGTATAGTCGAGGTTCTCGCCGCCCATCGCCCAGATGAAGGCATAGGCGCGCGTGCCCGAGCCCATGTGCACCGACCAGGGCGGCGAGATCACCGCTTCCTCATTGGCGATCACGATATGGCGCATCGCATCAGGCTCGCCCATGTAATGAAACACCCGGTCATCCTCGCCGAGATCGAAGTAGAAGTACACTTCCGAGCGGCGATCATGGAGATGCGGCGGCATGGTGTTCCACACGCTGCCGGGCTTCAGGATCGTCAGCCCCAGGAGCAGTTGCGCGCTGTCGCAAATACCGGGGATGACCATCTGGTAGATGGTGCGCTCGTTCGAGCCTTCCAGCCCGCCGCGCTCGAGCGGATTGGCCTCGGCGATGGCGATCTTCTTCACCGTCTTGGCGACATGCGCCGGGGTGGAGGCGAGATAGAAGCGGGCGCCTTCGCCGGAAAAGATCACCTCGCTCGCGCCCATCGGGATATAGAGGCAATCCTTGCTGGCCATGTCGAAGGTTTCACCGTCGACACTGATCGACCCCGGCCCGCCGACATTGACAGCAGCGAGTTCGCGCCGCTCGAGGAACGCCTTGCCGGCAGCCGAAGCAGGTGCGGTCTGCACCGGCAACGCCAGCGGCGTGGCGCCAGGCGTGGCGCCGCCGATCACGAACCGCTCATTGTGCGAATAGTTGAGCACGACCTCGCCTGCGCGGAACAGCCCGGTGACCAGATAGCGATCACGCAATTCGTCGTTGGCGACCATTTGCATCATGTCGGGATGGGTGGCGTGGTAGGTTTTCTCGAACATCGTGCATCCTTCAAATCAATCGTGGCAATGGCATCGTCCCCAACACGGTAACCGGTGTCAGGTATGGGTTCAACGTCATTTTGGCGGTGCCACCGAGGCCCGGTGGATCAATTGCGAGAGAAACAGTGCTTCTCCCGGCACTTCCGGCTGGGCATCGATGGTGCCGGCGAGCAGCTTGCGCGCTGCTGCCTTGCCCATCTCCACGATCGGCCAGCGCACCGTGGTGAGCGGCGGCCAGATATGCGCGGCGATCGCGGTATCGTCGAATCCGATGATCGACAGGTCAGCCGGGACATCGAGACCAAGGCGCCGTGCCGCATGCAGCGCGCCCGAGGCCATTTCGTCGTTCGATGCAAAAATGGCCGTCGGCCGCGGGCTGCAATCGAGCAGCTTGCTGGCGGCACCAAGCCCCGATTCGAAGCGGTAGCTGCCTTCCACCACGAGCGCCGGATCGACAGCGATGCCGGCGTCGGCCAGCGCTCGCTCGAACCCCTGCCGCCGTTCCCAGGCCGATCGGAAGCCGGTCGGGCCGGTGATGATGCCGATGCGGCGATGGCCAACGCCGATCAGATAGGACACCGCCTCGTGCACGACGTCCTGGTCGTTCGACGCGACCATGTGCGCGGCATCGTCCAGCTCGGCCGATCCCATCCGCACATAGCGGCAGCCGAGCTCGTCGCAGAGCCGCGCCAGCCCGTCATCTTCCGAGATGGGCGGCAGCAACACCACGCCGTGGAGGCGCTGCCGTTCGAGAAACGACCGCACATCGGCCACGAGAGTCGTCGAACCGCGATCGACCGGCCGCACGATCAGCTCGTATTCGGTGCCCTTCAGCACGCTCAAAATGCCCTGCTGCATGCCGAGCACCATCTGCGCATTGGGGTTGTCGTGCACCAGACCGATCAGGAAATTGCGCCGCAACGCCAGCGCCCGTGCCTGGGGGTTGGGCACATAGCCGGTCTCGCGAATGATGTCGTCGACACGCTTGCGCGTCTCCTCGTTGAGGAGTGGCGAGCGATTGATGACGCGGCTGACCGTCTTCTTCGAAACGCCGGAAAGCCGCGCGATATCATTGATCGTCGGCTTGGCCGAGCCGGGTATGTTGGCGTCGCTATCCACGAATGTCCCCTTTGCCTCCTGTCTAACGCGACTCGATGAACACCGCCACAAGCAGCCACTTCGAGACGGGACTTGCATCCTGACACACTTTATGACACCGGTTTCCTACAAGACCAAAAAGCGTGGGGAAAGGGTGCAGGGCGCCGTGACAGACACAGCAATCACCGCCGAAACAGCATCGGCCATCGCTGCGGCACTAGTCGACGCCCGCCGCCATGCGGCTAGTCTTCCGGACTATCCGGGGCCGTTGCCGCAAAGCCTCGATGCCGGCTATGCCATTCAGGATGCTGCCATAAACGTCAGTGGCGGCACCGTGGCGGGCTGGAAGGTGGGGCGTATCTGGCCACCGCTCGATGCGCGCTTCGGGAGCGACCGGCTGGCAGGGCCGATCTTCGCGTCCACCGTTTTTTCGAGTGCTCAAGCCGCGCCAGTGTCGATGCCGGTGTTCGCCCAGGGCTTCGGTGCCGTGGAGGCCGAGTTCATCTTCCGGCTTGGCGATGTCCCGCCCGGCCAAACACGCTTTTCCCTCGCCGAGGCTGCAGCGCTGGTCGCCGGCGTACATGTCGGCATCGAGATTGCCAGCTCGCCCTTCGCCGCCATCAACGACCTCGGGCCGGCGGTGACCGTCTCCGATTTCGGCAACAACAACGGCATCATCCTCGGTGCCGAGATTGCCGATTGGGCGGCTGCCGACATCGACCATTGGCCGATTGCCCTCGAAATCGACGGCCAGACTGTCGGCCGCGGAATCGCCGCCGATTTTCCCGATGGCACGCTGGGCTCGGTGCGCTTCCTGCTCGAATTGCTCGCGCGCCGCGGCATCGCCGTGCCGCCCGGCACATTGGTCTCGACCGGTGCCATCACGGGGGTGCACGCGATCGCTCCCGGCCAATCGGCGACGGCACGCTTCGGCACGGATCATGCGCTCGATTGCCACATCAAGAGTGCCATTCCGGACATTGCATAAAGCGGGCCGGCCTGCGTTATGGAGGAAGAGATGACTGCCATGGACACGCCGGTCGCCAGGGTCGGGCGCTACCGCTGGGTGATCGTCGGATTGCTCTTCACGGCAACCGCGATCAACTACATCGATCGGCAGATGATCGGCGTGCTCAAACCCACGCTTTCTGCCGATCTCGGCTGGTCGGAAACCGATTTTGCCAACGTCATCTTCTTCTTCCAGCTCGCCTATGCCATCGGCTACATCGGCTTCGGCCGCGTCGTCGATCTGATCGGCGAGCGGCTCGGCTATACCATCGCCTTCACGATCTGGACCGTGGCGCACATGCTCCACGGCGGCGTCTATTCGGTCGCCCAGTTCGCCATGGCGCGCTTCGGGCTGGGCATCGGTGAAGCAGGCAACTTCCCGGCCGGCATCAAGGCCGTCACCGAATGGTTCCCGGCGCGCGAACGCGCCACCGCCATCGGCATCTTCAACGCCGGCGCCAATGTCGGCGCCATCATCACGCCCTTGCTCGTGCCGGCGCTCACCATCGCCTATGGCTGGCGCTCGACCTTCGTCATCACCGGCGGGTTCAGCATCATCTGGCTCATTGCCTGGCTCGCCATCTACCGCCGCCCCGCACAAAAGCCGCAGGTGAGCGCCGAGGAGCTCGCCTATATCACCCAGGATCCGGCCGATCCGATCACGCCGATGCCATGGCGCCGGCTCATCACCATGCGCGAGACCTGGGCCTATGCGCTCGGCAAGTTCTTCATCGATCCGATCTGGTGGTTCTTCCTGTTCTGGCTGCCGGGCTTTCTCGGCAGCCGCTATGATCTCGATCTCGTCAGCTTCGGCCCGCCGCTCGTCGCCATCTATCTGATGTCCGATGTCGGGAGCATTGTCGGCGGCTGGTCGTCATCGCGGATGATCAAGGCCGGAAAATCGGTCAACTACGCCCGCAAGATGACCATGCTGGTCTGTGCCTTCGCCGTCACGCCGGTGTTCGTGGCGCAGTCGATCGACTCGCTCTGGCTCAACGTGCTCATCATCGGCGTGGCCACCGCCGCCCATCAGGCCTTTTCCGCCAACCTCTACACCCTGCCTTCCGATCTCTTCCCCCGCAGTGCTGTCGGTTCGGTTATCGGCATCGGCGGCACCGTGGGTGCGGTCGGCGGCATGCTGATGGCCAAATATGCCGGCTTCGTGCTCGATGGGATCGGCAGCTATACGCCGCTCTTCGCAGTCGCCGGGTCCGCCTATTTCCTGGCGCTCGCCGCGGTGCACCTGCTCAGCCCCCGCCTCGCCCGCGCCGAACTGAAGGACGCTGCCTGATCAGCAGCCACATCAGGTCCGACGCGGCCGACCACTATCGACAGGCAGGCATCCCCTTGCCAGCCCCCGCGGTGACGAACGACGTCGTCGCCGTGCGGTGGACGATCGACACGGCACCACCGGGCAGCACAGCCTCGGCTTCCTCTTTCTGCGTCGCGGAGATCAGATATCGCCCCGCTTCGCGGACAGGCACGGTCACGACGCCTTCGGCATCAGCAACGACCAGCTTCGACCATTTGTCGGGGCTGATGACCGTCATGGTCATGTTCTTCACGGCCTTGCCATCGCGCTGCAGCGTGAAGCGATCGGCATCGCGGGCAACCGGCACGATCTCGAACGGCATCGCGGCTCTGGTCTCGCTCCGGCCAGCGCGGGCGAAATAGACAATCCCGGCCTTTTTGCCGTCTTCCGACCAGGGCGCAAAGACATTGTCATCGATGACGCGGACATCGCCGGGCGGCACGGCGACTTCGATAAAGCCGGCCTTGCGCACCAGCGAACCGGCCACAGTGGGCACAAGCCTGGGTGCTGTCAGCTTGTCGAATTCCGGGTCGCCGCCAGCGGGCAGGGCTTCGGCAGGCTCACCGAGGTAGATGCGGGCAGGGCCAGCGCAGTCACGCTCGATCCACACTTCATGAGCTTGCGTTGCACTCGCCAGGCCGAGCAGAAGAACGGCAAAAAGGGGTCTTTTCATCGGTGTTTTCCTTGTCGATCGGGAAGAAGATTGAGCGCGAGCCAGACAGCACCGGCGGCCAGCATGAGCAGGCCGATCCAGAAGACGGGGCCGAAGACCGGGCCCCGTGCGGCGATCGCCAGCGGCAATGCCACGAGCACCGCCACCCACCCGAGCGCGCGCATCCACCGCGCGCGCCGGGGCGTGCCAAACGCACCGAAGCGGCGGCGGTGATGCACCGGGTCGGCAAGCCCGAACAAGGCCAGAGCCGCCAGGACAACCAGAAGACAGAGCCAGATCATTCGGCGGCCTCCAGCGCTGCCGGCGATCGATGCGCCTTGTCCCGCACCCGCGTCTTGTCCCGCACCCGCGTCGGCTGCGCACGATGCCCACCCACCCGGCGCGCGACCACGAGATAGGCCAGGCCGAACACCAGCATCATGGCATCTATTCCGGCCAGCAGATGGTCCCCCTGCCCCAGTGCGGCACCGATACCGCGATCGGTGGCGATCATGTTGTATGCCGGAAGCGCCGCGAGCAGTGCGCCAGTCAGGCCGAGGGTAATCGTCCAGGCCCTTTTCGGCGAGCGCAGGGCTGCGACCAGCAGCACCGCCGCCCACGCCATGAACATCACATGGATCTCCCAGTCCGCCCTGCCCTTCATCCCCAGCGGGAGCAGGCGGTTGGCCCAGAACAGCACCGCGATACCGAGCGGAAATCCGCCGACCACCCCGATATTCAGCCATTCCACCAGCCGGAAGCCAAAGTACGGCCGCGCCGGATCGGGCAGCCGGGCGCGGCGCTTGACCGTCCACAACACCAGGCCGCTGCCGACCATGATCGACCCGGCAACGCCGCAGAGGAAATAGACCAGCCGCAGCCCATCATCGGCAAAGCGCCCAGCGTGCAGCCCGATCATCGCACCGGCGGTCACGGCGGCACCGCCGGGTGCGGGTGATTCCCAGACCAGCGCTCCACTGACACCGTCATAGGTCAGGCTCGGCGTGCGGGTCGACAACATCGACGTCGGCGCACGGCTGATGGTGACCCGCGCCGCGGCATCCCCCGGCAGGTCGACCGAAACCGCTCCGGCCGGCGCCCCGAAGCGACGCTCGGCATCCTCGACCAGCCGGTCCAGATCGTGCAGCGGCACGCGCGTGTTGCTCCGCTCGACCTGCTCCGCAAACGGAAACAGCACATCCGACAGCGCCTGGTCATCGGTGTAGTTCGCAACCACGGCCCAGGGCATCAGCAGCGCCATCAGCGTGACCAGCCCGGTGTAGGTGATCATCAGATGGAACGGCAGGGCCAGCACCGCAACGGCATTATGCCCATCGAGCCAGGACCGCTGACCGCGGTCGCGGCGCATCGTGAAGAAATCCTTGAAGATCTTCTTGTGGGTGACGATGCCCGACAGGATAGCGACGAGCATCGCCATGGCGGCAAGCCCGACCAGCCACCGCGCCCAGATCACCGGCATGTAATGCAGGTCGAAATGCATCCGGTAGAAGAACTCGCCGCCGCGCGTCTCGCGAACGACGGCCGGCTCGCCATCGGCGCCGATGATCGCCTGGTTGTCGCGGCGGCCGCGACGGCGCGGCTGGCCTTCCACCGGCTCGGGCTGCCAGAACAATTGCGCCCCCGCCGTCGATGTGTTCGGCAAGGTGATGAACCAGTTCTTGGCATCGGGTGCCCTGCCGGCAAGGAATCGCTGCGCGCCGGCGATGACAGGTGCGCGCTGCTCGACGCGCGCCAGTTCGGGCCGCATCCAGCGATTGAGGCCATCGCGGTAAAAGGCGAGTGTCCCGGCCACGAAGACGATGAACAGCACCCAGCCGAGCAACAGCCCCGACCAGCTGTGCAGGAATGCCTGGGATTGGCGCAGGCCGCCGCCGGGGCCGCTCACAACCGCCCCGTGCTGGCGATCGACGCCATGGCAAGACACGCCGCAACAAGGCCGAGCGCCACCAGTGTCCAGACCGCGCGCCATCCGCTGCGCGCCGCAAACGCCCACATGGCGGCAGCGGCGCAAATGACGAACGCCGCCAGCGTGGCGACGATCGTCACCTGCGCCCGGTCGCCGGGCAGCACCCGCGCCAGTGCCATGGCCCACACACTCGCCACTGCGTAGCCGAGCGGCATGGCGGCCACGATCCGCAGCGCCATGTCCCCACGGCGACGGCTATGGCTGTGCGCCTTCATTAAAGGGTAAACCGGACGGTGGCGAAGACCGAGCGCGGGCTGCCGAAGTAGTTGCCGCGCCCGCTGCTGCTGATGCGAGCGTAATAGCTGCGATCGAACACGTTGTTGACGTTGACCGACAGCGCGATCGCGTCGCTGATCCTGTAGCCTCCGCGCAGGTCGAGCACCGCATAGCTGCCTTGGCGCACAATCGTTGAACGGGTGCGCAGGCTGCCATCGGCGTTGAAAACGGCAGCATTGCCGCCGGCCGTGGCGCTGAACCACGTCACGCCGCCACCGATGCTGAAGCCGGCCAGCGCCCCTTCCTCCGGCGCATAGTTGGAAAACGCCTTTATCGAATGCGCAGGAATCACCGGCACAAAGGAAATGCCTTCGAGCAGCGGGTTGGTGCCCTCCAGATACTGGTTGCTGATGTAAGCATAGCCACCGTTGATCCGCCAACCGGGCAGGATCTCGCCCGCCGCTTCGGCCTCGATGCCCCGCGCGCGCACCTTGCCGATCTGCTGGACAACACCGGGCAGGTCGGGATCGGTGAACAACCGGTTGGACTGGACGATCTGGTACACTGCCGCTGACAGCAGCAGCGAGTCGCCGAACATCGAAAGCTTCGTGCCGGCCTCATATTGCGATCCGATCAACGGCTCGATCGCGCCACCGCCGACGCGCGGGAGTGCAGAGGTCTGCGGCGTGAAGCTGTCGGCATAGCTCGCATAGACGTTGAGGGTGTCGCTCACATCCCAGACGATGCCGGCATAGGGGGTGAACCGGTTGTCGATGGAGTATCCCGTCGGCTCGAGCTCCCGCGGCAGCAGCGTCTGGTTGTCGGTGTCCCACCAGGTCAACCGCCCGCCGCCGACCAAGGTTACCCCGGCAACCGGGCTCAGCCGCAGCTGTCCATACAGGCCGAACTGCTCGACATCGCTGATCGTGCCGCCATAGACCTGCGTGACAGGCCCGGCCGGACCGACAAACGGCGGCAACGGGCCGAACGGATCGAGTGGCGGCTCGGCCGGCGACAACGGGGCATAGACGTCGATGCGCGCATAGTTGGAAAGCCGGGTAAAGTTCTGGCGCTGCGAGTTGGCCTGGTAATCGGCACCAAGGATCAGCGTCTGCTCGCGCCCGAAGGCCGGGAAGCTGCCGATGCCGTTGAAGTCGAACGAGCGCGTCGTCATGTAGCTGTCACCGCGATAGGCGATATGGCTGGTGACGCCGTTCGTCGGAGTGATCGGCTGGTTGCCGATATAGCTGTACACATCGATGCGATCGACATCGGTGTACAGCCCGCTGGCACGCAGAGTCCAACGATCGCTCACCCGGTGCGTCAGCTCAACGAACGCCGACCATGTGTCGGACTGGAACCTGTTCCAGTCGGCACCCAGAAACGTCGAGCGCGGCACATCGAGCAGCTGGCCGTCGCTGCCGTCGAGCCCGCCGATCAGGCCAGGCAGGCCCGATTGGATGGCCGGCTTGAAGCGATCATAATTGGCGCCGAAGGTCAGCGTCGTGCGCTCGCCGAGGTCCACCGATCCCACGCCAAAGGCACCGATCCGATTACGGTGCGCGACATCGAAGAACTGGTCCTGGTCCTGGATCATCGCGCCGACACGGATGCCGACACCGTCGGAGATCGGCACCGAAAGGTCGATCTCGCCGCGGACGTTGTCGAAGCTCCCATAGCCGGCCGAAGCACGCAGCTGCATGGTGTCGAGTGGACGCTTGCGGACCAGGTTGATGCTGCCGGCAGGGTTGCCCGATCCGCTGAACAGGCCGGCAGGCCCGCGCAGCACCTCGAGCCGATCATAGAAGAACAGGTCAGGGACGACACCCGGAAAGCCGAGCGACAGCGTGGGAACGCCGTCGATCATGTAATTGTTGATGGCAAAGCCCCGCGAGAGGAAGCTGGGGTCCTCGCTGCCGACGCCATTGACGGTAATGCCGGGGGCAGCGGTCAGCGCGTCCTCGAGGGTGAACAGGTTCTGCGCCTCGATCTGCGTGCGATCGATGACGGTGATCGAGTTGGGAACATCCTTGAGCGGCGTGAAGGTCTTCCCCACCGACTTCCCATAGCTCTTGCCATAGACGACGATTTCCGCGCCGACATTGTCCTCAGCGTCGGTGGCGAGGTCGATGTCGATCCCGGTCGCGTGCAGCGCCTGGCCAATTCCGAAAATGGCGGCCCCGGTCAACATCAAGGTGGATCTGCGCATTCGTCTTGCTCCCGCTGTGAGCGCAGCTGTTAGACGCAATGCAATTGCGAGTCACTCTTATTATCAACATTCAACCAAAGTTTTATGGCTGCTCGCTCTCGGCTGATCGAGCGCAGCCCCTGTGCGTGCCAGGAGCGGCAAACCACAGAATCTGAACGAGAAAGCCCCCCGCCACAGGGCTGGCGAGGGGTTTGTATCACTGGTTTCAGTCGGGATCGCTTTCAGGCCCGGGCACTGCGCCGAACGGCCCGAACTGGTGGTCGCGAAAAACCGCAGCGAAACGTGTTTCGTCAATGGCGCCTTCCCAGCGTGACACGATGACTGTGGCCACGGCATTGCCGATGAAATTGGTCAGTGCCCTGCATTCGGACATGAAGCGATCGATGCCGAGGATCAGCGCCATGCCGGCGATCGGCACGCTGGGTACGATGGAGAGCGTGGCAGCGAGCGTGATAAACCCCGCCCCCGTCACGCCCGCGGCACCCTTGGAGCTCAGCATCGCCACACCGAGCAAGAGCAATTGTTCGCCCAGGCTCAACTCCGTCCCGGTGGCTTGTGCGATGAACAACGCCGCCAGCGTCATGTAGATGTTCGTGCCATCGAGATTGAACGAATACCCTGTAGGAACGACAAGGCCCACAATCGCCTTCGGGCATCCCGCACGCTCCATCTTTTCCATGAGGCTCGGCAAGGCCGATTCAGAGCTGCTGGTGCCCAGCACGAGCAGCAGTTCGGCCTTGAGATAGCGGATGAGCGTGAAGATCGAAAAACCCGCAGCCCGCGCGACCAGCCCCAGGATCACAACAACGAAGAAGATCGACGTGAGATAGAAGGTGGCAACAAGGGCGGCGAGGTTGGCGATAGAACCGATACCGTATCTGCCGATGGTGAAGGCAAACGCACCGAGAGCGCCGATCGGAGCCGCGCGCATGAATATGGCGACCAGCCGGAACATGCCGGCCGCGGTCGCTTCGAGCACGCGCACCAGCGGCTGCGCGGGCGCGCCGACCATGGCGAGCGCAACACCGAAGCTTATCGCGAAGAACAGCACCTGTAGCAGATTGCCATCGACAAAGGCGCCGGCGACCGTCTCCGGAATGATGCCCATGAGGAAGTTGGTGATCGTCTGCTCCCGGGCCTTCTCGGTATAGCTTGCGACCTCTCCGGTATCGAGCGTTGCCGGATTGATGTTCATGCCGGCCCCCGGCTGCACCACATTGGCCACGATGAGGCCGACAATCAGCGCGATGGTGGAGAAGAACAGGAAATAGGCAAAGGCCTTGCCGGCAACCCGTCCCACACTTCCCAGATCGCGCATGGCGGCGATGCCGGTGACGATGGTGAGAAAGATCACCGGCGCGATGATCATCTTCACAAGCTTGATGAAGGCATCGCCCAGCGGCTTCATGGCCACGCCCGTATCCGGCGCGAAATGGCCGATCAGCCCGCCGGCGATGATGGCGGCAAGCACCTGGAAATACAGCTGGGCATAGACCGGCGGTCGTCTGGCCGAGCGGGTCCGATAAGAAGCGCCGATAGCGATGGCCTGTCCCCTGTCCTGTGTCCGATCACGCGCGGTTCCGCGCACAGCATTCAGTTCGCCGATGCTGCCTCGGGAGACACATTTGCCGAAAGATAGGCCACCACCTTTTCAAAGTCTTCGTCGGTCAGCACCGCCCCCTGCCCCACCATGGCGCTGACCACCTCGGCCCATTCGTCCGACGATCTCGGCTGTGCGACGATCACGTCCATGCCGTGGCACCGGGTGCACGAATCAATGACCTGCTGCTTGCCGGGGCCATCAGGCAAGTCGACCGCACCCGCAAGGGCAGTTGCACCCGCAATCACGCTGGTGCCTGCCAGCACCGAAACCAGAACAGCCCGAACTCGGTTCATTACTCTCTCCATTCCCAGCACCGGCATCAGTCGGGTGACTCTGCCGCAGCATTCTCCGATTTGCCGCTGCCGGCACCGGTGGCAGCGGGTGCCGGTTCAAGCCGCAGCACCATACCGTCGGTATCGTTCGGGCCACGCAAGCGCCCTTCGGTCAGGAGATAGATGAAGCCGTCCGGCCCCTGCCGAATGTCACGGAAGCGCACGCCGAGCTCGTTCAGCATCGTATCGCCCTGTCGCACGAAATCTCCGCGGATGACCATCTGCGCGATCTTCTTTGTGCTGGCGCCTGCCACGATCAGGCTGCCCTTCAGCCGGGGGAATTTGTCACCGGTATAGAAAAACATGTTCTCGGGGTTGAAGTTTGGATTCCAGAAGAACAGCGGATCATCCATGCCGTCGCGATGAAACGGCTGGTCGGATACCAGGCTGCCCGAATAGTGTCGGCCCATCGAGACCAGCGGCCATCCGTAATTGTGGCCGGGCAACACCCGGTTGACCTCGTCGCCACCGGCCGGCCCGAACTCGGTCGCCCACATCTCTCCGGTTTTGGGGTCCCAGGCCATCCCGTACACATTGCGGTGGCCATAGCTGTAGATCTCGCCTCTGGCACCGGGCGTGCCGACGAACGGATTGTCGGGCGGCACCGAGCCATCATCACGCACCCGCAGGATCTTGCCGATATGGCTGCCAAGCTGTTGCGCCTGCGGCCGGGCGCTGGACCGATCATTGGCGGTGGTGCCATCACGGTCCCCCACGCTGATGTAGAGCATGCCGTCCGGGCCGAAGACCATCCTTCCGCCATAGGTGCCGAGCGGGCTTTCCCAAGCCTCGGCGACGAGTATGTCCTGAACGGACGTCAAGCGACCCGCGTCGAAGCGCGCGCGTGCAACCGCGAGTGTCGTTCCCGTCTGCGGCTCGCGGTCCTTGGTGTAGGAGATATAAAGCAAATTGTTCCGCGCGAAGTCGGGATGCAGCACGATGTCGTGAAGGCCGCCCAGACCGACGTTGTTGAAGGTCGGCAGGCCCGCCACCGGCGCCGGATCGAGCACGCCATCGGTGATCACCCGCAGGCGTCCGGGCCGCTCGGTCACCAGCATGGTGCGCCCGTCGGGCAGGAACACCAGCCCATCGGGATGCGACAGCCCCTCCGCCAGCTTTACGACCCGAAGCCCCATGCCGCCTTGGCTTCTGAGGAGCACCGGCTTGTCGACCGCAACGCCGCTCAGCGCATCGGCGGGGTAGTTGCGGGCGATCTGGGCAGCGGTCAGGGGCGACGTGATCCCCGGCGTGTCGATCGGCTGGGCAAGCACCGCCACCGGCACCGTGACGGCAAGCGCTGCAATTCCGAATGCTTTCAAGGCAAGCGTCATAAATCCCCCAACAGGCACATCAGTTCATCAGTGCGCATCAAACGGTCAGTCCACACGCATCGCCACAAGCTCGGCGGGATGATCCACACCGCCCACGCCCACGACGATATATTGCTTGCCCCGGTACATGTATGAGATCGGCGGGGACGTCGTGCCGGCGCCGAGATCGGCCTCCCACACCACTTTGCCAGTCTTCTTGTCATAGGCGCGGAACATGTTGCCGCCGCTTAGCTTGGGAATGCTCAAGCCAACCTTGTCGCCCTCGCCGACGAACAGGAAGGATTTGGTCAGCAGTGGCGCAGCCCGGCCGGCCTGGCCGAGGGGCGGAAGCTTCAGATCCTTCAGCAGCGGATGATCGCGTGGCCCGTCACCGTTGGGCACCATCCACAGATGGTCGCCGCTGTTCATGTCGATCGCGGTGATCCGCCCATAGGGCGGCTTGACCATCGGCAAGCCCTGCGGGCCCTCCATGTACAGGCTCGATTCCGGGGGCCGCCGATAATTGTCCCGGCCGATCCAGGGCACGCTGACCGACGGAATATAGGCTATCCCCGTCTCGGGATCGAGCGCTGCACCAGTCCAGTTGGCGCCGCCGACCCAGCCCGGCATGTACAGCGTGCCGAGCTTGCCATCGGGCCCGCCTGCGGGCGAGGGCGGGGTGTACATGCCGCCATGCACATAGCGGCCGAGGATCCGCACTGCTTCCGCGCGCAGCGCGGGGGTGAAGTCGATCAGCTGGTCGGCGTCCATGCCCTGCCGGTCGAACGGCTTGGGCTTCACCGGGATCGGCTGGGTGGGAGATGCCTTTTCGCCGGGCATGGTCGTTGCGGGCACCGGCGTCTCGACGATGGGGAACAGCGGCTCGCCGGTCGCCCGGTCGAAGGCGAAGACATAGGCCATCTTCGTCACCTGGATGGCGGCCTGCCGCTTTCGGCCGTTGACCATGATGTCGGCCAGCATCGGCGGGCTGGGCAGATCATAGTCCCAGAGATCATGATGGACGGTCTGGAAGTGCCAGATCTTCTTTCCGGTTCGTGCCTCCAGGGCAACGAGCGAGTCCGAGTAGAGATTGTCGCCGGGCCGGGCGACGCCATAATAGTCGTTCGCCGGCGCGCTGAGCGGCAGATATACCAGCCCGAGCTTCTCGTCGGCGCTGAACGCCGACCAGACCTTGGTCTTGCCGCCCTGTCGCCAGGATTCATTGTCCCATGTGTCAGCGCCCGGCTCGCCTTCCTGCGGCACGGTGTGGAACGTCCAGAGCAGCTTGCCGGTGCGCACATCGAAGCCGCGCACATTGCCGGCGAGCGACGCCTTGTTGATGTCGGCGGTGCCAATGGCGATCGGCTGGCCGCCAACCACGATCACGTCCCCCACCACGATCGGCGCCGGCGCGTTCCAGGAAAACAGGGTTCTTGGCGCCTCGCGCAGATCGACCCGGCCCTTGTCGCCGAAATCCTCGACAATCTCCCCGGTCCGCGCGTCGAGCAGATAGAGGAAATTGCCGCGGATGGTGACGATGCGC
Organism: Polymorphobacter multimanifer; assembly: GCF_014205635.1. Taxonomy (GTDB): domain Bacteria; phylum Pseudomonadota; class Alphaproteobacteria; order Sphingomonadales; family Sphingomonadaceae; genus Sandarakinorhabdus; species Sandarakinorhabdus multimanifer. Next base: position 32,388 of record NZ_JACIIV010000031.1, read on the forward strand.
GCACCCGCACCCTTGCCCCAAAGTGCCAATGCGCGGCTCGCCGCAGCCGGTGTCAGCCGCCCATCACCGGGGAATCCCGCCTGACGCCAGAGGATCTTGCCGCTTCCCGGATCGCGCGCTTCCACCAGGCCGATCTGGTTGCTGATGTACATTACCCCGCCAACAACCAGCGGTGCGTTGCGGAAGTTGTTGGAAGGCACCAGCGCCGGGTTTTCGGCGCGATACGCCGGGTCGAGTGCGGGTGCGCGTCAGACGATCTTGAGCCGATCGATGTTGCCGGCGTTGATCTGGTCCAGCGCCGAATATTTCGTATCACCGAGGTCGCCGCCGAAATGCGCCCAGTCAGCCTTGGCCTGTGCGTGCGCCGCTGTAGCGCAAAGCGACAGTGCGAGCGCCAGACCGATAGATTTTAGAGCCGCCATATCGTCTCGATCTCCATCAGTTGCCCGTCCGGTGGCCAGTGCTCAGCTCAATAGCCAACGGCATAGCCCATGCGCCGCGGGTCGGAGCCCGCCAGCCGCGTGCCATGCTGCGACTGGAGGATCGCCTGGATGCTGCCGATCGCATAGGGCCCGACCGATCTGACATTGTGCCCCATGGCGCGCAGCCCCGCGGAACTGTCGGCGGAGAATCGCGACTCCAGTTGCAGCGTGATCGCGGCTCCCGGCGTGTAGAAGCCCGGGTCGGCATCGAGGGCAAGCCGTGGCGCTTCGATGGCAGCCTGCACCGGCAGCCCCCGGTCGATGACGTTGACCAGATACTGGAATTGCGTCTGGCCGATGGTCTCGCCGCCCGGCGTGCCGAAAACCATCTTGAACTGCCCCTTGTCGAGCACGATCGTCGGACAATTGCCGAGCAGCGGAACCCGCCCGCCTTTCACGAAATTCGGATGCTCCCGGTAAGGTGCGGTGGACCCTTCGCGCAGGCCGTTGTTACAGAACAGCCCGGTATCACCCATGATGACATTGGCGCCGAAGCCGCCACCCAGGGTCGTGGTGACGCCGATCGCATTGCCGTCGCTGTCGGTGATCGAGATGTTGGTCGTGTCGCCGGGCACGCTGCGCCCACCGCGAAACGAAAGGACTGGGCTGCGCGCGTTGCCGATGTCTGCTCCCGCCGGAAACGGAATTGTGCGCGCCGGGTTGATGAGGCGCCGCCGCTGGTTGGCGAACTCCTTTGAAATCAGCGTTGAAACCGGTGCTGGAGCCGATGCCGGGTCGGCGGCATAACGATAGACATCCGCCTTGGCGATCTTGATGCACTCGGCAATCAGATGCAGCGCCCGCGGACTGTCTGCCGGCATGGCACCGATGTCGAAGCCTTCGAGCAGGTTCAGCTGCTCACATGTCTCGATGCCGGTTCGCGACGTCAGCGGCGAGCAGATCACATCGAGCCCGCGGTAGTTGGTCGACACCGGCTCGACCCATTTCGGCTTGTAGCTGCGCATGTCGTCGAGGCGCAGCCAGCCGCCATTGGCCCTTGAAAAGCGGTCCATTTCCCGGGCAATCGGGCCCGAATAGAAATGGTCATACGCCGCCGTCAGTCCGCCGTCCCGGCTTGCCCCGCCCTTGATGGCAGCCGTTTCCGCATCGGCGAGCGCCTGAAAGCTGCGCGCCAGCGGCAGGTTCTTGAACATGGCACGCGCCGCCGGTGGGTTGCCGCCCGGAAAATAGATCGCCGCCGTTGTCGGATACTGGGTCAGCCGCGCCTGTTGGCGAACGATCGACTGGGCGATGGAGGGATCGAGCGGATGGCCATCGCGCGCATAGCCGATGGCGGGCTCCAGCAGCACCGACAGCGGCAGCTTGCCATAGCGACGCGCCAGTTCAATCCAGCCGCCAAATGCACCCGGCGTCACCACCGCCTTTGGGCCCGCAGTCAGATCGGCCGCAGATGCAGTGTCTTCAAGGAGGCGAGGCGCAGCGCCGGCGAAGGCGAGCGCCGTGATCTTGCCGGTCTTGCCTTCAAAACAGGTCGCAAATCCGTTGCCCGCAGCCCCCGAAGCCCAGGGCTCGACAACATTCAGCACCGCCATCACCGCAACCGCCGCGTCGGCGGCGGTGCCACCCTGCATCAGCATGCGCAGCCCCGCCATCGATGCGAGAGGGTGCCCGGCAGCGACCAGACCGTTCGGCCCTGCCACTTCGACGCGGTGTTGCGCCACCGTGCTGGCCCCCGTCGCCGGCGCGTCAGGGGCCTGGCGGCCGACCCCGGCCTCGCCAACCGCAGGCACTTGCGCGCTGGCGGGCCGTGTTGCCACCCCAGCTGCAACAGCAACCGACAAGCCGCCGATTAGGATTTCCCGACGGCCGAGCTTGCTGCGCTCGGACACTTCTTTGCTCAGCGGCTCCATTGTCATCCACTCGCTCCCAAAACAGTCGCTATTGCCGAAGAGCAAAGGCTCATTCGGGCATCTTGATTGTTGGCACACCGTCCTTTTTGTAAGTCACACCGTTCTTGATCACGGTCTGGACTGTGAACAGATTGTTCAAATTGTGATAAACCGGGTCACCCGGCACAGTGATGATGTCCGCCCGCTTGCCGGGCTCGATGGTCCCGACATCCGACTGGCCCATGATGCGGGCATTGACACGCGTCGTATCGGCAATCACCTCGAGCGGAGAAAGCCCCTCGTCGACGAGGACCTTCATCTCCCTCACCAGGCCGTCGGTGTTGAAGTTCATCGGTGTGCCGCTATCGGTGCCGACGCCCATCAGCGCATTCGATTCGATCAGCTGTCGCACCTGCGGGCTGCGAAACTTCACCTGCCGGTTGATGCCGGCAAAATGTCCCTCGGCCGGCCATTCCTTGAAGGATTCCTGCATAGCCGCCCAGATGTCGGCCGGGAACAGGCTCTTCAGCACCGGGTCCTGAAGCCGTGCAGGAAACGCGACAGTGTCGGGGTAGATCCAGCTCCGGTGCGCCGCCGTGAGCACCACCGGCCGGTTGCTCTCGGCAATCGTGCGAACCAGCTCGGGATCATAGGTCGGGCCACCGGCTGAGCCCATGTGCTGGAACACATCGACACCCGCATCATAGGCGTTGCGCACATCCGCTTCGGCATAAAGATGCGCGTGCACCTTGATCCGATTGGCATGCGCCGCCTTCACGATGGCAAAATAATCCTCTCGGGTCAGTCCGGCGTGCGCCTTGATCACGTCGACCCCCATCTTGAACAGGCGGTCGACCGTTTCGGCGCCCTCCTTGGGCGTGGTGATGACCGCCGACGCTTCGGCCGGGAAGCCGCCGAACGCCCGGCGTGTGACGAGCGGCCCCGAAACCTGCAGGCGCGGGCCCGCAACCTCGCCCTTGTTGATCCGGTTGCGCAGGCTGATGCTCTCGACAGGATTGCCCCCCAGGTCGATCGCCGATGTCACGCCCGACATCAGCAACTGATAGGCCGAAAGCTCCATTACCTTCTCGATGGAATACTTCCTGCCGTCCGCCTTGAGCCATTTGAACCAGCCCGCCTCGTCGCCAAACCCGACCATGAAGAGATGGGCATGGGCATCGATCAAGCCGGGCAGCATGGTCTGGCCGCTCGTGTCGATCACTTCGGCCCCGGCAGGAATCGCCACTTCCGACGCCGGCCCCACGGCAACAACCCGCTCGCCCTGAATGACTACCCTGGCATTGTGCAGGGGCGGAACACTCAAGCCGCTGATCAGCATCCCGCCGGTCAGAACGGTGGTCTTTGCTGGCTGGCCCAGGGCCGATGTCGAAGCCAGGGCAAGTGCCATCAGCGCCAGCGTCCGAACTTGCACCATCTGCAGGAGCCGGCCGCAGCGCGTCAGCACCCTTTCGCCGGTTTCAGACCTCAATGCACCCATCATATCCGGCTCCCCCAATCTGGCCAATTGTCGCCGTGCAGCATGTCTTTCGAAAGCGCTGCCAGCAAACGCTAAAGTACGAAGCGGAAACCCGCCCGGAAGGAACGACCGATCGTGTCATACTGGCCCGCGGAGATCGGCTGGTTGTTCCATGCGCCGAAGCCGGTTGGGCCTGCCGCAACGATTGCGGGGTCCTTGTTGGTCAAGTTCCGGATGTTGAAGAACAGCTGATACTGGCTTTCGGGCCCGAACCTGTAGGTCGCCGCAAAGTCGATATAGGCCGCAGCCGGCAGGCTGATGCTGTCGTAGGTAGGGTTGTTGCCGGTGGAAGTCGGGCAGGCGGTGGTGCACTCGATGAACTCGTTGCTGAGCACCGAGCCCGAGATGCCGCGTACCGTTCCCGTCAGCGACATCGGGCCGTTGTCGTAGTTGAGCGAGAAGGAATAGCGCCAGTTCGGCAGGTTGACCGTGCCGGCGCGCTTGATCGGGATCGAGCCGGGCAGGGCGGAATCGACGGTATAGTCGATATAGCGTGTCGCCAGCGCGCGGATCGCGATGCCGCCGCCGATGCCCGGAATGACATCGTCGACGTTGAAGCGATAGCTGGCTTCGACGTCGAGGCCCTGCGTGCTCTCCGTGGCAAGGTTGATCGGCGCGTTGATGATGTCGAACTGGTTGACAGCACCCGGTGTGGCGGTGATCCGCGCGCACGCCGTCTGGTTGCCGGCGAAGCACAGGTTGACGATCTGCTGGATGGTCAAGCTGCCGATCGCCTGGGTGACGTCCACCTTGTAATAATCGATCGAGGTGTTGAACCCCGGCAGGAACGCCGGCTGCAGCACCACGCCGGCGCTGTAGGTCCGGCCGATTTCCGGTTCGAGATCGGGGTTGCCCGAAGCCAGCGAGCGGGCCGTGCGGGCAGCGCCGTTGCTGTTGGGATCCTGGAACGAGGCTTGGGACTGGGACACGCCGGCAAAGCGATCGGCGAGGTTCGCTTCGCGCACGTCACGCGATGCGACGCCGCGGATGCGCACGCCATCGATCGGCGCATATTCGGCACCGATCTTCCAGGTGGCATAGGTGCCACTGCTGTACTTCACGGCACGAACGGCGGCGTTCAAGTTGAGGGATTTGGCCCAGGCCGTGTCCAGCGCCAGCGGCACCACTGTTTCCAGATAGGCATCCGAAATCTTGTAGCTGCCGATCGTGGGCAGACCGCCCGTCGTGTCCCAGTTCCCCGGGCTTTGCGTGGTGATGGCATCGGCAAACCCGTCGGCCGATTGGGTGCGATGCTCGGCGCCGAATGCGATCGAAACCGGCCCGGCCCAGATGTCGAAGGGCTCGCCTGCAATATTGATGCTGACGACATTCTGCTTGTAGACATCGCTGCGGAACGGATCGCCGATCACATAATCGATTTGCGCCTGGCTGTTCACGCCGGTGCCGAATGCATTGTAGGGCACGCAACCATCATTCGGGTTGGTCAGGGTGGAGCGGCAAACGATTGAACCGTTCGGGGCGCGCACCGCGTCGATCGCCTGCCGGAAATTCGGCAGCAGCGTGGCGCGCGTCGCGGTATTGGTCATGGTGGCGCGCGCAAACTGATAATAGGCCTTCAGCGACCAATCAGAACCAAAGGCGCTGAATTTGCCGTCGATCCCCGCCACTGCACGGGCATAGCCACGTTCCGCTCTGGCGCCCGATGCGCCATTGTCACCTTTCAGCGTGCCGAAGGGCACCGAGGTCAGACCAAGTGCAGTAATTCGCGCCGCAATTTCGGCCGGCATATAAGGATTGTCGGGACGAACCGTCAGGTTGTTCGGAAAGTTGCCGTAATAATAGCGGGTGTCGGTAATTACCCACCCCCTTGCCAAGGGGTCGCGTCTATGATTCACACTATCCATGAATCGCGAGGAACTTGAGCAGCTTACGAAGCCTGAGTTGA
>NZ_JACIIV010000032.1 GCF_014205635.1 Polymorphobacter multimanifer
TCGATACTGCGCGACTGTCCGGGGCCAATCCCTACAACACCATCCTCGGCGCTGTCTCCGCCGGATAGCTCAACGCAGGGGGTGGGTAATTACGCTTTCCGGCCGCTTATAGTCCGGTCCGGCAGAGCATTGGCGCTCAACCATCCGGCGTTTCTGTCGAAGGTGCCGACCGTTGTCGGGATCAAGTCGAGGCGGATTGCCAGCGGACAGCGCGCGAAGGCATCTCTGCATGATACTGCCAAGCGGCCAGCCCCTGAACTGCGCCGCCTTACGCTGTTTGAAATCTGGCATTACGGCCTAAATCCGGCAGCGTTACTCTTGATGCTGACTTTACGCTTCGCCCAAGCTGCTGCCATCGCGCGCATCATGCTTGACAGGCCCGAACTGGCAATCCGCGGCGAGGCATCGCATTTTGCGATCTCGCTCAAACGCGCTGAGATTATGGCGATTGCGCAAGACATGGCGATTGCAATCATCCCGGATGCCACGCCGTCATTCTCCAGTCCCGACAAGAACTTTAAATTGGCGTACGCATTCATTAGGCGCCACTCTGCAGGCTCCGTAGCGCGGAGACGTCCTGGCGAGCGCCGAATGTACCAAAGCCTCGACCCGCTCTACAAAGCGCTTCCACCGCATCTAGCGCATCTGTCCCTGACTTTGGGGATATGCCCGCCCTAAGCGAAGCAAGCGCAGTAGCAGGGCCATCAAGCTGCTGCGGTCACCAGCGTCCTCGATGTCGTCGCCCGCAATTGCTGCGTCGCGCCGATGCCGGGCGGACTGGTTTGCGCGCGTCCTTGCACCAGTGCTGGTTCAAGAGCGTTCTGCCGGCGAGATCGGCGCAGTCAGGCGCCAAACCGCTGACAGCCAGACAGTTTATCGACGCAATTTCCGGGTCGGTAACGGGCGCCGGCGCTCCGCCTGGTCCATCGAACGGGAATGCCGTCATCCCCATCCCTCCCACGAGCGCGGCGCTCTACACGACCGTTCAGCAGTACGTGCGGCGATGCAAGGTCGGCGTGCGCGTCCAACGCAAATTTAGGACTGAGGGTCGTCGACGATCTTCCTGATCGTATCCACCCATTACCTGGCGAATCGCGGTTGCTTTGGGATGCACTCGGGCGTGAAATAGCTGCACTGCTGGAAGAGGGTTGATCATGGCATTGAAGCTGCGGGCCTACGGCTATGTGCGCGTCAGCGTTGACGAGGAGGATGGCAAGAACGCTTCGATCGCCAGCCAGAACGCGGCAATCGACAATTACTGTGAGGTCAATGACATCGAGAAGGTACACGTGTTCGAGGAGCCAAACGTTTCCGGGCGGAAGCTTGCCCGCAAGCAGTTCGACAGGATGATCGATGCGGCGACGCAACCCGGGCGGCCGGTCGACATGATCATCTCTTACGCCCTGTCGCGGTTCAGCCGCCGCATGTACACCCAGGTTGTCAGCTTCGCGAAACTCGACCAGGCCGGCGTCGATTTCGTGTCACTCACTGAGGCATTTTCAAACGATGCTACCGGGCAGATGATGCGTGGCGTCGTCGGCTTGATGAACGAAAAATATGCGCAGGATGCAGCTCAGTTCACTCGTCGCGACCGACGGCGCAATGCGCTGCGCGGGTTCTTCAACGGCGGCAATATCGTATTCGGCTACGAGAGCCGGACGGTGCAGACCGATGGCAAGAAAGAGCGCAAGAAATTGTTTGTCGTGGATGAGGAGGCCGCCACGGTGCGCCTGATCTACGACATGGCGGAGTTCGGAACTGGCGCGGAACCGATGGGCACGCGCTCGATCGCGGAGTGGCTGCGGGTCCACGGTTATACACTGCGTGGCGGACAGTTTTTCCACAGCTCGATCGACCGGATCCTGACCCAGCCGCACTATCTTGGCCGATACCCCGATCGCACCAAGGACGACGCCGGCAAGCTGCCGACCCTTGAAGACCAGACCTATGTAGAGTGTCCACGCATCATCGAGCCGGAGCAGGCGGCGCGCGTCGCTGCACTAAGGGCCAAGCGCGCGCCGGCGGTCACCGCACCACGTGTTGTCAACGGTCCGACAATGCTGACCGGGATCGCAGCTTGCGGTATGCCCGGCTGCCGCTCGGGCCTGACGATCTCGACTGGAAAGGGCGGGCGCTACAGCTACTATAAGTGCGCCAGCAAGGTGAATGGCGGCGCAGCGCGTTGCAATTGCCCGACGCTGCCTATGAAGACGCTTGACGATATCGTCCTGCGCGCTGTCGAGGATCGTGTACTCGATCCCGGTCGTCTCCAGGCCTTGCTGTCAGGCATTCTCGAAATATCCAACTGTGCCGATGCTCGGCGGAAAACCGACCTCGACCAGGCCCGTAAGGCGCGCACACGCTGCGAGACCGCCATCGGTCGGCTGATCGAACTCATCGAAGAGGGACTGATGTCGGCGAAGGATCCCGAATTTGCCAAGCGCATGTCCGAACGTCGGATTGAAAAAGCCCGTCTCGACGCCACGATCTCCGGGCTAGAGCGGCAAATGATCCGCGGCGCAAAACGGATTACGCCGGAGATCGTCGAGAAGTTTGGCGGGATGGTCGCCGCCAAGCTGCGCGACCCTGACCCGAAGTTACGCAAGGCATACGTTCGGTTGCTCGTTGACCGCGTCGAGGTCAACGCCTCAGAAATACGGATCATAGGGTCAAAGTCAGCGCTGGAACACGCTGTACTTGATCCCCAGGTCGCGGCCGGGCGAGTGCCCAGTTTTGACCGAGAGTGGTGCCCAGAAGAGGACTCGAACCTCCACGCCCTTGCGAGCGCCAGCACCTGAAGCTGGTGCGTCTACCAATTCCGCCATCTGGGCACGGGGTAGGCGCTGGCAGTTATGGGGGGGCGGCGGGCTTGTCAAATGGATTCGCAATGCCCCTGCGCCAATCGGCAGCGGGACAAGTGGGGGGACAGCCGGCACGCGCCGCGCTATGGCATCGCCATGATCGAAAAAGACCTTCCCCTTGACACCGACAGCCTCGTCACCGTCGTTGGCGGATCGGGGTTTCTCGGCCGCTATATCGTCCAGCGCCTCGCTGAAACCGGGGCGCGCATCCGCGTCGCCGTGCGCAATCCCGAGCGCGCCGGCTTCCTGCGGCCTCTCGGCGGCCTCGGGCAGATTGCGGTGGTGCAGGCCGATGTCGGCACCGGGCATGGCCTGGCAGCGGCATTCGAGGGAGCGACAGCGGGCGTCAATCTCGTCGGCATCCTCGATGAGCGCGGCGGCCAGCGGTTCGATGCGGTGCAGGCGCAGGGTGCGGCGCGTGCGGCAGCCGCGGCGGCCGGCGTTTCGGCCTATGTCCAGATGTCGGCAATCGGCGCCGACGCCGCCTCCAGGGTGCCCTATGCACGCACCAAGGCCGAGGGCGAGGCCGCCGTGCTCAAGGCGCTGCCCTTCGCCACCATCCTGCGCCCGAGCCTCGTCGTGGGTCCCGAGGACCAGTTTCTCAACCGATTTGCCGCCATGGCAGTGCTGGCGCCGGTGCTGCCGGTGGTCAGCGGCGGTTCGAAGTTCCAGCCGGTTTATGTGCTCGATGTGGCGGCGGCAGTGCTTGCGGCCCTGCAATCGAGCGAGAGCCGCGGGCGCACCTATGCTCTGGGCGGCCCCGACGTGATGAGCTTCAAGGCCATCATGGCGATGATCAACCGGGAAACGCAGCGCAAGCGCACCTTGGTCGATCTTCCTGATGGCGTGGCGCGGCTGATGGGCAAGATGGGCGATGTGCTGCCCTTCGTGCCGCTGACATCGGACCAGTTTGCCATGCTGCAAAAGGACAATGTGGTGGCGCCTGGCGAAGCCGGGCTGGCCGAGCTGGGCGTGGTGGCCACGCCGATGTCCGCCTTCGTGCCGGCGATGCTGGCGCGCTATCGGCCGAGCGGGCGGTTTGCCAAGGCGTCGCCGGTCGCCTAATCGCCTGAGGCATGGAACAAAGCCTCTTCGACATCATCCTGCTCGGCGTCATCGAAGGGTTGACCGAATTCTTGCCGGTCTCCTCGACCGGGCACCTCATCCTTGCCTCCGAGCTGCTCGGCTTCAAGGGCGAGGCCGAGCTCGCCTTCAAGATCGCCATCCAGCTCGGCGCCATCCTTGCGGTGCTCGTGGCGTACAGGGCGCGCTTCTCCAGCATCATCGTCGGACTGTGGCGGCGCGAGGCCCCCGCCATCGCCTTCACGCGCAACGTGTTCCTGGGTTTCGTACCGGCGCTGCTGGTGGGTGCGCTGGCCTATGAGGGCATCCGCCGGATGATCGAATCGCCAATGACGGTGGCGGTCGCGCTGATCATCGGCGGCGTCGCGATCCTCGTTATCGAGCGCCAGCTCCACCGCGTGCGCTTCACCAGCATCGAGGCACTGACCGGGCGCACGGCCTTCACGGTCGGGGTCGGGCAATGCGTGGCGATGATCCCCGGCGTGTCGCGCTCGGGCGCCACGATCATGTTCGGCTTGCTTGCCGGCCTTGAGCGCAGGACCGCAGCCGAATACAGCTTCTTCCTCGCAGTGCCGACAATGGCGGCCGCGACCGTCTATGCGCTCTGGAAGGGCCGCGATGCGCTAGCTGTAGGCGATCTTTCGGCGATCGGGATCGGCTTCACTGTGGCTTTCGTGGTGGCACTGGCTGTGGTGAAGGGCTTCGTCACGCTGATCGGTCGCTACGGATTTGCGCCCTTTGCCTGGTACCGAATCATCCTCGGCAGCGCTGCGCTGATCTGGCTACTGGCCCGATAGGACCGACCCGGCCATTAAATGAAGAGGATTTGGATGCCGTTAGCTTTGAATCGCGGTATTTAAGTCAGTAATGCTGACCTAATCGCGCCATTTTGCGTGACACCTCAGGTTTGAAAGGCTATGCGGCCCCCGTCGAAGGGGAACCAGCCATGGCCAAATCGCAGATGCTCAAGTTCATCGATCGCCCGCAGGCGCAGCCCTCCAAGCGCGCGGCGCAGGAACGTGCCGACGATTTTCTCGAGATCTCCCGCCCTTATATTCTCGCCAAGGCCGAGGAGCAGGCCAGCCGCTGCTCGCAGTGCGGCGTGCCCTTCTGCCAGGTGCACTGCCCATTGCAGAACAACATCCCCGATTGGCTCAAGCTCACCGCCGAGGGCCGGCTGGAAGAAGCCTATGAGCTGTCCGCCAGCACATCGACCATGCCCGAGATCTGCGGCCGCATCTGCCCGCAGGACCGGCTGTGCGAAGGCAATTGCGTGATCGAAAAGGATTTCGGCGCGGTCACCATAGGGGCTGTTGAAAAGTTCATCACCGATACCGCCTGGGAGATGGGCTGGGTGAAGCCGATCCAGCCGGTGGCCGACCGTTCGGAACAGTCGGTCGGCATCATCGGCGCCGGCCCGGCCGGACTCACCGCCGCCGAACTGCTGCGGGTGAAGGGCTATACCGTTCACGTCTATGACCGCCACGACCGCGCCGGCGGGCTGCTGACCTATGGCATCCCCGGCTTCAAGCTGGAAAAGCCGGTGGTGATGCGCCGCGTGCAGCGGCTGGTCGATGCCGGCGTCGTTTTCCATCCCGGCTTCGAGATCGGCCGCGATGCGAGCCTTGACGACCTCCGCGCAAGACATGGCGCCATCCTCATCGCCACCGGCGTGTACAAGGCGCGCGCCATCGAAGTGCCCGGCGCCGAGGGCCCGCAGGCGCTCGAAGCGCTCGATTATCTCATCGCCTCCAACCGCGCCGGCTTCGGTGATGCCGTTGCCGATGCCCCCCGCTTCGACGCGCACGGCAAGCATGTCGTGGTGATCGGCGGTGGTGACACCGCGATGGATTGCGTGCGCACCGCCGTCCGCCAGGGCGCTGCCAGCGTGAAGTGCCTCTACCGGCGCGATCGCTCGAACATGCCCGGCTCGGCTCGCGAGGTGATGAACGCCGAGGAGGAAGGCGTCGAGTTCGTGTGGCTCGCCGCCCCCGCCGAAATCCGTGCTCGCAGCGTCGTGGCGCAGCGGATGCGCCTCGGCCAGGCCGGACCCGATGGCCGCCGCGCGCCCGAAGCAGAGCCGGGTGCCGATTTCGAGACTTCCGCCGACATGGTCATCAAGGCACTGGGCTTCGATGCCGAGGACCTGCCGGGCGCGTTCGGCGCGCCCGAGCTTTCGGTCACCCGCTGGGGCACGGTGCGGGTGGATCACAAGACGATGATGACCGCGATTCCCGGCGTTTTCGCCGCAGGGGACATCGTGCGCGGCGCCAGCCTTGTGGTATGGGCGGTGCGCGATGGGCGCGATGTCGCCCCGCAAATGCACCGATGGCTGCGCGAAACCGCCGGCCAGCAGAACCGAAAGGCCGCCTGATGCGCTTGCTCCTCCTCGCCCTCCCCATCGTCACAAGCCAGCCCGCCCTGGCGCAGTCTGCGGCGCCATCCGCTGCCGCCGTCACCGCGGCAACGGCGATGGTCGAGGCCATTTCGCCTGCCACCGCCGAAAAGGCAGCGCTTGACCAGCAGATCGCGAGTGTTCGCCGCGGTGCCCTCATCGCGCAGCTGATCGGCAACAGTCCGCAGGTGCAGGCCGAAGCGCAGCGCAACCAGGCTGGCGTGCAAGCGATGCTCGGCCGTGCCGGCGCGATCCAGGCCGATGCGCTCACCCCGGTGTTCACCCAGCGCCAGGCGGCGGTGCGCGCGGCCAGCATCCAGGCCTTTGCCACGCAGTTCACTATTCCGGAAATGACCGCGATCTCCGCCTTCTACCGTTCGGCACCCGGCACCAAGCTGCGCACCGCGCAGCCGCAGATCGCCCAGCAGGTGTCGCAACAGGTGCAGGCGCAATTCGCGCCGCAGGTGCAGGCCGCACAGCAGGGAATCGTCCCGCGCATCGAAGCCGAGGTCAAGACGCTGTTCCCCAACCTGATCGGCACGCCGGCCGCCGCTCCCGCTGCAACGCCGCCGGCCGCCCCACCGCGCCGCTGACACCTATCGACAGGACTGCCTGATGAGCATCGACGCCCCCCAATTTCCTGATTGGCGCCAGCACCTTGCCGAAACCGGCATGTATCGCCCGGAATTCGAGGGCGATGCCTGTGGCGTGGGGCTGATCGCCGCGACCGACGGCGTGGCCTCGCGCCGCGTCGTTGAAGCGGGAATCGAGGCGCTGAAGGCGGTCTGGCACCGCGGTGCGGTCGATGCCGATGGCAAGACCGGCGACGGTGCCGGCATCCATGTCGAACTGCCGGTCGATTTCTTCCACCAGCATATCGAGCGCGCCGGCCAGCAGCGCCGGCCGAACCTGCTTGCCGTGGGCCAGGTCTTCCTGCCGCGCACCGATCTGGCCGCGCAGGAAACTTGCCGCACGATCGTCGAATCCGAGATCATCGGCTTCGGCTACAAGGTCTATGGCTGGCGGCAGGTGCCCGTCGATGTCAGCGTGATCGGCGAGAAAGCCATGCTTTCGCGCCCCGAGATCGAGCAGATCATGATCGCCGGGCCGCTGCCGTCGGGCCGCGCCGCGATGGAGGCGTTCGAAAAGGACCTGTATCTCGTCCGCCGCCGCATCGAGAAGCGGGTCATCGAGGCGCAGATCCAGGGCTTCTACATCTGCTCGCTCTCGGCGCGGTCGATCATCTACAAGGGGCTGTTCCTCGCCGAGGAGCTTTCGGTTTTCTATCCCGACCTGATGGACGCGCGCTTTGTCAGCCGCTTCGCCATCTATCACCAGCGTTACAGCACCAACACCTTCCCGCAATGGTGGCTGGCACAGCCGTTTCGCTGCCTCGCGCACAACGGCGAGATCAACACCGTTCGCGGCAACACCAACTGGATGAAGAGCCACGAGATCAAGATGGCCGCTACCGCCTTTGGCGAGCATTCGGAAGACATCAAGCCGCTCATCCCCGCCGGCGCTTCCGACACTGCCGCCCTCGATGCCGTGTTCGAGGCGTTCGTCCGCTCGGGCCGCGATGCGCCCACCGCCAAGCTCACCCTCATCCCCGAGGCCTGGCAGAAGGATGACCGGATGCCGGCGGCGCACCGCGCCATGTACGCCTTCTTCGCCAGCATCATGGAGCCGTGGGACGGTCCGGCGGCGCTCGCCATGACCGACGGCCGCTGGGTGGTGGCCGGGCTCGATCGCAATGCGCTGCGCCCCATGCGCTATTGCCTCACCCGCGATGGCCTGCTCGTCACCGGCTCCGAAGCCGGCATGGTCGTGCTCCCCGAAATCGACATCGTGCAGAAGGGCGCGCTCGGCCCCGGCCAGATGATCGCCATCGATCTCGACGGCGATGAGAATGTTGAGGGGGGCGGCGCACCCACCTTCTACGGGGACCGTGCGATCAAGGACCGGATTGCCGCGGCGCGCGACTATGCCGCCAAGGTGGCCGACTTCGCCAATTTCGAGGATCTGCCCGGCCATGATGCGCCCGAGCGCGGTCTGGTTTGGGATCGCACCGAATTGCGCCGCCGCCAGGTGGCCGCCGGACAAACGATGGAGGACATGGAGCTGCTGCTCGCCCCGATGGTGGAGGACGCCAAGGAGGCGATCGGCAGCATGGGCGACGATGCCCCGCTCGCGGTGATTTCGGACGCCCCGCGCAACCTCAGCCATTTCTTCCGCCAGAATTTCAGCCAGGTCACCAACCCGCCGATCGACTCGCTTCGCGAAACCCGGGTGATGGCGCTGAAGACGCGCTTCTCCAACCTCGGCAACATCCTCGATGGCAAGGCGCAGCAATCGGGCGTCATGGTGATGGAAAGCCCGGTGCTCACCTCGAAGGGCTGGGCGCTGCTGAAGGCGCATTTCGGCGCGCAGGTCGCCGAGATCGATTGCACCTTCGACGTGACCAGCGGCGCCGCCGGGCTGCGCGCCGCCATCGTGGAGGTGCGCCAGGCCGCCGAGCTGGCGGTGCGCTCGGGCAAGAGCCAGATCTTCCTCTCGGACGAGGCGCAGTCAGCTTCGAGAGCAGCGATTCCGATGATCCTCGCCACCGCAGGCGTCCACACGCATCTGGTCCGCAAGGGGCTTCGAACCTTCGCCTCGATCAACGTCCGTGCCTGCGAGGCACTCGACACGCATTATTTCGCGGTGCTGATCGGCGTGGGCGCCACCACGGTCAACGCCTATCTCGCCGAAGCCGCCATCGCCGAGCGGCACGGCCGCGGGCTGTTCGGGCAGCTCACGTTGGCCGATTGCGTCGCGCGCTACCGCAAGGCGGTCGATGATGGCCTGCTCAAGATCATGGCCAAGATGGGCATCGCCGTCATCTCCGCCTATCGCGGCGGCTACAATTTCGAGGCGGTCGGTCTCAGCCGGGCGCTGGTGCAGGATTTCTTCCCCGGGATGCCGTCCAAAATCTCCGGCGAGGGCTTCGAATCGCTCTTCATCAACAGCCAGATGCGCCACGAGCGCGCCTTCGACGAGGACGTGATCGCCCTGCCGATCGGCGGACTCTACCGCTACCGCGCCAATGGCGAAGCCCATGCCTATGAGGCCGGGCTCATCCACCTGCTCCAGCACGCGGTGGGGGCGGACAGCTATTCGGACTACAAGAAGTTCAGCCGCAAAGTCGCCGAGCTGCCGCCGATAGCACTCCGCGATCTGCTCGATTTCGTGCCCGAAACAACGCCTGTGCCCATCGAGCAGGTTGAATCGATCACCGAAATCCGCAAGCGTTTCGTCACTCCCGGCATGAGTCTCGGCGCGCTCAGCCCCGAGGCGCACGAAACGCTGGCGATCGCCATGAACCGCATCGGCGCCAAGTCGGTGAGCGGCGAAGGCGGCGAGGACCGGTCGCGCTACACCCCCTATGCCAATGGCGACAACGCCAACTCGCCGATCAAGCAGGTCGCCTCGGGCCGCTTCGGCGTGACCAGCGAATATCTGCTGGCGTGCGAGGAGATCGAGATCAAGGTCGCCCAGGGCGCCAAGCCCGGCGAGGGTGGCCAGTTGCCCGGCTTCAAGGTGACCGACCTCATCGCCAAGCTGCGGCACTCGACCCCCGGCGTCACCCTCATCTCGCCGCCGCCGCACCACGACATCTATTCGATCGAGGATCTGGCGCAGCTCATCTACGACCTGAAGCAGGCCAATCCGCGTGCGCGCGTCTGCGTCAAGCTCGTCAGCCAGGCCGGCATCGGCACGGTGGCGGCGGGTGTGGCGAAGGCGCATGCCGATGCCATTCTCGTCTCGGGCAATGTCGGCGGTACCGGCGCCTCGCCGCAGACGAGCATCAAATATGCCGGCACGCCGTGGGAAATGGGACTCTCCGAAGTCAACCAGGTGCTCACCCTCAACGGGCTTCGCCACCGCGTGAAGCTGCGCACCGATGGCGGACTGAAGACCGGGCGCGATATCGTCATCGCTGCCATCCTGGGGGCCGAGGAATTCGGTATCGGCACGCTGGGGCTGGTGGCGATGGGCTGCATCATGGTGCGCCAGTGCCATTCCAACACCTGTCCCGTCGGTGTCTGCACGCAGGACGATGCGCTGCGCGCCAAGTTCAGCGGCAGCCCCGAGAAGGTCATCAACCTGATGAGCTTCATTGCCGAGGAGGTGCGCGAAATCCTGGCGAAGCTCGGCGTCCGCTCGCTCGACGAAGTGATCGGCCGCACCGAGTTGCTCCGCCAGGTCAGCCGCGGCGCCGAGCATCTCGACGATCTCGATCTGAACCCCATCCTCGCCAAGGTCGACGCGCCCGATCATCTGCGCCGGTTCGGCATCGCCACCCACCGCAACCCGGTGCCGGACAGCCTCGATGCCGACATGCTCAAGGATGCCGAGCATCTGTTCAGCCGCGGCGAGAAGATGCAGCTCACCTATACGGTGCGCAACACCCACCGCGCGGTCGGCACCCGGCTCTCCTCGGAGATCACCCAGCGCTTCGGCATGACCGGGCTCGCACCCGGCCATATCACCGTGCGGCTGCGCGGCTCGGCCGGCCAGTCGCTCGGGGCCTTTGCGGTGCAGGGGGTCAAGCTCGAAGTGTTCGGCGAGGCCAATGATTATGTCGGCAAGGGGCTTTCGGGCGCCACCATCACGCTGCGCCCCATGGTCTCCTCGCCGCTCGCCACCCAGGCCAACGCCATCATCGGCAACACCTGCCTCTATGGCGCCACCGCCGGCAAGCTGTTCGCCGCCGGCCGTGCGGGCGAGCGCTTCGCGGTGCGCAACTCAGGCGCGAATGCCGTGATCGAAGGCTGTGGCGCCAATGGCTGCGAATACATGACCGGCGGCACGGTGGTGATCCTCGGCACGACGGGGGACAATTTCGCCGCCGGCATGAGCGGCGGCATGGTCTTCGTGCTCGATCAGGGGGACGATTTCCCGTCGCGCGTCAACCAGGACTCGGTCATCGTCCGCCGCATCGGCTCGGTGCACTGGGAGGCCGTGGCGCGGGGGCTGATCGAGGAACATGTTCGCGAGACGAGCTCGAAATGGGCCGCCGGGCTTGTCACCGAATGGGATCGCACCCAGGGCCAGCTCTGGCAGGTCGTGCCCAGAGAGATGCTGGACCGGCTCTCGCACCCGCTCGACGATGCACCGGAGACCATCGCTGCCGAGTAGCTTGAAACTGGCCGCCCCGGTGCCATATCAGTGCAACACAGCCTGAGGACGAGTGCATGAGCAAGCAGGACCCGTTGATCGAAAGCCTGATGGCGCTTGCCGTGAGCGCCGCACCGCTCATCCGCCGTGCCCGCGAATCGGGGATGTTCAGGAACGATACCGCCGCCGCCAAGGCCGCTGAGGAAACCGTCGAGGTGACGGTCATCAAGCCCGAGCCTGCCCCTGCTCCTGCACCCGAGCCGCAACCGTCAGCCGAAGTCGGCGCGCTGCAGGGCCTGCTCGTGCGACAGGCGATGCGCATCGCCGAGCTCGAGGCCGAAGTGGCCGCACTCAAGGCACGGCGCGCCGCCAAGCCGGCCCCGCGCAAGAAGGCAAAGCCTTCCCGCGCAAAGGCCGATCAGTAGTTACTGCTTCTGGAACAGCACCTTGCCCCGCTGCGAGACATAGAGCTTCTCGAAGGTGACGGGGTCGAAATAGGCTTCCACCCGGTCGCCCTCGGGGGTGGTGCCATAGACTTCGTAGCAGCCGCCGTCGGGCTTGGCCTTGGTCACCGTCCAGCCCTGCTTGGTGAGGGCGGTCACCAGCTCGGCTTGCGGCTTCACATCGGAAGCAGCCACCTTGCAGGTCATCTTGCCGGTCGCCGCAGCGGGGCCGGCAAGCGCCAGCGCCAGCGGCGCCAGGGCAATCAGGGTGTATTTCAATGTCATGATACGGTCCTTCCACGGTTGAAACGAGTGATCTGAAGCAGGATCAGCACTGCCGCCAATGCCATGGCCAGCGTTTGCCCATCATGAACGATGTACGTATGCGCCAGCGCCAGCGCCACTGCGGGCCAGGCGAGCCGTTGCAACCGCTTCCAGCCGCGCCCCAACCGCCGCATCGCCGCATCGGTCGAAGTCAGCGCCAGGGGCACGAGCAGCAACAGCGCCGCCCAGCCGGTCCAGATGCCCGGCACATCGAGCTCGGCCAGCACCGGTTCCAGCGCGCCCATGGCCAGCAGGTACAGCAGCAGATGCACCACGCTGGTGCCGAACGCCGCCAGCCCGAAGGCGCGGCGCAAGTGCACCAGCTGCGCCAGTGCGGGATGCAGCCGCGCAACACCGGTCAGCCCGATCGCCAGCACCAGCAGCACGCCGGCCAACTGCCCCGACACGTTCGCGAGTTCGTCGAGGTCGGCCGCCGGCTGCCCTGCCTGCCACAGCAGCCAGGCGCCCGGCAGCGCCAGCACCAGCCACAACGGCCATCGCAAGGTGCGGGTCTGGACAGGGCTCAACGACATCTCGTTCTGCGCTACGCTTGTTGCGAACGGCTTGCAACGGCATTTCTCGACACGGCCCGCACATCACGGCATCAGCGGCAGCGTGCGATGTGCTTCCAAAGACGCAGCGATTCGTTAGGGTCCGTTTCATGTGGCGTCTTCACCAGTTTCCGCTCTGCCCGTTCAGCCGCAAGGTCCGCTTCACGCTCGCCGTGAAGGGCCTTGCGGTGGAGCTGGTGCACTGCCTGCCCTGGGAGAAGCCCGAAGGCCTGCTGGCCCTCAACCCCGCCGGCCAGACGCCGGTCATCGCGCTCGATGGGCTGGTGATCGCCGATTCCTCCGCCATCTGCCATTATTTCGAGGAGACGGTGGAGCGCGTGCCGCTGCTCGCCGGCACGCCCGAGGAGCGCGCCGAAACGCGCCGCCTTACCGCCTGGTTCGACCACAAATTCTACGCCGAAGTGACGGCACCGCTGCTCTCCGAGCGCATGTACAAGCGCCTTTACACCCGCACCGCCCCCGAGGCGGCGACGCTGCGCACGGCCTCACGCGCGGCTGAAATGCACCTCGATTATCTCGACTGGCTTCTCGAGCGCCGTCGCTGGCTCTCGGGCTCGGCATTCGGCCTCGCCGATGTCGCCGCGGCCGCCCAGCTTTCGGTCGCGGACTATCTGTCGGGCCTGCAATGGGATGGCCATGAGCCGGCGCGCATCTGGTACTCGGCGCTCAAATCCCGCCCCACTTTCCGCCCGCTGCTCGGCGAGCGCATGGAAGGCCTGCCGCCGCCGGACCATTACGACAAGCTGGATTTCTAGGGTCAGGACTTGTTGATTCCATGCCCCGGCACGTCTCGGAGAGCCCCGGTACGAATGAGTGAGCGCAGTGGCGCACCTTTTCAGGTGCGTCCAAGCGAAGCGAACGCGGTACCGGGGCTCTCCGAGGCGCCCTTCGGGTTGCCCGCTGCGACCAAATGGCGTCGTTGCGGTCGCTCGCCGGGGGGCGAAGCCCCGCCAGCGCGCCCGCGCCTAGCCATTTGGTCGCAGCGGGCAATGACGGGGCATGGAATCAACAAGTCCTGACCCTAGATCTCCACCTGGCTCCCGAGCTCCACCACCCGGTTGGTCGGCAGCTTGAAGAAGTCCATCGCACTTTCGGCGTTGCGCATCATCCAGCTGAACAGGTGCTCGCGCCACAGCGCCATTCCCGGCTTGTCCGAGGCCAGCAGCGTCTGGCGCGAGAGGAAGAAGCTCGTCTCCATCATCTTCACCTTTGGCCCGCAATTCTCGATCCGCTTGAGCACGGCAGGAATGTCGATCTCCTGCATGAAGCCGTAGCGGATGATGATCCGGTAGAAGTCCGACCCCAGCATCACCGTGCCGATCCGGTCCTCCTCCGACACATAGGGAATCTCGTCGATCACCACGGTCAGGATCATGATCCGCTCGTGCAGCACCTTGTTGTGCTTGAGATTGTGGAGCAGCGCCGGCGGCACCCCGGTGGGCGACGATGTCATGAACACTGCCGTGCCCGACACCCGCGCCGCAGCCGAGGAGGCGGACTTGATGAACACCTCGATCGGCATCGCACTTTCGCGCAGCCGCTCCTGCATCAGTTCACGCCCGCGCGACCAGGTGGTGAGCATGGTGAAGCCGAGCAGGCCGATCACGAGCGGAAACCAGCCGCCATCGGGCACCTTGGTGAGGTTCGAAGCAAAATACATGCCATCGACGAGCAGGAACACCGCCAGCAGCGGCACCGCAACCCAGCGGTTCCATTTCCACACGCTCAGCAGCAGCACGCCGAGCAGCAGCGTATCGATGAACATCGTGCCGGTCACGGCGATGCCATAGGCGGCGGCGAGGTTGGACGAGGATTTGAAGCCCAGCACCAGCAACACCACCAGCAGCGCCAGCGTCCAGTTGACGATGGGGATGAACACCTGCCCCTCGGCCGAAGCGCTGGTGTGTGTGATGCGCAGCCGCGGCAGGAAACCGAGCTGGATCGCCTGGCGCGTGACCGAGAAGGTGCCGGTGATCACCGCCTGGCTGGCGATGATGGCAGCGGCGGTGGCGAGCAGCACCAGCGGAAGCCGCGCCCATTCCGGCGCCATCAGGAAGAAGGGATTCTCGGCCGCGATCGGCTCTTCGAGCAGCAGCGCGCCCTGGCCCAGATAGTTGAGCATCAGGGCGGGCAGCACGATCCACAGCCAGGAAAAGGTGATCGGCTTGCGGCCGAAATGCCCCATGTCGGCGTAAAGCGCTTCGGCCCCCGTCACCGCGAGCACGATCGATCCCAGCGCGAAAAACGCCAGCGCGGGATCTTCGGCAATGAACAATGCCGCCCACCATGGGTTGAGCGAAAACAGCATGTCCGGCCGTTCGATGAGATTGACGACCCCGAGCACGCCGAGCGTCACGAAGTACAGCACCATGATCGGGCCGAACACCGCCCCCACCCGCGCCGTGCCGCGTGCCTGGATGAGGAACAGCGCCACCAGAATCCCGATGGCGATCGGCACCACGAGCGGCCCCATGCCCGCCTGCACCACGGTAAGACCTTCCACCGCCGACATCACGGTCATCGCCGGCGTGATCATCGCATCTCCGAAGAAAAGCGCTGTCGCCAGCACGCCGAGCAGCGCCAGATAGCCCGAGCGTCGTGTGTTGCTGGACAGGCGGGAAATCAGCGCCAGCAGCGCCAGGCTGCCGCCTTCGCCGCGATTGTCGGCGCGCATGATGATCGACACATATTTGACCGTGACGACGAGCACCAGCGACCAGAAAATGAGCGACACCACACCGAAGATGTGCAGCTGGTCCACCGCAATCGGGTGGTGGCCAACAAAAGTTTCCTTGAAAGCATAGAGCGGGCTGGTGCCGATATCGCCGAACACCACGCCGAGCGCGCCGAGCGCCAGCTTGGGAACACCGTCCTTGTGGCCATGGTCTTGCAGCGTTGTGGCTGAAGCCGGATCGGTCGACATCGTGCCTCGGGTTCCACAGGGGAGCGGCGATGCGGGTAGCACAGCGGCATGGGTGCCGCAATGCAACATGGAAATCCCCACAACAGCGCTGGAAATGGCAGAAATGCTGGCCTATAGTAAGCGAACAAAAGTTCGCATGGAGAACAAGATGCGCGTCGGTGTGCCGAAGGAAATCAAGATCCACGAATATCGGGTGGGCCTCACCCCGCCCTCTGTCGCCGAGCTGACGCGCCATGGCCATGAGGTGATCGTGGAAACGGGCGCCGGCGGCGGCATCGATTTCGCCGATTCCGATTATGTCGCCGCCGGCGCCCGCATCGTCGCCACCGCCGCGGAAGTGTTCGAGGCGGCCGACATGATCGTCAAGGTCAAGGAGCCGCAGCTCCACGAATGCGCGATGCTGCGCCCGGGCCAGACGCTGTTCACCTATCTCCACCTCGCGGCCGACAAGCCGCAGGCCGAGGCGCTGATGGCCTCGGGCGCCACCTGCATCGCCTATGAGA
The DNA here is from genome assembly GCF_014205635.1 of Polymorphobacter multimanifer. Classification (GTDB taxonomy): domain Bacteria; phylum Pseudomonadota; class Alphaproteobacteria; order Sphingomonadales; family Sphingomonadaceae; genus Sandarakinorhabdus; species Sandarakinorhabdus multimanifer. Next base: position 16,265 of record NZ_JACIIV010000032.1, read on the forward strand.
CGGTCACCGATCGTGCCGGCGGGCTGCCGTTGCTGCGCCCCATGAGCGAAGTCGCCGGCCGCATGAGCGTGCAGGTCGGCGCGCATTATCTCGAAAAGGAGCAGGGCGGCCGCGGCATCCTGCTCGGCGGCGTGCCCGGCGTGGCACCGGCCCGGGTCGCAATTCTCGGCGGCGGCGTGGCCGGCGTCAACGCCGCCCAGATGGCGGTCGGCATGCGCGCCGATGTGACGATCTACGACATCTCGACCGCACGCCTCGCCGAGCTCGATGCGCAGTTCGAAGGCCGGGTGAAGACCGCCTTCTCGTCGCGTGCCGCGGTCGAAGCCGCTGTCGCCCGCGCCCACCTCGTCATCGGCGCCGTCCTTATCCCGGGTGCCGCCGCCCCCAAGCTCGTGACACGGGACATGCTCGGGCTGATGAAGCGCGGCTCGGTGCTCGTCGACATCGCCATCGACCAGGGCGGCTGCTTCGAGACCTCGCGCGCCACCACCCATGCCGATCCGGTGTTCACCGTCGACGGCATCATCCATTATTGCGTCGCCAACATGCCGGGCGCGGTCGCGCGCACCTCGGCGTTCGCGCTCAACAACGCGACGCTCCCTTATGCGCTGCGCCTCGCCAACATGGGCGCCGACGCCGCGATGGCCGCCGACCCGCATCTGGCCGAGGGCCTCAATGTGGCCGGCGGCCGCATCACCCATGCCGCGGTGGCGGAGGCGCTCTCCCTTTAGTTGGACGTGAAGGCGCCTCCGGCGGCTGGGGCCTTGGCCCCAGACCCCGTCAGTGAGGACCGCGCTCAACGCATGGGGTCCGTGGCCTGAGGCCCCGGCCGCCGGAGGCCTTTGTTCATCCAGTCTCTGGACCGCATCGCCGTTTGGATTTAGCGCGAGACAAAGCGGCATAGGAGGCAGCGTTGGACAATTTCCGCATCGGGTTCCTGCTCTTCCCGAACCTGACGCAGCTCGATCTCACCGGGCCGGCGCAGGTGCTGTCGCGGATGCCGGGTGCGGTGGTCGATTATGTTGGACAAGATCTGGCACCGGTGATGAGCGATTGCCGGCTGGCGCTCGTCCCCACCCGCACCTTGGCCGATGCCGACCGCTACGACATGATCGTGGTGCCGGGCGGCTATGGCGTGCCGGCAGTGATGGCCGACCGACACATGCTCGGCTGGCTGCGTGACCAGGCCGAGACGGCAAAGCTCGTCACCAGCGTGTGCAACGGCTCGCTGATCCTCGCCGCCGCCGGGCTGCTCAAGGGCTATCGCGCCGGCTGTCACTGGGCCTGGGGGCAGGAACTGGCGCGCTTCGGCGCCACCTTCGTCGCCGAGCGCACCGTCGTCGACCGCAACCGGATCACTGCCGGCGGCGTCACCTCGGGCATCGACTTCGCCTTCCGCGTCATCGAACAGCTTCATGGCCGCGATGTGGCGGAGACGATCCAGCTCACCCTCGAATATGATCCCGTACCGCTCGGCGGCGGCACCCCCGCCACGGCCCGGCCGGAGATTCTCGCAAGCCTGCGGGCCAACCTCGCCCCCCGCATGGCCGAGCCGCTCGCCGCGATCAGGGCCGTGCCGCCGTTCGGCGAATGAACGCCACCATGGCAAGCGCCGGCCACAGCCCGAGCAGCGACACCCCGGTATCGAATGCATAGAGCCGCCGCGCATCGGCCAGCGTCGCCACACCATCCCACAGCGCGAAGCTGGCGATGCTGGCGAGGCTGTAGACGAGAATGGCCCAGCCCGTGCGGGCGTCGAGCGATGGCCGGCTTGTCTGCCACCAGCGCCAGCTGAACAGCACAGCGGCCAGAAACGGCAGCAGATAGGCCAGCTCCAGCCCCGCCACCAGGGCGCTCGCGGGCGGCGGGCCGGCCTGGTCCTCGAACCTCAGGCCGCGCCACTGGCCGACATAGACCGCCGCCATCACCACCTCGGCCAACGCCCAGGCCTTCAGCGCATTGATGGCCCTCACCCGGTCAGCCAGAGGCCCATCAGCCGGCCGAAGGGAAAGGTGAAGGCGCCCGCCACCAGCAGCGCGCCGATCACCAGCGAACGGATGCCGGTGCGATGCCGCGCCACATCATGCCGCCGGGCTGCCTGCACCGTGCGCGGCACGCCGAAGAGCACGAAGGCGCTCAGGATGTGGATGGGGGAAAAATCGAGCGTGAAAACACCGAGGCTGCCGGGCTCGGTCGATCCCATGTTGAAGAACAGGCTCGTGGTCGCCGCCGCCATCATCAGCGCGGCCCAGAGCTTGCCGAGGCTGCGGTGCGGCGGTGTGCCCTTGGACCGCCACAGCAGCGGGGGGGTCAGCGCCAGCGCGCCGCTGATGCTCAGCAGATGCGCCCATACCAGCGGAGGCGGGCTGTTGCCGCTGCCAAGGCCGCGCGCGATGGCAGCGACAACCAGCGCCAGCAACACGGCCGCCGCCACCGCGAGGGTGCGGTCAGCGGCAAGAGCAGGCTGGGCGGCGGGTGCGATGCTGGCCATGAGGCGGATCCTCGGTGTGTGTGTCACACCTTATGACATGGAACCGCCTCTGGAAAATGGGGTTTGTGGGGACGATATACGCCACAGCAAACGGGAGCCGACGACATGAGCGCAATGGGAAGAATGGTAACGGCGCTGGCGACACGCGCAGTGGCGCGGTCGGTCGGCGGCGTCTCGGCGGGCCCGGTCGGCATGGCGATCGGCGTGGCGCTGCCCACCATCGTCCGCACCCTCGGCCCCGCCGGCATGATCGGGCTGGTTGTCGGCGGCTGGGCAGTCAAGAAGGTCGTCGAGAAGCGGGACCGCGCCGCTGCCGACCGGCTGATGCCGGTGGCGCCTGCCCGCCCAACCCTTACTCCGCCGCCTTCGCCACGCTGACGAGCGCCGGCCGCAACAGCCGGTCCTTGATCGTCCAGCCGGCCTGCAGCGTGTTCACCACCGTGCCCGGCTCGGCGTCGGCCGTCGGCACTTCGAGCATCGCCTGGTGGCGATTGGGGTCGAGCTTCGCCCCGTCCGATTCGATCTTCGTGATGCCGTGCCGCCCGAAGATGGCGATCAGCTCGCGCTCGGTCGCCTCGATGCCACCCTGCACGCCTTCGATGCCGGCGGTCGGCAGCGCATCGAGCGCACGCCGCAGATTGTCCGAAACCGCCAGCAGATCGCGCGCGAAGCCGGTCATCGCATAGGCGGCCGTATCGGCCTTTTCGCGCTCCAGCCGGCGGCGGGTATTCTCCAGCTCGGCCGCCGCGCGCATCGCCTTGTCCTTGAGCGCGGCAATCTCCTCGTCGCGCGCCAGCAGTTCGGCAGCAAAATCCACCTCGGGCGTTTCGGGCGCGCCGTCCTCATTTTCGATCTCGGTTTCGGGCGTTTCGGTGTTGGTCATGCGACAAGCCTGCTCAATGTTTTTGCGGTGTAATCCACCATGGGGATGACGCGCGCGTAGTTCAACCTTGTCGGGCCGATGACGCCCACAACGCCGATCACCCGGCCGCCCGCCCCGCGATAGGGGGCGGCGATCACCGACGACCCGCTCAGCGAGAAAAGCTGGCTTTCGGCGCCGATGAAAATCCGCGTCGCATCGCCCTCGCGCGCCAGGTCGAGCAGCCGCACCAGATCTTCCTTGTCCTCCAGCTCGCCCAGCAGCTGGCGAATGCGTTCGGGGTCCACCGAAGGCTCGACCAGCCGCGCCTGGCCACGCACGATCAGCACCGGCCGCTGCGCACCATCGGCGGACCAAACCGCAAGCCCCGCTTCCACCGCCTCCGCGGTCATCGCATCGAGGGTCGCGCGGCTGGCGCTGATCTCGGCCGCCACCCGCGACCGCGCATCGGAGAGCGTGTGCCCGCCCAGATGCTGGTTGATATACTGCGCGGCGGCTTCGAGCGCCGTCGGCGGCAACCCCTCGGGCAAGGTGACGACGCGGTTTTCCACGCTGCCATCGGCGCCGACCAGAATCGCCATGGCACGACGCGGCCCGAGTGGCACGAAACTCAGCTGGCGGATGACAGGATCGGTGCGCGGCACCAGCACCAGCCCGGCACATTGCGACAGGCCCGAGAGCATCGCGGTCGTCTGTCCCAGCACATCCTCGATCGCACTCCCCGAATCGAGCCCGCGCTGCAGGCTGGTGTCGATCGCACTTCGCTCCGCCTGCGAAGGCTCGGCCGCCTGCATCATCCCGTCGACAAACATCCGCAGCCCGATTTCGGTCGGCAGCCGTCCCGCCGACGTATGGGGTGCGGCAAGCAGCCCCAGCTCCTCGAGATCCTGCATCACATTGCGAATCGACGCGGCGGACAGGCCCAGCCCGGTCCCGCGCGAAAGCGTGCGGCTGCCCACCGGCGCCCCGGTGGCAAGATAACTGTCGACGATCTGCCGGAACACCTCGCGCGCGCGGTCGGTGAGTTCGGCCACGGTGGGGGAAAGCATGACGAACAGACTAGGCGCTTCCGGCTGTTTTGTCACGGCCCCTGATGGCCGCGATGATACAGCCTTGATGACAGGACGCGCGCCGCCCGCTACCGGCATGCCCACACAACAAAGGACAAGACCCCATGCGCCCATCAGGCCGCGCCCCCGATCAGATGCGTGACATCGAGATGATCCCCGGCTTTTCCGCCCACGCCGAAGGCTCGTGCCTCGTCAAGTTCGGCGGCACCCATGTTCTCGTCACCGCCAGCGTCGAGGAGCGGCTGCCGCCCTGGCTGCGCGGCCAGGGCAAGGGCTGGGTGACGGCGGAGTATGGCATGCTGCCCCGCGCCACCCACACCCGCGGCAGCCGCGAAGCCGCCAAGGGCAAGCAGAGCGGCCGCACCCAGGAAATCCAGCGCCTGATCGGCCGTAGCTTGCGCGCCGTCACCGATCTCGTGGCGCTGGGTGAGCGTCAGATCACCCTCGATTGCGACGTGATCCAGGCCGATGGCGGCACCCGGACCGCCAGCATCTCGGGCGCCTGGGTAGCGCTGCGCCTCGCCCTCGACGGCATCCACGCAAAAACGCCCTTCGCCACCGATCCGCTGGCGCTGCAGGTCGCGGCCATCTCGTGCGGCGTCTACCAGGGCAATCCGGTGCTCGACCTTGATTACATCGAGGATTCGGGCGCCGACACCGATGCCAATTTCGTCCTTACCGGCGATGGCGGCATGGTCGAGCTGCAGGCAACTGCAGAAGGCGCGCCCTATGACGAGGAGACCCTTCTCCGCATGCTCCGCCTCGCCCGCATCGGCTGCGGCGAGGTCTTCAAGGCGCAGCTGAAAGCCGTCGGGCGCGGATGATGCCCCCGGAAAGCTTTCGGCGCCTCATCCCCGGCCGGCTGGTGCTGGCCACGCACAATCCCGGCAAGGTCATCGAGCTCGCCGAGCTCGTCGGCCCGCTCGGCCTCGATGTCGTGTCGGCAGGGACGCTCGGCCTTCCCGAACCCGAGGAGACCGGGGACACCTTCAAGGCCAATGCCGAGCTGAAGGCGCTCGCCGCCGCCACCGCCAGCGGCCTGCCCGCACTCGCCGATGATTCGGGCCTTTGCGTCGATGCGCTCGGCGGAGCGCCTGGCATCTACTCCGCCCGCTGGGCAGGCCCGGGCAAAGACTTTTCGGTCGCGATGGCGCGCGTGGAGGAATCACTTGGGCAGGAAGGCAGCCGTGCCGCGCACTTCGTCTGCGCCCTCAGCCTCGCCTGGCCCGATGGCCATTGCCAGACGGTGGAAGGCCGCGTCGATGGCCGGCTGGTCTGGCCGCCGCGCGGCGAGAACGGCTTCGGCTATGATCCGATGTTCGTGATGGAAGGCCAGAACCAGACCTATGGCGAGATGCAGCGCCACCAGAAGGAAGCCGACAACCACCGCGCCCGCGCCTTCCGGCTCCTCGCTGCCATGCTGCCCAGCTCAACGTCTTCGGGCCGCCCATGAAGCAAAGTCTGGCGCTCTACGTCCATTGGCCGTTCTGCGTCACCAAATGCCCTTATTGCGACTTCAACAGCCATGTCCGCGCCACCGTCGACGATTCCGCCTGGCGCGATGCCTTGCTCGCCGAGCTGGCCTATGAAGCTGCCCTGCTCCCCGGCCACCGGCTGACGAGCATCTTCTTCGGCGGCGGCACGCCGTCGCTGATGCCGCCCGCCACCGTCGCCGCCATCATCGAAGCCGCCACGTCGCACTGGCCGTCCGACCCCGATCTCGAAATCACCCTCGAAGCCAACCCCTCCTCGGTCGAGGCCGGCCGCTTCGCCGGCTTCGCCGCCGCCGGCGTCAACCGCCTGTCGCTCGGGCTGCAATCCCTCGACGATGCCGCCCTCAAGCTGCTCGGCCGCCCGCACGATGTGGCACAGGGGCTGGCAGCGCTCGATGTGGCGCAGAAGCAATTCGCCCGCGTCAGCTTCGACCTGATCTACGACCGCCCGGGCATGACGCTCGAAGCCTGGGATGCCGAGCTGGCCCGCGCGCTCGCCTTCGACACCAGCCATATCTCGCTCTACCAGCTCACCATCGAGCCCGGCACCCGCTTCGCCGCCCTCCACGCCCGCGGCCAGCTGGTGCTCCCCGAGCCCGAGCTCTCCGCCGATCTCTTCGCCCTCACCCGGGCACGCGCCGCCGCCGCCGGGCTGCTCGCCTATGAAGTCTCCAACCTCGCTCGCCCGGGAGCGGAGGCGCGCCACAACATCCAGTACTGGACCTATGGCGAATACATCGGCATCGGCCCCGGCGCGCACGGCCGCCGCCTCGGCCGCGCCAGCGAGCGCGCCAAAAAGCCCGAAGCCTGGCGCACAGGCGTCGAGGCGCACGGCCATGGCCTGCTCACCGACACCCCGCTCACCGCCCAGGAGCGCGCCACCGAAGCGCTGGTGATGGGCCTGCGACTCGCCGCCGGCATCGACCGCAGCCATTTCCAGGCCCGCACCGGCATGGCCCTTGCCGATGCCCTCGACGCGCGCAAGGTGGCGGGGCTTGTCGCCGCCGGCCTTCTCGAAGACGATCTCCCCGGCATCCGCCTCACCCCCGCCGGCCAGCCGCTTGTCGATGCCGTGCTCCGCGAGGTCGCCCGCTAGAGAGGCTGCCACTTTCCCGAAACACGCTCCAAGGCAACCTATCGACGGCGAGCCGGTTTGACCGGTGCACCGAGACAGGAAACCAATGGCCGAACTCATCACGCACTCGTTGTTCTCGGAAATCGCGGCGTTGCTCATCCTGGCGGGTGTGGTCGGCATGATAGGCCACCTCCTCAAGCAGCCGCTTGTCGTGAGCTATATCGTCGTCGGCATCCTGGCCGGGCCAGCCGTGCTCGGAGTCGCCCAGTCCGAAGGCCCGCTCGAACTGCTGTCCGATCTCGGGATCGCCATCCTGCTGTTCCTGGTCGGGCTGAAAATGGACTATCGCCTCATCCGCTCGCTCGGCTTCGTGTCGCTCACCACCGGGCTCGGGCAGGTGCTGTTCACATCGGTGTTCGGCTTTCTCATCGCGCTGGCACTCGGCTTCGATACCATCCCCAGCCTGTTCATTGCCGTGGCCCTCACCTTTTCGAGCACGATCATCATCGTCAAGCTGCTCACCGACAAGCGCGAACTCGATTCGCTCCACGGCCGCGTCGCGCTCGGTTTCCTCATCGTGCAGGATATCGTCGTGGTGCTGGCAATGGTGGTGCTCTCGACCGTCGGCATCGGGTCCACTGCCGAGGAGGAAGGCACCTCGATCACCGGCGCGCTCACCGCTGTTGCCGTCATGGGCGGAATCGTCTTCCTCATCGTCCGCTACGCGGCCACCCCCCTCACCCGGCGGCTGGCGGAAAGCCAGGAGCTGCTCATCCTGTTCTCGATCGGCCTTGCCGCCGTGTTCGCCGCGGTGGGCGAGTATCTCGGGCTCGGCCTCGAGCTCGGCGGTCTCTTTGCCGGCGTCGCACTCGCCTCCACGCCGTTCCGCGATTCGATCGGCTCGCGCCTCGCACCGCTGCGCGATTTCCTGCTGCTGTTCTTCTTCATCGTGCTGGGCGCCCAGCTGGACCTTGCCATCCTGGGCCAGAATATTCCGGCAGCCATGGTGCTTTCGGCGTTCGTCCTCATCGGCAATCCGCTCATCGTGCTGATCATCATGGGGCTGATGGGCTATCGCAAGCGCACCGCCTTTCTGGCCGGCCTCACCGTCGCCCAGATCAGCGAATTCTCGCTCATCTTCATCGGCCTCGGCCTCACTCTCGGCCAGGTGACCGAAGCCGAGCTGAGCCTGGTGACGCTCGTCGGCCTGATCACCATTGCGGTCTCCACCTACATGATCACCTATTCGCACAAGCTGTTCGATCTGTTCGGCCCCTATCTCGATTTCTTCGAGCGCAAGAAGCCCGAGCGCGAGGAAGAGGACGAGCAGAAAGCGCGCAAGGAGCCACCGGCGGTGATCCTCTTCGGGCTGTCACGCCTCGGCGGCGCCCTCGCCCACCGCCTGCTGGAAGCGAAGGTGCCTGCGCTCGCCATCGATTATGATCCAACCCTTGTCGAACAATGGCAGGAGCGCGGGCTCGATGCCGTCTATGGCGACGCGTCAGACCCTGAGCATCTGGCCGAACTGCCGCTCGAATCCGCACGGCTGATCATCTCGACGATCAGCCATCACGGCGTGGACATCACCGCCATCGATTCACGCCTCACCCTCATCCGCACGCTCAAGGCCGAAAAGTTCGAGGGCAAGCTTGCCGTCACCGTCTACCAGCACGAAGACATGGAGCACATCAGGACTGCCGGCGCCGACTTCATCCTCGAACCGTTCGAGGACGCCGCCGACACCACCATGGAGCTCATCCAGGAACAGATTGCCGGCCTTGAAGGAAAATCGACCGACAGCTGACCTGAGCAGCCCGGGCGTCATTCGATCGGTCGGCGGGTATCGAGCAGGTCGGGCTCACGCGCCTCGTCGCGCTCATCGGTCACCAGCTTCTCCACCGCGCAATCCGGCTCGATCTCGTCGCTGGCGGGGGTCGGCGGAGCGGAGGCCTGCGACTTGGGCCTGCCCTGCGGCCTGGCGCGCGCCGCAGCAAGCGCGAGCCGGGATGCATCGCCCGGCGCATCGACGCGGATCCGGTAGATCGGCTCCGGCAACTCGAAGCCGGACTGTTCGAGCGCCTGTTTCGCCGCCTGGATCGCGAGGCTCCGCCCCTTGCCGAAGTCGGTCTCGCGCTGGTCGATCCAGGCAAAGAAACGCAGGATGATGTTCGAATCGCCGACCATCTCGATGACGGCATGGCTGCGTGGAGTGTCCAGCACATTGGGCAGCGCGCGGATCGCCGCCAGCCCCACCTGCATTGCCCGCAGCGGATCATCTGCGGCATCGATGCCCAAGTCGAAGGCAAACCGCCGCTGCGGATTGCGCGAATAGTTGAGGATGATCGCCTTGAACACCGTCGCGTTGGGAATGCGCAGATGGTTGCCATCGAGCGTCATCAGGATCGTCGCCCGCGACGTCAGCCGGATGACCCGGCCCTCGCTCTCCCCGATCAGCACATGGTCGTTCGCACGAAATGGCTGGCGCAGGCTCAGCATCAGGCTCGACACGAAATTGTCCACCGTGTCGCGCACCGCAAAGCCCAGCGCGATGCCGATCACCCCGGCACTGCCGAGCACCAGCCCCAGAAGGGCGGTGGCACCCAATATCTGCAGCGCAACGATCAGCCCGGCGATGATCGCCACGATCCGCACAGTGCTGGCAAACAGCTCTGCCAGAAAGGCATTGGGCGCCAGCCAGCGCCACAGCCGCCCCTGTGCTGCCAGCAGATAGCCCAGACCGCCGATCAGCAGCCCGATGAGCAGTGCAACGCCGAACAGCGGAACGGCGCGCGCCATGCGACGCAGGTCATCGACAAATTTCTCGAGCACCGGCGAGAGATTGCTGTCCACCTCGAAGGTGCGGTCGATGGCATTCTCCACCGTCACCACCCCGGCAAACCGGGCCGCAATCGCCTCTGCCCGCTCCCGATCGGCCTGGCTGGTCACCGTGCCGGTCAGCGTCACCACGCCGGACTGCACGCGAATGCCCACACCGTGCAGGCCTTCGATCTCGCCGAAGATGTTCGCCATGCGCTGTGCCGTGTTGCGATCATTGCCCGCCTCCTCGGCCGCCGTCTCCCTCGCTTCAAGCGGTGATTCCACGACCGGTGCAGGCGGCGCAATCGTCGGCAAGCCGTCGGTCGGTTGCGCCACCACCGGCGCCGCCAGGACCATCGCCAAGGCCATTCGCCGCAAGATACTGATAAGGAACATGTTTTTCTATCCACTGCCGCGCCGTGCGCGCCTTCACCAAACAGGCTGTCCTACACGGGTGTTCCCCGGCATTCTGCTCCCATGCGTCCGCTCCGCCCAGCCACTCGGCTCAGCCCGGCCCCGAAAGCCGGCAAAAAACCCTCGTTGCTGTCAACTTCGTCTGCTTCGAGCTTTCTAGAGCGCCCGTCCGATCGCCTGCGAAAGCGCGCTCTCGAGGCCCGGCGGCGTGCCCGGCGCCCAGCCGGCCAGATGGATGAGATCGACCGTCACCGCCACCTTGCCGTCGTCCGCCGCACGATCGGCAAAGCGCAGCACAGCCTCGGCCAGCACATCGCGCCGCAGCGGCGAGCGGGCGGCGAGCGGCGAGCGCGCACCCATCGCGGTCAGGTCGGCGAGCAGCCCCGGCAGCCCGGCATAGCGCACCTGCACCCGCTCGCTGTCCGCCACCGGCATCACGAAGCCGGCGCGGCCGAGGAGCCCGGCTGCGGCCTGCGCCTCCACCATCGGCGCCAGCCGCGGCGCCACCCGGTCGGTCAACGCCGCTTCGGCCCGGATCAGGTCCTCGCGCAATTCCCCCAGCGTCAGCCCGCCGGCAATGCACGCGATGAACAGGCCATCGGGCGCCAGCACCCGCCGCGCCTGCAGCAGCGCACCCGGCAGATCGGAAACCGACGCCAGCCCGGCGATGCTCACCACCAGGTCGAAGCTGGCATCGGCAAAGGGCAGCCGGTCTTCGTCCGCCACCAGTACTACACCGTCGCCCGGCGCCAGCGCCACCCGCACCGCACCTGGCCAGGCGGATGCGGGTCCCCCCAGATCGAGCACCCGCGCAAATGGCCGGCCAAGCGCCATTACCCGCGCCGCCACTTCCTCCACCATAGCGGCGTGCAGAAACCCGGCATCGGCAAAGCCGGCCTGTGCCTGGCTGTGCAGTTTCCGCCGGCGCTGGCGGCTGAAGGGCTCGGCGGCAAGCTGGGCGGGAGGACGCATCAGCCTCTCGCTAGGCCAGCCCGGCGCTCGCGCAAAGCCGGAAACTGAGTGCTGTGGCAATCCCCGCTCTCCTCGCCCCGGTCTTCGATCTCATCCTGCCGCCGCGCTGCCCGGCGTGCGGGGTGATCGTCGATGGCGATGGCCGCTTCTGCGTGCCGTGCTGGTCGGGCCTCGATTTCCTCGGCCCACCCCAGTGCGACCAGTGCGGCGATCCGTTCAGCCATGATCGCGGCGCCGGCGCCCTGTGCGGCGCCTGCCTCGCCGCGCCGCCGCCATGGCGTCACGCCCGCGCTGCGCTGCGCTATGAAGGCGCTGCCCGCGCCGCCCTGCTGCGCTTCAAGCTGGCAGACCGCGAGCATCTGGCAGCAATGATGGTGCCCCACATGCTGCGCGCCGGTGGCGGCCTGCTCGCCCCCGGCGTGCTGCTGGTGCCGGTGCCGCTGCACCGCTGGCGGCTGTGGCGGCGCGGCTTCAACCAGGCGGCGCTGCTGGCGCGCGGACTGGCCGGCGCGAGCGGCGCATCCCTTGCCATCGATGGCCTCGAGCGCGTGCGTGCCACGCGGCCCAGCGTCGGGCTCGGGGTGGAGGCACGTGCTCGGAACGTGCGCGGCGCCTTCCGGGTTCGCGACAAGGCGCTCATCGCCGGGCGCCCGGTGGTGCTCGTCGATGATGTGCTCACCAGCGGCGCCACCGCATCGGCCTGTGCCCGAACGCTGCTGCGCGGCGGCGCTGCAACCGTCGATGTCTTGACCTTTGCCCGCGTCGTGCGCGAAGTGTGAAGGGTATGCGCGGGGGAACAGCCCGCAGTTGTGGTCGTTTGAGCGTATGACGTCGCTTGACGACACCTTTTTTCCGTATCGGAGTCATTGATGCCCAAGATCGAGATTTTCACCAAGCAGCTCTGCCCCTATTGCACCCGCGCCAAGTCGCTCCTCAGCCGCAAGGGCGCAAACTTCGAAGAGATCGACATCACCATGGGTGGCCCGCGCCGCGCCGAGATGATCGAGCGCTCGGGTGGCCGCACGACCGTGCCGCAGGTGTTCATCGACGGCGCCCACATCGGCGGCAGCGATGATCTGGCCGGGCTCGATCGCCGCGGCGGACTGGACCCTCTGCTCGCCTGATGCGCATCGGCCTTCTCCAGACCACGACCGGAATCGACCCCGCCGCCGAGGCGGTGGCGCTTGCCGGGCAGGTGGGCGCCGCAGCGGCGCTGGGCGTCGAGATGCTGTTCACCCCCGAGATGAGCGGCCTCCTCGATCGGGACCGGGCGCGCGCCGCCAGCCAGGTCCGCGCCGAGGCCGATGATCCGGTGCTGGCAGCGGTGCGCGAAGCAGCCGGCCGCCATGGCATCTGGGTCCAGCTCGGCAGCCTGGCGCTGCAGGGGGCGGGCGAGAAGTTCGTCAATCGCGGCTTCCTCATCGGTCCCGAAGGCGAGGTCGCGGCCCGCTATGCCAAGATCCATCTCTTCGATGTCAGTCTGGGAAGCGAAAGCTGGCGCGAATCAGCCGCCTATCAGGCCGGGGAGGAAGCGGTGGTCGCCGCCACCCCCTGGGGCGCGCTGGGGATGACCATCTGCTATGATCTTCGCTTTCCCGCGCTGCACCGCGCCCTTGCCGAAGCCGGTGCGGCCATGCTCGCCGTGCCCGCCGCCTTCACCCGCCCCACCGGCGAAGCACATTGGCACGTGCTGCTGCGAGCTCGCGCCATCGAGACCGGCAGCTTCGTCATCGCCGCCGCCCAGTCCGGCACCCATGCCGATGGCCGCGCCACCTATGGCCACAGCCTCGTCGTGTCCCCCTGGGGCGAGGTGTTGCTCGACATGGGCGAGGCCCCGGGGCTCGGCGTGCTCGACATCGACCTGGCAGACGTCGCAACGGCCCGCAGCAAGATCCCCGCCCTCCAGCACGCCCGCCCCTTTCGGCCACCGACCGGCTCGGACGGATAGGATTGCCATCATCCTTTCAGCTGTCGGCCGCCGCCGATCGAGCAGTCCTCCGCAAATTATCGCTTGAATCCTCTCCGCGCCCATGGCCTTTGATTCCCGGCCGCACCCGTAGCTCAGCAGGACAGAGCAACGGTTTCCTAAACCGCAGGTCGCAGGTTCGAATCCTGCCGGGTGCACCAATCTTTTCAGTGACTAACGAGACTTCGGGTGGCAGTTGAGCCTGCCCGATTTAAGCTCGTCATGTCCGCGAGTTAGCCCCCAGCCAAGCATCACCTGCGCTGGCGAGAGACGATTCCGCCCGCCCAACACGGCCGAAATTCGCAGGCAATCTCTACACCTCAAAAAAGCAGTCGGCAGATGCGATGCACATAAGATGCAGATTTGATGGTCCATCGTTCAAATCTCTTTTCGAGCACCAATCTTTTCAATCGGTTAGAGCTCACAGGGCAACCGATCGGACCGTCCGGTTTAGTCATGTGAGGTCCGCGGCTTGTTTAGGGGCCCAGCATCCCTTGCTATGACAAGAGACGATTCTGCGCGGCCGTTATCGCGTTTAACGGGCGCCATTCTCACCAAGGCCAAAACGCAGTCGGGAGATGTGATGCTGATTTGATGCGGTGGTAGCGGTAGCCAGCGCTGCGGCTGGAACGGCGGCGGGTTAATTGAACCCCAAGAGTGCCCGCTGGATCGTGTCCCACAGCGTGGTGTAGGTTTGCGGTCTCGCCGCTTTGATCTCCGGCTTGGCCGGGTTGATCATGCTGCCATGGATGACAGCGTGACGGTGGGATCATCGCTCATTTGCGACACACTTTCCAGTGTCATGTAGCGAGCGCGCTGGACGGCCCATTCGTCGTTCTGTTCGAGCAGTATGGCGCCGACGAGGCGGGTGATGGCGTCCTCGTTGGGAAAGATGCCGACGACATTGGTTCGCCGCTTGATCTCGCCGTTGAGGCGCTCGATCGG
>NZ_JACIIV010000033.1 GCF_014205635.1 Polymorphobacter multimanifer
GCGACACTGCGCGCGGAAGCAGCCCTACGGCGAACGGATAGCAGGGCCTGGGTCGTGCAACGCCGCGAACGGACGCGCCACCTGATCGAGCTGGGCGGGCTGGTCCAGAAAGCCGGCTTGGTCGAGCTGACCGACGACGATCGCGCCACGATTTACGGCGCGCTGCTCGATCTCGCCCGACGCGCGCGGGGCGATGATGCAGGGGATGCGCTCACGCTCTGGAAGCGAAGGGGCAAACGGGCGTTCGATGCGGAAGCGGAAGGGAGCGAAGGCTGATGGGCGAGTTCGACATCGAGGCGATCCGGGCCGAAATCCGCGCGATGGATTTCGTGCGCGGCACGCCGGCGGAAATCGCCATGTGGCGCGAGGACGTGGCGGAGTCGCGCGCCAACCTCGCGATCGAGGACATGACCCCGACGCCGAACGAGGATGCGTTCTTCGAGATGATGCTCGAGGAGGGAGTGCCCCCTGACCTCGTGTCGCAGATTCTGCTCCGCCTGCTCGATCATCCCGACGCCGATCGGTCATTGCCGGTCACGCCGATGGTCGCGGCGGACTGATGGCGGACCCTGTCATAGGGAATACGAAGTCCACACACCGCGACCGGCCGGGAAAAGTGGACTCGCCACGAGTAGCAGCCGCCGCGGGTCCGCCGTTGGGATTGACGATTTACAAACCGGACGCAGCGAAGGCGATATAAGCCCCGCTGGCGACCCCGACGCGTCCGGGGCTGGCAAAGGAGCTGACCCCCCTCTCCTGCTCTCTGGCGGCCCTCCTGGGCAGCCCTGGGGCAGAAAGCGGCAACTCCCCCGCCAACTTCTTCCTCGCTAAGCTAGCGGCGCTTGCGCCGCTCTGGTGACGCCGCAGGCGGCACGAAACGAACTACGCATTGGCCGTTAGGCCAATTCCGCTTGTATATTTCTAACTCTGGCTGGATTCATTCTGCCTCTCGGAATCACGTTCCCGGTCCATGATCCCACGCCCGAGACGGGCAAGGATCGCAGCGAGGCCGGGATCGTCGATAAGCTGGGCTGGCTGCTCGTCGAGCGGGAGTCTGGCGATCATCGCCCTGCCTTCCTCGGTCGCTGCTCGCCGCCGGTCGCTGTCGTCCTCTGGCGGTGGCGCGGTCATGCCGCGTTCCACCTGCGGCGGAAGCATCAAGCGGTAGGCGTTCGAGGTTTGCTTGACCTGGGGGCCGCGCAGGCCCGCGTTGCCGGTCGGCACATAACGGCGCAACCAGTCGAGGAAGCCATGCGCCTTGAGCCGCTTGAGCGCATCCACCACAGCCGCGATCGAGCGGCCGATGCGAAGCGCCAGCGTCGCAATCGCAGGATCGAGCCGCCCTGTCTTGTAGTCGATCAGGCGTAGCAGCTCGCGCAACACCTCAAGCCCGACATGGCCGATTGCCCCGTTCTCGCGGTTGTTGCGCTCGCGCCGATGGGCAAGCCGTTTCAGCCGGTCATATTTCTCGGCCGCCTGCATGAAGCGAGCGACGTTCTTGGGACTGAACGGCTGCCAGAACCGCCCTTCCCGGCCCTCCTCAGTGCGGCTGTAGCGATGGACCCGCTGGCCGGTTTGACGGCCTGGCCGTCGCTCTCTTGCCCCTCGAAGGGCCTCGAACACAGTTTGCATGGAACCTCCCGTCGATCGGTCGGCCCGGCTGCTGGCGGCAATCCCTTATGGACATAGCTCTCCCGTTCTCGAAAACAGCGTTTTCGAGTTGACTTGTCATCCGATCTGCGGGAGGCTGTTCCTGCTAGAGAACACGGGTGCTTCCCGCGCCCCCACAAATCAGACTTTCCGAGAGCCCGGCCGCCAAGCCGGGCTTTCGTCGTTTTGGCCCTAGCGGTGCCACCCACTACGATCGCCACGGCGAATCGGCGAACGAGTCCGCCGACACCAAAGCCTGTCAGATTATAAGAGTGATGGAAAGGCGCGTTCTAACGCGCGCATAGATTAGACTGTGTGTTCACACGTTCACTTGTTCACGTGTGGTCACGTTCACCGTTCTATTTGCTGCTTATACTTCTGAAGGATATCAAGCACGGCCTCGGTCAGCATCGCCTCGATCGTGCTGTCCTCCTTGGCGGCAAGGATCGCGAACGCTCGCGCAATAGCCGGGTCGAACTTACCGGCGATCGACTTTTTGCCGATCCGGTTGCGCTGGCGGCGTGGGGCTTCGATCGGCAGCATCGGTTCTTCAACCTCCGCAGCCGGGCCGGTCGATTTCCTAGCGTTTGTCGATTTCGCCACCCCCAAGCTCCTAATTTTTGTGTTCACACGTTCACATATTCACACGTGGACAGCTACCGTTCGCCGAACGGATGCTTGCCGTGGTGCCGCATAAGCAGGTCGATGGCTTCGCCAAGGAGCGCCTGCAACGTCGTTCCCTGCTCGGCTGCCAGCATGTTCAAGCCGCGACTGACCTCGGGACTAAAATAGGCGCTCACCGCCTTCTTGCCCTGCCGGGTCTGAGCGCGGGTGGCGGGCGTTGCAGTCGTCGGATCGGGGCTGTCGCCGATCGTGCCAGTCTTTTCCGCCCGCTGCTGCTTCATCGCGCCAAACTTGCTCATGCCGCGCCCCGCTTCTTGTTCACTCGTGAACGTGTGGACACGTTCACTTGTTTACTTGTCCACGCCCATAACGCGGCAACCTCCTCGGCCGCTTTGCCGTCAGGCTCCAGCTCGGTCGCAGTTTTCCCCTGCGCCGTGCTGTGATGATAGATCGCCCGCTGGGTGAGCATGACGGGCGCAACGGCCACACCCATGCCGGCGACGCCATCGCCACCTTCGATCAGCTCGCGGGCATCCCGGTAGGTTGTCGGCGCACGCTGGGGGCCGCCCATGAACAGCACGAAGGCCGGCTTGCCGACCGCCTGCACCAGCTCGGCCGTCATCTCGACGGCTTTGAGATCGAAAGCTTGCGGACGACAGGGAATCAACACCAGGTCCGCGACCTTGCAAGCCTCCCGCACCATGATGTCGGCATGGGGCGGGGTGTCGATCACCACCAGGTCGGCCCCGAGTTCGGCCGCCTGCTGAAGCTTGCGGGGCAAGAGAGAAGGGGAGGCGCAATCGACGACCTCCAGGTCGGACGATCCGCGCCACTCGCTCCAATGGCTCGCGGTCGCCTGCGGATCGGTGTCTAGGATCAACGCGGTAAGCCCTGCGCCAGCACCGGCTGCGGCTAGGTGGATAGCCAAGGTCGTTTTGCCTGCGCCGCCTTTCTGACTGATGACAGTGATGACCTTCATGTGAACCCCTGAACACGTGAACGTGTGAGCATGTGAACACGTTCACGTGTGAACCATTGAGGCATGGCGGTCAATGGTGCGCGGCGATCCGTTACGCTATCCTCGCTCGCCAGCCGATCGGAACCCGGCAGGGCCAAGACCGCTTGCGGGCTTGGGAAGCGAAGCGACTGAGAGCGGCGGTGCCGCGCAGCGGCAGGCACCAGACCTATTACTTGCGGTTTTTGCTCGCGTCGCCGGATGCCTCGATCACCCGGCGCTGGCGCTCCTCCGGATTCTTCATGCCAAGATCGGCATAGACGTTGCCGGTGCCTCGGATCAGCTCGAAGTCGTCATCCTTGTTCGTGATAGAGTCGGCTCGAACCTCCTCGATCGCCTTGGCCTGAAACTCGCCAAGGACGCCTTCCTTCTCAAGAAAGCTGTCGAGGGTCGGTCCCCGGTGCTTGTTGCCAGCCATTTCGACCTCCTAACCCGTCACGCTTGTATATAATGCGCTTCTGCATTACCTTCTATGGTGATTAGGAGGCATTACCATGACGACGTTGAGCGTTACCACGCGGGGCCAAGTCACGTTCAGAAAGGACGTGCTGAAGCATCTGGGCATCCAGCCTGGCGGCAAGATCAGGCTCGATCTGCTGCCCGATGGCAAGGCGGAGCTGAAGGCCGATCAGCCTAAAGGGTCTTGGGACGATCTGCGGAACTTCCTTGCGGGCAAGGGCAACGGTGCCCGGCTCACGATCGAGGAAATCAACGAGGCTATCGCCGAAGCCGGCGCGGCGGCCGGCATGGCTGGCATGAAAAAGGAATGAGGATCACTGCCGACACGAACGTGCTGCTTCGCGTGGTCGTCCCCGGCGACGAAGCGCAGCAAGAGATCGCGATCGAAACGCTTAAAAACGCCGAATCAGTGGCGATCAGCGTTCACGCTCTTTGCGAACTCGCGTGGGTCATGGAGCGCAGATACGATTTGTCCCGAACCGCAATCGCAGCGGCGATCCGGCTCTTTATGAACACCCGCAACGTCGTCCTGAACCGCCCTACGGTCGAGGCCGGTCTAGCTGTGCTGGAAGCGGGCGGCGACTTCGCGGATGGAGTGATCGCCTTCGACGGTCAGTGGCTCGGTGCCGAGACCTTCGTCTCGTTCGACAAGAGGGCCGTGAAACTGCTGGAAGGGCAGGGGACCGCCGCCCTGTTGCTGGCGTGCTGACGAATCACGCGCCACCCCCGGCCGGGCCGCAAGGCCAAGCCCCAAGGCCAAGCCCCAAGGGATGGGTGGGACAAGTAAAAAAGGGAAATCGTGATGGCTCTCACTCGCAACTTCGAGGACACCGTGCGCGCTCGCGTCCAGTCGGACCCGGCCTCAACGCGCCTCCGGCGTGACCCTGGAAGTCCGGGCGGCCTGAGCGAGCCGATGGAGGCTCCAGACTATCGAGCACCACAAATATGCTGCCGCATCATGCCGCGTCCGGTGATCCAAAGGCCATGAGAGTATTCTTACATCGGAGGAGCGTTTGAGCGCCGAATCTCTCAGCAAGATCGGGAATACGAGCGGATCCGGGCAATCGTTCGATTCTTCTGCCGGTCAAGCAAGTGTGTTCTGGAGGTCCGAACAAACGATTCTCCAGCCAACTTCCTACGTGGCGCATACTCCGCCTGGATTACACCTTGGCTGCGGCGTTGCTTCGATAGAAACCCGGTCCGCAGGACTTGGGGAGTTTGCGTTGAACGGCGCGGGACTAACCGCAATGCTTTGTCCTGACGGAGCGCAGCCTTTTCACTCCAGCGTTTCTGGACGATCGGCTCGCGCTTGCGGCCTTTTTCTGGCGACCGATGACATTGCCGACACGGGCACCGACGCGGTGCACGAGATCAAACTGGCCCTCGAAAAGGGCAATCCGCTTCAGGCTTCATTGAACGCTCCGCCGGGGGCTGTCAGTCGTTTGTGTGCCCCGGTTGATCCGTGGTTCCAGGGGGCGGCGCGCGAGCTTGCATTCGAAGCCCGCGCCTTGGAGATGTCGGCGCTGGCGTTAACCTGGTTGACCGGTTGTGCGCTGACGGGGAAGCTTCCTCTGCGAAACGAGCGTTATGCATATGCGGCGAGAGAGGTGCTTGAGCGCAGGCTGGACCATCCCCCGTCATTGATCGAACTGGCGCGCGAAGTCGGCATCAACGCGCGCTCGCTGACCGACGCATTTCGGGCCTGCTTTGGAACATCGATTGCTGCCTATGTGACCGCGCGTCGGCTGGACCTGGCAGCGATCTTGCTGGAGCAGGGTATGTCGCCGACCGAAGCTGCCCGTCGCGTCGGCTATACGCCTTCGCATCTATCGAATGCCATCCATCGACGGTTCGGTATCCGACCGCAGGACATGCGCACGCACCATTCCGGCTAGCGCATGACAAACGCTGACCAACGCAAGTGCGTGATATTGTGTATCATCGCTCGGCCCTTTAGTTGCAAATGGTTCGCAATTAGGAGGTTCTATGTCAGGGTTGAGACGATTGGGCAGCGCCGTTTTGTTCGGCAGCGTGAGTTGGATGGCCTCTGCCACAGGGGCGGTGGCGCAAGACTTGGCGCCGCAGGACATCACCACGGTCGATGAGATCGTCGTAACCGGCACCCGGCAGGATACCCGGCTAGCCGATGCCCCAATCGCTGCCACGGTGCTGACCGAACAGTTCATTCGTGACGCCCGCATCGACAGCCTGCGGCAGATCGACGACTATGTCCCCAATGTCCAGTTCAACCAGCTCGGGCAGGTCGGCGGCACCTATGTAACGATCCGGGGCATCGAATCGAACCCGTTCATCGTCAACCGCGCCGCTGTCTATATCGACGGCATCCCATTCCGGAAGCTGCGCGACCAGGCCCTGGGGGCGGTCGAGCAGATCGAAGTGCTGCGCGGCCCGCAGGGAACGCTTTATGGCGCGAATACCGAGTCCGGGCTGATCGTCATCCGCACGCGCGCGCCCTCGAACAGTTTCGAGGCGGAAGCGACCGGATCGCTGTTCACGTTCAACGGCGACATGGGCGGCGAGGCGCGGCTGTCCCTCGGTGGCCCCCTCATCAAGGACGTGCTGACAGGTTCCTTCGTCGCCAGCTACAACAATGCCGACTCGTTCGTCCGCAACGAGGCGTCGTCGATCGGCGAGCGTGGCGCGATCCGTGAGACTTTCGTCCAGGGCAAGTTGCGCTGGACGCCGAACGAGCGGCTGACCGTCGATCTGGTGACGTCGGCGGCCTTGCTGCGTGCGCCGGGGCTTTACGAACAGGAGTTTTTGCCGATCGACCGCGCGCGCTATGACGCGAACTACTCGGCCGCGTTCAACGGCGGCCGGACTTCCGGCCGCTACACGCTGCTAAACGACGCACCCAAGCGCACCGTCGAGGACGAGTATCTGGTCGGCGGCAACGTGAATTATGATTTTGGCGGTGCGGTGCTCGACGTCAACGCTTCGTGGCGCAGCCTATCGTCGGATTCGCAGGGCACCGATCTCGACCTGACCGCGCTATTGGGTGCCGCGGGCGCGAGCGACGATGACGAGACCTTCTGGAACTTCGAGGCGCGGCTGTCCTCGCCGCGCGGCAACAAGGTCCAGTGGGTCGTCGGCCTTAATCACTACCGCAGCCGAGAGGACCAGATCCTTGCCACGCTGGTCGGTCCGGGCGGGCTCGACGATTATTCGCCTGCCCCCCTCCAAAGCAGCCGTTCGCGCGATTATGCGGCATTCGGGCAGGTAACGGTGCCGGTGCTTGCCAATGTGCGCTTGACCGGCGGTTTGCGCTACGAGCGTGCAGAGCGCGACAAGAACCAGCTCGCCGGCGTGCTCGACCTGGGGCCATTTGGCAGCTTTGTGTTCCCGGCTGAAGACCTCAACGACAGTTATGAGGAACTGCTGCCCAAGGTCTCGCTCGACTGGCGGGTCAATGACGGGCTGCTGCTCTATGCATCGGCCGCGAAGGGCTGGATTCCGGGCGGGTTCAATCTGGGCGCGGCGACCAGCGCGGTGACGACTGACTTCGCGCGCTATGGTCCCGAAACGCTGTGGAGCTATGAGGTCGGCGCGAAGCTCGAACTGCTCGACAGGCGACTGTTGCTGTCGGGCGCGGCGTTCATCATCGATGCCGATAACTGGCAGGAATATAATGTCCTGGTGAACGCGGCGGGTCAGGCGATCTCGACCAACCTCATCACATCGGACGCGGCGATCCGCAGCCGTGGTTTCGAGGTCGAACTGACCGGCAAGCTAACGCCGCAACTCGATCTGTCGGCATCGTTTGGCTATGTCGATTCCAAATACACCGATTATCGCTTCTCAGCGACGCAGGACTTCACCGGCAACAAGGTCAAGCTGGTGCCCGAGTATGATGCGTCATTGGCCGCAAGTTGGCGCCCGTGGCGCGGACTGTTCGTGCGCGGTGAAGCCAATGCCACCGGGCGGACGCCGCTCAATCCGGAAAATCTGGCCACGCAGGATGCGGTCGTGCTGCTGAACGCGCAGATCGGCTGGGAAACCGATCGCTGGACCGCCCGACTTTATGTCGAGAATCTCACCGACGAACTTGTTTATACCAGCAGCGCCTACACCAATTTCGCGTTCGGGTTCGACGGCACCTATTATGCCGGTGTCGGCAAGCCGCGCATCTTTGGCCTTCAGGTTAGCCACAAATGGTGATGCGCGACGGCGACGACAGCAAGGTTCGGGTCGATCTTTCCGGCGTTCCGGAGACAATGCTTTGGCCGCTGTGGAACAGGGCAATCGAACATACGCGCGTTGATCGACTGATCGAAGATCCGATGGCCGCCGCGCTGGTCGCGCGGATCGATTATGATTTCGCCGGTACGTTCGGCCGACCCAGCGTCTTGCACGCCATCCGTGCGCGGGTCGGCGACGACCTGATCGTCAATTATCTTCGTGCCGAGCCGGCGGGAACGGTAGTCGCCTTGGGAGAGGGCCTCGAAACCCAATTGTGGCGTATTGGCAACGACGCTGTCCGGTGGATAAGCGTCGACCTTCCCGAGGCGATATCAACGCGGCGCGCGCTGCTGCCAGACGATCCGAGAGCGCAGAACATGTCGTGTTCGGCGCTGGATACGCGCTGGATGGACGCTGTGGCGGACGGCCCGCCGCCGTTTATCTCGGCAGCAGGTTTGCTGATGTATTTTCAAGAGAACGAGGTGCGCAAACTTCTCGACAATATCGCGCAACGGCTTCCGGGAGCGCAGCTCTATTTCGATACCATCCCGCCCTGGCTATCTCGCAAGACCCTGCGCGGCCTCAAGATCACTCGGGCCTACACAGCACCCCCTATGCCGTGGGGCATCCGTCTGAATTCAATTCCGGCGTTCATTGCATCGGTTGGCGGCCTGTCCATCTTAACTGCCGCGACATTTGCCGATCCGTTTCCGCGACGCATGGGGCTCGTGCGGTGGCTCTCGGCTGTGCCGCCCATTCGTAACCGACTTGCGCCCGGCTTGGTTCACATATCGGTAAATCGACGTTGCCAATAAACGAAGAGGCTTACTCAACAGAGTGAGGGGCGTCGGGTCAAGCTTAGATCATTACCCGCTCTACCTCGTCCAGCGTGACGTCATCGGGTCGGCGATCGTAGAGCTGAGTGGTGCGGGTCGAAGCATGGTTCGCCATCGTCGCGGCACGCTCCAGCGTTCCGCCGTTTTTTAAATAGGCGGTGATCCCGGTTGCGCGAAACGAGTGGTTGCCGATCGCAGTCTCGATCTCGGCCGCACTGGCACGCCGCCTCACCATCTGGAATGCGCTGGCTTGGGGCAGGGGGGTATCGCTTAGTCGCCTGGTGCCGCGCGCGATCGTGCGGAACAGCGGCTCCTTACGATCCTCGCGTAGCTCGCATCCATCGATATAGGCGGTCAGATATTCCTCAAGGTTGTGGTGGCACGGCATCTCGTGGCGCTTGCCACCCTTCTCATGCAGCCGGACCCAGAGCCGCCGGTTCTGCACGAACACGTCCTCGACGCGCATCGCCAGTGCCGCGCCTACCCGTGCAAACGAGTAGATCATCAACCCGATCAGCGCCCGATCGCGCAAGCCTATGGGCGTGGTCACATCGATGCTGTCGAGCAGCCGTCGTGCCTCGTCGGGTGCCAGCACCGGTGTCTTGCCGCGACGGACGCTGTGCGCAGGGCCTCGTACCGACGCCGCCGGGTTCATCGGCACCACCTGGCCCGTCACAAGCCAGTCGAACAGGTGACGCACACCTGCAAGCCGCTGCTTGACCGTAGGCGCACTAACCTCGCGGCCTAGTCCCTCGATCCAGGCCGCGACGTGCAACGGCTGCACTGCCGCAATCGACGTCACGCCGCGCTCGGTGCACCAGCCCAAAAACTCTCCCGTCGCGCGCGCATAGGCACGCCGCGTGTGCGGATTGCGGATATTGGCCGCGAAAAACTCTAGGAAGCGAAGCTGCGCGCGATCGTCCGCCGATGCCACAAGGGCTGGGAGCGCGAATGCAGGAGAGGGTAGGGGAGCGAGCTGGTTCATGCACCGCTGTGCGATCATCGGCTGCTGGGCTTGGGAACACGGCATTGGCGCGCTGCGGCGACAGCCTCGTCAATCAAGGCCTCCAATTCTGCCGTCGGCCTATCCTCGAACTTAGCGCGCACCTCGTCTATGGTTCGGTCGAACGACCGCCATTTAAGGGCTACGGGGACGTTCATGACGCAGGACTGTGATCGCCGGAAAGTACCGCTCTGACGGCATCGCGTATCTCGGGGTCATGGCCACTCCAAAGATCGCGCTTGGGCGGATTGCGGCCAGCTTGCTGCGCTGCCTCGATCACCGCATCGGCCGATTGAATGCGTTGCGCCTCTTCAAGCTGCCGCAGATAATCCCATGTCGTCAGCAGGATCAGTCGATCGGGATCGACAATCACCAACCGCTCGGCGTCGCGATCGTCGCTCAGAAGCAGCGCGCGAGCCTGGTCTGGCAGCGGATAGTTTCGGACCACCTCGACCGCCGCGCGCTCGCCAAGGTCGCGCGCCGGCCGGTATCCGGCATTTTCGCGCAGTATCATCTCGTTCTGAAACGTCTGCGTCGGCTCGATGCGGACGCGATCGGCGTGGGCGCGATACCAGTCGAGAATCTCCTGCGCGCCGAGTTTGCCGGCGGTGCCAGTCGCTTCGTAAAAAACGGCGTCCGGCACGATCACTGGCAGATCGGGATAAAGCAGGTAATCGAGGCTTTGCGCGGCAGCGAGCGTGATGAGAGGTGGCGCATCGGTGACGATAAGGGTGACCTTAGCCGCCATGACGCAATCGCGGCTGGAGAATGGCCCGCGCGCGCGCGACATGCGCCATGTGCGCCGATGTTTCGGCCGGTTTAGGCAAGCCGAGGTCATCCTGGGCCAGCGCGATGACAAGATCGGCGTAGTCGCGCATCCCGAGCCGCTCAATCGCGCTACGCGTACCGAGTTGACCGGCGGCATAGGCGCGGAGGAGTTGGACGCGATCTTGGGGGAGGGCGTTATCCATGCTTTTTTCTAACATGACGCAAGGCTCACTGCAAGATTCTACATACGATAAAGGACATTATCATATGTAGAACGGCGCGTGAATCCTTCAGCGAAGCAAGAGGGAGATTTGGGACACGCCGCGGTTCAGGGCGGTCGTGTCAGTTTTCGAAGACAATGTCAGCGGCGTGCCGAAGTCCATGTCATCGCCCGCGCAGCCGCGTCCATAACCATCGCCAGAAACGGGCCTCAGCCAGCATCATTCTGGCGATCAGTGGCGGGATGCCCTGCCGCTCCAACTCCGCTGCGTTGGGAGCAGCGCCAAATATAACGCGCAGCATCGCGACCAATGCTAATCCCTCGAAAAGCACCAGCACGGTGATACCCGCGCTGCGCAGCCATCCTAGGTCGGTCAGCACGCTTTCGGCTGCGGCAGGTACGATCTTGCCGGCAATCCAAATGCCGCTGCATACCAGAGCAAGCGTCCGCAGCATCAACGCTCGGCGCGGCATGGTGCGATAGCAGAGGACGTAGAGAGCAGGTACGAACACGCACCAATCGAAGAGCGTTGCCGCTTCACCCAGCGCGGGTTGTTCCGACCAAGGGTGGGTAGCGCGGAAGCCGAGCGCGGCAACAAGCCAGAACGGTAGCAGCAGGAAAAACCAGTGGTGCTGGCCCCATCCCGCTATCCTATTCATCGTTCTCTTTCCCGTCTGGCGGACCATCGGCAATCGAGTGCATTAGCAGCCCGTCGGAGAGAGGTCCGCTATCCAAAGAGCCTAGCTGCCGCGGCGTGTCGCGTCGTGATTTTTTCATGCCTTAGCTTCCAGCGCCGGAGTGTCTGGCGCGGCGGTGCGGATCAGAGCGAGTTCGCGGTAGAGGGTGGACCGGCCAAGCCCGAGCTGCTTTGCGGCCTGGACGGGGCGCACACCGGCCTCGATCAACTTGAGTGCCGACGTCAGCTTGTCGGCGTCGAGCGTGGGGCGGCCGGGAACCTTGCCGCGGGCGCGAGCCGCCGCGATCCCGTCGCGGGTGCGCTCGACGATCAGTCGGCGCTCGAAGTGGGCGATGGCGCCGAATACATGGAACACCAGCTCGCCGGCAGCCGACGAGGTATCGAGCCGTTCCTCCAGCGATCGGAACGCCAGCCCTCGCGCCTTAAACATGTCGATCGTTTCCAGCAGCTCTTTGAGCGAACGACCGAGCCGATCGAGACGCACCACGCATATGGTGTCGCCGGCACGGCAGAAGTCCAGCATCTCGGTCAAACCCGGCCGATCGAAGCGCTTACCGGATATGATGTCATCGAACACTTTGATCGCGCCGGCCTCGTCGCGCAGGCGACGACGCTGCACCTCAAGATCCTGATCGCTGGTGGAGACGCGGGCATAGCCCAGCACATCCGGCATCGTGTCACCTCTCGTCCCTAATCCGCTCGGTTTGTGGACCGGCAGTGAGGTGCCGACAGAATCCGGCTTCGATAGTCCCTAAATAGTGTCTACAAACAGCTCTTGTACATAAACTTCTCGGAACGGTTTGGGGACAATCTGCTGACATCGCCTTCGGGCGAAATGTCGGCTGCTGACACCCACTTCGAGCGCCAGTGACATCCACTATGAGAATCGAAGCGTCAAAAGTGGCGGATTTCCATTGCCCCGATGACACCCACTTTGAAAACTGACAACCGTTCGGTTTTGACACCCGACTGTTGCTCGCGAACCAACTGCATTTCCGAGGCTTCGTTGTTGCCCTCACGACGGTACGTCTCGCTTCGCACGATCCTTCCCTCGCGAGAGAGATCGAAGGCAAGCGCGACCAGATAGGATTCGCGCGCCGCGTCGAGGTCGGTTGCGTCGCGAAATTTAAAGCGCAGCACCTTCGCGGCTGACGGTGGCAGCATTGCCAGGCGTGGTTGATTGCCCTGAGGGCAGTAATGCGTAGCGATCAGACTTTTGCCATCGCGATGATAGATCGTCATTGAATGAGGCTGGCTACCCCGCAACCACTCCTCTACGACTGCCGTGCCACCGGCGGTCAATGAAAACCGGATTCGCAGGGGCGAGTCCGGCTTGTCGGCTTGTTGCCAAACACCTACGAGAGCCTTCAAGTCGGCGAAGCTCGGTGCAACTACATCTTGCGCCGCAGCCACTGGTTGAGAAATGGAAGCCGAGGCAGCTGCTAGGCTACTCCAGATAGCAATCTTCAGCATGGCGAGTTCTACTTTCCGTGAAATGGAATCAACAGTTGACTACGTGTCTAGGATTGGCAAGTCGCCTTCTGGTGCCGGTGTCACAACGGGTTGGTTTTGACTTAGCTATGTTGCTTGACCAGATGACCATCTAAACAGGCGGCAAGCACTTCAAGAATAGCTTGTTGCTGTTGGGGTGAGGCGCTGTCTAACATGTCGTTATGCTTCACCGGCACTTCCGCCATCACCATCCCGAGCGCGTCCCGTTCGGCCGCCACCGGCAGCACGCCGGGATCAGCAGCGTAATCGTTTGACCGGGCTGAGCAAATGCGCGGTCGCGCCGTTCGAGGAACAGGCATACGGCGATGGTCGAGTGAGAAGGCCGCCTGCACATCACCTCGATGTTGGGAGCTGAATAACATCGTCATATCGCCTCCATTGGAATGACCAACGAGAACGACGCGAGTGTGATCGGCGAGCCCTCGGCGGCGCAGCTCACTTATGACGAAGCCGATGCTATCGGCGCCGATTTGCCATACTGGTCGCCGCAGCTCCACTAAGTTGCCGCTGTTGGCCATTCGGGGATCACCAGAGCGTTCCAGATGCTCGATTGATGCGACGATATAGCCGCGGCGAGCGAGCGCGCTGGCAATGAACGTGTAATCGGTGCTGTGGCCACCGTAGCCATGCGAGATGATTGCGAGCGGCTTCGGCCGCCTAGCGCGCGCCGCGCCATAGAGCACGACCGGAACAGGCCGCTGGCGGGTGGTATCGAACAGTTCGACCGGCCGCCATGCGAGAGGCGCGTGAGGAGTAGGAGCGAGCGGGTGGGTGACGCAGCCAGCCAGCAGGAGGGTGAGGGCGATCGAGCGAACGAGCATGGCTCACCTTAGCAGACTGTCCGCCATCCGCGAGCAAGCTGCGCTTGACGGGTCAAAGTGTCAAAACTGGTCGGTTTTGACACCGAGTGACATAACTCGCTTTCTCAATAGGTTAGCTGGACCAAAACCGCG
The DNA here is from genome assembly GCF_014205635.1 of Polymorphobacter multimanifer. Taxonomy (GTDB): domain Bacteria; phylum Pseudomonadota; class Alphaproteobacteria; order Sphingomonadales; family Sphingomonadaceae; genus Sandarakinorhabdus; species Sandarakinorhabdus multimanifer. Next base: position 13,938 of record NZ_JACIIV010000033.1, read on the forward strand.
ATGCGGAATGCGCCCCGATACTGGCACCTCCAAAGCCGCAGGAATGCTCGGGTGCAAAGGCGCGTCAAAACCGACCGGTTGTGACACCGCAGCATTCGTCAATATGTGTCTAGACACTGCGAATCACTCGCATTATTAGCCTGCGGCGAAGGACGTTGATAATGATTCGCATATTGTTGGCATCGGTGGCTCTGGTCGGCATTACTGCACCGGCGGTAGCGCAGAATCAGGAAATTGATGGGCTAACAGTCGCTTTGACGGCCGCCGAAGATCAAACGACGATCCTCGTAACCGGCCGCCGGGACAGCCAGCTCGACGTCATCGGTGGCATTTCAGTTCGCGATGTGCCGTTGAGCATCCGCGTGGTCGATGCCGAAACGATCGAAGACCGCGACGCCCTCAATCTCTCCCAGATGCTGTTTGCGGACCCGAGCTTCACCTCTACGAACGCGTCGTCGGAACTTAGCAGCAGTGTCAGCACCGGCACTATCCGCGGTTTCCTCGTGAACCGCTACATGAGCAACGGCCTGCCGCAGGGATTCAGCTGGAACGCCGCCCCCGCCGAGGCGGTGGAGCGGGTGGAGGTCCTGCGCGGGGTTTCCGGCTTTGCCTATGGCTTCATGTCGCCGGGCGGCGCGGTCAACGTGGTAACCAAGAGCCCGCGGGGCAGGACCGGCATTACCCTGACCGGCCGCGCGAGCAGCGTCGGCAGCTTTGGCGGGCATGTCGAAGCCGAGGGGCAGTTCGGCGAACAAGCCGGGTTCCGACTGAACGTCGCCGGAGAGGCTGGAGACACCTACCTCGATGGCGTGACTGCCGAGCGCATAATCGCGGCCGCAGCATTCAACTTTAAGCCCAGCGAATCAACGCAGATCTTCCTCGATGGAAACTTCCTTCGCTCGATCACCGACGGAGATGTGCTCAGTGATCCCGCCTTGTTCGACACCGCCGGACGCCTGCAAACGAAGCTCGCCAACACGAACTACAATTTCGGCAGTCCGGAAAAATATGATGTCCTGAACAAAACCATCAACTTCCGCATCGTCCAACAGATCGGTCCCGACTTCACCCTAGTGGCGGCAGCCCAATATGCGGATTATCGCGAAATATTTTTTTCGGGTGGCGCGCGAGGTCGCATCGATGCCAATCGAGAGGTCGATTTTTTCTACTTCCCCGGCCTCTTCACTTCCAATGACCTTGGGGCAAGCCTTGTTGCCACCTACAAGTTTCAAACAGGGGCGGTGGCGCACAAGCTAACCGTCACAGGCCAATACACCAACGGCAAGACCGGCAGCGGCGTATTCGGTTCGGGGACCGTTGGCCGTTACAATATCGACACCGGCCCCCTTGCCCCGGTAACCCCTCCGGGGGCGCTCAATCGCGGTGCTGATCAGTTCAGCGACGAATATGGTGTGCTGGTGTCCTATATGGTCGAGCCGACGTCCTGGTCGCGCATCCTCGGCGGCATTCGTTACTCATCGATTTCCGCTGCCAGTCGTCAGGCCGGCGCAACCGTTACGGTGTCTGAACCCGGCGGCAGCAAGACAACGCCGTTCGTCGGCATCATGATCGATCCCACATCGCGGCTGTCCCTCTATGCCAACTACGCTCAGGGCCTGGAACGCGGTAGCCGCGCGCCGGTTGATGCAACAAATCCAAATATCCTGCTGCCCCCGGTCGTTAGCGAGCAATATGAGGCCGGTTTCAAATGGGATCGCGCGATTGGCGCGGCGCAGCTCAGCGGCGCAATCTTCCAGATCAAGCGGCCCAATGACTATTATCTCGGGCCAGGCACGCTGTTTCAGCGATCAGGCCTGCAACGCAATCGGGGCGGCGAACTGCTGGTTTCCGGCAAGGTTTTGACCGAATTCCTGCTCACCGGCGGCGTGACCTATCTGGATGCTGTCATCGCGCAGGACGCGAATCCTGCCGTCAATGGTTCACGATCGGTCCGTGTTCCGCGTTGGCAAGTCGCATTGGCAGCTGAATATGCGCCGCAGTATGTAACCGGCCTGACCCTGACAGCGGCTCTTGCCGGACAGTCCATGCGTGAGGTCTCCCTGCCAAACGATGAACTCAGATATCCAGCGTTCGGAACGGTCGATCTCGGCGCCCGATACCGGATGACCATCGGCAAGCGTGATGTCGAGTTTCGGGTCCGTGTCGACAACGTCTTCAACAAAAGGTTTGTCGAAAACTATGTCTGGGGCTCGCCGCGTATCGGCTATCTCAGCATCAAAACGACGATTTAGCCTATGGCTGCGACCTCCAGGGCACCGGAACTGCGGGCGGCGGCTGCCCGCAGGCTCGCGCCTGCGGGGTTTCCTGGGCGGCCATTATGGGTGCTGATGCATCGCTGGATCGGGCTGGTGATGGCCGGCTTCTTGATCGTGGCTGGCGCAACTGGCGCGCTGTTAGTCTGGCATCACGAGCTGTCGGCGGCGCTCGCGCCCGAACTCTACCGTATCGACGCTCCGCAGGCCGGCGCTACGCCTGTCGATCCGGCGATGCTGCGGGACATGGCAGCGGCGCAAACGCCTGGCGCGGCAATCGCCTATCTGCCCCTGAACAGCCGGCCCGGCGAAGCGCTGTTCCTATATGCAGAGGGCGCGGCCAAGCCGGAACTGGCTGTCGATCTCTACACCGGAAGGGTGCTTTCCCGCTGGGACGGCGGCAGCCTTTTGGATGGCCGTGTCGCGATCATGCCATTCCTCTACCAGCTTCACTATTCGCTCGCGCTTGGCACGGTCGGCACTTGGACGTTCGGTATCGTCGCGTTGCTCTGGACGATCGACACATTCGTCGGCGCGTATCTGACCTTTCCGGCGCGGCGCGTTTCCAGTGTGCCCGCCCGCATGCCGGCGTCATGGCTGGCCCGCTGGCGCCCGTCATGGTCGGTGCGGCGCGGGTGGAGCGCCTATAAGCTGAACGTGGACCTGCATCGCGCGGGCGGGCTGTGGCTGTGGGCGATGCTGTTCGTATTCGCCTGGTCGTCGGTCGGCTTCAATCTCAGCCAGGTCCACACGCCTGTGATGCGCACGATCTTTGCCTTCCGCGAAGCGGCGGAGATACCCGTGCTGCCCGCCCCCAAGCCGGTGCCTGGTCTTTCCTGGCGCAGCGCGCTCGATCGTGGGCGGTCGCTCATGGTGGCCGAACTGCAAGCTCGCAGTCTGACACAGCGATCCGAAACCGGTCTTTATCATGATGCCGCAACCGGCACGTTCCATTATTCGGTCAGCAGCAGTGCCGACCGTGCCGACAAACAATATGGCGCGACCAGCGTTGTCTTCGACGCCGATACCGGAGCGCGGCGAGACTTTTCATCCCCGCTCGACAATAAGGCGGGCGATACAGTTACGCGCTGGATGTATGATCTGCACATGGCTGCGATCTGGGGGCGGCCGTATGATGTGTTCGTTACTCTCATGGGGCTGGGCGTCGTGATTCTGAGCGTGACCGGAATAGTTATTTGGGCAAAGAAGCGCGGCGCTCGCGTGTCTGCAAAGCGCAAGCGACACTCTAAGAATGCGGGGCAAGAGGTGCCGCCGATTGGCGGTGCCGTAGCAGCGGAGTAGATTTGTTATGGTGTCACAACCGAACGGTTTTGACACCTAATAGCGCGCCCGCACGCTGGCGAAAAAGCTGCGCCCGGCCTCCGGGAAACCATCGGCAAGCTGGTAATTGTCATCGAACAGGTTACGCCCGCCGACACCAATCTCGATGCCGTTCATGACCTCAAAATCGACCCGTAAGTTCGCCTGAACGTAGCTGCCCGTGCGGAAGAACCGCGTTCCGGCAGTGTTGGTGACCCAACGATCAGACGCGATATCGACATTGGGCACGATATGGAGCCGGTCGATCGGCGACCAGTCGGCATAGGCGAACCCCTTATGGGTGGGGACGCCGGTCGGCTGGAAGGCGGCGTTTGACGGGTCGTTCAGGTCGCGCTTGGTGTAGGTGTAGTTCGCGCCCACGTTCAGCGTGCCCCCGATCGCGGCGCTCAATGCGATCTCGCCGCCGTAATACTCACCCTTGCCGAGATTGCGGCTCTGGGTGACGGCCTGGCCGTTGAAGATCAGCGGGAAGGCGACGATCACATCGTCAAGGCGCGAGTAGAACAGCGCCCCCTCTGCTCTGACCGGGCCGAATGTGCGTGCACCACCGATTTCATAGTTGGTCGCGCGTTCGGCTTTGAGGTCAGCGTTGGACGTGGCCCCGCCAAAGCGGGAGCTGAACCGCTCGAAGATGGTCGGAAACCGCGCACGCGACGATATGCTGGCATGAAGGCGGGTGGCGTCATTAGGCGTCCAGACAAGCTGGCCCTGGCCGTTCACCGCATCGGCGTTGCGGATCGGATAGCTGAACACCCGCGAAGCTCCGCCGCCAGGCGGCGTGCCATATTCCTCGGCGCGTTTCAGGTCGCGCCAATCGTAGCTGACGCCGGTGATGAAGGTGAGGGCAGGGGATAGCACCAGCGTATTCTCCGCCGCGATGCTCCATGTGTCTTCCTCATTCACCTGATCCGGCTCGGTAAAGCCGGAAGGGAACACCTGCTGATATTCGACGTGCCGATCGCGGCGGTAGTGAGCGGCGACGCGGAAGGTGTCGGCCGGGGTTAGCTCGACATCGAGCTGCGCCGATCCGCCATAGGCTTCGTCTTCATAGTAGCTGTTGAAGGCGCGGGGCAGGGTCTGCGTGTTCTGCGCGCGGCTGTCGAACGACCGCAGCAGGTTGTCGAACGTGTTGCGATAGGCGCGGGTCTTCAAGGTCGCGCGGTCGCCTAGCGCCGTGGTCGAGAGGAAATAGATGCTGTCGATATTCCAGTAAGGCCATGACCAGTAGCGTTGTACCGGGAGCGGCACGGTCGTCTCGATCGGCGCGTTCTTCTCCCCCTTCTGCCGGGTGTAGCTGATCGCGTACTCATCAGTCGCGTTCGGCGTGAAGCCAGCTTTCAGGTTGATCCGCTCGTCGCTGGTGCGGGTGAACTCGCGCGCGCCGCCATCCTCGTTCGCGGTCGGCATGAACCCTCCCACCAAATCCCAATGATCCTGAAAATTGCGGGTAAAGGAACCTTGGACGTAGAACTTGTCCTGCCGCGTGCCGAGCAGGCCGAACACGTTGTAACCGGCATAATCAACGCCGCGATCTCCGCTGATCGTGCCGCGCGCCTCCGCCTCGATCGCCTTGGTCGGCTTGCGAGTGACGAGATTGACCGCGCCGCCCATTGCACCGGGACCGTCAAGCACCGATGCGTAACCCTTTGCGACCTGTATTTCGGCGATGTCGGGGGTGAGGAAGCGGCCATAGTCGAGCCGGTTGTCGGCGGGGAGATAGACCCGGATGCCGTCGATCGACAGCGGGACTTGAAAGCGATCGAACCCGCGCACGAAGATCAGCCGCTCGTTGCGCGAGCCGCCGGTGTTGGACGAGCTGACGCCTGGAATAAGGTTCGCCGCCTCGTCCAGACTGTTGCGGTTGAAGGTGTAGATCGCCTCCGAATTGACGGTCGAGCCGCCGATATCGACACCCTCCGGGCGCTGCCCGGTAACGATGATGATCTGCCCCAGCCCAAATGTCTTGTCGTCCGCCGGCGGCTCCTCGACGGCTTGGGCAAAAATTGGCGTCGGCAGCATCGCCAGCGCAAGAGCGGCCAAGCCGTGGCGAGTTGACGGACGACGCATATCATTCCCCCTCTTGGCATCACCGCCATCGACGGACGATATATGACGGGATATAGAGCTATGTCGAAGGGGAATTTTCCATGCGAATGATGGTGACAACGATCGCGCTCGGTCTGGCCTCGGTCGCTGGTGCTCAAGAAACAGCGCCTCGGCCAGACTGCTCCGCCACGACGACGACGCTGCCGCCCGAGCTTGCTAAGTGGTCCAGCAGCGTGCCTCGCACCGCCGCCACGTCAGTCGGCACGGCATCGCGGGCTTCGCTTTCCGTAGGACAGACGGCTGCGCTGCGTTTGATGCCGACGTCGGCCGTGCGCTATGCTGTTCCGCCCGAGAAGGCTGGAAAGCCCGCAAGTCATGGTGGTCTGGCGAGCTTCACCGTGACAACAACCGGCACCTACCGCATCGCGCTCGGGGCCGGAGCATGGGTCGATGTGGTGCGTGACGGAAAAGCCGTCACCTCTGCCACGCACGCACATGGCCCAACCTGTTCGGCCATTCGCAAGATGGTGGATTTCAAGCTGACGCCCGGCCGCTACCTGCTTCAGATTGCCGGCAACGCCGATCCGGCCCAGTCACCTCATAGGTCGAAAAACGGCCATCTCGTAGAACGGATCGGAAACGGTCCGCGCGGTTGACTGTTGCGTTCCGGTACTCGAATGTTGTGAAACAAGCGGGCCGGAGAAGACAATGTCGGTGGTGAGTATCTGGGGGATGGAGCAGGAGCTCGCCGGCCGCTGGAGTTTGGCGTTCGAAGATTTCGCGCTTTTGAACGCAAAGCCTGCGGCGACCCGGCTCGGCTTTGCCGCGCAGCTGCTCCTGTACCGTACGACAGGACGCTTTGGTCGCGGTGCCGGTGAGTTTCCGGATACCGCGGTAGCGTATCTTGCCGAGCAGATCGGAGCATCGCCTGCAGACCTTGAGGGCTATGACTGGCTCGGCCGATCGGGACGACGGCATCGCGCCGAGATTCTCGACCATTTGGGATTTCGCCGGGCGCGCCGACAAGACATGCAGGCAGCAGCTGCGTGGACTGGCTCCGAGCTTTGCCCGTTGGGCTTGCCAGCTTCCGGGATGATGGACCGTCTTCTTGGATGGTTCGTCGCGCACCAGATTGCGGCGCCCGAAGAAGAAACGTTGACGGCGCTGATCACCACGGCCCGCCGCACGTTCGAGGATCAGGTGCTCGAGAGGATTGCGTCGTTCGTATCCTCCGAGCACGGGAAGAGGCTTGATGCTTCGCTTGCCAACGAGGGCAGCGTCACGGGTTTTTCGGCGCTGAAAGCAGATCCGGGCCAGCCTAATATCGACAACATATTGGTGGCGGCCCGGCGGCTTGCCTTTGTGAAGCAGCATGTGCTGTCCCCAGAGGCCTTGCCGGATTTGCGAGATCCCGTTGCGCGGATTCTGCGTCGCAGGGTGATCAACGAGACCGCCTGGACGATGCGCCGGCACCCCGATGGTCGTCGCCACGCGCTGTTCGCGCTTTTCTTGGCGCACCGGGAGCGCGAACTCACAGACGGGCTGATCGACCTGCTGATCGAGGTCGTTCACAAGGTTGGTAGCCGGGCCCGAAACCGGGTGCTCAAGGCGTTCGTGGCCGAGGTCGGGCGGGTTCACGGCAAAGAAGGGCTGCTGGTCCGGATTGCCGAGGCGGCCTGCCTTCAGCCCGAGGGCATGGTGCGCGATGTCGTATTCCCGGCAGCGGGCGGCGCCGATGTACTGGCGGCGATCGTGCGCGAGCATAAGGCCTCGGACGGTTTCGAGCGGCGCGTTCACCGGGTGCTGCGCGTCTCGTATCTGCGTCATTATCGTCGCATGCTTCCGGCGGTATTGGGCGTGCTGTCATTTTGCTCGAATAACTTGGTGCATCGCCCGGTGCTCGATGCGGTCGACTGGCTACGCCGGACGAGCGGCAGCCGGCGCGTCATTCGGCCCGAAGACGGCGTGCCACTGGACGGCGTCGTGCCACCCAAATGGCGGGACCTGGTCGTGGAAAAGGACGACGACGGGCGTACGCGGATCAACCGCATCAACTACGAGATCTGCGTCCTGACCGCTTTACGCGAGCGTCTGCGCTGTAAGGAGATTTGGGTGGTGGGAGCGGACCGCTACCGCAATCCAGACGAAGATTTGCCGCAGGATTTCGAGACACGCCGCGCCGACTATTATCGCGAACTCGGCCGCAGCGAGGATGCAGGAGCGTTTGTCACCGGCCTTCGTTCACAGATGACCGAGGCGCTCGGCACGCTGAACCGGAACATGCCGCGCAATACCAAAGTGCGGCTTCGCCAGCAGGGCAAGAACCGGATTTCGATCACGCCCTTCGAGCCGCTGCCGGCAGCCCCCAATCTGGAGGCGATCAAGACAGAACTCGAGCGGCGCTGGCCGATGACGAATTTGATCGACGTGCTGATGGAGACCGCCCGGCAAACTGGATTTCTCGAGGAATTCACGACGTCGGGCGACCGGGTCGTCCTCGATCCTGATACGCTGCGCCAGCGTCTCGTCCTGTGCCTCTATGGCTTGGGCACCAATGCCGGTCTGAAGCGGGTCAGCGCAGGGACCGAAGAGGCGAGCTATGCCGAGCTGTTGCACGTCCGGCGGCGGTTCATCCACAAGGAGGCGCTACGCAGCGCAACCGCGTTGGTCACCAACGCGATCCTCGCGACGCGCGACCAGCGCATCTGGGGCGAGGCAGGAACCGCGTGCGCGTCTGATTCGACGAAGGTGGGGGCTTGGGACCAAAATCTGATGGCGGAATGGCATGTCCGCTACCGCGGTCGCGGCGTCATGATCTACTGGCACATGGAGCGCCAAGCGACCTGCATATACTCGCAGCTCAAACGCTGTTCGTCCTCCGAGGTCAGCGCGATGATCGAAGGCGTGCTGCGCCATTGTACCGATCAGGAGATTCAGCGTCATTATGTCGACAGCCATGGCCAGAGCGAGGTGGGCTTCGCTTTTTCCCACCTGCTCGGGTTCGAGTTGGCGCCGCGCCTGAAGGCGATCGCCCGCCAGAAGCTCTATGTGCCGGAAGCGGCGATGCGCGGCGCGCTCGGCAATCTCACGCCGATCCTGGCGCGTGAGATCAACTGGCCCCTGATCGAGCGACAGTATGACGAGATGATCAAATATACCGCTGCGCTCAAACACCGCACCGCCGACCCCGAAGCGATCCTGCGTCGCTTCGCTAGCGCGGCTGTCCAGCACCCGACCTATGCGGCGCTCGCCGAACTCGGCAAGGTTATCAAGACGATCTTTCTGTGCGGCTATATCGGTTCGGAGGACCTGCGCCGCGAAATCCATGCCGGGCTCAACGTCGTCGAAAACTGGAACGGCGCGCACAGCTTCATCTTCTTCGGCAAGGGCGGTGAGATCGCCACCAATCGTCTGGAGGATCAGGAGCTGGCGGTGCTGGCACTGCATTTGCTGCAGAACTGCCTGGTCTATGTGAACACACAGATGCTGCAGCGGGTCCTAACCGAGCCCGCCTGGCTGAAGCGGATGACCGCCGAAGACCATCGCGGCCTGACGCCCGCCATCCACGCCCATATCAATCCTTATGGCCGCTTCGAGGCGAATCTGGATCGGCGCATCGACTTCGAACTGCCGCTGGCGGCGTAATCCGCAAAGGGATCTGCGATGAAGAAAGCGTCACCACCTCCCCGACGTCCCAAGGTTAGGAAGACACGGAACAAGCCCGCGGCAGCGCTCGCCAAGCGGCCTTCCGAGGTGTTTCCCGACCGCCGAGCCATGGAAGGCTTCATGGCCGGACTGTTCGGCCGCGTAGAGGCCAATGCGAACGGCGCCGTCGATGATGCCCAAGAGATGATGTACGACGCGTGGGAAGCAAGCGGTGCCGAACGTGTCGCTCTCGCCAGAGCCGCGCTCGACATCTCCCCGCTATGCGCGGATGCCTATGTCCTGCTCGCGGAAGAAGAAGCGGGCTCCCAACAGGACGCGCTGGCGTTGTACCGTCAAGGTGTGGAGGCAGGCGAACGCGCGCTCGGCGACGAGTTCGAGGAGCTGTCCGGCCACTTCTGGGGGTTTCTTCAGACCAGACCCTATATGCGGGCGCGAGCAGGGCTTGCGATAACATTGTGGCGTCTGGGTGATCAGCAGGCGGCAATCGATCACTATCGCGCGATGCTGATGCTCAATCCCAATGACAATCAGGGCATTCGCTACCTATTGGCGACAGCCCTTCTGTCGCGAGAGGACATCCCGGCGCTAAAGGATTTGCTCCACCAATATGAAGAGGATGCCAGCGCGGCCTGGGTCTATACGCTGGTACTGCTAGCCTATCGCGACCAGGATATTGACACCCAGGGGATCGTCGAGGAAGCGTGGGAGGCCAACCCGCATGTCCCAGCCATGCTCGCCGGCCTGAAGCGTCTGGCCCCCTCGAACGACGGCTATATCAGCATGGGCGGTGCGGATGAGGCAACCGCTTATGTCGAGGAGAACGGCGCCGCCTGGCGAATCACGCCAGGCGCCATCGAGTGGCTGGTGGAGCGCACCGCCGCTTTGAAGCCGCGTCCTGGCAGGAGCCGGACACGATGAACGGACCCTGCGCGCAAACGATCGTTTGTGCAGCACCCAAACCGGCGCAGCAAAAACAACGCGTTACTCGTCGCACAAAGCTGTTGCCAAATCAAGAGCATAAGCAACAGAAAAGTGCAGCATCGGCCCGGCTGCTCGGATATGCCCGCGTGTCCAAGGCCGAAGACCAGGATACCGCTCCTCAAATCGAAGCACTCGAAGCCGTGGGCTGCACCCGTGTGTATGAGGAACATGCCTCTGGCGGGCGCTGGGATCGTCCAGAACTTCACCGTCTGCTTGACCGTCTCCAGCCCGGTGATGTCCTCGCTGTCTGGAAGCTCGACCGGCTATCGCGTTCGTTGAAAGATTTGCTGCTTATTCTCGATCGCGTCGAAAAGGCCGGCGCCGGGTTCCGCTCGCTGACCGAAAACATCGACAGCACAACGGCGTCCGGTCGCATGATGATGCAAATGCTGGGCTCGTTCGCCGAGTTCGAGCGCGCCATGGTCCGCGAACGAACCCAGGCCGGCCTGCGCTCGGCGCGCGCTCAGGGGCGCAGTGGCGGCCGTCAGCCCAAGCTGTCCCCTCAACAACAGGTCGAGGTCATCACCATGCTTACCGCTGGCAGATCGACAGCTGATATCGCCCGCCTTTTCCGCGTCCATCGTGCCACTATCAGTCGCATTGTTAGCAATCTCGCGGTCAAAGACACGGTATCCGCGCCATAACGTTCCGCATCCGTTCTACGAGATGGCCGTTTTTGGACCTATGAGGTGACTGGGCCGATCCCGTTATTCCGGTGATGATCGCCGCGCTACGCTGATGGGTGACGACGCCTTGGGCGGCAACGGCGCATCCAGCACCGCCGCCACCAATCGGCCATAGGACGCGCTTTCCGACACGCGCGCGGTCTGCGCTTCAAGATCGCGGTAGTCCGCGACCACCGTGCGCCCGTATTCGGTAAGACGCGCGCCGCGATTACGACCGCCGCCGGTCAGCGTCTCCACCAGTCGCTCGTGAAAACAGCGGTTCATCTCATCGACCAGCAACCACGTCCGCCGGTAGCTCATGCCAAGCGCGCGGCCTGCCGCCGTGATCGAACCCTCGCGATCGATCGCCTCCAGCAGGTCCGCTTTGCCCGGCCCCATCGCGTAGCCGTCACCACACAGGATTTGCAATTTTAGCTTGAGCTGACCGACACGCACGTCACTTGCCAATCAGCACGTCGCTCGCCTTGGCCAACACCGTTACCTGATCGCCCTCGGCAAGATTCAGGTCGGCGATTGCTTCCTCGGTGATGTTGGCCGTCACAACGATACCGTTCCCGATATCGACCTTCACCGAACCGTTGACCGCGCCGGGCTGAATGGCCGTTACCCGACCCGGAATCTGATTGCGCGCGCTGATCTTCATTTTGCTTTCTCCTCGAGAGATATTCTGAGCGTGCAGCGTACCGGATCGCCCGCCTTGGGCGCGGCCTTTCTGCACCCGTCGATGGTCTTCTCATTCCCTTGAACGATGTTCCAGCCATCGACCATCGCGTTCCAGTTCTTCGGGGAATCCGTAATCAACAGGTGTCGCCCCGCCTCCCACATTGGCCGATCGAGAGTTCGCGCCGCCATCTTCTCCGGCCATTGCCAGCTCGCCGGGGCGATCTCGCGCGCGACAAGGCCGGGCAGAATCGTCCATGCGAGGATGCCGATCGCCGCCCCGCCCAGCCCGAACCATAGTTGCCGGTTCCTCTGGTCGGCCCGTGTCCATGCGGACCCAGCGATGGCGCGAAGCTCAGCCATGACGCGAGCCTTGTCCTCGCCCGCCTTGGCGAGTGCCGCCTGATCCTCGCGCCGGGCGGCGCTGCCCGCCGCGGCGATCCGTTGCGCCATCTGCTCGGGCGTCATCGCCAGCGCCGGGGCCTGGGCGAGTATCTGGCCGATCGCGTTGAGCCGGTCGGCCGTGGCGTCCACGCCCTGCTGCATCCGCCCCAACGTTTCGGTGTAATCCGGCACGTCGATATGCGCCCGCTCGGCCGCCAAGCCCTCCACGGCACGGCGTAGCAACGCCAGCTCGCGGTCCTGGCCTTCTATCACGGCCCGCAACCGGTCGAACGCCTCCGCCGGATCGCCGCCCTCTGGAATATCGTCGTCCTGCATCGTCTCTCCTACCGGCTCATGCCGCGATCACGGTCGCGATCAGGCTGGATCGACCGTGCCAGTTCCTGCCCGATCGACCGGCCCCGCTCCATGCTCAACGCCAGCTCGGGCGCTCGGGCGCGCAACACGGATTCGAGCTGCGGGTCGCGGTGCAATCCGCCCGCGATGCTCTCCATGCGCTTGCCCAGCTTCTCAGCACCCGCACGGTCGCCGGCACGCTCCATGCTGGCGCGGGCTTCCTGCATACCCTGCCACTGCTCCATGAACCGGCCCGCACGCTTCTCCGGGTCGATGCGAACCTGACGCTCGATCTCCATCGCCTTTGCCGCGCCACCCGTGTTGCCCTCGGCTGCGTCACGCGCGAGCCGGGGGTTGCGCTCGATCGCGCTGGCCAGGTCGCGCGCGGCATGGGGCCGGGTCTGGTCGAGCGCGTCGCCGGCCTTCGCCAGTGCCTGTTCCTGGTGCGCCAGTACCGGCAACCCCTTCGCCCGCATCCGCTCCATGTCGGCTGCGGCACGGCCATAGCGTTCGATCGCGCGGGCCTGCGAGGGTGCGAGCGGCCGATCGGCCGCAACGCGCTCCGGCAACGTGGTTTTCTCAGGTGCCGGCTTCGGCCGGAACCCTGCGAACATGCCCCTGGTTTTGTCGCGGACCTTCTCGACCATCTGGCGGGCGCGTTCCGGGAACCGGATCTCGCGCCGATCGGCGAAAGCACGCGCCTGGTCCTGCTCGGGCCGGGCATAGTCGCCGGCCATGTCCTTGCCCCGGTCGCGCGACAGGGCGCGGACGAGCTGGCCCCGGTCGGCGAAGTCGTCGTGGCCATAATGGACCTGCACGCTGTCACGGTGCCGCGACATGCCGACATACGCGCTGTGGCGATCCATGCCGGGGGTGGCGAGGATGTGCGCCCGATCGACCGTCACGCCCTGCGATTTGTGGAACGTCGCCGCATAGCCGTGATCGACATGAGCATAATCCTTGGTGTCGAACGCGACGCCGCGCCCGTCATCGAGGCGCACCGCCATGCCCTCAGCCGATACCCGCTCGATCGTGGCGAGCGTGCCGTTCTTGACCCCCATGCCGCGTTCGTTGCGAAGAAACATGATGCGGTCGCCGCTCGCGAACTGGCGATCACCACGTTCGGTCTTCACCGCCACGTCGTCGCCAAGGTCGCCGCTCGCGCGCAACCGGCCCCGCGCCTCCTCATTCAGCTCGCGCACCTCGGCGTTGGTATGGGTGAGAATGATCCGGCTGTTGCCGGGTTCGACCTGGCGCGCACGATCCCAACCGTCGACCAGCTCGCCCCGCGCCGCTTCCCGCGTGTCGGCCGCGTGGACCATGCCGCGACTGTCATAGGCATGGATCGCCTCGCCGCTACGCCCGGTCGCCAGCGCGCGCGTGGCGTCACGCTGCCAGTCCTCGCGCTGCCGGCGTATCTCGGTGATCTCGGCCGCGCCGTGGCGCTCGGTGACGCTGCGGAACGCAGCACCCGCCTCGATCGCCTGCAACTGCTCGGGGTCGCCAACCATGACGACCTTGGCCCCGGCGTCGCGCGCTTGGCTCAACACGCGCTCCATCTGGCGCGACCCGATCATGCCCGCCTCGTCCACCACCAGAACGTCCCTGGGGCCTAGCTGCTCGCGCCCCTGCCCCCATGCATGTTCAAGACTGGCGATCGTCCGGCTCTGAATGCCCGACCCGCCCTCAAGGTTCTCGGCCGCGATGCCCGACAGGGCCGCGCCGCGCACGGTGTAGCCCTGCCCTTCCCAAACCTCGCGCGCGACACCAAGCATCGCCGACTTACCGCTACCGGCGTAGCCCACGACCGACGCCAGCCCGGCGCTGCCGGTCACATGCTCAAAGGCGTCGCGCTGCTCCCCGGACAGGACAAGCCCCCTGCCCTCGGCCGATGCCAACGCCGCGTCCCGATGCCGATCGGCGACGCCATGCCCGCTCCGCGCTGCCAATTCGTCGGCGGCGCGCTGAAGCCTGGCCTCCACCGCGATCATGTCGCGCGACGTGAACCGGTCCTGGTCGCGCCCATCTTTGCCCAACGCGACCAGCTCGGAGTTGGCGCGCACCGCCCCCATCACCTGGTCGAACTGCTCCTTGCCGTCACTGTGCCGGAACGCGAACGTCGCAAGATCACGGGTCGTAAACGTCGATTGGCTGCGCGTGATGGCGTCCAGCGCGACATTGGGGTTGGCAATAATCTTATCGCCGTTCTCGCGGGCGATGCGCGCGTGATCCTCGATCCGCTCCGACTCAAGCCCTTGGCTTGGACGCCGCGATGCCGCGGGTCCAATCTTGTGCTGCGGCTCAAGCGCGATGCCCTGATCGGCATAGGAGCGATGGTCGACCCGCGCGTCGATGCTCAGCTCGGTAAGTCGCTCGTTGACGTGCGCGGCCCAGGCCTCCCGCCAATCCTTCAACAACGCCCGGTCGTTCCAGTCGGCAACCTTATTGCCGAACCCTTGCCCTTTTACATGGCGCATCGACAGCATGACGTGCGCGTGCGGCTTGGGGCTGCCGTCCGCCGCCTGGTCCCAATGCACGTTGAGGTCCGCGACCATGCCGCGCTTCACGAACTGCTCGTCGACGAAATCGCGGGCAAGCTGCACGCCCTGCTTCTCGCTCATCTCGCGTGGGATCGAGAATTCCACCTCGCGCGCCAACTGCGCGTCGTACCGCTTCTCCTTCGCCTCGATCTCGTTCCACAAAGTCGTTCGATCGCACAAACGCTCCGGCGCGCCCTCGGGCAACATCACCTCGGAGTGGATCACCCCCGCCTTGTTGGTGAAGTCGTGATTGCGGTTCAGCCGGTCGTCGTGCAGCCGCTCGGCGGCACGATAGGCCGCGCTTGCGACCGCGCTACTGCCTGCCTTACGGCTGATGATCTTGGCGGAGAAGTGGTAGATCGCCATCGTGAGCCGCTCACTACCCTTCTTCGTGCAGAACGGCAACGCTGTTCTATAAGCGCGCACTCACAATCCGCTTCGCTTCTCGTGACTGACTTGCTGCCGCTCCTTGCTCGTTCCGGCTTTACCCGTTTGCTGGCGGCGCTAAGATACGAACGAACGATACGCAGAAGGGTGACGGCTATGCGCAAGGTTCGCGATTACGATGCCGAACTAAAGGCGTTGGGCGACAAGGCCCGTGCGCTCAAGGCGAAGCGGGTCGAACAGCTCGGGCAACTGGTCGCAGCAACCGGGGCCGATATGCTCGATGCCGAGACGCTGGCCGGCGTGCTGCTCGATGCGATTGGATCGAAAGATACTGCGGCAAAGGAGGCATGGCGTGCGACGGGCGCTGCGTTCTTTCAACGGCGCGGGAAGAAAGGTGGCGGCGCTGCTGCGATCGACGGATCGGGCGCTCAAGCTGAACCGGGCGGCGACACTGCGCGCGGAAGCAGCCCTACGGCGAACGGATAGCAGGGCCTGGGTCGTGCAACGCCGCGAACGGACGCGCCACCTGATCGAGCTGGG
>NZ_JACIIV010000034.1 GCF_014205635.1 Polymorphobacter multimanifer
AACTCAGGCTTCGTAAGCTGCTCAAGTTCCTCGCGATTCATGGATAGTGTGAATCATAGACGCGACCCCTTGGCAAGGGGGTGGGTAATTACCCGCAACCTTCAGAAATTTCTAGTTTCACAATAAAATTATTCTTACGTCTGATATTTTGAAGACAACGCAAAGCTTCTGGGGTGGCCATCAGTGAGCAACTGGCGTGGTCGCAAGGTGACACGTTGGAATGCCGCCGGATCCCGAGAGCGCTATGCGACGCAAAGCACGCCTCCGTTGGCGGATTTGCTACGACTGCTCTATATCGGCCGGTGAGGCTGCAATCTTGTGCCCAGCTTGGCGGGCAGGATTCGGGAAGCGGTTCAGCAAAGTCCATATTCGAGCGTTTATCTACATCTCTCTTTAATGACAAGCGATCTAATGTTTGGTCAGATATTTCTGCGTTCACATCAAAATCATGATTATTCAAGGAGGTACGCCTAAAGTTGCGCGTGGTAGCAATTTTGTCGAACGTTCCGCCAAAAACGGGTAGTTTTGCCGATCTATCATTATAGACAGTGCTCGCTGCGATAAGTGGAGAGTTTCCCGATACAGTCATCGGCACCATAAGCGGACCCGCACTGGTTCTGAACTCGAGGTAACACGAACAAGCGCTTGTCACTGACCCCCCACTCCTCGCCCCACACCCCTCAGGGGCAAAGGGAGGTTGCGGCTGTCGGATTGCGGGGCGGTCGGTGCTTAGGCCCCGGGACGAGCCCGGGGCGACGGGGAGAGAGGGGCTCGGGGCGACGGGGAGGGCGGGGCTCGGGGGAATTGACCGGGTGGCGGGGCGCGGTGGAGCTTGCCCGCACACCCTCACCCTCCCACACCCCGCGATGCGGGAGAGGGGTTTGGGGCGGTGCTGGCTGTTCTTGGGACGCTTGGGGCAAGTTTGCGGTGATGCGGGCCGTATGGCCGTCCGCCGCCGCGGGTGTTTACCCCTCACCCCGCTCGACAGACGCCGAGTTGCCCACACCCCGCAGGGGGGAGGGGTTGCTGCTGTTGGATTGCGGGGCAGTTGGTGCTTAGGCCCCGGGACGAGCCCGGGGCGACGGGGAGGGAGGGTGCTCGGGGCGACGGGGAGGGCGGTGCTCGGGGGGATTGGCCGGGTGGCCTGGCGGGGTGGAGTTCGCCGCCACACCCTCACCCTACCACACCCCCCGCTCGGCTGACGCCGAGTCGCCCTCTCCCGCAGGGGGAGAGGGAGGTTGCTGCTGTCGGATTGCGGGGCAGTTGGTGCTTAGGCCCCGGGACGAGCCCGGGGCGACGGGGAGGGCTGGGCGTGGGAGCGGGAGCCGTGGGTTTGGGGCTTGGGGCAGGTGGCTTGCGGTGCAATATTGCGTCGGCATTTCGGGGCTGGGGGGCATCGCGTGGGGCAGGGTGGCTGGGTTTACATCATGACCAACAAGCCGCGCGGGGTGCTTTATGTGGGGGTGACGGCGGATCTGGCGCGGCGGGTGGGGGAGCATCGGGCCGGGACGGGATCGGCGTTCTGCCGGCGATGGGGATTGCGGCGGCTGGTTTGGGCGGAGCGGCTGGAGTCGATCGAAGCGGCGATTGCGTTCGAGAAGCGGGTGAAGCGGTGGGGGCGGGCGGCGAAGATCGAGATGGTGGAGCGGGGGAACCTGGGGTGGGAGGAGATTTTGCCCTGGTGAGGGGGCTGCGTCCGGGGGGGCGGGGAGGGCGGTGCTTAGGCCCCGGGACTAGCCCGGGGCGACGGGGAGGGTTGGGAGTGGGATTCGCGTGGGATTGGCGTGGGATGGCGAGGAAGCTCGGCGCGTGGATGGGTCGGGTGATCGTCAGCGCCCCAGCAGCGGCGCCAGGTATTTGGCGGTCCAGCTGGCTTCGACCTTGGCGATCGCTTCCGGCGTCCCCTCGGCGACGACTTCGCCGCCTTCGGTGCCGCCGCCGGGGCCGAGATCGAGGACCCAGTCGGCGGTCTTGATGACGTCGAGGTTGTGCTCGATGACGACGACCGTGTTGCCCTGGTCGACGAGGGTGTGGAGGACTTCGAGGAGCTTCTTCACGTCCTCGAAGTGGAGGCCGGTGGTGGGCTCGTCGAGGATGTAGAGGGTCTGACCGGTGCTGCGGCGGGCGAGCTCCTTGGCGAGCTTGACGCGCTGGGCTTCGCCGCCGCTCAGCGTGGTGGCCTGCTGGCCGACCTTGATATAGCCCAGGCCCACTTCGGCGAGCATGGCCATCTTGTCGCGAATGGGGGGGACGGCCTTGAAGAAGTCGAGACTGTCTTCGATCGTCATGTCGAGGACGTCGGCGATGGACTTGCCCTTGAACTTCACTTCGAGGGTTTCGCGGTTGTAGCGGGCCCCGTGGCAGACATCGCAGGTGACATAGACATCGGGGAGGAAGTGCATCTCGATCTTGATGAGGCCATCGCCGGTGCAGGCTTCGCAGCGGCCGCCCTTGACGTTGAAGCTGAAGCGGCCGGGCTTGTAGCCGCGGGCCAAGCTTTCGGGGAGGCCGGCGAACCAGTCGCGGATGTTGGTGAAGGCGCCGGTGTAGGTGGCGGGGTTGGAGCGCGGGGTGCGGCCGATGGGGGACTGATCGATATCGATGACCTTGTCGCAATGATCGAGGCCGGTGATCTTGTCGTAGGGCGCGGTGACGAGGCGCGCGCCGTTCAATTCGCGCGCGGCAGCGGCGTAGAGAGTGTCGATGGTGAAGCTGCTCTTGCCGCTGCCCGAGACACCGGTGACGCAGGTGAAGGTGCCGAGCGGGATGCTCGCGGTGATGGTGCGGAGGTTGTTGCCGCGCGCACCATGGACGGTGATCTTCTTGCCATTGCCCTTGCGGCGCTTTTTGGGGACGTCGATCTTGCGGCGGCCGGAGAGATAATCGCCGGTGATGCTGCCGGGGGTGTCGAGGATGTCCTGCAGCGTGCCTCTTGCCACGACTTCGCCGCCGTGGACGCCGGCACCAGGCCCCATGTCCACGACATAATCGGCGAGGCGGATGGCGTCTTCATCATGCTCGACGACGAGGACGGTGTTGCCGAGATCGCGCAGGCGTCGGAGGGTTTCGAGGAGGCGGTCGTTGTCGCGCTGGTGGAGGCCGATGCTGGGCTCATCGAGGACGTAGAGGACGCCGGAGAGGCCCGAGCCGATCTGTGAGGCGAGGCGGATGCGCTGGCTTTCGCCGCCCGACAGGGTGCCGGACTTGCGATCGAGGTGGAGATAATCGAGGCCGACGTTGTGGAGGAAGCCGAGGCGCTCGACGATTTCCTTGAGGATGCGTTCGCCGATGGTGCGCTGCTTCGGCGTGAGCTTTTCGGCGAGGGTCTGCGCCCAGTGGAGGGCCTCGCCGACGGGGCGCCGGACGGCGGTGGCGATGGTCTCCCCGGCGATCTTGACGCTGAGGGCTTCGGGCTTGAGGCGATCGCCGTGGCAGGTCTCGCAGGGGGCGGCGGACTGGTAGCGGCTGAGCTCCTCGCGCATCCAGGCGGACTCGGTGCTGGCGAGACGCTTTTCGAGGTTGGCGATGACGCCTTCGAAGGGTTTGAGGACCTCATAGGCCTTGCGGCCGTCTTCGAAGCGGAGCGCGATTGGCTTGCCGGCGGTGCCGTTCAGCACGGCGTGCTGGGCCTGGGGGGTGAGATCCTGCCACTTCGACTTTAAGGTGAAGCCGAAGGCGCGGCCGATCGAGGCGAGAACCTGCTGGTAATAGGGGCTGGGGGGCTGGGACTTGGCCCAGGGCATGACGGCGCCCTTTTCGAGGGTGAGGGCGTGGTTGGGGACGATGAGATCGGGATCGAAGAGGGCTTTTTCGCCGAGGCCGTCGCAGGCGGGGCACGCACCCTGGGGGGCGTTAAAGGAGAAGAGGCGGGGCTCGATTTCGGCGATGGTGAAGCCTGAGACGGGGCAGGCGAATTTTTCGGAGAAGAGGGTGCGGGTGGCGGCGTCGTCAGCGGTTTCGGTGATGGCGAGGCCGGAAGCGAGCTTGAGGGCGGTTTCGAAGCTTTCGGCGAGGCGGGATTCGAGGCCGGGCTTGATGACGAGGCGATCGACGACGACGTCGATGCTGTGCTTGAGCTTCTTGTCGAGGGCGGGGGCGTCTTCGATGTCGTGGAAGGTGCCGTCGATTTTTACGCGCGTGAAGCCATCCTTCTGCAGCTGGGCGAGCTCCTTCTTGTATTCGCCCTTGCGGTCCTGGACGAGGGGGGCGAGCAGGAAGAGGCGGCTGCCTTCGGGGAGCTCCATGACGCGGTCGACCATCTGGCTGACGGTTTGCGCGGTGATGGGGAGGCCGGTGGCGGGGCTGTAGGGGATGCCGACGCGCGCCCAGAGGAGGCGCATGTAATCGTAGATTTCCGTCACCGTGGCGACGGTGGAGCGGGGGTTCTTGCTGGTGGTCTTCTGCTCGATGCTGATGGCGGGGGAGAGGCCCTCGATGTGATCGACATCGGGCTTCTGCATCATTTCGAGGAACTGGCGGGCGTAGGCGCTCAGGCTCTCGACGTAGCGGCGCTGGCCCTCGGCGTAGATGGTGTCGAAGGCGAGGCTCGATTTGCCGCTGCCGGACAGGCCGGTGATGACGGTGAGGCTGTTCTTGGGCAGATCGACATCGACGCCCTTGAGATTGTGTTCGCGGGCGCCCCTTACGCGAATTTGCGGGACCTGGGTCTGAGTCAGCATGGCGCTGTCTGTTCCAGATTTGTTCGGGTGCGGCAAGAGGATTCAGCCCGCGACACATGGCTGCGCCGCACGGCCTTTCGGACGAGCGGCGCAGCGTGTGCGAATGGCATCAGTTGTTACGGTATCGGGCCTCGACGAGGGTGCCGGTGAGGAGGGCCGCGAGGACGGGCCATGCCCAGAACCCCTGTGCGGCGCCATAGGCCGGCGGCCAGATATCGACCTCGACGAAGGTGGCGAGGTGGATGCTAGTGCCGACGACCTGGAAGCCGGCGGCCCAGAGCGGCCAGTAGCGATCCGACTTCAGGGCGAGCACGAGGAGGAATGCCAGCAAGCCGAGGTCGATGCCGAGCACGCCGGTCTCGGGGGCCGAGTAGCCGCTTGCCATGGCGATGGGGGAGAGGACGGCCGCGGTTATCATGGCGAAGGCCGCGAGGCGCTCATCGGTTCTCCCGCGCACCATGGCGAATGCGCAGGTGCCGGTAAGCAGGATGATGAAGATAGTCGTGATCATCTGGGTCTCATCCCACAAGGGTAAGAAACGGAGGTGGCGGCTTGCTGCGGCCTTCCTCTGCCCTGTCGTCGGATTGCGGCTGCCCGCCGAGCGTATCCTCGGCAGGCAGCAGGTGCAGTCAGGCAGCGCGTTCGGCGGGCATGTCGTTGCTGGAGACGGCGCGGATCTGCGAACCGCGGGTCATCATTTCCTTGGTCAGGCTGCCGAAGGCAACGGCGCCGAGGCCGATCTGCTTCTGGGCGACAGCAAGGGCTTCATGGGTGGCGCAGATGCCGGAGCGGGCTTCCATCAGGCTGGAAACGGTGCGGCTGGCGTTCATGAGGGCTTCGTGACCGATCATCGGTGCGAGATTGGCGTCGATGCGTGCCTTGGGCATGGCGGCGGTGAGGGTTGCCACGGCAGCGATGGCGGCATCGATGGCAGCTTCGGCGGCGAACAGCTGTTCAGCGACGGTTTCAGCGGCGAGACGACGTTCCTTGAGCATGACACAGTCCTTTCCTGCCCCGGGGATGCCCCAGGGTGATGGTTGACGGTCGGACGACCGTCGTCCGACTGTGGTTAGATGAGGCTCTTGAGCGACTGCATCGCCGAAAGAATGGCGCCGAAGCTGAGAGCAGAACCTATTGCGATCCCGGCAATCCAGGCGAGCCTCGCAGGCACCGAAAGGGTGTTGCGGGATCCCCAGGGCAGCGAGGTCTGCAGCGGGTCAGCGAGTGGTCGGGCACCTGAACCCGGGTCCTGGGTTCCTGTGCCCGACCGACTGCCGAGCATCGCTGCTTCGCTTGTTATCGATGCACCTGTTTCGCGGGGAGGGCCGCTGGCGAGTGGATCGAGGGCCGGACTGAGAAGCTGGCGGGCATTCGCTTGAACCGGGTCTGGCTCGTGGTCTGCGTCGCCGGCTGCTGAGGCCGATGACCCCAGAAACCCGATCCCGGCCGGTTCGACCATATCCGGAGAGCCGTATATCAACGGTTGATATGGCTCGGGGAGGACATCATTGCCGCTTTCGTGGCGTACCAGGAGACGTGCAGCGTCGATCCGGGTGGGTACGCCGAGGACGCGCATGGCGGTGCGCAATCGCATGTCCACGGTGTGCGGGGACACGCCCAGAACGCGGGCAATATCCTTTGATGTCATGTGGTTATAGACGTGACGCAGGCAATCCTTCTGCCCGTCGGTAAGCTGGTGAAGGGCCTGCAGGGGTGCGCTGTCCGGCGCTGTGGAGGGCTCGTGACGGCTCATGGGCACGCTGAACGGCATGCGCGCGAAGACGCCAAAACCGTCATTCCCATCCTGACATAGAGTTGCACTCATCATTGGCACGCCTTGTGGTGGACCCGAACCGCATAACACACCTTCAACATATTCGCCGAAAAGGTTCATCAAAGCAAGTTTTGCAAGGGAACCGAATCGACATGCGCCAAATCTTTACGATCTTTTCGACGGGCTGAAGGGTCGTGAGCTGCCGATTCAGTCCGCCAATGGTCTCAATGTTCGGCAAAAGGAATTGGTGGTCATGTTGCGCCCCAGAGTCGCATGCTTGCCCGATTCTGGTGGCGTCGCCATGATCGGTCGGGATTGAAAAGGGGTCGATCGATGGGCTGGGACGCGGAACTGGACGAGCTGGCGCGGCGCCGGGCGCTCGCACTGGGCATGGGCGGGCCGGAAAAGCTGACGCGGCAGGCGTCGCACGGCAAGCTGAACGCCCGTGAGCGGCTTGCCGCGCTGGCCGATGAGGGCAGTTTTGCCGAGGTTGGACCGCTGGCGGGCTTTGGCCATTATGACGACAGCGGCGCGCTCGCTGGTTTCCAGCCCGCCAACTTCCTCTTCGGCACCGCGCGGATCGACGGGCGGCCGGTGGTGCTGAGTGCGGATGACTTCACGGTGCGCGGAGGGGCTGCCGATGCCAGCCTGCATCGCAAGCTCGTCGATGCCGAGCGCATGGCGGCGGAATGGCGGATGCCGATGATCCGGATGATCGAGGGCACCGGCGGTGGCGGCTCGGTGCGGACGCTCGAAACGATGGGCTATACTTATGTGCCCGAAATCCCCGGCTGGGAGGTGATGGTGGCCAATCTGGGCCAGGTGCCGGTGGTGGCGCTGGGGCTGGGGCCGGTGGCGGGGCTGGGGGCCAGGCGGCTGGTGATGGCGCATTACAGTCTGTTGGTGGACGGGCTGGCGCAGATGTTCGTGGCGGGGCCGCCGCTGGTGGCGGCCGCCGGCGAGCATCGCACCAAGGAGGAACTGGGCGGCGCGGCGATCCATGCCGGCAATGGCGCAGTCGATGACCGGGTGGCGACCGAGGCCGAGGCCTTTGCGCGGGTTCGCAGATTCCTTTCGTATCTGCCTGCGCATGTTGGGGAATTGCCGCCGCGCGGGGTCCGCGACCGGGCGCGCAAGGGGGCTGAGTGGCTGGCCGATGCGGTGCCGCGCGATCCGCGCCAGCTCTATCCGGTGCGGCCGATCGTGCAGGCGCTGGTGGACCGGGCGAGCTGGTTCGAGATCGGCGCCGAATGGGGGCGCGGGGTGGCGACGGGGCTGGCGCGGATCGATGGCTGGCCGGTGGCGGTGATTGCCTCCAACCCCGAAAGCCTGGGCGGATTGTGGACCGCGAGCACTGCAAGGAAGGTCGAGCGGATGGTCGATCTGGCCGATACGTTCCATCTGCCGATCATTCAGCTCGTTGATAATCCGGGCTTCATGATTGGCCGACGGGCGGAGGAGGAGGCGACAATTCGCTTTGGTTCCAGGGCCTTGACAGCCATATATCAATCATCGGTACCCTGGGCTACGGTGATCTTGCGCAAATGCTACGGCATGGCGGGGAGCGGCCATGCGCCCGCCGACCGGCTGCGGATGCGGCTGGCATGGCCGAGCGGCGATTGGGGCAGCCTGCCGATTTCGGGCGGGCTGGAAGCGGCGTATCGCGCCGAGCTGGAAGCGAGCGAGGACCCGGCGGCCGCACTTGCGGCGATCCGCGCGCGGCTCGATGCGGTGCGCTCGCCGTTCCGCACCGCGGAACATTATGGCGTGGAGGACATCATCGACCCGCGCGAGACGCGGGGGCGGCTGATCGACTGGATCGGGCTGGCGCGGCGGGGGCTGGTGGCGGGGGCGAAGCGGCGGGGGCCGCGGCCTTGAGGGGGTTTGGCTGCGGTGGGTTGGGGGTTTCGCAGATGTTTGCAGGATGACGGGTATTGGTGGTTATCTGCCTTTGCGTCGTTCAAGGGATCGTAGCGTCAGCTTTGGCCTCACCTATGTGCTGAAGCGGACCGCTACTATACCCGTCACGGCGAGCAGCGAGATTTGAGGAGAGCGGGATGCGTCATTGGGCTTTGATGGCGGCGATCGGAGCTGTCATCTCGACCTCTGGTTTAGCGAGCCCGGCGCAAGGTCTGATTTCAGGCATTTATGTACTGGACCGTGGACAGAGCGACGACGTCCTGCAAGCGATCGAGAGCGCTATTGCCGGCCTTCCCAACGCTCTCGCTCGCAGTCACATGATCAAGGCCAACGTGCCTTTGGAGAATATCAGGATCGTTTGTTCAGCAGGTCGGTTCTCGATCAAGAGCGATGCCAGGCCATTGATTCTCGTCTCGCTAGGCGGGGAGCCGATTGAGTGGAAACCTTGGAACGGGCAGGTTTTTGATGTGTCGGCAAAAGCGAACGGTGAAGATGTTACGCTAACGTTCAGTGCGCCCAGCAGCGAGCGGACCACAGTGTTTCGTAGCGTTGGTCAGCAGTTGGTGGCGGAGACTACGCTCATCAGTCCGGGGTCCTCTGCACCAATTCGCTATAAACTCGTCTATAACCGAGCGAAATGACTGGATCGAAGGTTCGGACTTTTTGGTGAGAAGCCGTTGAAAGGTCGTCGTCTCGTAGGTGCGCATGCCGGTCCAGATGATTTCTCCAGCGTTTGCCTTGAGGTGAGCTACTGCCGTGAACGACCGGCGGCAAGTGGGGCGATAACTGCCGCGGTGTCTGCGTCCGCAAGGTGGCCATGGGCAATGGCTCCATGCGACCGTTTGTATCAGGGCGCCAATGATGTCGGCGAAATGGCCCGTAGGTATTTCAGGATCTTGCTTGTAAACCTCATGCTCAGCCGGTTTTTCCGGCGCGAGGGGCTGCGTACGAATGGCGATGGCTTCTCATGAGCGCGAACCCTTGACGCCCAGGCGGCTGACCGCTGCGGCCATGGCGCTGGCGTCGGCTGGAGCTGCAGCGGAGAACCAGGCGCTGCAGGCCGATGTTGCAGCACTTGCCGAGGCTGCCGCGGTGCTGTCCGGGGTTCTTGCGGCATCGGGGGACTGCATCAAGGTGCTGAGCCTCGATGGGCGCATCCTCTTCGTGAATGACAGTGGCCGTCATATTCTGGAGATGCTGGAAGGCGAAAGCCTGCACAACCTGCACTGGACGAGCTTCTGGCCCAATGAGCCGCGCGCTGTATCGGGATTGGCAGACGCCTGTGCCGGGCGGGACAGCCGGTTTGTCGGGTCCACCCCGACCTTGAGGGGCAACAACAAGCAATGGGACGTGAGGATCACGCCTGTTCGCGGCGCCGGCGATGCGGTGACGCAGATCCTTGTGGTATCGCGGGACATCACCGACCAGCAACGGCTCGAAGTCCAGAAAGCGCTGCTGTCCGATGAGCTTGAACATCGGATCAAGAACATGCTGACGATGGTTGCGGCGATCGCGCACCAGACGCTGCGGGCACCGGCGACGGTTGAAGAGGCATCGGCGAGCTTTGCGGAACGCATCCAGGCGCTTGCACGGGCACAAACCATCCTCACGCGGTCGAGCTGGGAAAGCGCGGACTTGCGGGCCGTTGTCATCGACGCTCTGGAGCCGTTTCGCGAGGCGGGGTGCGAGCGACGGTTCACGATTCAGGGCCCGACGGTGGACCTGTCGGCGGGTCGCGTGCTGGCACTGGTGCTCGCCGTTCATGAGCTTGCTGCCAATGCGGTCAAATATGGCGCGCTTTCGGGGGCCGATGGCCATGTCAGCGTGGTTTGGAGCATCACTTCGCGGGATTTGCTGGTTTTCACATGGAGCGAGGCTGGCGGGCCGGAGGTGTTTCCGCCGGAGCGCACGGGGTTTGGGTCCCGGCTGATCAAGCAGATGCTCGCTGCCGAGTTTCGCGGCACGGTGGCGCTCGACTTTGCGGCGTCGGGCGCATGCTGCGTTCTGACCGCGCCGCTGCACTGAAGGCGGCCTCCGCCCGGAGCGCGGAGCTGGTGTTGCTCGACCTTGTGCAAACTTTCCCGCCCCGTCCCGGGAGGGGAGGCGGGCCATGCCGGCGCGGACTTCTTGCGGGGTGACGAACCCGTCCTTGTCGGCGTCGATGAAGGTGAAGCCCTGGTCGCGGCGGCCGGCGGCGAGCCATTCGGCGCGGTCCCATTTGCCGTCCTTGTTGGTATCGGCTTCGAGCATGCGGGTGCGGGCTTCGGCGCCGCGGGATGGGGTTTCGGGGACTGCTTCGGGGGCGGGTTGGGCGGTAGCGGGGGCGGCGAGCAGGATTGCGATGAGGAGGGGGCGCATGGGGAGCTCCTTGGACAGTATCAGGGGTTGATACGTGCCGTTGGGGTGGACCCCTCGAACGGCCTTGCCATGGGGCGGGGGGTGCGTTCAGGGTTAAGCTTTGTGATGTCGGGAGCGGGTGGATGGAGATGTTGCCAGAGCGGATTAGGGGCTGGATCGACGGCATCATGGCGCTGGGGGCGGACTATGGGGTCAATCCGCTGGTGTTTGCGGCGATCTATGTGGGGGCGATCCCTTTCTTCCTCCTGTTCACCGGGATGGCAGTGAAGCGGGCGCGCGCCGGGCGGCCTGCCGTGCTGCCGGTGATGGCGGCGGGGCTGTGCTTCATTTCGGCGTATCTCTACCTGGCGATTGCCGGGCGGGGGATTCCGGTCTGGGTTTGGGGGGTGCTCGGGCTCGTGGTGGCTTATGGCGCGTATAGTGCGGTGGCGGGGTATCGGAAGAAGTTGCGAGGGTGAAGGCCCTCACCCTCCCACGCGCTGAAGAAGCGCGTGGGCCCCTCCCTCTCCCGCGTTGCGGGAGAGGGGTTTGGTTATTCCCTGCGGACGGATGCCAAGGGTTCGCCGGTCCAGGGGTAACCCTTGTTTTCGGGGATGGTGATCCAGGGGGTGCCGTCGCGCGTCGTGATTTCGGGCTGGATGAAGTGGTTGCTGGCGTCGGCGATGGCGGCTGCTGCACTTTGATACTGGGCGAGGCGGGCGAGCATGCAGCGGGTGGGGAAGACGAGCTCGGTGGCGGCGCGGTCGAGGACTTGGCGTGCTGTGAGCCAATGGAGGGCGACGGCCTCGTGACCGTCCGGGGTGGCGGACTGCTGGTTGGCGCTGGCGTCGGCTATGTAGAAGCGGGTGTGGAAACGGCGCTTGATGGGGGCGGCGGCGGGCGGCTCCCAGATGCCGAAGGGGGTGAAGACCTGCGCATCGACATGATGGCCGAGGCCGGCGAGCAGGGCGGCATAGGTGCAGGCCTCGGCACTGTCCGGCCCTTCGGCGAGAGCCTGGCGGGCATGGGCGAGGGCATGCGCCGCGGGAGCGGGGCCGGACGAGAGAAGGAGGCCGGTTTCTTCCAGCGTTTCGCGCGCGGCGGTGATGCGGCCGGCGGCGTCGGCGTCTTCGAGGGTTTCGAAGCCATGCGCGAGGCCGGAGGTGCGGGCGGTGGTGATGTCGGCGGTGTCGACGCGGCCGCCGGGGAAGACGAGGGCGCCGCCGGCAAAGGCGAGGGCCTGGGCGCGCTCGGCCATGAGGATGAGCGGCGGGCCTTGCGGCTGGTCGCGCATCAGGATGACGGTGGCTGCCGGAATCGTCGGGGGGATGGTGGGCTGGCTCATCGTGCGAGTGTAGAGGTTTCGGCTGCGCGGGCCATCCTGTCAGATTGATGCTTTCGCGGCGTACGTCTATAGCGCGGGCATAGGATGGAGCTTGTCTGATGAGTGTGCGGCCCTGGCGGGATATCGTGCGGCGCAAGTCGCGGCAGATCATGGTCGGCAAGGTGCCGGTGGGCGGCGATGCGCCGATTGCCGTGCAGACGATGACTAACACGCTGACGAGCGATGCGGTGGCGACGATCAACCAGATCCGCGCGTGCGAGGAGGTGGGTGCCGATATCGTGCGGGTGAGCTGCCCCGATGTGGAAAGCACCGCGGCGCTGAAGCAGATCGTGCGCGGGGTGAGCGTGCCGATCGTGGCGGACATCCATTTCCACTACAAGCGCGGGCTGGAAGCGGCGGATGCGGGGGCGGCGTGCCTGCGGATCAACCCGGGGAACATCGGCTCGCAATCGCGGGTGAAGGAGATTGTGAATGCGGCGAAGGCGAATGGCTGTTCGATCCGCATCGGGGTGAATGCCGGGTCGCTCGAGCGGCATTTGCTGGAGAAATATGGCGAGCCGTGCCCCGAGGCGCTGGTGGAAAGCGCGCTCGAGCATATGAAGATGCTACAGGACGAGGATTTTCACGAGTTCAAGATCTCGGTGAAGGCCAGCGACGTGTTTCTTGCCGTTGCGGCATACAATGGGCTGGCGGAGGTTTGCGATTATCCGCTGCACCTGGGCATCACCGAGGCGGGCGGGCTGCAGGGCGGCACGGTGAAGAGTTCGATCGGGCTGGGGATGCTGTTGTGGGCGGGGGTGGGCGATACCATCCGCGTTTCGCTGTCGGCCGACCCGGTGGAGGAAGTGAAGGTCGGCTATCATATTTTGAAGTCGCTCGGCATCCGGGCGCGCGGCGTGCGGGTGGTCTCGTGCCCGTCGTGCGCGCGGCAGGGCTTTGATGTGGTGAAGACGGTGGAGACGCTGGAGACGCGGCTGGCGCATATCACGACGCCGCTGTCGCTCTCGGTGCTGGGGTGCGTGGTCAATGGGCCGGGCGAGGCGCGCGAGACCGACATCGGGCTGACCGGCGGCGGCAATGGCCGGCACATGGTGTTTCTGTCGGGCGTGACCGACCATGTGATCGAGAGCGAGAAGATGGTCGATCATATCGTGATGCTGGTGGAGCGGAAGGCCGCCGAGCTGGAAGCGGCGAAAGCGGCTGCGGAAGCGATTGCGGCCGAGTGACCGCGCCACCGCTCTCGCGCGCTGTCCATGCGATGCTGTGGCTGGCGGTGGCGGGGTGGAAGGTGCTGCTCGTTGTGGTGCTGCTGGGGGACGCTGACCGGCGGTGGCCGGTGGCGGTGTTTGCGCTGCTGATGGCGCTCATGACGGCCTGGGCGGCGGTGCAATGGCGCGGCTGGATGGCGGCGGGGCGGGAGTGGCCGCGCACGGGCCTGCCGCTTGCGGGCGCGATGCTGCTGCTGCCCGCAAAGATCCTCTCACTGGAGTTTGCGGGATGACGCGGCCGGCGATGACGGACTGGCTCGAGGAGGCGCTGGCGCCGCTGGGCCAGATCAAGGTGGGGGCGATGTTCGGCGGCTTCGGGGTGAGCCTCGATGGGCTGGCGTTCGGGCTGGTGGCGGACGATCTGCTCTATCTGAAATGCGATGATGCTACCGAGGCGCGGTTCGTGGCGGAGGGGCTGGCGCCGTTCGCCTATGAAAAGGCCGGCGTGATGGTGGCCCAGAATCGAAGGGGGCGCTACCGGCGGGCGCCCGATGCGGCGATGGACGATGCCGAGGTGTTGCGCGAATGGGCGGGGTTGGCGCTGGCGGCGGCGCGGCGGGTGAAACGGCCGGCGGGGCCGCGGCGGGGGCCGCGGTCGAGCTTGAGCCGGCCTTGGTGACGCGCAGCGCGGCGAAGGTTATGCGCAAGCAAACCCCGACTCGCGCAAGCTCGGCGAGCGAGGCGGCTGCCCCTCTGCCAGCCGAACTCGTCTGACGTCGAGGCGCGGCTTTGCCGCGACCTTGGTTTGTGGTTCTGCGAGATTTCCCACCCTGACGTGCTGCTGGAGGTGACATGATGGATTTTCTGTTGCGCGGGGTGCGCCCGGGCGATGAGGCGCGGGTGCTTGAACTCGTCGTCGAGCTTGCGGTGTATGAGCGCGAGCCCGATGCGGTGAAGGCGAGCGTGGCGGATTTGACGGCGGCGTTCTTCGGGGTGCCGGCGGCGGCGGAATGCCTGGTGGCGGAGCTGGGGGGCGAGATTGTCGGCATCGCGCTGCATGCGCGCAACTTCTCGACCTGGACGGGGAAGACCGGGCTCTATCTGGAGGATCTGTATGTGTCCCCTTCGGCGCGGGGGATGGGGATCGGCCGGGCGATGCTGGTCGAACTGGCGCGGATTGCGGTGGCGCGGGGCTATGCGCGCTTCGAGTGGTCGGTGCTCGACTGGAATGCGCCCGCGATCCGGTTTTACGAGTCGCTGGGGGCGCGGATGATGGATGAGTGGACGGTAATGCGGGTGGATGGCGAGGGGTTGCGGGCGCTGGCGGCGGGGTAGGGCCCTTGGCTTTGACCCCTCACCCTCCCACGCGCTGAAGAAGCGCGTGGGCCCCTCCCTCTCCCGCAAGGGGAGAGGGGTTTTGAGGCTCAGCCCCTGGGGTCGCCGGGGTGGGGTTTGGGTTCGGGCTTTTCGGCGGCCTTGGCGCGCTCGATCGATTCGATGATCAGCTCTTCGGCCTTGGCGCGGCCCTGCCAGCCTTCGCAGCGGGTCCATTTGCCGGGCTCGAGATCCTTGTAATGGGTGAAGAAGTGCTCGATCTGCTGGAGCAGGATCTCGGGCAGGTCGGTGTATTCGTTGACATTGTCGTAATAGGGATAGACCTTGTGGACATTGACGCAGAGCAGCTTGGCGTCGCCGCCGCCATCGTCGGTCATCATCAGCACGCCCACCGGACGAACGCGCGCGATCGAGCCGGGGATGAAGGGGGTGCGCGCCACGATGAGCACGTCGATGGGATCACCGTCTTCGGCGAGGGTGTGGGGGATGAAGCCATAGTTGACCGGATAGCGCATCGGCGTGTGCAGGATGCGATCGACGAACAGCGCGCCGCTGGCCTTGTCGATCTCGTACTTGATCGGCTCGCCGCCGAGCGGGCATTCGACCACGACGTTGACATCGTGCGGGGGGTTAACGCCGATGGGAATCTGGTCGATGCGCAAATGAGCCTCCTGAAGTTGTGGGTCGGGATTAGGCCAACGATATTAAGATTTCAAATCGAAAGGCGTTTGTGATGGCGTGGTTGGCTCTGCTGCTGGGCGGATTGTTCGAGGTGGGGTTTGCGACCTCGCTGCGGTTTGTCGATGGGTTTCGCAACATCCCATGGGTCGTCACGTTCCTGCTGAGCGTGAGTGCGAGCATGATGCTGCTCGAATATGCCGGGCGGACGATCCCGATGGGGACGGCCTATGCGGTGTGGGCGGGCGTGGGCGCGGCCGGGGGCGTGGTGTTGGGGATGGTGTTTTTCGGCGAGGCGGTGAGCCTGGCACGGGTGCTGCTGCTGACGGGGCTGGTGGGGTGCATCATCGGGTTGCGGATGGTGGAGTGAGCGAGGCCGTGACCTTGTCAGCTGCCTTCGGATAGCTCTGCCAGCGGGTGAGCAGCGCCTGATAGGCGGCGCTGGCCTTTTCGATTTCCGGCCGAAGCAGCGGGCGCTGCTGGAGCCATTGCTCGGACAGGATGGTGCGGTTTTCCCACGGTTCATTGCCGATGACCGGGGTTTCATACGGTTCGGTCAGCATGGTCTTCAATTGGCCCTGCAGCTCGGCGACGATCTGCGGCACGGCTTCGCGCTTCCAGGTCGGCTCGTCTCCGACGACGACATAGACGGGCGCGCTGTGCGCCACGGTGGTGTTGCGGCCATCCTTGCGCTGGCCATAGGCGCGCACGGCGATCCACATGCTGCGATCGACCTTGATCTCCGTGTCGAGGCTGATGCTGTCGGTGCCGTTGTTGGCTGCGGTGCGGGCGACATCGCCCAGGGTGATGAGTTCCAGCCGGTCGAGCCGGTCGAGCTCCGGGTTGAGCCTTGCCAGCGCGCTGACCTTGAGGGTGGAGCCGGGGGCGACCCGCAGCTCCTCGCCCATGCCCTTGCCGTTGATGGAGAACTGGAGAAGCGGGCCGTTGGTGATGAAGGTGCGGCCTTCTTCATATGCCTTGTACCAGCGATCGACATCGAACGGGCCGCCGACGTTGACATAGTGCCGAACGATGCCGGGCAGATCGATATAGGGCCAGTCCGAGCCGGCCGCGGGCTTGATGCGATAGCCGAGATTGAGAAGCTTGTACCAGGCATCGGCGGTGACGCGACCGCCTTGCAGGATCTCGATGAAATCGACCTTGCCGAGCGGGGCGAGCAGCACGAGCCCGCGGTTCATGCGCGGGGCATGACCGCCGCGGGCGCCCCAGCCCATGTGCGCGAAGCCGGAGATGCCGCCTTGCGCCTGCATCTCGTCGAACACCTTGCCATAGTTGAAATATTCATCGGCCTTGAGGTGCATGGGCTGCTGGATGTTCTGGTGGATGGTGTGGCCGAAGAACCCGGTGCGCGGCGATTCCTGGCCTGAAACGATGGCGTGATCATCGCGGATGTAGCGGCTCGCCTTGCCCCATTTGCCGCCGTTCTGAAAGAACACCCGGACGATGTTGCCCATTTCGAGGACATTGGCGATGTGGATGTCTTCGGCGGCGATGAAGCCCCAGGCCGCCGGATCGACGGCTTCATCGCGGGTGAAATGGATATGGGCATCCCCCGAATACCAGCCGGCGGCGGGCATGTCGGCATAGCGTTCCATCTTGACGGTGACGTCGCTGACGGCGTTCCGGGTGATGGTGACGTTGCTGATGTGGAACTTGTATTCGATTCCGCGGCCGACGATCAGCTCATAGGTGCCGACGGGCAGGCGGGCTTCATAATTCTTGTCGGCATAGAAGATCTGGCGGTTTTCGGAGGGCCAGAAGGTGCGGTCGTTGGCGGCCATCATGGTGCGATCATCGGCGAAGCGCTGCAGGGTGAGCGCGGTCCTGTTGGCGAGCGGGGCGCGGCCGCTGGCATCGTAAAGGCCGACGCGGGCGGGGACGGACAGGCCCTTTTCGTCCTGGAAGTGGAGTTTGACGGTGCCGAATTCGGTCGGTTCGACGGTCTTGTTGCTGCGGCTGATCTTGAGATCGCAGATGACCATGGCACCCGAACCCGGCGCCGAAAAGGCAATGTCCGAGCCCTGGGTGGCCTGGCCCGCGAGGCGGGCCCGATCGAGGGTCAGGGTTGCGGTCGCGAACCTTGCCGATTTGTCGGGTTCGACATTGTGGATGCCGACGCCGGTGCCGCCGTTCTGATCCCAGCCGACGATGAACGGTGTGGTGACATCGGTGGCGTAGGTGATCTGCAGCTCGACCGGCTCGTCGATGTCGAAGGCGTATTTGTCATCGACGTCGAGAACGAAGAACTCGCCGTAGAGGCAGGCGCGGCCATCGACGGTGATGACCTTGGAGATGACATCGGGCCAGAGATCGCGCACGCCTTCGAGATGGGCGCGATTGGTCCCCATGATGCGTTTGATGTTCGGGCGCTTCCAGTCGAGCACCTTGACGAAGCGGGCTTCGACGCCATGAGCGCGGGCAGGGGCCCCGAAACCTGTGCCGATGCCGGACAGGGAGCCGATGATGGCCAAGGCTGTGACAACCGCGAGCGCACGAAATCTCATCATATGCTTCCCCCTTGGAGGGAAGCTGCACCAGCCTTATCCGGAAAGCAACACGGCCCTGCTCTTTATGAGAGGGGCTTGAGAAGCTGGTCGAGGTAATCGGGGCCGGTGCCGGTGCGTTTGAAGCTGGGGTAGAGCAGGCCCTGGTTCCAGAGGAGATCGACCTGGCGGAGGCGATCGGCGCTCTTGATGAGCAGGCGGATGGGGGTCTTGGCACCCTTGGCGGCGGTGATCTCGGCTTTGATGAGGTCGTTCGAATAGGGCTTGTCGTTGACGGCGAGCAGCTGGTCCCCGACCTTGAGGCCGGCGGCGTACGCGGGGCTCATGTACTGGACGGCGACCAGGCGGCTTTCGCGACCGATGACGAAGCCGCCCGAATAGCTGAGGTTGACGGTGCCGCCGCCGCCGCGCTCGCTGGCGGTGAAGGCCTTGCTGGGCTTGTCGGTATATTCGAGCGTGTAGCCGCTGGCGGCGAAGCCTGCGAGCGGCGCGCGGGGATTGGGCTTGCCGACGCGATCGTTGAAGAAGCCGGTCCAGTCCATCGGGTGCAGGCCGTTCAGGATGGTGGTGATGGTGGACAGATCATAGGGCAGCACGCCCCAATCGCCATTGTTGGTGCCGAAGAAGGCGCGGGCGAAATCGTCGATGCCCCTGGCTCCTTTGGTTTCGCGGCGCAGGATCGAATCGACCTCCATCCAGATCAGCAGGCCCTCGTTGTAATAGTCCTCCGAGCGCTGCTCGCTGACCCAGCCCTTGGGGGCGCGCGCCGAGATGACGGGATCGTTGGTGGTGTCGATGAGCGGGCGCCATTCGCGGCCGTGGCGGGTATCGAGCGAGGCGGCGATATTGGCATAGGCGGCGAGCGTGTCCTCGCGGCTGGTCAGGCCTGAGCGCGCGGCGAGGACATAGCCCCAGAATTGCGTCTGGCCTTCATAGACCCAGAGCATCGAATTGCGGAGCGGCGTGCGGAAATCGGGGACGATGCTGTCTGCGCCGCGGCGGAACTTGCCGTTCCAGCTGTGGGTAAATTCGTGCGGGAGAAGGTTGCGGGTGGAAGACGGCGTGTCCCAGCCGGTGAAATAGGCCTGGGGCTCGCTGTTCTCCGAGCTGCGGTGGTGTTCGAGGCCGATGCCGCCCAATTGGTCGGTGAGCGCCAGCAGGAAATCATAATGATCGAAATGCCTGGCACCGAAGGTCTTCACGCTCTGGGTGACGAGGCGCTTGTGGGCGTCGATGTGCTCGGGCTTGGCTTCGAGGAAGCGGGCTTCGTCGGCGACGACGTTGAGGGTGACATTCTCGCCGAGATCCCAGGCCTTGAAGTGGCGGCCGGCGAAGAACGGGCTGTCGACCAGCGTTTCATAGTCGGTGGTTTCGTAGGTGATCGTCTGGCCGCGCGTGGTGGCGGGGCGGAGCGCGCCGGCGGCCTTGAAGCCCTGCGGCCAGGTGACGGTGAGCGCCACCGGGATAGCCCTTGTGAACCAGCCGGCGGGATAGAGGCTGACCTGGTTGGGCTGCAGATTGACCATGTCCGACGTCATCACGATGCGGCCCTGGTTGGCGGCGGTGGCGCTGAGGAACTCGAAGCGGGCCTCGACGCTGCGGGCGCCGGCGGGGACATCGACGGTGAAGGCATAGACATCGAGCGGATCGCGCACCCAGGGGAGCGTCTTGCCGCCGGCGGTGATGGTGAGCCCGGCGAGCTTTTCGATCTGGCCGCGCGGGCCGTGGTTGCCGGGGAGCCATTTGGGGAAGAGCAGGGTGAGCTTGCCGGGGACGGGCAGGGTGCTGGGGACGGGGATGGTCTGGCGGACCTTGAAGATGCCCTGGGCGGTGTCGCTGGCATCGACGGCGACCGCCATGGTGCCGGGGAAGCGCCCTTCTCGCGCCGCGGGAATGGGATCGGTGATCGGCAGCGGGGTGGGCATGGAGCGCCCGTTGACCTGGGGCGTTTGCGCCGTGGCGGCAGTGGAGAGCAGGACTACAAGGATCAAGGATTTGTGCATGGAAGTGGATTAGACCCAGGGCGGGCAGCGTGACAAGAGCGGGGGCGGCGGATATGGCGGGCGGCATGAGCAGCATTCAAAAGCCGCCCCAAAGACCCCGGGGCACGCAGGACATGATCGGCGAGGCGGCAGAGCGCTTCGACCATGTGGTGCGGACGTTCGACCGGGTGCGGCGGCTGCATGGCTATGCGCGGGTGGAAGTGCCGGTGTTCGAGAGCACTGCGGTGTTTGCGCGCGGGCTGGGCGAGACGACCGATGTGGTTTCGAAGGAGATGTATTCATTCGAGGACCGGGGCGGGGATTCGCTGACGCTGCGGCCCGAGTTTACGGCCGGGATCTGCAGGGCGTTCGTGGAGAATGGCTGGCAGCAGTTGGCGCCGATGAAGCTGGCGACCTGGGGGCCGCTGTTTCGCTATGAGCGGCCGCAGAAGGGGCGCTTCCGGCAGTTTCACCAGCTCGATGCCGAGGTGATCGGCGCCGGGGAGCCGGCGGCCGATGTGGAGGTGATTGCGCTGGGGGCGCAGCTGCTGGCCGAGCTGGGGGTGGCGGACCGGGTGGTGCTGCAGCTCAACACGCTGGGGGATGCGGAGACGCGCGGGCGCTGGCGGGATGCGCTGGTGGCGCATTTTTCGGGCCATCTCGATGTGCTTTCGCCCGAAAGTCGTGAGCGCCTGGCGAAGAACCCGCTGCGGATTCTGGACTCGAAGGCCGAGAGTGACCGGGCGCTGGTGGCGGATGCGCCGCGGATCGATGCGTATATGACCGCGGAGGCCGGGGCGTTCTTCGAGCGGGTGATGCGCGGGCTGGAGGCGAGCGGCGTGGCGTTCGAGCGGGCGCCGGCGCTGGTGCGCGGGTTCGACTATTATCGGCACACGGCGTTCGAGTTCGTGACGCAAGCGCTGGGTGCGCAGGGGACGGTGATCGGCGGCGGGCGGTATGATGGGCTGATCGGGATGATGGGCGGGCCGGAGACGCCGGCGGTGGGCTGGGCGGGCGGCATCGAGCGGCTGGCGCTGCTCGCCGGGCTGCCGGCCGAGGTGCGGATGCAGGTGGCGGTGGTGGCGGCCGATGCGCAGGGAGAGGAAGCGGCGTTGCGGCTGCTCGCCGGGCTGCGGTCTGCCGGGGTTTCTGCCGAGCAGGGCTGGAAGGGCAATCTGAAGAAGAAGATGGAGCGCGCCGGCAAGGCGGGGGTGCGGCTGGTGCTGCTGGTGGGCAGCGACGAGCTGGCAGCCGGCGAGGCGACGCTGAAGGACATGGGATCGGGCGAACAGCGGCGTGTGGCGCTTGGCGAGGCGGTGACGGCGGTGCGGGCGCGGCTGGCTGGGGGTGGGCTGTGGGGTTGATCGCTGTGAAGGCCCTCACCCTCCCACGCGCTGAAGAAGCGCGCGGGCCCCTCCCTCTCCCGCGGTGCGGGAGAGGGGTGTGCTGATTTCGCCTGAACGGTTGGGGCAGATTGCGCGGCGGCATGCTGATTTGGCGGCGCAGATGGGCAATCCCGATCTGGCGGCGGACAAGTTCGTGCAGATTTCCAAGGATTATGCCGAGCTGACGCCTGTTGTCGAAGCGGCAGAGGCGCTCCGCGCCTTGCGTGAGGAGGCGGAGACGCTGCGCGGGATTCCCGCCGATGACGAGATGCACGAGATGGCGCTCGAGGAGCTGGCGAGCATCGAGGCGCAGTTGCCGGCGGCCGAGCGCGTGCTGGCGCTGAAGCTGCTGCCGCGCGATGCCGCCGATGCCAAGCCGGCGATGCTCGAGATCCGCGCCGGGACCGGGGGGGATGAGGCCGCGCTGTTCGCGGGCGATCTGTTCCGCATGTACGAGCGCTATGCCTCGACGCAGGGGTGGCGGGTCGAGGTGATGAGCGCATCGGCCGCCGAAATGGGCGGCTACAAGGAAGTGGTGGCGAGCGTGACCGGCGAGGGGGTGTTTGCCAAGCTGAAGTTCGAGAGCGGGGTGCACCGGGTGCAGCGCGTGCCGGCGACCGAGACGCAGGGGCGGATCCATACCTCGGCGGCGACGGTGGCGGTGCTGCCCGAGGCCGAGGAGGTTGATGTGCAGATCGACGAGAAGGATTTGCGGATCGATGTGTTTCGCTCGTCGGGGCCAGGCGGGCAATCGGTCAACACAACCGATAGTGCGGTGCGGATCACGCATTTGCCGAGCGGGCTGGTGGTGCAGCAGCAGGACGAGAAATCGCAGCACAAGAACAAGGCCAAGGCGCTGAAGGTGCTGCGCAGCCGGCTCTATGACCTGGAGCGGAGCAAGGTCGATTCGGCGCGGTCGGCGGACCGCAAGGCGATGGTGGGGAGCGGCGACCGGTCGGAACGGATCCGGACGTATAATTATCCGCAAGGACGCGTGACCGACCATCGGATCGGGCTGACGCTGCACCGGCTGCCCGAGATTCTGGAGGGCGGCGGGCTGGATGAGCTGCTGAGCGCGCTGATCGGCGAGGATGAGGCGGCGCGGCTGGCTGATCTGGCGTGATGGTTCGCGAGGCGCTTGCGATGGCGGCGCGGCGGGTGGGGCGGCTGGAGGCGGAGGTGCTGCTTTCGCATCTGCTGGCGTGCTCGCGGGGGGATCTGGTGTTGCGGCCCGAACGCGTGGTGGACCTGGGCGCGTTCGAGCCGATGCTGGCGCGGCGCGAGCTTGGCGAGCCGGTGGCGTATATCACCGGCGAGCGCGAATTCTGGAGCCTGCCGCTGCGGGTGACGCCCGATGTGCTGATCCCGCGGCCGGATTCGGAGACGCTGGTGGAAGCGGCGCTGCAGGGCCGTTTTGCGCGCGTGCTCGATCTGGGGACGGGATCGGGGGCGCTGTTGCTGGCGGTGCTGAGCGAGCGTCCGCAAGCGACCGGGGTCGGCGTGGATGCGAGTGCGGCGGCGCTGGAGGTGGCGCGGGGGAATGCGGCGGCACTGGGGCTGGGCGACAGCGCGGTGTTTCGGCTGGGGGATTGGGGGGCGGAGCTTGACGAGCGGTTCGACCTCATCCTGTGCAACCCGCCCTATGTGGAGGCCGATGCGGTGCTGAGCGTGGAGGTACGTGACTTCGAGCCGGGGGCGGCGCTGTTTGCGGGGGCCGACGGGCTGGATGATTATCGCCGGCTGGTGCCGCAGCTGCCGGGGTTGCTGGCGCCGGATGGGGTGGCGGTGTTGGAGATCGGGTGGAAGCAGGCGGACGCGGTGCTGGCGCTGGCGGCGGCGGAGGGGCTGGCGGGCGAAGTGCGGCAGGATCTGGCGGGGCGCGACCGGGCGCTGGTGCTGCGGACTATTTGAGCGGGGAAAAGACTGCCTCGGTGCGCTGCTCGCCGGCCTTGCCGAACTGTGCGCCCGCCATCTGCTGCACCGAGCGCGCGAGCGCCGGGCGACCGTCCGCCGCGATCGCGAAGTCGCTGACGACGTCGAACTTTTCGATCTTGGCGACGAGCATGATCGAAAAGGGCTTTGGCGCGAAGATGTGCACCCGGGTGGCCACCGGCGCTGTGCCCGACGTGTCCACCGCGAGGTCGGCGGAAAATTTGTCCGATCGGTCCCCGCCCATGTTGATGCTGCCCTTGGGCAGCTTGTCGATGCGATAGACGATCTGGCCGGGCTTTTCGCTGAGCCGCCGCGCGCCGCCGGCGAGATAATCGGCGATGCGGTGATAGCCGGGGATGGGGCTGCCCTTGATGGCCTTGGCCTGTTCGGCAATTTCCTCCGGGGTGGCCGGGCGGCCATCGGTGCTGATGCGCTTCAGTTGCTTGCCGTCCCAGCGATCGACGCGGGTGCTGGTTTCGGATGCGCCCTTGGCGTCGCGTGCGCTGGTCTTGCTTGTGCGCTCGAAGGTGATGGTGGCGGGCGGCACGGCGCGGGCACCGGCGATGACCTTTTGCAGCACCGGATCGGGCGGGGGTGCCGCTGCCAGCCCAAGGGAAAGTGCCAGCACGGCAAGGGCATGAACGGATCGCATGGCGCACGCTAGCGCGGCATTTTGCGTGCTGCAAGAGCAACACAGTGTCGCGTTGGTTCCGGGTTTGCCAGTCAATCCGGCGGCGCGTAAAGGATGCGCATGACACGCAGATATTTCGGCACCGATGGCATTCGCGGGCTCACCAACACCGCACCGATGACGGCGGCGATGGCGATGAAGGTGGGGCAGGCCGCGGGACGCCACTTCCTCAATGGCGGCCACAAGCACCGCGTGGTGATCGGCAAGGATACGCGGCTTTCCGGATACATGATGGAGTCAGCACTCACGGCGGGGTTCACCTCGGTGGGGATGGATGTGACGCTGCTGGGGCCGCTGCCGACACCGGCGGTGGCGATGCTGACGCGAAGTTTGCGCGCCGACCTGGGGGTGATGATCTCGGCGAGCCACAATCCCTTCCATGACAATGGAATCAAGCTGTTCGGGCCCGATGGCTACAAGCTTTCGGATGCGGCGGAGACGGCGATCGAGGCGCTGATCGACAGTGAGGTGGCGCTCGCCGAGCCGGCGGCGATCGGCCGGGCACGGCGGGTGGACGATGCGCAGGGGCGCTATGTGCATTTTGCCAAGGCGACCTTTCCCGATGACCTGCGGCTCGATGGGCTGAAGGTGGTGATCGATTGCGCGCATGGTGCTGCGTACCGCGTGGCGCCGACTGCACTTTGGGAGCTGGGGGCGGAGGTCGTGGCGATGGGGGTGGCGCCCGATGGCTTCAATGTGAATGCCGATTGCGGCAGCACACATCCGCGCGGGCTGCAGATGAAGGTGCTGGAGACGGGGGCAGACATCGGCATTGCGCTCGATGGCGATGCCGACCGGCTGATCGTGGTCGATGAGAAGGGCCAGATTGTCGATGGCGACCAGCTGATGGCGCTGGTGGTGGGGCGCGCGGCGGATGCCGGCACGCTGAAGGGCGGCGCCCTAGTGGCCACGGTGATGAGCAATCTCGGGCTGGAGCGCTGGCTGGTCGGGCGCGGGCTGGCGCTGCACCGTGCCGGGGTGGGGGACCGCTATGTGCTGGAGGCGATGCGCGCGCATGGCTGCAACATCGGCGGCGAGCAATCGGGGCATCTGATCCTGGCGGACCATTCGACAACCGGCGACGGGCTGGTGGCGGCGTTGCAGGTGATGGCCGCACTTGTGGCGACGGGCAAGCCGGCGAGCGAGCTGCTGCACCTGTTCGACCCGCTGCCGCAGGTGCTGAAATCGGTGCGTTTTTCGGGAACGCCGCTGGAGCGCGATGGCGTGAAGGCGGCGATTGCCGAGGGCGAGGCGCGGCTCAATGGGACGGGGCGGCTGCTGATCCGCAAATCGGGGACCGAGCCGGTGATCCGGGTGATGGCCGAGGGTGAGGACAAAAGGCTGGTGACGGCGGTGGTGGATTCGATCTGTGCGGCGGTGAAGGCGGGCTGATGCCGGAGCTGTTCCGCGAGGGCGGGCTCCGGTATTTCTTTTATGCCAACGAAGGCAGCCCGCGCGAGCCGGTGCATGTGCACGTTCGGCGAGGGCGCGAGGAAGCGAAGTTCTGGCTTCGACCCCTGGTATCACTGAGCTACAATGACGGACTGTCGGCACGTGAGTTGCGCGAGGCAGGGCAGGTGGTTCTGCGGGAACGCGAACGGATTGAAAGGGCATGGAATGACTTCTTCGCCTGAGCGGCTCTGGTTCGATGCCGATGCCATGTGGGTGGCGCTGGCTGATGGGCGCACCATGGGCGTTCCGCTGATGTGGTTTCCGCGCCTGCTGGCAGCGACGCCGGCACAGCGCGAGGCTTTCGAGTTGAGCCGGCGCGGCATCCATTGGCCCGAGCTTGACGAGGATGTGTCGGTGGCGGGGCTGCTCGCCGGGCTTGGCGACCAATCGCGGCCGAAGCGGGATGCGGCATGAGCCAGGCACGGGTGCTCATTGTGGCCGGGTCGGACTCTGGCGGTGGGGCGGGCATCCAGGCGGATATCAAGACCGTTACCTGCCTTGGCGGCTATGCGATGACGGCGGTGACGGCGGTGACGGTGCAGAACACGCTGGGGGTGACGGGGATCCACATGGTGCCGGCGGATGTGGTCGCGGCGCAGATGCGGGCGTGCATCGACGATATCGGCGTGGATGTGGTGAAGATCGGGATGCTGGGGGATGCCGGACTGATCGAGGCCGTAGCCGAGGTCTTGCGCGGGGTGGAGTGTCCGGTGGTGCTCGATCCGGTGATGGTGGCGACGTCGGGCGATCGGTTGCTGGAGGATGATGCGCTGTGGGCGCTTGTGGAGCATCTGGTGCCGCGCGCCACGGTGATCACGCCCAATCTGCCCGAGCTGATGGAATTGACCGAGACCGAGATCGAGGATGCCGCCGACATGCTGCTGGCGGCGCAGGAATTGCTCGACCGCGGCCCGCGCGCGGTGCTGGCGAAGGGGGGGCATCTGCCCGGCGATCGGCTGACCGACTGGCTGGTGTGGCGCGGCGGGCAGCGGGGTTTTTCCGAAGACCGGATCGACGGCCGCGACACGCATGGCACCGGCTGCACGCTGGCGAGCGGGCTGGCGGTGAGCCTGGCACAGGGGCTGGTGCTCGAGGATGCGGTGGTGCGGGCGCGGGCGTTCGTGCGGCAGGGCCTGTTGCAAGCGCCTGGCCTTGGAAGGGGCCATGGGCCGCTGGGTTTCTATCCGTTCGAATGATCATCGGCGTCGACGAGGCGGGGCGGGGGCCCTGGGCAGGACCGGTGGTGGCGGCGGCAGTGATGCTGCCGGCACGCGGCGTGGCGGGGGTGGGTGACAGCAAGGCGATTTCGGCGAAGCGGCGCGAAGGGCTGGCGGGGGATATTCGAGGTTGCTCCGAGGTGGGGGTGGGGCAGGCGAGTGTCGAGGAGATCGACCGGCTGAACATCTATTGGGCGACGATGCTGGCGATGGAGCGGGCGGTGGCTGATCTGCTCGCGAAGTGCGGGGGCGAACCCGAGCTGATCCTGGTGGACGGCAACCGGCTGCCGAAGTGGCGCTGGAAGGCGCAAGCGATCGTGGGGGGTGATGCGCTGGTGCCGGCGATCGGGGCGGCGTCGATCATCGCCAAGACGGTGCGCGATGCGATCATGGCCGGGCTCGATGGCGAATGCGGTGGCTATGGCTGGTGCCGCAACCAGGGCTATGGCACCGCCGAACATGCGGCGGCGCTCGCGCGGCTGGGGGTGACGGCGCACCATCGGCGGAGTTTTGCGCCGGTGCGGGCGCGATTGCAGGCTGTTTGAGTCTTTCGGGCAACACCCCATGGGTTGGGGGTGCGCAAGGTGCGGGACTCAACAGATTGTGGATGCGCGGGTGCGCGAGGCGGAATGTGACACTCTTGCGAATCTCCCAGTGATTCCAAGGGGATTCATCTAAGGTTGACGGCAGCGAATCGGGTGACTCTATGGGGATTCTCGTGTTCTGGGGATTTTCCGATGGCTGCAGCCAACCACAATCATATTGCCAACGACTGGCTGCCGACCAACCGGATCATCATGGGGGATTGCATCGCGGCGATGCGCGAGCTGCCCGATGGCTGTGCCGACCTGGTGTTTGCCGACCCGCCGTACAATCTGCAGCTGGCGCAGGACCTTCACCGGCCCGAGGGGGGCAAGGTCTCGGCGGTGGATGACGAGTGGGACAAGTTTTCGAGCTTTGCCGCCTATGATGCCTTCACGCGCGCCTGGCTGGCGGAGGCGCGGCGGATCTTGAAGCCCGATGGCGCTATCTGGGCGATCGGCAGCTACCACAATGTGTTCCGCATGGGTGCTGCGATGCAGGACGAGGGGTTCTGGATTCTGAACGACATCGTGTGGCGCAAGGCGAACCCGATGCCCAACTTCAAGGGCACGCGCTTCACCAATGCGCATGAAACGCTGATCTGGGCGGGGAAGAGCGAGAAGAGCCGCTATTGCTTCAACTATCATGCGATGAAGGCGATGAACGACGAACTGCAGATGCGGTCGGACTGGCTTTTTCCGATCTGCACCGGGGGCGAGCGGCTGAAGGTGGACGGGGTGAAGGCGCACCCGACGCAGAAGCCCGAGGCGCTGCTCTACCGCGTGCTGCTGGCGTGCACCGAACCGGGGGACCTTGTGGTCGATCCGTTCTTCGGCACCGGCACCACCGGGGCGGTGGCGAAGCTGCTGGGGCGGCGCTGGATCGGCATCGAACGCGAGGCGAAATATGTGGAGGTGGCGCAGGCGCGCATCGATGGCCTGCTGCCGCTGGAAGGCGGGATGACGCGGGTGAGCCAGGGCAAGCGCAGCGAGCCGCGCGTGGCGTTCGGGGCGCTGGTGGAAGCCGGCTATGTGCGGCCGGGGACGCGGCTGTTTGCGAGCGGGGGCAAGCATGTGGCGCATGTGCGTGCCGATGGATCGCTGGCGATGGGGGACAAGGTGGGCAGCATCCACCAGATGGGGGCGGCGGTGCAGGG
The DNA here is from genome assembly GCF_014205635.1 of Polymorphobacter multimanifer. Classification (GTDB taxonomy): domain Bacteria; phylum Pseudomonadota; class Alphaproteobacteria; order Sphingomonadales; family Sphingomonadaceae; genus Sandarakinorhabdus; species Sandarakinorhabdus multimanifer. The sequence goes on from NZ_JACIIV010000034.1 coordinate 28,199, forward strand.
GCTGCCGAGCTGCAATGGCTGGACCTTCTGGCATATCGAAGCCGAGGACGGGAGGCTGGAGCCGATCGATGTGAAGCGGACGGCGTGGCGGGCCGGGCTGGGGGCGATAGCGGCTTGAAAGAAGACTGTAGTTTAGTTGGGGTGCGAGGTAACCGGGGCAGATTGCCGGGCGTTAGGCAGCAGCGAGCCTGACGAGGCTGGGCAGACTGGGGATGCTCGACGCCCCTGGGACAGCGAAGCG
>NZ_JACIIV010000035.1 GCF_014205635.1 Polymorphobacter multimanifer
CGCTTCGCTGTCCCAGGGGCGTCGAGCATCCCCAGTCTGCCCAGCCTCGTCAGGCTCGCTGCTGCCTAACGCCCGGCAATCTGCCCCGGTTACCCGCCGGACATGAGCAAGTTCCTGCTCTGCCCGATGCCCGGGCTCGTCGTCAGCGTTGCCGTGGCCGCCGGGGACAAGGTCGAAGCCGGCCAGGTGCTTGCCACGGTCGAAGCCATGAAGATGGAGAATATCCTGCGCGCCGAAAAGGCCGGCGTGGTCGCGAAGCTCTGCGCCAAGGCGGGGGATTCGCTGGCGGTCGACGCGGTGATCATGGAATTCGAAGGCTAGAGATACGCTGCAAGCGCCTGCCACTGCACCTGCTTCCAGGCCAGCGGCCGCGCCAGAGCAGCACTGCTCGACGGCAGGGTGAGGGTCGGGACGCCAGCGCCTGACAGCAGTGGCGCACCGTCCTTTGCAGCCCTTCCTCCATTGAACGCCACCAGCCGCAGCGCCGGCAGGCTTTGCACGAGCCCCGCCAGATCGCGAAGATCGGCGGCGCGAATGGCACTGTCGAGGCTGCCGACCCGCGCCGCGGCACCGATCACGTCCCACAGCCCGATGCCGGCCCGGGCGATGGCGTCCAGCCGCGCATCATGATCGAGCGGGACCAGGTCCGCGCCGACCACCGGCCCGAGCAGCGCCCAGAACTGGTTTCGCGGATGGGCATAATAGCGGGCAGCCGCGAGCGAGGCCCGGCCGGGCAGGCTGCCGAGGATGAGCACGCGTGTATTGGCGTCCGCCAGCGGCGGCAGCGGATTTGTCGATCGCCCGGAACTGTCGGTTTGCATGCGGCTTGAAACCATGATGCGCAGCGCCGGGCAATGGCCTGCCGAACTTGGAGATCCGTGATGAACGAGCAGGACAGCAGCCGCGAACAGGCGGTGGCGGAAGGTGAAGCAGTTGAGCAGGCGCTGACCGAGGAGCAGCGATCGGCGGACAAGCCCGAGGGCGCCATGCAGGCGGGCGCTCGGCTTTACCCCGAGCCGCCCTTCCCCGAGGTGCGCCACCCCAAGCCGGGTGACGAGCATGTGCTCGATCCTGCACCCATGTACGACGCCCCCTATTATCAGGGCTCGGGCAAGCTGAGCGACAAGGTGGCGCTTATCACCGGCGGTGATTCTGGGATCGGCCGGGCCGTGGCGGTGCTGTTCGCGCGGGAGGGAGCCGATGTCGCGATCATCCATCTCGATGAAGATCGCGATGCCGCCGATGCGGCGGCGGCGGTCGAGGCCGAAGGGCGACGCAGCCTGGTGCTGCGCGGCGATATCGGCGACCGGGATTTTGCCGAAAATGCCGTCGAGCAGGTGGTGGCCGAGTTCGGACGGATCGACATCCTCGTCAACAACGCCGCCTTCCAGCAGCATATCGGCGAGATCGAGGATCTGTCGCACGAGCAGTTCGACCGCACGATGCGGACCAACCTCTACGGCAGCTTCAACATGGTGAAGGCGGCGATCGCACATATCCCGTCGGGTGGTTCCATCCTCCACAGCGGGTCGGTCGTCGGCATGGAAGGCTCGGGCGAGCTGGTGGATTATTCCATCACCAAGGCCGGGCTGCATGCCTTCACCAAGTCGCTCGCAGCGATGCTGGTCGGGCGCGGGATCCGCGTCAATGCCGTTGCCCCCGGTCCGGTATGGACGCCGCTCAACCCCTCGGACCAGACGCCCGAAAGCATCAGCAGCTTCGGCAGCAGCGTGAAGATGAAGCGTCCGGCACAGCCCGAAGAACTGGCACCCGCCTATGTCTTTCTCGCCTCGCCGCAGACCGGCAGCTACATCACCGGCGCGATCCTGCCGGTGCTGGGCGGCGGCTGACCGTCAGCGCGGAAGCCAGGCGCGCAATCACGTGATCGCCTCCGCCACGTCCGCTGTGCTTGCGGCAAAGCTGAAGCGCAGGTGGCGGGGGCCATCGATGGGATCGAAATCCCGGCCCGGTGCGAGCGCCACCCCGGTTTCTTCGAGGATCCGGTGGGCAAGCACCTGGGAATCATCGGTGAGATGCGCGACATTGGCATAGAGGTAAAAGGCGCCATCGGGAGGCGCGATTTCGCTGAGGCCGAGTGACGGCAGTGCTGCGAGCAGCAGCTGCCGGTTGCGCGCATAGGTGGCGCGGTGTCCTTCCAGCTCCGGCGCGCAGTCCATCGCGACGAGGGCTGCATGCTGCGACAGGCTGGGCGGCGTGAGGAACAGGCTGCCCATCCGGGCGCGCGCTGCCTCGATATCGTTTTCGGGCACCACCAGCCAGCCCAGCCGCCAGCCGACCATCGACCAGTATTTGCTGAAGCTGTTGATGACGAGCGCCGTCGGCTCGAAGCGCAGGATCGACGCGGCGGGCGCTTCGAAGTGCAGGCCGTGGTAGATTTCGTCCGAAATGATGGTGATGCCGCGCGCCCGGCACACCGCGGCGATGGCGGCCAGCTCGCTCTCCGCGATGATGGTGCCGGTGGGGTTGGCCGGGCTGGCGATCAGCACGCCCTGGGGAGCGGGATCGAGTGCGGCGATTGCTGCGGCCGTCAACTGGTAGCGCTCGGCCGGGCCGCAGGGGATTTCGACGGGCACCATGTGCAGTGTTTTCAGGCTGTTGCGATAGGCGACATAGCCCGGGCGCGCGATGGCCACGCGGTCTCCGGGGGCGAAGCGCGTGGTCAGGGCCATCACGAGCGCCGGCGAGGCGCCGCAGGTGAGGATGATCTGCTCGGGCTGCAGTGCCACCGCTTGCGTCTCGGCCATGTGGCGGACGATGCGGGCTTTCAGCGCGTCCGATTCCCAATAGCCCATCGGGTCGGCATCGAGCACATGGTGTGCCATCGCGATCGCCGCCGCCGGGGCGCCGGTGCTGGGCTGGCCGAAATGCATGGCGATGATGCTGCGGCCTTCCGCCTTCAGTTGATGCGCACGGCGGCTGAGAGCGATGGCGTGGAACGGATCGATGCTGGCTGTCATGCGCCTGCGCTTCGCACAGCGCTGCGTCGATTGCACTATGGCGCAACCGTTGCCGGCGCAGGGCGCGCCAGTGCGGCGAAGAACCCGCGCTTTTCGCCGGCCTCGGCTGCTTCCACAAGCCGCTCTGCCAGTGCAGCAAACCGGCCGCCGTGCGGGGCATTGGCGAGCGGTGCCAGCACATTGGCGGCTTCGGGCAGGCGGTCGGCATGGGCCATTGCCACTGCAAGATCGAGCGCCAGCACATCGACTTGCGGCGCCAGGCGCCAGGCGGCGAGCAGCACATCCATATCATTGTCGGTCAGCCGGGTGGTGCGGGCGCCCTTGGCCAGCGCATAGGCGCGCAGCGTGCGCCAGTCATCGGGATTGGCCCTGGAGCTGCGGACCAGCAGCCGCAGGGCAGCGGCGCGGCCCTCGGGGGTGTTCTTGGGGGTGGCTTCGGCACGCCAGAGGAGCAACAGCGGGTCATCGGGGGCGTTTTTCAGCAGGGTTTCGAGCCGTGTTGCCGCCTCTTCACGGTCCCCGAAGCGCAGCGCCAGCAGCGCCAGCGCGCGGTCGGCGAGGGGATCGCCGGGGTGCCTGGCGGCGGCGGCGTTGATGATTGCCGTCGCACGATCCTTGATCGGGGCGTTGGGTGGTGCCACCTCCAGATCTGCCAGGGGAAGCAGCAAATCGCGCGCCGACGCCGGCAGCGGCGTGACGGTGACGGTGGCCGGGGTGACGGCAGGCCGCTTGAACGTGCTGTAGGTGAACTTGCGCCCGCTCAGATAATTGCGAAGCCGGCCCTGGAACTTGCCGAGATCGGGCTCGACATGGGTCTTGAAGGCTTCGACCGGATCGGCACCGAGGTTGACGGCCTTGAGATAGGCGCGGAGCTTCGCATTCTCGCCTTCGGCGCGGAACAGATAATGGGTCAACGCCCAGCTCTGAGCGTAGAACATGGCGGTCGTCTCGCCCTGCCCTGCAGGAATGCGCCGCGCCAGCACCCGCTCCATCGGGAGCCAGTTGCCGTGGCCGAGCCAACGCGCCCGAACGTCATTGATCCCGCCGAACTCGACCTTTTCGGGCTGGAACCTCGCGGTCATGAAATATTCGGCAAAGCCTTCGACATACCAGGCTGGATAGGCGGCAGCCCCCGATGCGAGCATGAAATGATGGGCATATTCGTGCAGCAGCGTCGCGATGCCCAATGAGCCGTTTTCCGCATAGGCCACGACGCCGCCGGGCGAAGCCACGTAGAAGCCGGCAACCGAGGGAGGCAGCCGGCTGAACGGCCGCGCATCGGCGATGTTGCCGAGCAGATAGACGTCGAGCCGAGGCTCGGGAGCGCGCGCGGCACCGGCAGTGGTCAGCGTGATCAGCAGGCTGCGGAAATCCTCGAGGAGGGCAACGCGCTCGCGGATAGACTTTTCGGATGTGTTGGCATGGAGCCGGAAATGCGCGGATTCGGCCATGAGCCATTCGGCGCGGGCGGGGCTGGCCACCAGCATTGCGACAAGCAGGACAATACGCAGCATCATGGTGCCTCAGTAGCGTCTTCCTGCGGCTTGGCGAACAGCGTGTCGAAGAAGAGCTGGTTATTGCCGGCTTCCGCCGAGGTCATCAGCGTTTTGGCCAGGATGGCGAGGCGCCCGCCGTGCGGGCTGTTGGCGACCGGCGCCAGGATGCGTGCTGCTGCGACCGGGCGGCCGGCATGCACGAGGGCAGCGGCGAAATCCACCGCCACTTCGGGCACCTGCGGCGCCAGCTGCCAGGCGAGTTGCAGCACATCGAGATCGGAATCGCCGAGCCGGGTGGTGCGGGCACCGCGCGCCAGCGCATAGGCGCGCAGCGTGCGCCAATCCTCGGGGTTGGCCTTGTAGGCACGCACCAGCGCGCGCAGCGCTTCGGCACGGCCGTCCGGCGTATCCTGCGGCGTGGCTTCGGCGCGCCACAACAGCAACGTGGCATCGGCGGGGGATTGTTCGAGCAAGGCATCAAGCCGGTCGGCGGCCTCCTTCCGATCACCGAAGCGCAGCGCCAGCAGCGCCAGGGCTCGTTCGGCCATCGGATCGCCGGGATGCCTTGCAGCGGCCCTGGTGATGACCTCGATCGCGCGGTTCTTCAGCGGCGAATCGGATGGCAGTCGCTCGAGGTTGGCGATCGGCAGCAGAAGGTCTTCGGCAGCGGCCGGCAGCTTGCGCACCACGACATTGGCGGGCGTGGCGGGCGGCCGCTTGAAGCGCGTGAGGGTGATCTTGCGGCTCATCAGATAGCCGCGCAACCGGCCCTGGAAGGCGCGAAGATCTTCGGCGACATGCGTCTTGAACGCCTCCACCGAGCCGGTGCGATTGGCGACCGCCAGCAGATAGGCCTGCAGCTTGGGCAGCTGGCCGGGCGCGCGGAACATATAGTGGGTGAGGCCCCAGCTCTGCGCATAGAAGAGCACGCCGCCGGAAACCGGGGCCGCGAGCAGATCCGCCATGGGCAGCCATTCGCTGCCGACAAGGAACGACGCCCGATTGCGATCGACCGCGCCGAACTCGACCTGGTCGGGCGTGAAGCGCGCAGTCATGAAATATTCGGCAAAGCCTTCGACATACCAGGCGGGATAGGTGCCGCTGCCCGAGGCCAGCATGAAATGATGGGCATATTCGTGCAGCAGGATCGACAGGCCGGACTCGACGGTGACGGCATAGGCCTGCACGCCGCCCGGCCCGGCAGTGTAGAAGCCGGCGATATCCGGCCTCGTGCGGCCGAACGGCGATGCCTTGGCGATGTTTCCGACCAGATATACATCGAGCCTCGGCGCGGGGCTGGCGGCAGCAGCGCCGACATTGGTGAGCGCGCCGAGCAGGCCGCGATAGTCTTCGAGCAATGCCGCGCGATCGCGGATCAGCTGTTCCGGAACATCGCCATGGATGCGGAAATGCTCGGTCTCCGCAACAAGCCATTCGGCCTGTGCCGGGGTGGCGAAGGCAAACAACAGAAGGAGCATCCATTTGCGCATGACTGCAGGCTGCCATGGCATGGCGGGGAGTCCAAGGCCGTTTTGCTACACAAGCTGCAATGCAGCGCCTTCATGCGCCAACAGCCACGCCTTGCGGGCCATGCCGCCGGCATAGCCGGTCAGGCTGCCCGAGGCGCCGATCACGCGGTGGCAGGGCACGATGATGCCGATCGGGTTCTGGCCGTTGGCCATGCCCACGGCGCGCGCCGCACCGGGCTGGCCGATGGCTTCGGCGATCTGCGCATAGCTGCGCGTCTGGCCGGGAGGGATGGCGCAGAGTGCTGCCCATACGCGCTGCTGGAAGGCGGTGCCGGCAGCGGCGGTGGGGATGCGCTGGAGAGCCGAAAGGTCTCCGGCCAGATAGGCGGCGAGCGCTTCGGCCACTGCCGGGGGCGTGTCACCGCTCACCAGCGTCACCGGCCCGTGGTGGCGGGTGAGCAGGCGTCGCAGCCGCTCCTCGAAATCGCTGAAATCGAGGGCGGCCACCGCGCCCGATGCCGTGGTGACGATGAGCAGCGTCGCGAAAGGCGTCTCGAAGCGGCTGAGGGTGAGGTGCATGGCCGAGGGTCTCCGCGAGCGGCGTTGGCGAGGGGTTTCGTTGTGGACGGCGAGGAAAAGTTCGTTGAAGCGCCGCACGCTGGTGAAGCCGGCTTCAGCCGCCACAGCGGCCATCGGCATCTCGGTGCGATCGAGCAGCTCGACGGCGCGCGCGAGCTTGCTGGCCTGGGCAAGCGCCACCGGGCTGACCCCGAGATGGCGTGCGAACAGACGCCGCAAATGGCGTTCCGAAAGCCCGAGCCGCTCCGCCAGCCGCGGCAGCGGGGGCGCATCGGCTGCAGGGGCTTCGAGGATCCGCAGCGCGCGGGTCACGCTCGCCTTGCTGCCGCTCGCCGCCGGCGTTCCGGGCCCGGCGTCCGGTCGGCAGCGCTTGCAGGCGCGGAAACCCGCCGCCTCGGCTTCGGCCGCCGCACGCACGAAGCTGCAATTCTTGAGCAGCGGCGGGCGCGCCGGGCAGACCGGGCGGCAATAGATGCCGGTGGTGCGCACGCAGGTGTAGAAAAGGCCGTCGAACGCCGGGTCCCGGCGGCCGATCGCGGCATGGCAGACATCAGGCGGTGGCAGGTCCATGCCTGCCTTCTACGCGCGTTCGCAGCGCCAGTCTGGCGGTTTTCGGACGCGAATGCCTCAGGAACGGCAGGCGAACTGGCCGGTGCCGGTGAGCCCGCATTCGGCGCGCTGGCCGCTGCGGTTGAAGCCGATCCGTGCCGCGTCGAGCCGGCGGGTCACATCGGCAACGGTGGTCACCGGCTCGCCGTTGAGCGTCTCGATGATGTCCCCCGGCTTGAGATAGCCCAGCCGGGCCGCAGGCGCGCCGCCGACGATCTGCACCACCACGACACCCTTTTCGGGGAGCCCTGCCCCCAGCTCCTGCGCATAGGCCGGCGACAGGTTGGCGACCGTGACCCCGGCCAGGATGCCGCGCCCGGTGATGGGGGTGACCTGCCGTGCCGGCACTTCGGGGGGAGCTGCAAGCGTGACCGCCACCGGTTGCTCGCGGCCATCGCGCATCAGCACCACTTGCAGGCGCTTGCCGACACCTTCGGTGGCGAGGCTGTAGCGGAGCTGGCCGCCATCGGCGACTTCCTTGCCATCGACGGTGCGCAGCACATCGCCCACGCGGATGCCGGCCTGTGCGGCCGGGCTGCCCGGCGCCACGCCCGTCACCAGCAGCCCGCCGGGGCGGTCCATGCCCGCCAGTCGCGCGCTCTCGGCGGTCAGCGCCTCACCTTCGAGGCCGATCCAGCCCGAGACGAGCTTGCCGGTGTCGGCGGCCTGGAGGAAGGTGCGGAGCATCTTGCTGGGGATGGCGAAGCCGATGCCCTGCGACCCGCCCGAGCGCGAGAAGATGGCGGTGTTGATGCCGATCAGCCGGCCCTGGCCATCGAGCAGCGCACCGCCCGAGTTGCCGGGGTTGATGGCGGCATCGGTCTGGATGAAGAACTGCCAGTCGGACACGCCGAGGCCGGTGCGGGCGAGCGCCGAGACGATTCCGGTTGTGACGGTCTGGCCCACGCCGAAGGGATTGCCGATGGCGATGGTGATGTCCCCCACTTCGGCGCGATCCGAATCGCCCATGCGGATGACGGGCAGCTTGGCGCCGGCGGTATCGACCTTGAGCAGCGCCAGATCGAGCCGTGCATCGGCAAAGACCAGCTTGGCGGGATATTCGCGCCGGTCCGCCAGCGCCACCAGGATCTGGTCGGCACCGGCGACGACGTGGTTGTTGGTGACGATATAGCCATTGTCGGCAACGATCACGCCCGAGCCGAGCGACTGCTGCACGCGCGGCTGCGGGGTGCCGCCACCGAAGAACTGGCGGAAAAACGGGTCGTTCATCAAGGCGTTCTGCTGACGCTGGACGGTGGCGGTGTAGATGTTGACGACCGCGGGGGCAGCTTGCTTGACGATCGGCGCGAAGGAGGCAGTGGCACCGGCCTGGCTTGCCGGCACGGCGCGGGTGATGGGGCTGCTGTCCATCGGCGGCAGGTTTTCCGTGACCCCGCGCGCACCGGGGCCAACGCCGCTGCCGGCTGCCTGCAGGGCAAGGGCTGCGCCGGCGGCAAGGCCGAGGAGGGTGCCGGAGATGACCTTGGTGCGGGTGCGCATCGGCGTTCGGTTCCGTCTGAATGGGGGGCTCTGCATTGCGTGGAGGCCCTGAAGGGTGGATTAATGGTGGTGAGGAGTTGGGAATGAAACTTTGGCATTGCAAGGCGCAGGGCGGCTTCGCGCAGCCGAAGGCTGTACGATGACTCGCTCAAGCCCGGCCGGGCGGGCGGCGCGGCCAGCGCGCCGAACCGCTTCGACGACTGGCGCGGGCTTTGCCCGCGCTGCTGCAAGGATGAAAAGGTGAAACTTTGGCATTGCAAGGATGCGCGGTCGTTCCGGGTGTTGTGGACGCTCGAGGAACTGGCCGTGGAGGGGCTTGGGCTCGACTATGCGCTGGAAATGCTGCCGTTTCCGCCGCGGTGGCGGGCGCCCGAATTCCTGGACGACAATCCGCTCGGCACCATCCCGCTGCTGGTCGATGGCGCGACGCGGATGACGGAAAGTGCTGCGATTTGCCAATGGCTTGCGGTTCGGCAGGCGAGTGCCATGGCGGTGGCGGCGGACGAGCCCGACTATGGGGCGTGGCTCAACTTCCTGCACCAGGGCGAGGCGACGCTGACCTTTCCGCAGACTTTGGTATTCCGCTATGCGGTGCTGGAGAAGCCCGAGAACCGCAACCCCAAGGTGGCGGCGGACTATCTGAAGTGGTTTCTGGCACGGACTGCCATGGCCGAGGCAACCCTCGCCGATGGGCGCGATTGGTTGTGTGCCGGGCGGTTCACGGTGGCGGACATTTCGGTGGCCTATGCGCTGCTGTTTGCCGAAACGCTCGGGCATCTCGATGCCGTGGGGCCGAACTTGCGGGCTTTCTGGGCGCGTTGCCGGGACCGGGAGGGGTTCAAAAGGGCCAAGAATCGGCAAGGAGGGGATGGTCTGGGGTAGAAATGGGGCTGTTCGGGGGCATGGTTTGGAGGTTTTGCGTTGCGTAGGTGGTGGCGGGGTTGGTGGGTGGCATTGCCGCTCGTCGCCCTGATCGGAATTGGCGGGCTGGTGTGGCCCGATGGCGGACTCGACGAGGCGCAGCTGCGGCCGCCACCGGGAGTGCCGGCGGCGCTGGTCGCGGCGGGCATGTCCGGGCGCGATGCCGTGCTCTCGCTCAGGCCGCAGCGCGATGCGATGCTCGAACGATCGCAGCTGGTGACATCCGGGGTGCTGGCCGGAGCCATTCGCGCCTCGTCGGCCGAGGCGATGCGCGCCGGCGCCCGGCCGATCCCCGATGCCATGGCCGAGCAGCTGACCCCGCACTATGGCCACCAGCTGGTGACCGGGGTGCACTGGACGGTGCGCGGGCAGCGGCTGGAGCTGGGCTCGCTGCTGACAGCCTGGGTGCTGGAGGAAGGGGCGGTGACACTGGGGAAAGTGGTGGTGTTCGACCATGAAGGCCTGACCGACAATCTGTGGCTATGGGCGCATGAGCTGGCGCATGTGGAGCAATATCGGCGGCTCGGGGTCGATGGCTTTGCGCGGGCCTATCTGGCCGACTGGACCGCGATGGAGGCCGAAGCGACGGTGCGCGGCAATGCGGTGGTGGCGGCGGTGCGCAAGGAACAGGCGGAAGCGCCGATCCGCTGGCTGAGCGAAGGACCTCAGCCGGCAGCGAAGGGTGCCGCGTCGAGGACATCGCCGAGCAGCAGCGGGCGGTAGAGATGCGGGAAGAGCACGCCGCCGCGCGCCGGCTCCCATTTCAGCGGGGCCAGCGCATCGGCATCGAGGGTGAGCGCCATCAGCCCTTCAACGCCGGCGAACCATTTTGCGGCGGTGGGAGCGACCTGATCGGGGGTGCTGAGATGGATATAGCCATCGCGCAGATCGTCGGGCGAGCCTGCGAAATGGCCATCGGCGTGGAACTGCGCCCATTCGTGGGGGCGCAGCAGCTTGATGACGGGCTGCATCAGCGCGGCTGCTGCGCGGCTGTGGCCCTTCGGACGGGCACCTGGACGTTGCAAAGGTCGAGCCCGCCGGCGGGGCGCACGAAGAAGCCCGAGCGGTTGGCGCGGGCGGCCTTGTAGCGGGCGAAGCTGGCGGAGGCAGTGTCCATCACCTCGAAGCGTGGCGGATCGGCGAGGTTGGTGCCGAGCGTGGCGCGGGTGATCGGCGTGCGCTCGGCCTCCTTTGCATAGACCCCCAGCGCGGCGGTGCCGCGCGGCAGGCTGGCATGGGCATCGAGCCCCTCGATGATGCGGCCGACAACGGCAAGGTTGCGATCGAGATGGCGCGGCGCATGGCCGATGACGGCGTAGAGCTCGGTGCCGTCCCCGACATCGGGGGGGGCTTCGCGGCCGACGCCGACCATGCCGTAGCAATGCGCCAGCCAGACGGTTTTCGTGCGCGGATCGCGTCCGGCCGGCCAACCATCGATGAAGCCTGCCTCGGCATAGGGATCGGCGAACTCGAGCCTGGTGAAGACGAAGCCCTGCGCGGGCATTTCATATTCGGCCGGCAGCGGCGGCAGCGGGATGGGGAGCGCCGGCGCATCGGCCGGGCGCGGGCGGGCGGCCCATTGCACGACGTAATTGTCCTGCACCCGGGTGATGGCACCGCCATCGAAGCGGCCCTCGGCGACGAACTGGCGGATGGCCTTGATGTGCATCGGCGCGAAGGCGGGTGCGAGCTCGAGCACCATGCGGCCGCGCGTCGTTTCGAAAACGACGATGTTCTCGATATCGACCGGGCGCCAATCATCGGCGGGGGCGTTGGCGAGGACGCTGCCGGGATCGGTAATCGTGGTTGCAGGGGTGGGTGCCGGCGCCTGGGCGGTGAGCAGCAGCGAGGCTGCGGCGAGCAGGGCGACGCGGGTCATTCCGCTTCGAACTCCAGCGCCAGGCCGTTGATGCAGTGGCGGGCGCGCGTGGGGGCGGGGCCATCGGGGAAGATGTGCCCAAGATGGCCGTTGCAGGTGGCGCAATGCACTTCGGTGCGGACCATGCCGAGCGACGTGTCGGTGGTGGTGGCGACGGCGCCGGGCTCGGCATCCCAGAAGCTGGGCCAGCCCGAGCGGGAATCGTATTTGGTGTGCGAGCGGTAGAGCAGCGCGCCGCAGCCGGCGCAATGATAGTCCCCATCGCGCTTCTCGTCGTTGAGCGGCGAGGTGAAGGGGCGCTCGGTGGCGTGCTCGCGCAGGATCGCGTGCTGGGCGGGGGAAAGGGCTTTTTCACTCATGAGTCGAGTTTGCCCGCTTGCGCGTCCAGTGGCAACCGCGTGAGCGCGTCGAGCGCGCCTTGCAGGATCCAGCTGGCGGCGAGTTTGTCCACGCGGTCGGCGCGGCGGGCGCGGCTGAGATCTTCGGCGATCATCGCGCGTTCGACGGCCGCCGTGCTCCAGCGCTCGTCCCAGAGCAGGATCGGCAGGCCGAGCACGACAAGGTTGCGGGCCAGCGCGCGGACCGACTGGGTGCGCGGGCTGTCCGACCCGTCCATGCTGAGCGGCAGGCCGATCACCATCCCGGCGATGCGCTCGGCCTTCACAAAGCCGCGCAGCTTTTCGAGATCGGCGCTGAACTTCGTGCGCGCCAGCGTGCTGTGCGGGCTGGCAAAGCTCCAGCCGGCGTCGCAGGTGGCAAGGCCGATGGTCTTTGTGCCGGGATCGAGCCCGGCGAGGCGACCGCCGCCGGGCAGGGCTGAAGCGAAGTCGGCGGCCAGGCTGCAGATCAATCCAGATCTTCCGGAAGTGGGGCGGCAGGACTGGCAGCGGGGATGGAGGCGCCGGCAAAGGCGCTTGCCCGGCGCTCGACATCGGCGCGCAGATTGGCCCAGAACAGCGGGTAATCATACACATGGAAGTTGTTGCCGGGGAGGATGAAGGCGGTGAACTCGGCCGGCGCCTCGCCGATGCTCAGCCGGCCATCGGCCATGCACTGCGCGCCGAGGCCACGGGGGGTGATGGTGCCGCCGGTGAAATCGATCGCGGGCACCAGGCTGCCGAGATTTTCGCTCTGGTCGATGCGGCGGGTGCCGGCCTCGACGTTGAGCGGGTTGGTGCACAGCATGGTGGTGCCGCGGCGCGGGCGGCCGCTGAGGCCATCGGCGCTGTCGAAGGTTGCGCGGATGGGGCCGATGTCGGCGGGTTCGGCAAAGCTCTGCCAGCTCTGCAGGCAGCCGGTCTGCTCGGCGGTGGTGCAGGCGGGAAGCCCGAGGGCGGGCAGATCGGCTTCCACCGAGAGTGGCCAGCCGGGGGCATAGACGGCGACGACGCGCGCCATCAGCGGCGTGCCGGCCACCCGCTCCTTCAGAAGCCGATAGAGATGCAGGCTGCCCTGGCTGTGGCCGGCGAGGATGATCGGCCGGTCGGCCGGCTGGGCGGCGATGAAGGCCTCGAACGCGGTGACGACATCGCCATAGGCGAGATCGAGCGCGCGGCCGGCCATCGCTGTGTCGGTGGCGAGGAAGGTGCCGAAGGTCGCCTGGCGGTATCTGGGCGCCCAGACCTGCGCCACGCCGTTGAACAGGCTAGCCTGCAGGCGGAGGAACTTGTCCCCCTGCTCGTTCATGCCGGCATCGGCGACCGGGCCGTTCCAGCGCTTGCGATCGAAGAAGCTGGTCGGCTGGATGTAGAAGACCGCGACCGCAGGTGCGGGGGCGGCGCGATAGCCTTGCGGCGCCCAGCGGGTGGGATCATCGGTCCGCTGCGGGTGCGCCGACCAGCCGGCGGGCTTGCTGTAATCGGCCGGCGGCCCGGCGGTGCTGGCGGTGAACGCCTCGCCGGGCACCATGGCGGCGCGCATGATCTGCATGCCGAACAGCCAATAGCCGATCAACCCCGCGATCACGAGCATGATGAGGATGGCGATGACCCAGAGGAAGCGGCGAGCGAGCATGGACCGGCTGTAGCAGGCGTTGCACCATGAGCGATGCAGTTTTTTTGGCGGCAGGCGGTCTGGGTGGGTCGATGATCTCGGCTCAGCCCTCACGCACGAGGCGCCTGGCAGCGACATAGGTGAAGATATTGCGAAACGCGACTGAGGCTGCATGTGCCGTGGCAGCCCCGGTAAGGCCCCAGATCGGAACAAGCAGGAAGGCCAAAACCAGCAGGAGGATCACCCCCGCCGCCGTGATCGCCATCAACGCTCGCTCATGCCCCGCCATGTTCAATAAGCCGCCAATGGGGCCGGTGACCGTCTTCGTGGCTTGCCCGATGGCCATGATCGCCAGCGCCGGTGCTGCAACCACGAACGCTGGACCGAAGGCAAATGCTAGGAGAGGCGCGGGAAAGACGATGCAAATGAGGACGAGCGGCCCAAGTGCCAGCGCCATCGCCAAGCTCGCGCGGCGATGGCGGGCCCAGACGAGATCGGGGCGCCCGGCCCGGATGTCGCCGGCGACCTTGGCCGAAAGATAGGTCTCGCCAGTGGCGACTACCAGCGTGAGCACCAGCACGATCTGCATCGCCACACGCATCGCTCCCATGTCGGCAGCGCTGGCGGCGCCGGCGATGAGCGCTAGCAGCAGCCAGTCGGAAAACATGTGGGTGGCCTGCACGGCCATCATCGGCAGTCCGGCTCGGGTGAGCTTACCGCCATCGACCGCGGTGGCCACTGCCCAGCCTCGCGTCGCACGCTGCACGATTATCCAGATGGCGACCATCGCAAGCGACTGACATGTGAAGAAGAGGACCACGGCAGTCTGGGCGTCGAAGACATCGCCTCGCCAGAAGGCGACGGCGATCATCGCCACGAAGAGCAGGCTGCTCAAGCCTTCCAGAAACTGTCCGGCAACCGGCCGGCCCAGCCCGCGAACAGCTGCGAGCCCGAGGCGGCTCAGCGCCACTGAAGCAATGCCGACGGACGCTACAGCCAGCGCGCCGGCATCGACGGCAAGACGCTCCGCTATGGGCGTGAAGAGCGAAAGCAGTGCCCAAAGCAGAGACAAGCCAACGGCAGAGACCGAAATCCAGCGCCGCGCATAGCGCAGCACACCGGCCGCAGCGCCCTCGTCCGCCTGGCGCAGGGCGCCCGCAATTTCACGCAGCGCGACCAGATCGAGGCCGCGCATCGCGATCAGCCCGAGCAGGGTCGCCGTGAGGACCGCAAAGCCTTGATCACCGACAACGGCCGGCCCCACGAGGCGCGCCAACATTGCCGTGGCCGCAAATGATGCGACCGCGTTGATGCCTCTGAATGCATAGGCAACGAGTGCCGGCGAGCGAACGCGGTTCAAGATAACAGTGGGAAGCAATGTTGCGGCGCTCCGCCAAGGCTTCACCCCTGCAGCTTGAGCTGCCGATCGGCCTTGACGATATATTCGTCGTGGCGCGGGTGCGAGAAGTCCGACATCACATAGATCTGCCGGTGCCAGCGGCGGACTGGCGCATATTCGAACTCGAGGTGCACCAGCGGATCGAGGCCATGGTGCGGATGCGCCGTGCGATGCTCCTCGATTGCGAGCGGAACACCCACGGCATTGCCGACGGCCCCAAGATTGGAACTGAGGATATCGTCGAAATAATTGTAGATCCGGGGGAGGCGCTTTTCATGCGGCATGTTGAAAATGCCGAATGCCGCAACGCTCGAGCTGTAATAATCAAGATCGAACGAGATGGCGCCCACCGGCGGCGGATTGTGGGTGGTGGCGAAATTGGCGACGGTATCTTCCACCAACCCCAGCACGAGCTCGGCCTTTCCGAGACGTTGGCGAAGCGCGGCCTCGTCCATCTTGAAGTGTGCTTCCTGCCAGATGTAGGGCAGATCGCGATAGCCCTGCGGCGGTGGCAGACCACCGCCGGTATCGAACCCATAGACTTTGATCTCCACCCCGGTCAGCTTGCCGATCGTCTCGGCATGTGCCTGCATGGCGATGAGGCCGTTGCCACCGGCAACGCCGAACTCGAGCGCTGAAATGGCCGGAATGCCCAGCCGGCTCGCCAGATCTGCTGCTCGCAACAGGATATAGGCATAGTTGGGCCGCGAAATGGCGTTGAGCTTTATCAACCGGTCAATGTCGCTGGCGTAGAGCGACTGGGCCACGCCATCGCGCACTTGCTTGATCAGCTTCCGCATGGTTCTTCCATTCCCGCCCGCTCGATGTTGAAATGCTGCAATGCACACTGTGCCTGTGGCTTAAAGCCACGACCCGTCCGGTAAAGCAACAAAGTTATGACTTTGCCGTATCCCTCCAGCGGATGCCGCTTTGTCGACTATGTGAAGGACCGCGCTTAAGTGCGCTCGTATGAGCGCACACAGGAGCGGACGATGGGCCAGATCACGGTGTTTTCGGGGCCGGAACGCCGGCGCCGCTGGAACGATGAGCAGCGCTTGCAGATCCTGACCGAGGCGTTTGCGCCTGGGGCTTGCCCCACCGAGGTGGCCCGCCGGCACGAGATTTCGACGGGGCAGCTCTACACCTGCCGCAACAAGCTCACGGTGGATGCGCCGACGGCGCCCTTAGTTGGGCCCGTCCGGAGGCCGTGGTGATCGGCAACTTAGATTCCGCGCCATCTGGCGCAAGTGTCGCCATTGTCGTCGATCTGCCGCGGGGTCGGCGGGTGACGATTCTTCCATCAGCATCACCAGCGCTGGCGGCGGCAGCGTTGAAGGCGCTGCGGTAACCCCATCGGGTGTGCGGGTGTGCATGGCGATGGGCCATACTGGACATGAGGAAGGGCATGCAGGGCCTGGCGCTGATTGTGCAAAAGGCGCTGCGCCAAGACCCCTTCGCTGGGGGTCTGTACGTGCTCCGCGGCCAGGCCAGATCGCTGGTCAAGAACATCTGGCACGACGGGATCGGGATGTCGCTCTACGCCAAGCGCCTCAAGAAGGGCCGGTTCATCTGGCCGTCGGCGAACGACGGGATGGTGGCGCTGACGGCTTCGCAACTGGCTTGTCTTCTCGAGGGCATTGATTGTCGCAACCCGCGGAAGAACTGGCGGCCGAAGAGCGCCGGATAGGCGTTCGGGCACTGCATTTTGGCCTTGATCACCATGGTGGACGGTGATTCACTCACCTCTCTGGTCGCCGCCAATCCCGCCTTGCCAACCGATTATGAAGGGCTGGCTTTCGCCAGGGCAGCAGCGGCACGGGCGGACGCAGTTGAAGCCAAGGTTGCCAACGCCCTCGCCCGGGAGCGCGCCCGTGACGCACTGATCGCCAAGCTGAAGCGCGAGCAATACGGCGCCAGCGCTGAACACACCCGCCGCCTCCTCGACCAACTGGAGTTGCAGCTCGAGAAACTGGAAGCCGACGCCAGCGAAGATGCCCTCGTCGCCGAAATTGCCGCGCAGAACACCGCTAATGTCCGCAGCTTCGAGCGCAGGCACCGGCCAAAAAGCCGTTTCCCGAGCATTTGCCGCGCGAGCGGGTGGTGGTGCCGTCGCCGTATTCATGCCAGGCGTGCGGCATCAATCGCCTCTCCAAGCTGGGCGAGGATATCACCGACACGCTGGAAGTGATCCCGCGTCATTGGAAGGTGACACAGATTTGTCCGCACGGCACCGCCGTCGAGCAGGATTAACCCTATCCCGAGGCGGTTCTTGAAATGATCCCGGATGTCGCGGACCACCTCGGGCTTCGCTGTGGCGGTGAGGCACAATATCGGCGGCACCTGATCGCCCGAGAACTCTTTAATGAAGCGGCTGACGTAACGGTAGTCAGGGCGGAAATAATGACCCCATTTTGAGTGGGACGAGACTTCCGTAAGTGATTGATAATAAACGATAATTCTTCGGACAAGTGAAAACTGTGTAAGGTTTTGTGTAAGTTTTTGACCGTTTAATCCCGCCCCACAAAAAGTCGGGCGCGCCTGCACAGAGCTTTACGAGAACCGGCGGCGTCAATCAAGAACGCCTTGAGGAGCCCCTGATTGTCGCTGGTCGCTTTGCTGGCAACGCTGGTGCTGCTGTTTGGATTCCAGGGCGAGCAAATTATCGGCTGGTGCTCATGTCGATCTCATAGTGGTTGTCGCGCGTCGAGCCGGCGGTTAGTGAGCAAATGTGCACTCGTCTCTCGCCTCGATTCTAATTAAGTTGCTGCTCGCGCTTGTTGCGGTCGGGATGACCGTGCCCGCGATGGCCTGGAGCGTGCATGGCATCTCTCATGCGGGAAAGCCGGTCGCGGTCGATCAGCATCATGAGCACGATGAGGCGACGGGCGAGGTCACCGTTCACGAGGATGGCGCGACGAACGAGCCTGCCGGCAAGTCCGGGCACGATCACATGCCCGCTCTGATGGCCGCGCAACCCGCGCTTGACGCGACTGCGCTGATTCTTCCGGCAGTATCACCGTCTGCCGATGGGCCGCTGTATTTCAGCAGCGCCACCACTGCTGACCGCTCTCAACATGCCGGTCGGCTTCGACGACCTCCGCGCTTCGCCTGATCGACTGAACGAGACGCCAGCCGCCTAGCGACTGAAAGCGTCTGCACGTCCGATCACGCGGAGCTTTTTATGAATTATCGAGTCTGGCGCCACCGGGCGCATCACGCGGCCGTGCTCGGCCTGCTTGCGAGCGCCCTGCCCGCTTATGCACAGTCAGGTCCGCCTTCCGGAACGGAGCGCGTCTCCGGGCAGATTTTGGCGCTCGAAGACGCGGTTGCGCGCGCGGTGGCGGCATCGCCGCAGGGTGCGGCTTCCGCGGCGCGGATCGACACGTTATCGGCGGCGCGCGCAGCAGCCGACACACGGCCTGCCGCCTCCGTCGACGTGATGGCTGAGAATCTGGGGGTCGGCGGAGACGAACTGCGGCGTCAGTTCCAGATCACGGGCACCTACAACCAGCGCATCGAACGCGGCGGCAAGCGCGCGGCAAGGATCGGTGTAGCCGACGCCGATATCGACGTTGCGCGCGCCGACGGGCTTATCCGGCGGCTCGATATCGCCGCCGCCGTGCAGCGTCTCTACGTTGAGGTGCAGGCGGCAGAGGCGATGGTCGGCATTGCGCGCGAGCGGGTGAGTATCGCCGAACAGCTTTCCCGCGAAGTCGGCAGGCGCGTGGCCGAAGCGCGCGATCCGCTGTTTGCCGGAACCCGCGCGCGGACGCAGCTCGCCGAGGCGCGGGTCGATCTCGAACTCGCCGAACATGCCCGCGATGCCGCGATGACAAGGCTCGCGTTGCTCTGGGGTGGCCCATCCACCGGATTGAGCGTCAGCCGCGGCGCCTTCACGAACGTCTCGCAAGCGGCGGGCGCTGCCGAGCCGGCCGGCGTCGATCTCGCCATCTACGAAATTCGGCGGCGGCGCGCGGCAGCCGAGCTGACCTTGCAGCGTGCGGCCACTCGAACCGATCCAACGCTTTCGGCAGGGCCGCGCTATATCGGGACCGGCGATGTCGCGCTTGTCGCGGGCGTATCGCTTCCGCTCGCCAATCGCGGATTGAACCGCGCCAACATCGCCCGCGCCGAAGCCGAAGCGCGGCAAATTGAAGCCGATCTCGCGGTCGACACCTTCCAGCGCCGTCAGCAGATTGCGCTCGCCGCCGAAAAGGTGACCGAGACCGCGCACGAGGTCGAGGCGATCCGCGACCAGGTGGTGCCCGGCGCTCAGCGCACGCTTGCTGAAGTGCGTTCGGGTTATAATCGCGGTGGCTTCACCTTCCTCGATGTCTCGACCGCGCAGACTGCGCTCCATGAGGCGCGCGCGAGCATGGTGCGCGCTGCCACCCGTCACCACGGGGCCCGCGTCGAACTCGACCGCCTTACCGGCCGTTTCGCGCCGCTCGTCCAGGAGGCCCGCTGATGAAAAAGCTTTCGATTGCCCTGCTGCTTGCCTTGTCGCTCAGCGCATGTGGACAGGAGCCGGACAAAAGCCCCGGTGAGCATGGCAACGCCGCCACTGCGGGCGATTACGAGCGCGGACCGCATAACGGCAGGATGCTGCGAGACGGCGACTTTGCGCTGGAAATGACGGTGTTCGAGGACGGCGTGCCCCCCGAATACCGGCTCTACGCCTATCGCGACGACAAGCCGCTACCGCCCGGCGAAGTGCAGGCGAGCGTCACCATCCGCCGCCTCGACGGCGAAGTGACCACCTTCGCATTCCGGCCCGAGCAGTTTTATCTGCGTGGAAACGCGACGCTGGTCGAACCGCACAGCTTCGATGTCGTCGCGACCGCCAACGAGGGCGGACGGCGGCATCAATGGAAATTCCCGTCCTACGAAGGGCGCACGACGATCGCGGTTGATGCCGCGCGCGCTGCCGGCATCGAGACCGCCGTCGCCGGGCCTGCCGAGATCGGCGAGACGCTGGAAATCGTTGGCAGGGTCGAACTCGACCCTGCCGCCAGCGCCGATGTCGGCGCGAAATTCGCCGGGCCAGTGATGGCGGTCTATCGCAACGTCGGTGATCGAGTTGGCAAAGGCACGCTGCTGGCGCGCGTGGAGAGCAGCTATTCGCTTCAGACCTATTCGGTCTATTCGCCGATCGCGGGCATCGTCACTCAGCGCAACACCAATGTCGGCGACGTCGCGGGTACTGAGCCGATCTTCGTCATATCGGACCCCAGCCGCACCGTCGCGACCTTCCCAATCTTTCCGCGCGACATTGAAAAGGTCCGGCCCGGCCAGGCGGTGCAGATCAAACCGCTCGAAGGCAACCGCGCACAGGGGTCGGTCATCCGCGACTTCCTTCCGCTGGCCGAAGCGCAGACGCAGACCGTGACCGCGCGCGCGGCGCTTCCCAATCCGGGCGGTGTCTGGCGGCCGGGCATGGCGGTGCGCGGTATTGTAACGGTGGAGCGCAGCACGGTGCCGCTCGCGGTCCGAAGCGAAGCGATCCAGCAATTCCGCGACTTTCGCGTGGTCTTCGCCAAGGTCGGCAACACCTACGAGGTGCGGATGCTCGAACTCGGCCGCGAAGGGCCGGAATGGACCGAGGTGCTCGGCGGGCTCAAGCCCGGCACGACCTACGCCGCCAAGAACAGCTACGTGATCAAGGCCGACATCGAAAAGTCCGGCGCCAGCCATGACCATTAAGATCCGGCGTTAGGAACAGTCAGTCATGCTCGAACGCATCATCCGGCTGTCGATACAGCAGCGCTTCATCGTTCTCGGGATCGCGGCAGTGCTCGCGATCGTAGGGATGTGGGCATTCCAGCGGCTCAAGATCGACGCCGTGCCCGACATCACCAACGTTCAAGTGCAGATCAACACCGCTGCACCGGGCTTCTCGCCGCTGGAGGCCGAACAGCGAATCACCTTTCCTGTTGAAACCGCGATCGCAGGGCTGCCGGGGCTCGAATATACCCGCTCGGTCTCGCGATACGGGTTGAGCCAGGTGACGGTGGTATTCGAGGACGGCACCGACATCTATTTCGCGCGCCAGCTCGTCAACGAGCGCCTGCAAGGGGTGCGCAGCAGCCTGCCTGCAAGCGTCGAACCCGAACTCGGTCCGATCGCCACCGGGCTCGGCGAAATCTTCATGTACACGGTCGAAGCGCGGCGCGGCGCGGTCAACGACCAGGGTAAGCTCTACACCGCGCAGGATTTGCGGACGCTCCACGACTGGGTGATCCGCCCGCAGCTTCGCACCGTCAAAGGCGTCACCGAAGTCAATTCGGTCGGCGGCTATCGCCGCGAATATGTCGTCGCGCCGGTTCCGGAGCGGTTGTCGGGCCTTCGGCCTGACCGTGCAGGATCTGGTCGCCGCGCTGGAAAAGAACAACGCTAATGTCGGCGCTGGATATATTGAGCAGTCCGGCTCGCAATATCTGATCCGTGTCCCTGGCCAGGCGGCGAACGAGCGCGACTTGTCGGGCATCATCGTCGCGTTTCGCCAGAACACGCCGATCCGCGTCGCCGATGTAGCGGATGTCGAGATCGGCTCGGAAGTCCGCAATGGTGCTGCGACCAAGGACGGGCGCGAAGTCGTGCTCGGCACGATCTTCATGCTGGTCGGCGAGAATGCCAGCGATGTCTCGAACTCCGTCGCGGCGCGGTTGGAGGAAGTGAACAAGTCGCTGCCCGGCGGCGTCACCGTCAATACCGTCTACGACCGCTCGAAGCTGGTTGCCGCGACCGTCCGCACGGTCGAGAAGAACCTCGCCGAAGGCGCGCTGCTGGTCATCGTCGTGCTCTTCCTCCTGCTCGGCAATCTGCGCGCCGCGCTGATCACGGCGGCGGTCATTCCGCTTTCTTTCCTGATGACCATCACCGGAATGGTCGCGTGGGACATATCGGGCAATCTGATGAGTCTCGGCGCGCTCGATTTCGGGTTGATCGTCGATGGCGCGGTCATCATCGTGGAAAACTGCCTGCGCCGGTTCGGCGAAGCGCAGCACCGCTTGGGCCGATTGCTGACCCGCGACGAACGCTTCAGCCTTGCCGAGACGGCGGCGGCCGAAGTCGTCCGCCCCAGCATGTTTGGGGTCGCGATCATCGCCATCGTCTATCTGCCTATTTTCGCGCTCGAAGGTGTCGAGGGAAAAACCTTCCATCCGATGGCTTTCACTGTCGTCTTGGCGCTGACCGCAGCGGCGATCCTGTCACTGACGCTGGTCCCGGCCGCCGTCGCGACCTTCGACACCGGCCGAGTCAAGGAAAAGGAAAACCGCCTGATGCGCGTAGCAGGCGAACGCTATCGCCCGCTGCTCGACGGAGCGCTCGATGCACGCAAGACGGTGGTGGCAGGCGCGGCGGTGCTGGTGGTGCTCACCGGCCTCGCCGCGACGCGGCTGGGATCGGAGTTCATCCCCAATCTCGATGAGGGCGACATCGCGATGCACGCGCTGCGTATCCCCGGCACCAGCCTTACCCAGGCAGTGGCGATGCAGTCCGCGCTCGAACGCCGCATCAAGCAGTTCCCCGAAGTCCAACAGGTCTTCGCCAAGATCGGCACCGCTGATGTCGCCACCGAGGCGGTGCCGCCGTCGGTCGCCGACACCTTTATCATTATGAAGCCGCGCGCAGACTGGCCGAACCCGCGCAAGCCCAAGGCGCAGCTGGTCGCTGAGCTCGATACGGCGGTCCAGCAGGTGCCCGGATCGCGCTACGAGTTCATCCAGCCGATCCAGATGCGCTTCAACGAGCTGATCGCTGGCGTCCGCTCGGACGTGGCCGTCCGCGTCTACGGCGACGATCTCGACGAGCTAGCGCGGCTGGCGGACGAAGTGACCAAGGTGACCGCCGCCGTTGAAGGCTCCGAGGACGCGCAGGCCGAACAGGTGACCGGGCTGCCGTTCATTCAGATCGTTCCCAATCGCGTGCAACTGACGCAGCTCGGTCTCAACGTCGCCGATGTGCAGAACGTCGTGGCGACCGCAACCGGCGGCCAGGAGGCGGGGCAGATCTTCGAAGGCGACCGGCGCTTCGATATTGTCGTGCGCCTGCCCGAAAATTTGCGGCAGGATGCGACCGTCTTGCAGCGCCTGCCCATCCCGTTGCCGAACGGTGCCGGAACGGTGCCGCTCTCCGAAGTGGCAACCATCGAGCGGACCACCGGCCCCAACCAGATCAGCCGCGAGGACGGCAAGCGCCGCGCGGTCGTGACGACCAACGTGCGCGGGCGCGATCTCGGCTCGTTCATCGGCGAGCTGAAAGCGAAGATCGGCAGCGAGGTCGATATGCCGCCGGGTTACTGGATTGATTATGGCGGCACATTCGAGCAGCTCCAGTCGGCCACGGCGCGATTGCAGATCGTCGTGCCGCTCGCGCTGCTGCTGATCTTCGGGCTGCTGGTCATGGTAGCCGGGGCAGATTCCCGGGCAGAGCGTCTTCCCTTTGGGTCGTAGCTGTGATTCACACTGCCGATGACTCTGGGAGGATCAGACCCTGTTG
>NZ_JACIIV010000036.1 GCF_014205635.1 Polymorphobacter multimanifer
ACGACTTGGGCGGCGCGGCTGAATACGGCAGTATGAACGACGGCATCGGGCGCGCAGAAGACCCATTGATAGCCATTGCAACCTTCGATCCGCATCCCGGTCTCGTCGCAAGCCACGACCTGTGCGCGGCGCAAGACCGCAAGCGCATCGTCGCGCCTGGCGGCAAAGACCGGCGCTGCGCGTTTGAACATGTTCATCAGCGCGCCCTGGCTGATATCAAGGCCGAACAGGTCGCAAAATACACCCTGTAACCGTTGGTATGAACCTAGCACGGGGAGCCATCGCCTTTGCGCGTTTCGCGGCTAGGGCCAGTTCCCGTGCTCGTGCGCCGCGCAGGCACCGTAAAAACTCGATGTCGCTGCCATATTGACGAGAGAAGCTATCACTAGCCGGGCTTGCTTGCTATGATATAATGTGGCGTACTCCCAGTTTGCAGATAGGTATTTTGAAGCGTGTCGGTAAGCACAGCCAGTGAGAAACAATCTTCATGGGCCATCCTGGAGAAGCGCGCCCACGAACGCTGCGCCTTGCGCGGGACAAAGCTCACCCCATTGCGCCTAAGCGTCTTACGCGCGCTTTGGTCCGCAAACGAGCCTGTTGGAGCTTATGATCTGTCGGATCGCGTCGGCATCGAGGCGGGCGGACGACGGATGGCTGCCAACAGCATCTATCGCGTCCTACTCCTCTTCACCGAGCTTGGCCTTGTCCGCCGCGTCGAGAGTCGCCAAGCTTATGTCGTTGCCCGTGACGGCGATCCGGGCTCCGACATGTTCTTCCTTTGTGACGGCTGCGGCGCTGTTACCGCGATCGATCAACCGCAGCTCGCAGCGCTATTGACCAGCCAGGCCAGCGCGCTCGGTTTTCGTCCCCATCATCAGGTCGTCGAGGTCGCGGGCCAGTGCCGCACCTGCGCCGAATCCCAATCCATCAAGGAGCAGACATGACCGAAGTCGATACCCGCATACCCGTCACGGTGCTTACCGGTTATCTTGGCGCCGGTAAGACTACACTCCTGAATCGCATCCTCACCGAAAACCATGGCCGCCGATATGCCGTCATTGTCAACGAGTTCGGCGAGATCGGCATCGACAACGATTTGATCGTCGATGCCGATGAAGAGGTGTTTGAAATGAACAACGGCTGCATCTGCTGCACCGTTCGCGGCGACCTCATCCGCATTATCGAAGGACTGATGAAGCGCCGCGACAAGTTCGACGCCATCATTATCGAAACAACCGGCCTTGCCGATCCTGCTCCGGTCGCCCAAACCTTCTTCGTCGATGACGACGTGCGCGCTCGGTCCATGCTGGATGCGATCGTCACGGTAGTTGACGCGCGCCACTTGGGATTGAGATTAGCAGACAGCCACGAAGCCGAGGAGCAGATCGCCTTCGCCGACGTGATCTTGATCAACAAGACCGACCTCGTCACGCCGCAGGAACTCGAGGAAGTGCGCCAGCGTGTGCGCACGATCAACGGCCAGGCGCGGGTCCATGAGACGGTGCGTTGCGACGTACCGCTCGCCGATGTGCTCGAGCGCGGGGCGTTCGACCTTGACCGCATCCTCGAGATCGAGCCCGACTTCCTTGGCGAAGACGATCATGAGCATGACGATAGCATCACCAGCGTGTCGATCAGTTCGGAGGCGCCGCTCAACGTCAATCAGTTCAACACGTGGCTTCGGCAATTGGTGGCGGTGCAAGGCGTCGACATCCTCCGACTGAAGGGCATCATTGCCTTCAAGGACGATCCTGAGCGCTTCGTCGTCCAGGGCGTTCACATGCTGCTCGACGGCGACTCGCAGCGGCCGTGGAAAACCGATGAGGCGCGCGTCAGTCGGCTTGTGTTCATTGGCCGCAATCTCGACCAGGCAGCGCTCGCTGAAGGTTTCAGGACCTGCGTCGCCTGATGTCGGCGGATACGGTCGAACAGGTTCCGCTGGTCTACACGCATGGCAAGCGACTGGCGCCGGGTGCGCCTGTGTCAGCAATTGTGTGGCTGGGCGATGAGGCAGCCTTGGCGCTCGGTGACGGCTCGGTGCGGTTTGCGGGGGTGCATGGAGAGCGTGTGCGCATTGATGCGCACCACGGCGTTATCCTGTCGGCAGCGCGGCACCCCGACGGCGCTGCGTTGTTGAGCGGCGGCGATGACGGGCGCGTATTGCGCGTTGGCGGGGATGGCACGGTCACCGAGCTCGGCGCTTTCGGGCGCGACTGGGTCGGCGGGATCGCTGCGAGCGCGCGCTCGAAGTTGATCGTCGCTGCCGCGGGGGCTGTCGCCACCGTCTGGTTGCCCGGCGCTGTCAAGCCCTCGCACTCTTACGCTTTTCCTTCGACGGTCGGCGGCATTGCGCTTGACGCGAAAGGGCTTCGGCTTGCTGTTTCGCACTATGGCGGTGCCGCGCTGCTTTACCCCAAATCGGCGCAAAGTAGCCGGTTTGCATTGAAGTGGGCAGGCTCCCACCTTGCTTGCACGCTCAGCCCCGATTGCGGCTATCTCGTCACCGCAACCCAAGAACTCGGGCTTCACGGTTGGCGGCTGCCGATTGGCGCCGACATGGCGATGAGCGGTTACCGCGCCAAAACGCGCAGCTTTTCATGGGACCGGCGTGCCAAATGGTTGGCGACCAGCGGCGATGCCCGGGTGATCCTGTGGCCGTTCGATGGGAAAACCGGCCCGATGGGGCGCAAGCCCAACCTTACCGGCGCGCGCGGAGCGTTGGTGACGACGGTCACGTTCCATCCGGCGCAAGACATCCTCGCTGTTGGCTATGCCGATGGTGCAGTCGTACTCGCCAGAATTGACGACGATAATTTCATAATAGTCGACGAGCCGAGCGGTGCTGGCGTTAGCGCGCTTGCCTGGAATGACGCGGGCACGATGCTCGCTTGGGGCGACGAAGACGGCGGCGCCGGCCTGCTCGATATGAAGGTGCGCGCATGAAGTCGCCGTGCATCGATGTGTGCATTTTTGATGCTGCGACCGGTTGGTGCAACGGTTGCGGGCGAACGCTTCCCGAATGCCGTGCGTGGAAGAAAGCGCGGCCCTTTGCGCTGCAGCGCATCGCGGCCGATCTACCGCGCCGTATCGCCCGGTTGGCCGAGCGCGGCGCGTGAAAAGTTCTGACGAGGCCGCCAAGTGACCAATGTTGCAACCTACGATGCGTCAGCGCTCGTTCTAATTTTTCTCCTCGGGCTCCGACACGGGTTCGACCCCGATCACATCGTCGTTATCGACAATCTCACGTTTCAATCTGTTGACGAACGGCCGGCGTGGGCGCGCTGGACGGGCACATTGTTCGCGATCGGCCACAGCCTGTCGGTCGCGGTCGTCGCGATCGGTGTGGCGCTGCTCACTAGCGAGATTGTGTGGCCCGCATGGATTGCCGTGGCAGTCGATTGGGCTGTGCTCGGCCTTTTGCTTCTCGTTGGCGTCCGCAACCTGATCGCGCTGCGACGACCGGTCTACCAACCTTTAGGATGGCGCGTCGGTCTGGTGCCGCGTGCGCTGCGGGCCAGCACCCATCCGCTTGCCATTGTCGGCGTCGGCATGATCTTTGGCTTGGTGTTCGACACCGCAACACAGGCAGCTGCTTGGGGGGCGGCTGCAGCAGCGGGGAGCGGCGTTGAAGGCGCTTTATGGGTCGCGCTCGCCTTTGGCTTCGGCATGATTTTGACCGACACCATCGATAGCTTGATCGTAACGCGGCTCATCGCGGAGCGCGGCGACCCGGGCCGTGTCCAGCTGTACCGCCGCGCGGTGGGTTGGGTCGTCGTGGCGTTGTCGTTCGGCATGGCCGGCTATGCCCTGCTGACGCTTGACTTACCCGAGTACGAGTTGCCGGATGCAGCCTTTAGCGCGCTTGGCGCGGGATGTGCGCTGCTGGTGATCAGCGTTGGACTGACTATGCGGCGGCGCGCCGGACGGGTAGCTGCTGATGCCGCCAGCTGACCTTGGGCTGGCCAAGAGCCAGGCGGCGAAGGCCAGATTAATATTGGATCAGTGCATTATTGGGACATGGATTCACGGTAGCGCCCTATCAGCGTCGTAGGCCTTCGACCCCGAGTTCGCGCCACATCCAGGTGAAGTTGTAGGTGGCCATCGGATCGTCTGGATCGGTTTGCCTTACACTCATGTTTTCGAGGTGCTTGAGCCATGCGGCAAGCCGATCGCGCCCGGCATTTGTGCGGGCAGCGGCACGAGGGCTGACGTCGCCGAGCATCGGCACGGGTTCATCGAGCAAAGCGCGATACTGGCGATCGAGCATGCTATGGACGAGGGGTGTGGCAATCTCGGGCGCGATGGCCGACTCCCGCTCGCGGGGGTTTTCGCGGCGCGCAGCCAGCGCCTGCTCGACCGTCTCGATTTCGGTGAGCGGCGAACCAACCAGGTTGTCGAGGGCGTCTGTGATCAGCGCACGGCCAAGGGCCGCGCGTTCGGCCGATGTCACGGCAAGGGTGAGGGCGCGGCCTTTCAGCTCGATGGTTCCGAGCAGACGTGTGCCGTCGGGCATCATCACGCCCGACGTGCCGCGGCCCGTTACCTTGCCGCCACCTTCCGACTTCGATCCCAGCCAGTTCCAGAACTGCGCGTTCTCCCGGTTCAACACCGAGACGGCGTCGAGCCGCTCGCCAATCAGCGCCTGTGTCGTGCCACGCGTGAATGGGAAGCGCACACGGTGAAACACGACTTCCTCGCCGTCGTTGTTGTGGAGCACCGGTACCGCCGGACCGAGCGCCCGCGGGATCGTATCGAACAGCCAGACGGTGGAGATCAGCGGCGCCAACGCGCGCAAGGTCTCGTCATCAAAAGCCGGCTTCGCTCGGGAGCGGCGCTTGCCCGGGGCGTCGGACAAGGCAACAATGAGAGTGTCCGACGCCTCGATATTGAACGACAGCACGCCGCCCGACAAAACGTGCTTGCTCCCCACGGTCACCACCCGCGCGCCAATCCGGTCCCAGGTCTTCAGCGACTGCGACGCACTGCGTTCCGAGATCCGCACCGGCTCACCACCGCGGATCAGGTCGCGCGCCAGGAACCCCGTGCCGGGCTCGATCTCGCTGACTTCGTAGAGGCTCATCACCGAAGAGCGCAGCGCCCGGATATACAGCTTTGCTGGCCCGGCGTCGTTCCACCCGCGGCGTTTGAGATAGTCGTCGGCAATGTTGCTGCGGATAGGCAAGACGCCCTCGGGCACCGAGATGGCCAGGCATATCCGCCATTCTGATCCGTCGATTCCGTTCGCCCCGAAATCATGGCGTGGTGCGAGGCGAACGGCATCGACTATGTGTTCGGCCTTCCCGGCAACCTGATGCTGCATGCCGATCCCGTCATCGTGACCCAGGGCGATGCCTGCGCCACCGACCGGAAGGAGCGCAAACTGGTCGAACTTCGCCGTTCCGCTGAGACCCGTTACGGCGCCAAGTCCTGGGGAACGGACAAACGCCGGGTGGTGGCGCGTATCGAGGCAAGTACACTCGGGCTCGACATCCGCTTAGTCGTTACCTCACTCAAGAACGGCAGTGCCGAGCACATCTACGACACCCTCTACTGCGCCCGGGGTCAGGCCGAAAATCTCATCAAGCTCCACAAGGCGCAGCTCAAAAGCGACCGCACCTAGTGCCGCTCTGCCAACGCCAACTAGATGCGCCTCATCCTCCACACCGCTGCCTAATGGTTGATGTGGAAGCTGCGCCAAGCCATCCCGGCAACCACCGCGCTGCGCAACGCCGAGTCCGCCACGCTGCGAGCCCGGCTGATCAAGGTCGCCGCCCGCGTCGTCGAGACCGCCAGTAGCATCCGCATCGCCTTCGCCAGCGCCGGTCCCGGTGCCGCGATCTTCAAAGCCGCCGCCATCACGCTGCGCATGGCCAGCCCGTAACCGGCGCGGCCGTGCCGTCGACCAAGCCCCCGAAACCGCAACCCGCAAGCTCAGATCAACGCGCACAAAAGGCGCCATCAACACCCGAGTCAAAATCCCGCCGCCAGCCCGCGAAACCCTGATCTCGGGCTCATCCGGTAAGCGTCATGACGGGTTAAGCTTCGGGCCTTGCGGCCGCAAAATCACTCGGCTAGAACCTGTGATACTTGATCTCATTGAGAATCGGAAGCAGTCGCTTGCTGGCTGTCCGAGACGGAGTCAAATTGCGGATGAGGAAGCACCCGACCCTGGAAGCCCGCGCCCTCACCAAGCGTTATGGTAACGTACTGGCGCTTGATCGACTCGATTTCGCAGTAGCGGCTGGCGAAACGCTTTGTCTGCTTGGCGCCAATGGCGCCGGCAAAACCACGACTATCAACCTGTTTCTGGGCTTTACCGCAGCAACTTCGGGCCAGGCGCTGGTTGCTGGCCATGATGTTGCAACCGATGCCGCCGCCGCACGCGCCGCGCTCGGCTATGTCGCTGAGGTCGTCAGCCTCTATCCAAGTCTTTCGGGCGCCGAGAACCTCGCCTTTTTCGCAAGCCTTGCCGACCGGCCCGTTGATCTCGCTGGCCGCGATGCGATCCTTGCACGGCTGCGATTTCCCGCCGGTGCCATTGACCGACCGGCGAGCGAATTCTCCAAGGGCATGCGCCAGAAACTCGGACTCGCCATCGCGCTGATGAAGGGTGCCGAGGCGATTCTGCTTGATGAGCCAGTATCGGGGCTCGATCCTGCCGCCGCGAACGACCTGGTCGCGGTGTTGCGCGAGACAGCGGCCGGCGGCACGGCGCTGCTGGTCTCCACCCACGATATCTTCCGCGCCAAGGACATCGCGACCCGCATCGGCATCATGCGGCATGGCCAGATGGTCGACAATATCGATCCCGCCAGCCTGACCGGCCCCGAGCTTGAACAGCTTTATCTCACCCATATGGCGGAGCGCGCAGCATGACTTCCGCGACAATCAGCGGGATCGCAGCCAAAGACTGGCGCGAATTCGTTCGGGATCGCCGGCTGTTACTCATGGCGATGATGGTCGGTCTGATCGCGCTTGCCGCTGTTGTCACCGCGTTGGCGCAGGTCCGCTCGCATGAGGCCGACCGCGCTGCAACCATTGCCCGCGACCGCGTTACGTGGGAATCCCAAGGCGCGCGCAATCCGCATAGCGTCGCCCATTTCGCGACCTGGGCGCTGCGCCCGCTCACCCCGTTGGCGGTGCTCGATCCAGGGGTAACCCCCTATGCCGGCAGCGCCGTGTGGATGGAAGCACACAGCCGCAATCCGGCGCGCGCTCGCCCGGTGGAGGACGCAGCCAGCAGTTTCGATCTCGGCCAGTTCAGCGCCGCATGGGTGTTGCAGATGCTGGTGCCGCTGCTGATTTTCGTCATCGGCGCCGGCGTCGTCGCGCGAGAGCGGGAGCGCGGCACCTTGCGGCTGATGCTCGCCAACGGCGCGGCTCCGACCAGCATCATTCCTGACAAGCTATCGGGCCTCGCGCGGATCACCGCCTTGCTGGTGCTCCCGGTGCTGATAGCGGCACTGGCGGCAGCCTTGCTGGCGGGGCCGGCCGATCCGATCCGCTTGTTGCTGTGGGCGACGGCCTATGCGCTGTTCTTTGCCATCATCGCCGCCCTCGCCGTTGCCGTCTCGGCTCTGGCCAGATCCGCGTCGCAGGCACTGCTCATCCTTATCGGCCTTTGGTTGGTCGCTGTGATGATCGTACCGCGCGCCGGTGCCGGCTTTGCCGAACTCGCGCATCCAACGCCGACGGCGGATGGCTTTTTCGCGGCGATGGCAGATGACCTGAAGAAACAGCCCGATCCTTTCGAAGGCAAGGACGCCGAGGCCTTTGGGCAGGCGATGGCCAAGCGCTATGGCGTCGCCCGGGTCGAAGATTTGCCGGTCAGCCTCGATGGCCTGCGCCTCGACGAGAGCGAGCGCCACGGCCATGTCGTGTTCGATCGCCACTATGGCGCACTGGCCGATCTTTATGCAGGTCAGCGCCGGGTGCTGCGATTTGCCGGACTGCTGTCGCCGCTGCTGCCACTTCAGAACGTCTCGATGGCGCTGGCTGGCACCGATACCGCGCACCAACTGGCGTTCCAGAACGCGGCGGAAGCGCATCGTCGCCAGATGATCCACGATCTCAACATGGACATGGCGCTGCATGGCAGGGGCAAGGATTTCGACTATCTGGCTGGAGACGATCTGTGGAAGCGGACCCGTGATTTCGCCTGGGCGGCGCCGGCGCTGGGGCCGACATTGATTCCGGTCATGCCCGACCTGCTGATGCTAGTCGGTTGGGCGGTGGCGGCTTTCGCATTGCTGGGCCTCGCTGCGCGGCGTCTGGTGCGGGGCGGCGTCTAGATGCTCGATCTGATCGCCATCGAAACCCGGCAGCTGCGGCGCGATATCGTCGCTGTCATCGCGCTTGTCGTCATTTTCCTTGCGGCATGCCTCGCAGTCGCCAACGGCCGGGCGCTGCTGACGGCACAACAGGCCGGGCGCGAAGCTGCCGCCGCGGAAACGGCAAAGGCCGAGGCCGCCATCGCCGAAAAATTTGCCGAGCCGATGGAGCCGACCGACGCAATCTACCTGCCGTTTCGCATCAACATGGGCATCGCCGCGCCATTACCGCCGCTGCTCGACGCCAGCGCCGGCCGCGCCGGCTTTGACAGCTACGCAACCACCGCAAATCTTCGCGCTCGTGCCGACACGCTGTTCAAGCGGACCCAGCTCGGCAACCCCGAATTGCTGGCGCGCGGCAGTTTCGATCTCGGTTTTGTCGCTATCATCATCGCGCCGCTGTTGCTGATCGGCCTCGGCCATGGCGTCTTCGTCGCCGATAGGGACAGTGGCACGGCCCGGCTCGTCTTGGCGCAGGCCGGCGGGCCGGGCCGGCTGCTGCTGGCGCGGTCACTGCCCCGTCTTGTCCTCGTCATCGCGCCGCTTTTGCTGGCGCTGGGCTGGCTGCTGATGGCAGGACCATCGGTGCCGGGCCGCGCGACTTCGGCGCTCTCTTGGGGTCTTGTCGTGATCCTTTACCTAGCGCTGTGGTGGGCCATCATTCTTTTCGCCAAT
Organism: Polymorphobacter multimanifer; assembly: GCF_014205635.1. GTDB lineage: Bacteria > Pseudomonadota > Alphaproteobacteria > Sphingomonadales > Sphingomonadaceae > Sandarakinorhabdus > Sandarakinorhabdus multimanifer. The sequence goes on from NZ_JACIIV010000036.1 coordinate 9,006, forward strand.
ACCCTTCGCATCACTGCTGAAACGGCGGCGCTGGCGCTGGTCTCGGCCTGGGCGCTGGTGACGCTGGTGTTGCCGGCGCTGATCACCGCCATTGCCCAGATCGCCTATCCGCCGCCATCGCGGTTTGAACAGATCGCCGCCGCCCGTGCCGCCGAGATCGCTGCGACATCGGCCTGGGACAATGATCACAAAAAGCCGCCGGCAGGCGATGTGGCCGGCGCCATCGCCGATCTGCGCCGCAGCGTCGCCATCGGCACCTCGGTTGAAGCCGCGGTCACCCCGATCAATCAGGCGTTCGATGACCGGCTCGAGCGCCAGCAGACAGCGGTTGCCACCCTTTCGCTGCTATCCCCGGCGCGGATCGCCGCAGATGCGCTCGCCATCAGCGCCGGAACCGACAGCGCGAGCGCGCTCGCTTTCCGGCGCAGCGCTGCCGCTTATGTCCAGGCGCTGAAGGCACCGATGATTCAGCTTGCGAAGGATGGGACCGCAATCACCACCGCCGCCTATGCCGCGCTGCCCCGCTACAGCCCGCCACCGCCGCAGCCGGCGCCTTTCGCGGCGATAATCTACCTCGCTGCCGCCAGCTCGGCGATCGGTCTGCTGGCGGCGAGGCGGTTCTCCGGGATCAGGCTCGATTGAGCACCCCTGTTGCAGCATTGCTTGCAGCCGCCTTCGCCGCACCGGGATCGGCACCAATTGCCCCGCAGGCGGATCGTTGCGTCCGGCTGATTTAACGGTAGCCACCGGACAACGCGCCGCTGAAAATGCCGTGCGTCAGGCAAACGATGTGGACCGCCGTCGAAACGGGTTCCCGGATTTATGGCGCAATCTTATGAAATCATCTGGAAACAGATCGCTGCAAGCCGGTCCCGATCTGCGCCGATAGGAACCCCGTGCTGCAAGAAATTCTGTCGTTATCATGATAGCTTGCCGCAGACTTGATGGGGTCTCGCTGCAACGCCGATCCACAGCCCATTGTGAAGGCACTGGCCTCGATGCCAACCGCTGGCCAGATCGCCGCTCCGGTCGCTGTGCGCTTGCAGCATCGGGACAGACACGACCTGCTGACGTGCGCGGATTGCGACTGATAATAATTATCAGGCCGCCCGACGAAATCGGTGACAATTGCGGTTGATTCGCATGTGCGAACACGCTAGCTGCAGTTGCGAATGATTAGCAGGCGGTGGGGTCCCAGTGAATTTTGTCCCGATGTTTCGGTTCCGCCACGCGATGCTGGCAACGTCTCTCCTGATCGTGCCGGCAATCGTAGGCGCCGAGGCGCGCGCAGCCACCGACGACGCGAATCTCGAAACAGCGAACGCTGAGGAGATCATCGTGACGGGAGTGCGCGAGCAAGGCTACACGTCCCGGACCCAGGCAGGCGGGACCTTTGGCGAAACATCTGTGCTCGATACGCCATTTTCGGTCACGGTTATTCCTCAGGAATTGCTGATCGATCAACAGGTGCGCTCGCTCGGCGATATAGCCAGAAATGACCCTTCCACGATCGTCAGCAGCCCGCCGGGCTTCAACGATACGGTCAATGTGCGCGGCTACAATCTCGACAACTCGACAAGCTACCGTCGCGAGGGATTGATCTTCCAGAATCAGGTGCAAAATCCGTTCGAAAACAAGGCCGCGGTCGAGATCATCAAGGGGCCGACGTCGGTACGATATGGATTCACACCCCCGGGCGGTGTCATCAATTATGTGCTCAAGCGACCGACCGCGGAACCTTATCGCTTCGCACAAGCGTTCGGTGACAGTTTTGGCAGTTATGGCATTCATCTCGATATCGGTGGGCCGATCGGCGATGATTTCGGGATCAGGCTCAATGCTGTCACGGCGCGCGAGGCGACGTTCGTCAACGGCGTTTCAGGACCGCGCATAATGGTCAGCGGGCTTCTGGAGTGGAAGCCGACCGATCGGCTGACGATCGATCTCGAGGCCGAATATCAATATCGCAATCTCGAGCAGCAGGCCGCGATCACAATCGGGGCGTTTGCGCCATCGCTCACACCGGCGCAACGTCTCGATCTGCTCGACCGCTATGATCAAACGACTTTCATCGGCCAGGCCTTTGGAACGTACCCGACTTCGAACGTCATCGGCTCGGCGGGGCTCAAATGGGAGTTTGCCGGTGGTTGGACCCTTCAGGCACGCGCGCAACAAATGCGGCTCGAGCGCGACCAGCAGGGGGTCGGCATTGCCCCGGGGTCGCTGCGCGCCAATGGCGACTTCAACTCGCGTATTTTCTTCAGCCCGAACCAGATCCGCGATCCCTTCTCGACTGAAGTCTTTGTTACAGGCGAGTTTCAGACCTTCGGCCTTGGTCATGACATTGCGGTTGGCGGCGCCTACAGCCGCAATCCGCTGCGTTTCTCGCGGGTCTCCGCGCAGCCTAACGTCGGGCTATCGAACATCTTCAATCCCATCTCACTCCCGCGACCGGCTCCGTCTGACCTGGTTGTCAGCCCGGTCGTTGACGCTCTGGTCTTCACACAGAAGGCGGTCTTCGTATCCGATCTTGTTACCGTCACTGACTGGCTGAAGATATTTGCGGCGGTCCGCTACGCCGAGCAACAGAACGAAGAGCAGCCGGCCGCAGACCAACCGCGCGTAAAGACCTATCAGGACAATGCTGTATCGCCGAACATCGGCATTCTGATCCAGCCAAATGACAAGCTCACGATTTACGGCAGCTATGCCGAAGGGATCACCACCGGCGTTCAAATACCGCAAACTGCCGCAAACTTCAGCAACCCTGCAATTTTCCTCGATCCGGCGCGAACAAGGCAGGTCGAGATCGGCGTCAAGGCGGAGATTTTTCCGGGTGCACTGGCCACAATCGCTTATTTCGACATCAGCCAGCCCTTAGCCACGCTCAGCGATACCAATGTGTTCGATTATATCGGCAATCAAGATCACAAGGGATTGGAAGCCAGCCTTTCCGGCCAGATCACGCCTGAACTGCGCCTGATCGCGGGTGCGCTTTTTCTTGATCCCACGATCAACAACCCAAACAACCTCGCCGTGAATGGCAACCGGCCAAGCGGCGTTCCGCGTGTCCAGTTCAATCTATATGTCGATTACAAGCTTCCAATGGTCGACGGACTGGCAGTAAACGGCGGCGTGTACTTCACGGGGGACCGTTTTGCGAACGACACCAACACCTTCAAAGTCGACGGCTATGTCCGCCTCGATCTTGGGGTTCGATATGGCTTCAATCTCAGTGATCAAAAGATTTCGGCGCGGCTCAACGTCCGCAACGTCACGAACAACGACTTCATCGAAGGCACAGCCTTCGGCCAATTTCTGTTTGGCGCGCCTCGCGCGGCAATCTTCTCACTGACCACCGAGTTCTGACGCCATGAAGCCCGCAAGCTTTCCGACGTGGCTTCTACGAGCGATTGGATCGCTGAATTCGGCATCTGCGAGCGCGCGTACGGATCACAAGTCTCGGTCCCTGAGGCCATCGGATCGGCAATTCTGGGTTCTCGCCCATCGATGGGCGGGCCTAACGATTGCGTTGTTCCTCATCGTCGCAGGCGGCACGGGCTCCTTGCTGGCTTTCTATCCTGAACTGGAGCGCATCGCGGCGCCATCGTTCATGCTTTCTGAAACATCGGGTCAGAGGCTAGATCCACTGGTGTTGCGGGCGCGTGCCGAAGCGATCACCGGTAGACAAGTTGATTTCGTGCCGCTCCACATCGCGGCCGGCGATACTGCGATAATTTCCGTTTCGCCGAAACCAGGTGCAGCCTCGCTCAATTTTGACGAAATTGCCCTCGACCCGGTGACCGGGGCCGAGCGCGGGCGCCGGACCTGGGGTGACATAACCCAGGGCACGGTGAACCTGATGCCGTTTCTCTACAAGCTGCACTACAGTCTGGCGGCTGGCGAGTGGGGACAACTGGCCCTTGGCCTCGCTGCATTGATCTGGGCTGTCGACTGTTTTGTAGGCTGGTATCTCACGCTGCCAGCAACGCATGTTCGGCGCTGGTGGCACTGGCGCAAAGCTTGGGCAGTGCGCCGAACCTCACGCGCTAAGCTGAATTTTGATCTTCACCGCGCTGGCGGGCTATGGCTGTGGCCAATTCTGCTGGTGTTCGCATGGTCCAGTGTGGGTTTTAATCTTGAGCAAGTGTACTCCCCAGTCATGAAAGTCGTACTCGGGGACGCGCCGAGTCTTGCCGATGTGCGCCCACAAAGCGAGGCCATGGTCCAGCCCCGGCTCGACTGGGCCGAAGCCCGGGAGCGTGGGCGGCAGATTGTTGCGCAAGCGGGTTTGCGCGAGAGTTTCGTCATGACCCGTGCAGAATGGCTCCGGCTCGATCGCGTCCGCGGTGTCTATATCTATGCGTTCCAGTCGGACCGTGATGTCTACACAAGATTTGTGGGGGGTCGGGCGGCGTTCGATGCAAACACTGGGCAGCTGGTCCATCTCAAACTGCCGACCGGACAATTTGCCCGCACAACCTTTGAAACCTGGCTTTTCGGATTGCACATCGGCGCGGTACTTGGGTTGCCATGGCGCATCGTCGTGAGCATCGTAGGGCTCGGCATCGTCGTTCTGAGCGTCACCGGCGTGCTTATCTGGACCCGAAAGCGCTCGGCGCGAATATTCCGCCACCGAGCATCGCAGTACCAGTTGTGACAAGCCCGCTCCGGTCGCGCGCGGCTATCGCCAACACGACGGCAGCGGTAAAATCCCCCCTCACAAATCCACTGATAGATATGCCGAGAGGCGACGGCCGTCGGTGATGCCAAAAGCGTTGGCGCCATTAATGTCGAAATAATATGTATCGGCGACATTCGAAAGGGCCAGACGAAACTGTGCCGGGCTAGTGCCAAGCTTAAACTGGTAGCGAGCGCCTAGATCAACAATGGTGTAGGCGTCGACGATCAACATATTGTCGCGGGAGGCCGCCCGACTGCCGGAATGGTTCACCCCTGCGTTCACTGACCAGCCCGGTGCGAACGGCAGTACATAATCAAGATTGCCACGTAAGATGGTGCCAGCTTGCCCAACAGGTCGCGTGCCCACGACTCCCGCGTCGACCTCAACCCCCGTCACTCGAGGTGCCATCAGCACCGCGCCGACAATCAGGTTCAGTCCTTTTACCGGGGTGCCCGACAAGCTCAGTTCGGCACCCCGGTGGCGCACTTCCCCGAGCTGACGAAACCTGTTCTGCGGGTCATTGGAGAAGTAAGGTTTCCGAACGTCGAAGAGACCTGCCGTAAACCTCAGACTGTCCCCAAGGCGATAACGTATGCCCAGATCGACTTGGCGCGTGCGTATCGGCGGCAACACCTCGAGCCGGTTAGCAGCATTGTCGGGCGCGATGCCGCTCTCTTCCAGCCCGCGCGTAAAGCCGACATAGAATGACATACGTTCGGTTGGCGTGACAGCAATCGCAGCGTTGTAGAGCCACAACTCGTCCTCGATCGCGCTTTCGGCGCCGCTTGCCAGCGCGGCCCGCTTCTCAAATCGCGTACGCTGGACGCCCAGGATCAGCTCGCCGACCCCTTTCCAGCGCCCTTCGTAGGCAACCCCTCCCGCAACCTGATCGAGGCGGTCACGGTTTTGAATGCCAAACTCATGTACGGCAGGCTGTGCAAGCGGCGACTTTTCGCCGAGCGGACGCGCGGCGGCAACAATTGCAGGCGCAGTGCCGCCATAGCGGTTGCGCCGTTCACGCGCACGTAGCGATGCGTGGACGATGTGCAGCCGGTTTCCATCGGGAAAGCTGCGCGAGGCCCGAAACTCTCCGGAAAAGGCTTCGCGATACTGTGCGGGGTCAGCAATGACGCGCTCAACTGCGCCGGCATCGGCGCCGATCACGAAAATGTCCGCAAAGTTTTCATCGAGCGCGACGAACGAATGGAAGCCGCCGAACGCCAGAGCGAGATTATCACCTACTCGCACTTTGGCGACCAATCCGGAAGTGCCGTTGGCGCTGTCCTTGCTCGCCCAATCGGGGCCGAAGTAGCGACGCCGACGCACCTCCGGCGGAGCGAAATTCCCTGTCGTTACCAATGTCGGTACGGTCTCCTCCCCCAGTCCGCGAGTAATGCTGACGAATGGGATGATTTCCACCCCCTCTACAGGTTGCCAGCGTGGAGAGATTGCGGCCCGCAGATAGACCGCGTTCGCACCGTCAAAATACTGTTCGTGCGCCGCCGAAATCCCGGCGGCGACTCCCAAATGCTCTGTGAAGGGGATCAGCGCGTCGACCTCGACGAAAGGCGCGGCATAGTCTGCAAGCCCGCCGACGACGCTGACAATGCGCTGGTTGCCCGGCTTTCTAAGCCCAAAATCGACGATTCCTGTCGGCGCCGGAAACGGATAGCCAAGCGCTGAAAAACCGACGCGGACCGTTGATCCTTGAACCAGGCGTTGTGACACGAACGCCTGGTTGTCGAAGTATAGCCCTTCAATCCGGAGGTTTTGTGCGGTCGACGGTGAAAAACCGCGCACCTGACGGCTTGAATAGATGCCAATGGCTTCGCGTCCTATGGTGAATCCAAAGGCATCTTCGGCTGCAGTTACGGCATTCTCGCCTGAGCGCCCGGTACCGGATGTCGTCGGCACCGGACGCAATAGCGGTGGCGCGTTATCGGGTTTTTGTCCGGCGCGCATTGGCAGCGGTAAGCGAGGCGGCGCCTCAAACGTCTTTGCAGCTGACGCCTCCTGCGCCATTGCCGGGTCAGTGGCGATGGTCGAACCGCCGATTGCGAAAAGATAGAGTGCTGCACGCAAATTCAGAGATCCGGCGGCCATTTGCCGGCGCGCCTGATGCCAAGGGCTGCAAGCACACCGCCAAGCAACCACAGCCAAACCGCGAATGGCATAACCGCAGCAGTACGAGTGGCAGGCGAATCATCGGTCATAGCGAAGACCGGCAGGATGTTGCGGTCGGTCAAGTTAAGTCGCCCACGCGTTGCGGGTTCACTATCGGGTGTGGGGTCTACGATTTGCCGTTGCACGGGCGGATAGAGGATGCCGCGCAAGCGGAGCTGATAGGCTCGGGCTTGAATTAAGAACTGTCGTTGACGAGCCTCGCCCGTTCCTGCCAACGTCGCTAACCCGGCTTGCAGCCCAATAGGCGGTATCAAGTAGCCAGCAACGATCGCGATTCTTGCCTGTTGTTCGGCGTGGGCAGCAGTTGCGGCGCGGAACTGCGAAAGTCGCTTCTCGGTTTCCGGGACAAGAAAGGTAAGCCGTGTCGCATGGTCAATCTTGTCGACGTCACCCTGCGCAACGCGAAGGTCAGGACGTGCTGCGATGGCACGCCGTACGATAGCGTCGCGGTCGGTCTGTACTGCATCGTTGGTTTGCCGTTGGGCGTTGATAAAGGCAATTCCAGATGGCGCTGTGGACACGCTTGAGGCGAGAATCGAGCCAAGCAGTGGCAGGCCGATCGCCAAGGCTGTCCAGATTGCGCCAAGCATACCGAGCGCGCCGGCGGCGCCCGGCATCCGTGACAGGACGAGGGCAGCTATTCCCGTCCACAGTAAAATATACCCGCCGACCAGCAGGAACGCTGCGAGCAGTTCCGGCAAGGCGTCAGAAAACGAAACGCTTGCAACCCCGAGCGCCAGCAAAAGCGAGGCCATCACAACAGGGGCTATCCATGCAAGGATAGCGGCCATGCGCGTACCGAGCCAAAGTTGTGGTCTGGTCGACTGGGCGGCGACCAGCTGCAACATCCCCCGGTCGCGCTCGAAGGTGACAAGCAAACCGAATGCCAAGATCAAGGCGATCGGTAACAGATACACCAACACAAAGCCAAGGTCGAAACGGCCGAGTGCCAAGCCCCGAGGGTTTTCGAAATCATAACTTTCATCGAAGCCAAAGCCTGTATTCAGCTTCACCTCAAACTGTCCGGGCGCAAGGTCGCTGATTCCAACGGCGAGGGGTGACAATGGCAGATGCGGCTTCAGGGCGTGCTGGAAAACGAAGTACTGGCTGAAGCCGGAGACGTTCGTGGGATCCTGCCAATAGGGAACTTTTGGTTTATCCGGGGTGACTGGAGCGCGGTAACTGATAGCGCGTCTTTCCATACTCGCCCGATGTGCCGCCTCTGCAGCCCGGGTTCCGGCCTGGGCCTGCGTTTGAGCGTTGTGGAAGGCACCTGTATTGCCAGCGCCCCATAGAAAGCTTGCGGCCAATGTCAGCAGGATCACCCAAAGCAATGGTGTCCGACCGACCTGCCGCCATTCCCACACAAACAGATCGACGAAGCGAGGCCCGATCACGGCCTGAGCCTGCGGGCGGTTGCGCTCAGTAGCAGCCACGTGCCAACCAGCCACAGCAGCAAAGCACCGAGCGCCGGCAAGGTCGTACCGGTTGCGCTGCCAAGCACAGGCGCTGTGTAGGCAAACGTTGGAATCTGGGCCCAGAGCCGCTCATCGTTCGTGTGACGCTCGTCACCCTCGGCGCGGTGCGCCATACCATCGGCGTTCATGCGGTTTACCAGTGCACGGCGATAGCCTTCGGCCTTCACGATAAAGTCATGGTGGTGGCTGAAATCGCTTCCCGATAGCGAAGCCGACAGACTTTGCACCGCGATTGTTGGAGACAAGAAGCCTAAGGCCGAGAACAAGCGGTCCTGACTTGCGACCTTTTCGTAAAAATCGCCAAGTATGCGATCAAAGACCTGATGGCTGTGCCGTTCGACCATATCGAGTTCAGCCATCCTGAAGTTTGGTATGTCGTCAGTTCGCGTCACGCCGTATTGGGTAAAGAGCTGCACCTTGTGCAGCGCCGTATCTTCGGCGGTCCAATATGCAGCCGCCTCGTCTAGCATCTGCTGCCGGACAATCTGGCTCGACGGGAGCGGGCGCACCGTATCGGCGGCACTGCTGCCGGCGCGCGGCAGAACCAGCGCCGCAACGATCCAGAAGCCAAACAGCATCGCGAGCGCAATCCGCGCGTCGCGTGCGCGAAGCGCAACCACGATACCAATTGCCGAGAGTAGCGCGAGATAGACAGCCATAAGCGCAAACCAGAGCGAAAGCCGCGTGAAGACATCGATACTTAAGTGGCTGCCGACAGCCGCCAATACGAATTCAGCCGCCACCGCCGGCAGTACCAACAGGCCGGTTGACGCCCCCCAGATCGCCAAGGCCTTGGCATGAATGATGGCGGAGGGGTGGCTCGCAGCCCCGAGCGCCAGTCGTAAACTGCCACGCTCGCGATCCTGCGCGACGACGACAAAGGCGAGCAGGAAAACGACCAAAGGCGCGAACGTCAGGAGGAGAGAGGCAGGATTGCCTAGACCAGCGCGCTGCAGCAACGTGGCATTTTGCAACGGCCGATTGAGCAAGTCATTTTGGTGATGCGCTTCGAGCCAGACGCTCTGTCCGACAAACGGCCCGATCCCTGGATCGAGCCCGGAAAGCGTTGGTGATGGCTTGAAAGCGAAGATGCTGTAATGCGCCGCACTGTGCGGGTCTTTCGTGCCCTGTCCCAGCCAGCGCGCCCGTTCGGCGGCAGCAACCGCACGCTTGTCGCTATCGTCACGGGCGGCATCGAAGCTAGTGCTGGCAAAGGACAGAAAGACTAGTGCAGCAAGACAGAGCAGGGACCACCACGCGTGGGAATCGCGCCGGATGATCTCAAGCTCGAAGCCGGCAAGGCGCGATATCATGCAGTCAGCTTCTCAAGATAAAGTTCTTCCAGCTCGACCGGCCCGATCGCTGCAGCGTCGCGCTCGTCGACAAGTCGGCCTTCACGAAGAATACCAAGGCGATGCGCGACATTTTTTACTCGGAACAGATCGTGAGTCGCCATCAACACGGCCATCCCGCGTGTCGAGGCGGCTCGGATCATGTCGGACAGGTCGTTTGCCGCGCCCGCATCGAGCCCCGATGTCGGCTCGTCCAAGAGCAAAAGCCGGGCGTCTTTGGCGAGGGCAATCGCAACACCGACCTTCTGCCGCATTCCCTTGGAAAAATCGCTGGTGCGCCGGCCGTGCGCCTCGGCTTGTAGACCGGCATCGGACAGTAACCGACGCGCTGTCGCATCTTCGATCTTTCGGCCCGCAAGCAATGCGAAATACCGAAGGTTCTCGATCGCAGTTAGCGCCGGGTGGAGCATCACGGTCTCTGGAAGATAAGCGATACGGGCGCGAGCACCTGTCGGATCCGTAATTCCGTCGACCCCATCTATGATGATTGCACCGCTATCGGGGGTAAGAAACCCAAGGATTAAATTGAGAGTGGTCGTTTTTCCCGCGCCATTGGGGCCTAGCAGGGCATAAACCTCGCCAGGCTTTAACTTGAGCGAGAGGTTATTGATCGTAAGTCTGCCATTGAAATTGATTGATACTGCGTCGAGCACCAGAACGGCCCCGTCATCCATCGTCAAAATTTCGCATTCAGGCCGATATCGACGCTGCGCGGCGCGCTGAGGGTGATCTGCCGAGCCGAACCGCCAAACCAGTTTGCGTAAAGCCGGTCGGTCAGATTACGGCCACGCAACGTGATATCGCCGAAAGACAGGCGGTAGCCGATTGCGGCGTCGAAGACAGCAGCATCCCTGACGCGAACGCTGTTGGCATTGTTGGTAAAAAAATGACCGGCATAGCGCATGCCGCCCGAGAGCGTGATCGGTATGTCGACAAGCCGGTAAATGCCGAAAACGCTGGCTACGCGCTCAGGCACCACCGGCGGCGTGTTGCCGGCGCGGTTGACCCCGCCTAACTCGAGTAGCGTATCGAACCTCGCATTGAGTATGGCGAGACTGGCGTCCAGCCTGAATTGCTTCGTGATAGCCGCCGAGGTCGAAAGTTCGATGCCGCGCGAAGACTGGCTACCGCCTTGAATAGCGATATTTGTGTTGTCAGGATTACGTGTGATGATATCGTCCTGCATGATCCAATAGCCTGCCAGCGTGATGTCGAAGCGATCGTCCCAAAGGCTTGCCTTGAGTCCGCCCTCAACCGACCGACCTGTAGTCAGGTTGAACCGTGCATTAGTCGCTGAGATGAGCGCAAGACTGCCAACTGGTGCTACTGCGTAACTGTACTGTGCAAAGATTTGCGCTTTGGGCGCGAGGCTGTAGACAATGCCGCCCCGCCACGAAATCGGATCGTAGGTCCGCGAAAAGGGCGTGAACGTACCCGCGTTAAGATCCTCGACACTGCGTTCTAGATTTATGTGGTCGTAACGCACGCCGCCGACCAGAAGCAGGCTCGGCGTCAGGTTGAACGCTTCTTCTGCAAACACCGACGTTATCGTAGTGCGCGAGTCGAAGTTTGCGCGGTTGCCGGCACCGGGGAAGTTGGCGGCTGTATCGTCAAGTGCGGCGAATGTTCCCCGCGCAGGCTCAAAGAGGTCCACTGCAGTAGTGTTGCCGAAGCGGCGCACAGAGTCGAAATCGCTTCGGCTATATTCGACTCCGATGACCAGTCGGTTGCGATGACCGGCAATCTGCGTGTCGCTGGCCAGCACCGCGCGTTCCACAAAAAACTGGTGGTCATGATCGATCCGCGTCGTGCTCCGCCGGAAAGATCCGTTCGGAAACGCAGCTGTCGGCGCAGCATAGGTATAAACCTCTGAGTTGCGAAAGCGGCGATCTGCATCATAATAGCTGAGCTCATTGGTGAAGGTTAGCGTATCCGAGATCTCGAAAGTCACGCGCGAGCGGAGCCACCAAGCATCCGATCCTTGGTCGGCGTTGGTTACGTTGTAGTTCTTGTCTCGTAGTGCCCTGTCGACGACAAAGCCGTCGGAGGTTGTGACAAGCCCGCTCGGGTCGCGCGCGACGGCGGCCGGGACAAGTGGTGCTCCCCAATAGGCGGTGCTAAAATTGTCGCCGAAGTAATCGCCAGCAAGCTCGACTGATAGTCGGTCCGTTGGTTTGAAGGTGGCTGACAGCGTTGTTGCAAAAAAACGCGCTCCTGTATTGTCGATGAAGCCGCTTGTCCGGTTCAAGCTGCTGACACCGCGAACGGCGACTTTGTCGTTAAGAACGATATTTGCATCGACGCCAATTCGAGCGGTGTCGAAGCTACCATAGCCCGCAGTCGCGGCGTAGGCATCCTGACCGAAGCGTGGCTTCTTGGGCACAAGATTGACCGCGCCTGCAAGCGAACCTTCACCATACAGAACGCCGGCAGGCCCTTTGAGAACCTCGATGCGGTCGAAGCTCCAGCTGTCCAGATTGCGGATAATGAGCGCCGAGTTGGTCTGCCGGACACCATCGTAGAGCAAGGAGATAGCGCCGCCGGTAAAGCCGCGCATCGACAACTGGCCAGGACTGCTGGCCAGTTCACCCGACGTTGCACCGGGGGTGGCGTTCAACGCCTCGACGCTCGTGCGAAGGCCGCGCTCCTGCATCAACTCTTGGGAAAGGATATCGACAATTGCGGGCGTTTCGCGAACGGTCAGGCCTAAACGGCTTCCGGTCCCGTTTTTGGCATCGAGCAGCAACTGGCGATCGGCAACGCCAGTAACGATGATCTCCTCCTGGGAGGGCGCTGCTTGCGCCAACGCTGCATCCGATACTGCCAGGGGAACGGTAACACCCAATATAACAGCTGCACTTACCGACGCTGAATTTCGCCTGCGTGATCCTTCAGTCACTCCAACCGTTAGCCTGGTATGCAATTTATTATTCCCCCGAACGACGATCTGCTTGAAGCAGCAAAATGCGAGGGAGGATATATCATTACGTCACACCACTGCAAACATGTTTGTTTTGAGACTGCCAGGGCTATGTGGCGTACGTTTTTCCGGTGCCGCGAATCATGCTTAAAACCAAAGCGCTCCTGCGGTACCCACTATGGATACATGTCCTATGTATCCGCCGCTGCCAAGGCTGCTTCCAGTTCTGCGATTGCCGTCCTAAGCCCCTCGCCCGATCCTGCATCAAATCCCGCCATCGCTGGCCGCCCCCGCCGTACCGAGATCAGCCCCGCCATTCGAAGCCAAGGCGGCGCGGCGTAGAGCGTGCCATCGCCGCGCGAACGCTTCTGCCCCGGCACTTCGACCACGAGCCCCAAATCAGCCGCCTGCTCAAGCGTCCGCCATGCGCTCGAGATATCCACCTTGGTATCGCGCCCCAACTTCGCCGCCCACACCGACCAATTCCCCAGCGCCACCGCCACGAGCCGCCGCAACGCCGCCGGCCGTCGCACATCAGAAAGCTGGCGCTCGACCAACCCGGGATCGTGTCCCACAGCGTGGTGTAGGTTCGCGGTCTCGCCGCTTTGATCTCCGGCTTGGCCGGGTTGATCATGCTGCCATGGATGACAGCGTGA
>NZ_JACIIV010000037.1 GCF_014205635.1 Polymorphobacter multimanifer
TCGGCATGGCAAACTCCTGTCCGTTTGCCATCTTGAATCAAACCCAGCCGCCCGCCGCAACCCCCCCGAGTCACGATCATCGGATCTTGGTATTACCTCCACGCCAGACTGCGATTTTGTGCCAGACATCCACCAATTGGTGGATGTCGCTGCCAAATGCTTACACTAACCATGACACGAAACATTGTCAGGAGACGTGCCATGGCATCTTGGAAGGGCTGGAAAACGGTTCCAGGAGGCGGTCAAACGCCCGATGCGCCAAGTGCGTTTGGCGGCGTGATTGTTGCCGTCAGGGGAAACGACAACGGAATTTATACGAACACATTTATCAGTGGGACATCATGGGAGGGCTGGCGGGAAATACCTGGTGGCGCTCGGACACCGTCGGCGCCTACCGTCACCATATTAAACGACAATGTCTATGTATTTGCGAGAGGCAACAATAACGGGATCTTCTTCAATCGACGTGCGGGCAATATATGGTCCGGCTGGGCAGAAGTGCCTGGCGGCGAGCTCACTGACGTTGCCCCGGCGGCGGCACCTGGCGTTCTGCTCACGCGGGCAGGCAATGGTGCGATTCGTTTCCTTGCCTTTGACGATGGCCCGGTTTGGCGGTTCGGCTGGGCAGATATTCCGGGCGGAGGCCGAACCCTGTCTGCACCGGCCATCACGAAATTCGGACGCGGATTCTTCTGCTTCGTGCGTGGCACCGATGACGGAATCCACTTCATTGATCTGGGTGCCGACCGCAGTTTATGGGGGGTATGGCATGAAGTCGATGGCGGCGGCAGAACGCCCTCGGCCCCAGCGATCGCAAACGGACTGCTCTGTGTCCGCGGCACCGACAACGAGCTTCATCACAACAGTTTCAACGGCAGCGACTCATGGACCGGGTGGCAACGGGTACCCGGTGGCGGGCAGACGCTCGACGCGCCGGCGCTTGCCCACACCCCGGGCTTCTTTACTCTGATTGTTCGCGGTACCGACAGCGGAATACATTTTAACTTCAGCGATTAGCGTTTCACACGCATGACTGCCTGGCGAAGGCATGCAGCAGCGACCCAGCTCGCCGCACAAGAAATATGTGTTACACCGTTCAAATGTCGATTTCACAGCGACGAATTTGCGTTTGAGGCTCATGTTGATTGTCCATGTCGATCACGGGGCAACTGACTTTCGCAACGGAACAGTCAGCGATGCCGCAAGCTTTACCAGTTCGGCTTGGCGGCGGACGCCGGTCTTGCTGAATACGCGCAGCAGATGCGTCCTGACGGTACTATGCTCAATGCCGAGCAGCGAAGCAGTCGCCAACGTCGTATGACCAGCTGCGACGTGATGAAAGACCCGCGCCTCTGATGGCGTCAGTCCGAACAACCCGGCAACTACATCCTGTGCATCTCCATTGAAGGCGATCGGCGCCACAAAGATTGCCGCAACCGCCGCCGATCCGATGCGCGCACGCCGATCCCCGTGCTTTAGCGGCAGCACATGCAGCGCGCCATGATCCCCATCAATGCTGTGCAACGGGATATTAAAGCCCTTGCGGCCCAAATTTGCCTCGGGCGCGGTCGATTGCTTAACGGCCGCAGCAATGGCGTTTCCCACGCCGCGCGCCCGTGCGCGAAGTGTGATCCCTTGCAGGGAAAAAACGTCCCCGCGCGTCAGCATCGTGCGCCCTCCATCGTTCGCATGCACGATCCCGAGATCTGCTGTGACTAGAAAAATTGGCGTTGCCAGCGCATCGAGGACGATTTCAAATTGCGCGGTTTTGACTGACTGCAATTCTAGCAGCCGGCTGATCGCGGCAGCTCGCTGCAGGTGAGGCACCAGTAGCCGCGCAATACGCACTTCGTATGGTCCAATCGGCCCAACACTCTCGTGTCGCCCGAAAGCCAATGCCCCGATTGACCTGGCATCGCGCGTGAGTCCGATTGCCAACGTGTCAATCAAGCCCTGCGGCTTGGCCCATTCGGTGTAATAGCGATTGGAGTAGTTTGCCAAGTCGAGCACTTCGGGATTGACCTGCGACAACACCGCCGGCTCATCAAGTGGCAAGGCCATTGCGTTGGCCGGGCCACCCCATTGTTCGAGCACGTCGAGTTCATAGAGCGATATCCGCTGCGCCCATTCATCCGGGATGCCACTGGTCACATTCAGCAGCACTTTGCCCGATGGCAGCTCCTGCAAGCTAAGCGAGGCATTGGCGAATGCGAGCTCCTCACGGATAACCGCAATCGTGTTGCCCCAAAGGCCGGGATCAATAACGCAATCGTAAACGAGGCCGATGAGCCGCGACAGCAGTTCGGAATCCACATCGGTGTTAGGCGCGTCAGTGAGCCGCCTTGCGGAACGCCTGGTCGTGGACGTCGGCATGTTCCCAGCCTTTCAGGGTGCTCTCTGATCGCACTCATTAAGCGAAGTCTGTCCAAAAAGTTCAATCACGACTGTCGGCCGACGTCGCATTTGCTCATTGAGCACGTTACCACGCCAGCTACTGCAACATCGGCGACCGTCTACGAGTTGGAAACGCCGACGGATCCTGCACCGAACGTCTTCCTTTGACAGACGCCCGGTGCAGAAAAGCCCGGCCGTCAGATCAACTGGTGACCACTGTGCGCGCCTGCCGACGCCGGGCCACGACCCCAACCAGCCCGAACCCGCAAATCAGCATGGCCCAGCTTGCCGGCTCGGGCACTGCTGCCACCGAGGGCCCGGTCGCCGCCAATCCGAACTGGACGCCGGCCAGATCCGGCGCGCCGAAAACCTGAGTGAGCGCACTGGCGGCGCCGGGCGTGAAGAACAGCGATAGCGACGGCGAACTCAAGTCGGTCAGCTGTGCCGCCGTCACGCTGCTCAGATCGAAGGTGAACAGCGACAGGTCGTTGGCGATCAAGCTGCCATTCAAGGATGCGTCACCCAGGATACGCTGGCTGACGGTGTCGATGATGAAGTTGCTCAGGCCCAGGGTATTGCTGCCCCCGGTCAACGACACGCCCGAGCCTTCGTGCAGGATGAACCCGCTCAGCGCGCTATTTAGCGAACCGCCGGTGATCGGAAACGATACCGTCAGCGGCGATCCCGAAACGATGGAGGCCGTGCCGGTGATACCCAGATATTTACACGCCGACCAGAACAAATCGTCGCAGACGCGAGGGTCGGGCTATGTGAATTAGCCGGCCGCGGCAACAATTTACGGTGCAGTCATTTGGCCGCCCAGAAGCGATCGTAGCTGACGAGAAACGAAGCTATGCTTGGCGAGAGTTTGCACGGTGCATTCCTTGCCTGTCCGGAAGCCGATGGCCTTGCGCTTCAGGAACGATGCCGGGATCAGGTCAGTACCCGTCATCGCCGAGCTCCTCGACGATGAGGCCGGCGGCCTGCATCAGGACTTGGGCGAGCATCACCACAGCCTCCGCTCGCTCCTCGTCGCTCATCCCGTCCACCCTGGATGGCTCGAACATCAGGCTCATCTGCCTGCCCGCGGTCGACGCAGGAACGTTGCGTTGTTCCATCGACTTCCTCCTGTGCGATTTGATTCTCGCGTGGGAAGTTTGTGGAAACAGCCGCCAGTGTGACCTGTCTCTTCAAGTCAGACAGCGCGTCGAGTTCAACCTGGGGCAGACCAATTTCCATGGTGGCGCAAACCGTGGGATCAACCATCCATCCCGGCAGTGAAACGACAATGCCAGGCAAGCCTTGCACCTTGAGGAACCGACCCGTGGCACGCTGCTCGACTCGCCCAACGATCACCTTCTCGCCGAAATAGGGATGCCAACGATAATGAATCTCCAGCTCTTCGCCGCCATGGGCAGAATGAACGGGTGATGGTCCTTAATCGTAAGAACGCCCTGTTCGCAGGTCACGACGAAGGCGGCCGCACATGGGCGCGCACCGCCTCCATCATTGAAACCTGCAAGCTCAACGCCGTCGACCCATATGCCTACATCCGCGAAACGCCCACCGCGATTGCCAACGGCCACCCGATGAGTCGCATCGACGACCTCATGCCTTGGGCATACGCCCCAAAGTCAAGCTGACCAGCCCACGGGACCCAGGCACCGCTTACATCCATGATGACGCATGACGATATGCCGATGCGGGATACCGTCCCGTTCGCCTAGGTAGCACATGCGTAGCGATCGTCTTTCTCTGCGAGGCGGGGTGAAACGCAGTATCGGTCGTCGCTGTCAAATCTCCAAAAGAGCTTGGCGGCCTCGGCTTTCATATAAGGAAAATGTTTATGGCTGATCTACACGATATCGTCGATACCGCCGTCGCCGCGGGTTCGTTCAAGACCCTCGTCGCCGCCGTCACTGCCGCCGGCCTTGTCGACACGCTCAAGGGCGCCGGTCCGTTCACGGTTTTCGCGCCGAGCGACGATGCCTTCGCCAAGCTTCCGGCCGGCACGGTCGATGACCTGGTCAAGCCTGAGAACAAGGCCAAACTCGCCGCGATCCTGACGCTCCATGTGATGTCGGGTAAGGTCATGGCGGCCGATGTTGCCGGTCAGAAGCTGTCGCCCGAGTCCGTCAATGGCGAAGCGCTCCATGTCGATGGCACCAACGGCGTCACCGTAAACGGCGCGCATGTCACGACTGCCGACATCGCCTGCACCAACGGCGTAATCCACGTCATTGACGAAGTTCTGCTACCCAAGGCGTAACGCGGAACGACCGGCCGGCCATGCAGGTCGGCCGGTCTGCTCCCGTTCCGAAAACCTTAGGCTTGGCTACCGGTTTCGGTGGCGGCGTTGCTAGTCGCGGAAATGTAAAACGGCCGTGGCATTGGACATGATCTCTACACCGACCGCTAGCCACTTCGTAAGCATCCGGAGAGGCTTGCGAATACCCATAAGTAATTGAATCACTTACCAGCGCCGAACGAAAATTCTTGAATCGGACGGGTCGGTTGTGATTGGCTTACGAGCACCGTGGCGTGTCCGTGAGGTGCGAGATGTCGACTGAAAGCGACAAGCTAATGCCGCCGATTGACCACTGGGCGCGAAGCGAGGTCGATGAGGCGGCTTCAAGGACGCTCGTCTGGGGCGGCGCTGTAGCGATTTGCTGTGCCGCCTGAGTGACAGAATGGGAGGGACGATCCCGCTGGCCTGCCAGGACTGGGCGAGCACCAAGGCCGCATACTGGTTCTTCTTTAACCCTAAGGTCGAGGAGGGCGACATACTGGCCGGCCATTTTGAGGTGACCAGGGTGCCTATGCGGCATCGGAAGGGCCGATGCTGTTTCTTCAGGATACGACCGAGTTCCCCTATCAGCGCCGGAACCCACGCGACGTCGGCTTCACCAAAAGCATAGACAGTCGCCGGAACAAGAAGGCCCGGCTTCGGCACCATGCGGTGTGCGGGATACTGATGCATTCCAGCCTGGTCGTAACGGAGGATGGGCTTCCTCTGTAGCTGGCTGCAGTTAAGTTCTGGAACCGTGACAAGTTCAGGGGCACGGCCCAGCTCAAGCGCAAGATCAACCCTACGCGAGTTCCGATCGAGGCAAAGGAAAGCGTGCGTTGGCTCGACAATCTGCACCAATCAATCGACCTGCTCGGTCAGCCGAACCGGTGTGTTCACGTTGGTGACCAAGAAAGCGACATTTACGAGCTTTATTGCCTTGCCAGGGACCTTGGCACCCACTTCGTCGTCCGCACCGTTGTCGACCGGCTCGCTGGCAATGGCGATCACACCGTGAAGAGCGAATGCGCGATGCTCCAAGCGCCGGGACGCATTGTATCGAGGTGAGAACCGATGACGACACCGTCGAGCGCGTAACCCTTCTGACCTGACCCCCTGATTTTCCTCCACGATCGATTAGAGTCCGGCCCCTGAGAGAGGACGGACGATGAAGCGAACGCGGTTCACGGAAGAGAAGATCATCGGGATTTTGAAGGAAGCCGAGGCCGGCGCGAAGACGCCCGAGCTGGCGCGGCGGCACGGCGTTTCGGAAGCAACGATCTACAACTGGAAGGCCAAGTATGGCGGCCTGAAGGTGTCCGAGGCCAAGCGGTTGCGGGCTCTGGAGGAGGAGAACGCCAAGCTCAAGCGGCTGCTGGCGGACACGATGCTCGACAACGCAGCATTGAAGGATTTGCTTTCAAAAAGATGGTAGCGCCTGCCGCGATGCGGGAAGCGGTTGCCCATCTTCAGGCCAGTCTGGGGATGAGCGAGCGGCGGGCGTGCCGGATTGTTGGGGCTGACCGCAAGAGCGTTCGCTATCGCTCGACGCGTCCGGATGATGCCGAGCTGCGGGAACGGCTGCGTGCGTTGGCGGCCGAGCGCCGGCGGTTCGGCTATCGCCGGCTGCACATTCTGCTGCGCCGCGACGGGGTGCTGGTGAACCGTAAGAAGACCCAGCGCCTCTACACCGAGGAAGGGCTGACGGTACGCAAGCGGCGATCGTGCCGGCGTGCCGTGGGCTCCAGGGCGGCCCCGCCGGTGCTGGCCCTGCCGAACCAGCGCTGGAGCCTGGACTTCGTGCATGACCAGATGGCGTCCGGGCGCCGGTTCCGCGTGCTGAACATCGTCGATGACGTGACACGCGAGTGCCTGGCCGCGGTGCCCGACACGTCGATCTCGGGCCGCCGGGTGGTGCGGGAACTTACCGAGCTGATCAGGCAGCGCGGCAAGCCGGGCATGATCGTCAGCGACAATGGCACTGAGCTGACGTGTAATGCGGTGCTGGCATGGTGCGGGGAGGCCGGGATCAACTGGCATTACATCACACCGGGCAAACCGATGCAGAATGGCTATGCGGAATCGTTCAATGGTCGCATGCGCGACAAACTGTTGAACGAGACCCTGTTCATGAGCCTCGATCATGCGCGCATCGCCATCGCCGCTTGGGCCAGGGACTATAACCAGGAACGGCCACACTCATCATTAGGATACGAGACCCCAGCGGCGTTCGCCGCTGAACTGAATAAGCAATGGCCTGTTCCGCTGCGCCCTTCGGGCTCCGCTCCACAGGCCATTGCTTCAACCGCGCCCATGCGCAACAACACCCGCCCGGCTCTAATCCCCGCTGGATGAAATCAAGAGGTCAGGTCACTCCACATCCAGTACAAGCGGATCCAGGTCCGCTCGCCCAACGGAAAGCAGAAGCGCTACCCGTCGCTTGATCTGACCGAAATCCACGCATCGGAAATCGGCAACCCGTCAGCCCGGAAGCCGATCCTGTGTAAGCTTGTTACTGACCTGGAGGTCGCCAATCTGAGGGAGGTACTCGACCTTGGGGTATCTCAGCCCCATAGACTTCGAGCGGCAGGCCAATGTAGCCTGACCGCGCGTCCACAAAACCGGCAGCAGCTCAAACGGCCTCTACAAGGCCGAGGTCATCCACCGTCGCGGCCACTGGCGATCGTTCGAGGCCGTGGAGTACGCCACGCTGGAATGGGTCGACTGGTTCAATCACCGCCCAATGCTGAAGCCCATCGGCAACATCCGCCCGCAAAAGCAGAGGAACGCTAATTTGCGATGATCAG
This sequence comes from Polymorphobacter multimanifer, assembly GCF_014205635.1. Classification (GTDB taxonomy): domain Bacteria; phylum Pseudomonadota; class Alphaproteobacteria; order Sphingomonadales; family Sphingomonadaceae; genus Sandarakinorhabdus; species Sandarakinorhabdus multimanifer. Next base: position 7,489 of record NZ_JACIIV010000037.1, read on the forward strand.
CGGACCGGCGATTGCCGTTTGACTGAAACCCTACAGCGGCAATCCCGGCGCGATTGAATCCGACCGACGTCTCACATCAGTGCCATCCGTGCTGAAGAGAGACCGAAGCGACGGTCAGCGTCGTCGGCGTTCAGCCTGATTATCAGCTTCCCAAATCGCAGATCCATTACCATTTACAAAGGTTTAGCAGAACTAGCCGAACTTTCTGAACAACGCATCAGATAAAGTTGCGTGGTCTAGGTGCAACCTAACCATATGGTTCAGCGTAGATAAAAGGAATGTTTGTACCGTTGCGTTTAGGGGTTTCCAATGGATCGCGGAATAGCCGGGGCAGTTGCAACAGTTTTGCTGGGGGGTTGCAGTGTTGACGCCATGGCCGCGGATGTCACTTTCGTCCAATCTCAGCAACAGGGCTCAAGTTTGGTCACGGTCGATTCGTCGTCGCCGGCAACGGTGAAGCGGACAATCGAACTATCGGGCCTTGGGGTCGGCGAAAGGCTGATCGGGTTCGACGCGCGTCCGACGGCCAATCGCGCGCTCTATGGCCTGAGCAACACCGGGCGGGTTTACGCCATCAATGGCTTCACCGGTGTAGCAACAGCGATCGGTGTACCTTTGCCATTAAGTGGTTTTCCGGTAGCCACCGGGTTCGATTTTAACCCATCGGTCGATCGGATCCGCATCGTAACCGATTCCGACCAGAACTTCCGCGTCAATCCTGACAATGGTGCGATCACCGCAACCGATCCTAATGTCGCTTATCGACCGGGTGACGTTGCCGCCGGCGGCAATCCCAACATTAGTGGTGCCGCCTACACTAACAATGTCGCCGGCGCGACGCCGACCGTCCTCTACCTGATCGACAGCGGTCGCGCGTCGCTGGTAACGCAGGGCAGCCTTGATGGCACGATTTCGCCCAACAGCGGCCAGTTGCTGACAGTTGGCGGCCTTGGTATGGCGACAGGTGCTGCCACCGCGTTCGACATTTCGCCCACAGGCGCCGCGCTGGCACTGCTGACCAACCCGACAACCAACGCCCAAGGCGTTTACAGCATCAATCTTACAACCGGTGCCGCGACGCTCGTTGCGTTGCTCCCAACTGGTACCAATTTCAGCTTCACCGGGCTCGCATTCACTCAGACACCCTTTGCCGAGTTGGGCGGAACTGCCAACACGCTGGCGGTCGCAAATGAACTCGATCGCTTTTCCGGCGCGCCTTCGAGCGGCTTGGTGCAACTGTTCGGGGCATTCGATGCGCTGCCGACCGATGCCGATCGGCGTGTGGCGTTGGCGCGGCTGACGCCCGCAAGTCTCGCGCTGCTGCCTGAGTTGGTGTTCCAGTCGATCAACAATCAGGACAATGTGGTTCGTGGCTATTTGCGGGATGTCCGCTCTGGGAACATCGGCAGGGACGACATGACGAGGCTGGGCACCGACGGCAAGCTCGGCATTTTCCTCGTCGCCGGTGGCCGCACAGGCAATCTCAAGAGCAATATCGACCGCAACCGCACCGAATATGGCGCGCGCAGCATCACCGGCGGGATCGACTATCGTTTTTCGCCGGTCATTCTGGTGGGCGTATTTGGTGGTTATGATCGTGGCGAAGCGCGGCTGAACGACGTCAGCGAACAGAGCGATATCGATAGCTGGTACGCTGGCGGATATGCCAGTGCGAGCATCGACGCGTTCTTCGTCGATGCTCATGGCAGTTACGGCAAGACCAACTTGGACCTGCACCGCGGTGTAGGTGACCTGGGGCCGACCCAGCTTTCAAACACCGACAGCGAGAACTGGCAGGCGGCCGGCGTTGCAGGCATAAATCTGAATTTTGGCATGGTGCGCGCCGAACCCTATGTCGGGGTTCGATACGCCCGCGTCGATCTCGACGGGTTTTCGGAAATTGGCGGCCCCGCCGCGCTGAGGGTTTCGGGTGACCGGGTCGAATCGCTGCAGTCGGTTGTCGGGCTGAAGGTGGCGGGCAATTTTCCACTTCTCGGGTCGGCAGTTTTGCGGCCGCATGTTCGAGGCGAATGGCGCCGAGAGTTCGAGAACGACGAGGCCCGCGTGATCGTCGCCAACTTTAATGATGCCGGTATTCGAGCGCCGTTTGTCTTCACCACGACACCCCTCGGTCGCGATTATGCCGCCGTCGGCGCCGGCTTCACGGTCTCGGGGGCGTCAAAGATCTCGCTTGTCATCGATTACAGCGGCGAGTTTGCCGGGGACCGCAATATCCACGGCATCACCGGCGGTTTACGCTTGGCGTTTTGAAATGATGCACCAGGTCCACATTACAGCCCCTTCGCACACATACGGGCACCGTGGCATGGTGATGGCGACGATCATCGGCGCGCATGTGCTGCTGCTGCTGGCCCTGTGGACGCAGGTGAGCCACGTGCCGCCCGTCGCTGTGCAAGCGATGGCCTTGATCGCGTTTCAGGAACCGTCGCCTCCGGTCACTGCGGTCGTTGACCCGGTTCCTCGGCAATTGATCGAGGTCACATCGCCACCAGTGGCAAACATCCTCCCGGAAGAACCTGTGCAGCCACCCGTATTCGACGCTATCGCGCCGCCCGCGGCAACGGCCGCCATGGCAGGAGATTGCGCCCCGGAAGCGGCACTGGAAGCCGCCCTTTCGAAAGATTTCAACGTGCAATCGGCGCTGGTAAACGTGCCCGCAAGCAATCGGTCGGTGGCCGATGCGGTGATCATTTGGAATGCGACATGGGCCGAATTGGCCCGCAGCCGTGATGCGCCTCTCGCCCATGTACGCGAAGTGGTGACAGACACTCTGCGGGGGTTGTCAGGTGATTGCCTTGCCACGCCGGTGACCGGGCCAAGGCTGCTTCTCATCATCGTGCCTCGCGGCACCATGGTGCTCGCTTTCGGCTCGGGTACATGGCGCTGGGGTGATATTAGCGGGGCGGTATCGGCAGCAGCCAATGTTTATTTTATGGATAGTGCATCCACCAACCCCCGGGCCTCGTTACTTAACCAGACATGAGCAATAGCGTCAGAATTTGGCGCGCTGATGTGGTATTTCGTGGCGTAAGTTGCTTAGCAAAGTAGGAAATCGGTCATGTGCTACAAGACTTTCGTGCTTCTCGGCACGGCGCTAACGTCGGCTACTTTGCTCGGCTTCTCGCCAGTTTCAGCTTCGAGCCATCGTGAGGCCCCGGGCATTACTAAAATGCCGAAGGTCGACAACACCGACACTTATGCGTTTCGAAGCTATGAGCCCGGCCGCGCCGATTTTGTCACGCTAATCGCCAATTTCCAGCCTCTTCAATCACCCGGCGGCGGTCCCAATTATTTCACGATGGATCCCGACGCGCTGTATGAAATCCATATCGACAACAATGGCGATGCGGTCGAGGACCTCACCTATCAGTTCAAGTTTTCCAATACGCTGGTCAATGACCGCGGTATCACGCTTAATATTGGCGGCCGGGACCTGCCGATCGCTCTGCGCGCGATCGGCCCCGTCAGCAGCGCCACCGACCCCGATCTTGGCGAGCGTGAAACCTATACGTTGACCCAGATTACCGGCGATCGCCGAACCGGCGCGCGCGCTCCAGTCGCCAATGCCAGCGGCGGGGGCACTACTTTTGCCAAGCCGCTCGACAACGTCGGCAACAAGACGCTCGCCGATTATCCCGCCTACGCCAAGCAGTTTATCTTCCCGATTACAATTCCGGCTTGCTCTGTGCCGGGCAAGGTTTTTGCCGGGCAGCGCGCCGAATATTTCGCGGTCAATTTGGGGCCGATTTTTGATCTGGTGAATTTCGTTCCGATCCAGGGCGCTGGTGAAACGCTGCCGCAGTACCAAACGGCTTCGCCGTTTCCCGGGGGCATCACTCAGAGCCAGGATAACCAGGAGTTGATCGGCAAGAAGAACGTCACCACGCTCGCAATCGAAGTGCCGATCGCCTGTTTGCGCGGTACTGGCAACGGAACCATCGGCGTCTGGAGCACCGCCAGCCTGCCGCAGGCGCGGTTGCTCCGTCCCAACCCGACCTTTGCCTCGACCGCATTGCAGGGCGGCGCCTTTGTCCAGGTTTCGCGGCTCGGCATGCCGCTGGTGAACGAAGTCGTGATCGGCCTGCCGCAAAAGGACCTGTTTAACGCCGCCGAACCGACACAGGATAGTGCTCTTGCCGAATATGTCACCAACCCAACGTTCCCGGCCATCCTTAACGCGCTGTTCCGCGGCCCCGTCAATCAGACGCTCGGCACAAATTTCGCTGACTTGGCACCAAGCAACTTCCCGCGCGAAGATCTCGTTGCGACGTTTCTGACCGGGATCACATCGCTCAACCGTATGACCACAGTGACCCCGTCGGAAATGCTGCGCCTCAACACCGGTATCGCGCCGACGCCGCAGGCAACGCAGCATACGCTCGGTGTCGCGGGCGATGATCTCGCCGGCTTCCCGAACGGACGTCGCCCGGGTGATGATGTTGTCGATATCGTTCTGCGCGTAGCGATGGGCCGTTTGTGTCACCCGGTCCCCATTGCCGGCACGCCGACCAATCTCGGCTTATGCTCTCCGGCGCAGGCCCCAACCGGCCTGGTAGCCTTTACTGATGGCGCTCCAAGCCGTGCAACCAATATCCTCAACGAGTTTCCGTATCTGACGCCGCCACTTCGCGGAGCGCCGCGTCCTCAGACTCAGCCGTAAGGAGGCGATCCATGGACAATCATATCATTCGCGCTGGTTTGATTGCGTTGGCTGCCACAACAATAGCAGCCTGCAGCGACACCAAGGAGACCGCCACGGCGCCCGCGCCACCACCAATTGCGGTGACGCCAGCGCCGCAGGAAAATGCCTTTGGCGCCAATTTCGGCACAGCGTTTCGCACGTCCGAAATTGCTGCACCGGTGGTCCCGGCGGATGGCGATATCGTCCCGCTGTCGCTGACCACTGATCCAGCCAGGATCGGCTGATCGGTGTTGAGCCGTGGATCGATGTCGCGTATTTTGGTACTAGGATTTATCGCGCTTGCTGTGATGAGTCCGGCGGCAGCGCTATCGCAAGTGGTCGAGATCGACGGAAGCGGCAGCATTACTATCTATGACCGCCCGATGATCTTTACCAACTCCGGGGCCGCGCTAATCGTGTCACCGGAGGTGAAATCAACCGTCGCACCCGTTCCCGCTAGTAAGATGCTAGAGGATGTCTGGCCCAGGATAGAGTCGCAGGCGCTACGCCACGGCCTGCCGCCATCGCTATTGCAGGCGCTGGCGTGGCAGGAATCACGCGGTCGGACGACGGCGGTAAGCTCCAAAGGGGCTTTAGGCGTGATGCAGCTAATGCCGGCGACGGCCGCTGCGATGGGGGTCGATCCGAGCAACCCGGATGACAATTTGAGGGGTGGCGCGATGTATCTTAGACGCCTTCTTGATCGCTTCGGCAGCGTACCGCTCGCGCTGGCAGCTTATAATGCCGGACCTGGCGCCGTGACGCGTTTCGGCGGTTTGCCCCCCTATCGTGAGACCCGAGCCTATGTGGAGTCGATCATGGCCCGGTGGAGACCGCAAGACGCGGCAACGCTTTCGTCGAACAACCTAGGGAGTCCGTCATCATGACCCGGATTACGTGGGGCGCGATCGCCTTGACGTTAGGTGCAGCTGGCGGTCCGGCGCTTGCACAATATGCAGCGCCCGATCCGGCAGGCTCGGGTGCAATTCTCGGTGCCGTTTCGTGGCTGCAGGGCACCCTGCTTGGCAATGTTGCCACTGCCGTCGCGGTAATCGCGGTCGCTGCGATCGGTTTCATGATGCTGACCGGCCGGATCAATTGGCGCTATGGAGCGACGGTGGTGGTCGGCCTGTTTGTGCTGTTTGGCGCCGGCTCGATTGTCAGCGGCATCCGCTCTGTAGCCGGCGGCTGAGGTGAGCCGCGACCCGCTCTTTCGCGCGTTGGCGCGGCCGCAGATGGTGGCGGGGGTGACATACCCGTTCTTCGTGCTCAACGGCATTGTTGCCGTTGAATTGTTCTTAGTGTTTAAAAGCGTTTTTGCGCTGATCCCCGCAGTTGTTGTCCATGGGGTGGGCTATGCCGCGCACCTGCGTGATCCGCATATCATGTTGCTCTGGCTGACGAGGCTGCGGCGCACACCGAGGGTCCGCAACTGGCGGCTCTGGGGGGCCAATGCGTACCGCCCGTAGAACCGCTGCCGCTAAGGAAGCTGCAATCGGCGACCACCTGCCGTATGCAGCACAGACCGACGACTTCACGATCGTGACGCGCGATGGCTGTGCGATGCAGGTCATCCGACTGGCCGGGCTGCCATTCGAAACCATCGACGCGGTGCAGCTCGAGGCGCGCAAAACGGCACGCGACGCAATGGTGCAGGCAGTGGCATCGTCGCGCTTCGCACTGGTTCACCATGTCGTGCGTCGTGCGGTGACTGCGAGCCTCGACGGGGTGTTCGGCGATCCGTTCAGCGCTGCACTCGATACGGCGTGGCGGTCTCGGCTGGCCTTGCGGCGGCTGTATGTGAACGACCTTTACCTGACGCTTGTCATCCGGCCAACGGCGGGGCGCGCTGGGATCGCCGAACAGCTATTGAAGCTGGTGGGGGCCTTCAACCTGCCTTCAGGCGATAGCAGCGCCGAAGTCCGCTTGCTCAACCAAGCGCGCGAGACGTTGATGGCAGCGCTCGATGCTTATCGGCCGGAATTGCTCTGCGCTTATGATCTGCCCAATGGGCTGGCTTCCGAGCCCGCCGAATTCTTGGCGATGCTTGTCAACGACACGACTGGACCTGTGCTGCTTCCGATTGGCGACTTAGGCCATGCCTTGCCGCGGCGTCGCCTGAGTTTCGGTGCCGATGCGATCGAACTGGGTGCAATCGATGGCGAGCCAGCTGAGTTCGCTGCCATCCTGTCGGTGAAAGATTATCCCGCTCAGACCAGCGCCGGAATGTTTGACGACCTTTACCGACTGCCGTTCGAGATGACGGTGACGCAAACGTTCGCCATCGTCGATCGCGGGCCGGGGCTGGAGCGGATGGACCTGGCGCTGCGACGGATGCGCTCGGCGGACGACGCAGCAGTGTCGCTGCGCGGCGAGCTGGAGCAGGCGAAGGACGACGTCGCCGCCGGTCGCGCGGTGTTTGGCGAGCATCATCTCACGGTCATGCTGAAGGCCGCGACGTTAGCGGAACTCGACCAAAATCTGGGTGAGGCGCAGGCACTGCTTGCGGAAGCGGGCTTTGCGGCGGTGCGCGAGGATTTGGGGCTTGAAGCGGCATTCTGGGCACAGTTTCCGGGCAATTTTTCTTATATCGCCCGGCGCGCACTGGTATCGTCGGCCAACTTCGCTGGCTTCGCCAGCGCCCATAATTTCCCGGTGGGGCTGGCTTCGGGGAATCACTGGGGCTCGGCGGTTACCCTTTTCGAAACGACTTCGGCGGGGCCCTACTTCTTCAACTTCCACCGCGGCGACCTAGGCAATTTTACCGTCATCGGCCCGTCCGGATCGGGAAAGACTGTGGTGTTGGGTTTCCTCCTCGCGCAAGCGCGGCGCTTCAACCCGCGTATCGTATTTTTCGACAAGGATCGCGGTGCGGAGATTTTCCTGCGTGCCATCGGCGGCGTCTACGACAATCTGAGGCCCGGCGAACCGACACGGATGAACCCGCTGGCGCTGCCTGATACGGCCGCGAACAGGTTGTTCCTTAACCAATGGCTGGCACGGTTGGTGACTGGAGAGGGCGCACCGCCCACTACCGAAGAATTGGCGTGGATTGCTGATGCAGTCGATGCGAGCTTTGCCGGACCGCCAGCGCATCGCCGGCTGCGCTACCTTGCCGAACTGTTCCGCGGGCGCGGGCGAGCTTCGAGCAGCGACATCGCCGCGCGTCTGGCACCTTGGCATTCTGCTGGCGAACACGCGTGGCTGTTCGACAATGAATTTGATGCCCTCGATCTGGGGGCCGACAGCATCGGCTTCGACATGACGGCGATACTCGACATTCCGGCGCTGCGCTCGCCGGCAATGCTTTACTTGTTCCACCGCGTTGAGGAGCGCCTCGATGGCCGCCCGACGATAATCGTCGTCGATGAAGGCTGGAAGGCGCTCGACGATGATGTGTTCGTCGCGCGGATCCGCGATTGGGAAAAGACTATTCGGAAGCGCGGCGGCATCATGGGCTTTGCGACTCAGTCGGCGTCGGATGCCCTGCAGAGTCGCATCGCCTCGGCGATCATCGAACAGGCAGGGACGCAGATTTTCATGGCCAATGCCTCGGCGCAGGCGAGCGACTATATCGACGGCTTTGGGCTGACCGCGCACGAGTTCGACCTGGTGCGAACGATCCCCGACAATGCTAGGGCATTTTTGGTCAAGCACGGCAACGATAGCGTGGTAGTGCGCCTCAACCTTGCATCGGAGCCCGAACTGCTGATGGTGCTATCGGGACGCGAGCGCACGGTGCGCCTGCTCGATAGCATCCGAGCCCAGGTGGGTGACGATCCGACCGCGTGGCTACCGCGCTTGCTGGCAGCGGCATGAGCGCGCTGCTGTGCGCACCGCCTGCCGTGCCGGGGTTAGCCGCGCGGCTCCTCGCGGACACCGATTGCCAGGCGTTCGGCCTCGTCGAGCGCGGCTATGCAGCGCTCGCGGCACCCGACGGCCCGGCGTCGGCGGCATTGACGGGGTTGCTGGTCATCGCTGTGGCGCTGTTCGGTTATCGCCTGCTGCTGGGACGCGGCGTGCTTTCGGATTCGATAGGGCTGATGGTGCGCATCGGGATCGTGCTGGCGATAACCACTTCCTGGGCGGCGTGGCAGACGCTCGCCTATGATACGCTGGCCCGCGCCCCTACGCGCATTGCCTCTGAGCTCCTCGCGGGGCCGGCTGCTGTCGATCCGCTGATCGCGGTACAGGTCGTGCTCGATCGGCTCGAAAGCGCCAGCATCGGCTTTCGTACACGCGCCGGGATTGCGTCGCCGCTCGTCGGCGGGCCGGCAGCATCGTCGATGACGTTGACAGTTTCGGCCTTTGCGCTGACGCTGTCGACAGTTGGCTTGCTCGTGGTGGCGCGGCTGGTGCTGGCAATCATGCTAGCACTGGCACCGCTGATGGCGGGTTTCCTGCTGTTCGATGCCACGCGCGGCATGGCGGAGGGCTGGCTGCGCGCCATGGTGGCGGCGGCGTTAGTACCGCTGTTTGTGCTGACGCTAGTGACGATCGAGATCGCCATCCTGCTGCCGCTCATTGCGCGTCTGCTCGCCGAGCAGGCCACCGGCGTTTATGAAGCCACCTCGGTGACCCCGGTCGGCCTTGTGGCGTTGGTGTTTGCAGTGGCTATGGTGGCGGGTGCGGCAGCGGGAAGTCGAATCGCGGGTGGAATTCGTCTGCCGCGCCGTACTGACTCACCTGCTCAAAGTGTCGCTCTCGTCGCGGCCTCCAGCACGACCAGCGAAACGGTGGTCGCTCCTGCTGCACAGCGGCCGCTCGCCGAAACGCTTGCGGCTGCAACCCGCCGCGAATCCGCCGCGACAAGTGCCGGCACCCGTCCTGCGATGGGCGGCATGATGGTCGCGATGGCGCGTTCTACCCGCGGGATGTCGCCGTCCACGGCAGTGGTCACCATGGCCGCTCCAGCAGCGGGACGCCCGGCGCTCAGCCGGGCGCCGCGCCGAACGCGCGCTGCGACGAGGCGAGATCGATGAGCGAGCGCGACATCTATTACGCTGCGGCGCGCACTTGGGCCGATGACCGGGTTTCGGCCGCGGCGCGGCATACGAGGCTGGCGTGGATCGTGGCGGGAGTTTCCGGTGGGGTTGCGTTTACTTTGGCAATTGCGCTGGCGCTGCTGGTTCCGTTGAAGACCGTCGAGCCCTATGTAGTCACTGTCGATCGCCAATCGGGCGCTGTCCAGATCGCGACGACGCTGCGCGAGGGTAAGCTCACGCAAAACGAAGCTGTAATCCAGGCGCAGCTTGCCGGATATGTGCGGGCGCGAGAAACCTTCGACGAGAGCGATTTGCGCGTACAATATGCCCAGGTCCAGCGGCTATCGTCACCGCCGGTGGCGCGTGGCTATGTCGACGCCATGGCGGCGGCCAACCCCGCCAGCCCGCTGCGCACACTAGGACGCGGCGATACCGTGGCGGTCGATATCAAAAGCGTGTCGCTCATATCGCCAGGGGTCGCGATGGTGCGCTTCGATACAAGGCGATCGAGCCTAAGCGGCGGCCAAGCCAGCGTACGCTCGCATGTCGCGGCGATCAGCTTTGGCTTCGCCAACGCGCCGCTGCGGCTTGAGGATCGCTTCGACAATCCGCTCGGCTTTCAGGTCACGCGCTATCGCCGCGACATCGAGGGCGTGCCGCAATGAGCACACGCCTGCTCTTGCCGCCGCTGTTGCTGCTGCTGACAGCCGCTGCGCTACCGGTGCCGGGGGTGCGTGATCCGCATATCCAGACGGTCCTGCATGATGACGATCAGGTCGTGCAACTCGTTGGCGCGCTCGGCTGGCAGATCACGGTCGAGTTTGCGCCGGACGAGCGGATCGAAACCGTTTCGATCGGCGATGCGCTGGCGTGGCAGGTGACCCCAAACAAACGGGCGCGCAACCTTTTCCTGAAGCCGCTGATCAAGAACGCCGCGACCAACATGACCGTGATGACCGACCGGCGCCGCTATGTGTTTGCACTCGAGGCCGGCGCCCGGCGCGCCACCACGCCCTGGGTGGTCCGCTTCGAATATCCGAGACCGGTGGTGGTCGCCATCGAGGAACTGCCATTGCCCCCGCAGCCCCGGCTCAATTTCGCCTATAACAGCAAGGGCGCACCCGCACTGTTGCCGAACCGCGTGTGGGACAATGGCACGGTGACGTTCTTCGAGTTTCCCGAAGCGGTGCCGGTGCCGGCGATCTTTGCTGGCGGCCCAGGCAAGACCGAGAGCTTGGTCAATTCTGCCACGCGCGGGCGCGTCACTGTAGTCCAGCAGACGGCGCCGCGCTTCACGCTGCGCAGCGGCAAGGCCGTGGCGACGGTTTCCGTGGCTGCGACGCCCCCGCTGTGACCGGTGATCCGCCCGTCGTTCGCCCGGCAATCGCGCGGGTCCCGCGGCCGCTTTCGAAGCTCGGAGTCGGTGTCATGATGTTCGGCGGCACCGCGGCGGTGTTCCTCTGGCTGTCCGAAGCTCGCGCCGACCAGCTGGCGCGCGATTCAGCACTGCCTGCCACGACCGCAGCGAGTATCGCTGCAATCCAGCCGTTCCCGGAGCCGCCGGTGGCTGCGGCGCCCGCGCCTGTGCAGCCGCCGTTCCAGCCCGCGCCGACGGCGTCATTCGTGCCGATGGCGTCGCCATCTAGCCCCACCTTTGGCGATGACGGCGCCCGCCAGCGCGCCGAGGCCCGGCTGCGCGCGCCGGCGCTGATCGTTGATCTAGCGCAAGGCAGCACCGGCTCGAGCGCGCCGCCGCTTCCCGATCTGCCCAACGGCGTCGCTCCGCCACCGACACCGAACCCCAACTTGAACACCGCCGAGCGCTTTTCAGCGCGCGTGGGGGCGGAGGCCGTCCAAGTCTCGCAGGCGCAGCGCATGACCGGCCTCGATCGACTTGTACCGCAGGGTGCGATCATCGGCGCGGTGATGGAGACCGCCCTTAACTCGGACCTTCCGGGGTTTGCCCGCGCCATCGTCCAGCGCGATGTGCTCAGCTTCGATGGCACCGCGGTGCTCATTCCCGCAGGCAGCCGCATCATCGGCCAGTATCAGTCCGGTGTCGCGCGAGGCGCCTCGCGTGTCTTCATTATCTGGACGCGGCTGATCCGCCCCGATGGGGTGTCGGTGACGCTCGCATCTCCCGCCATCGACGAGATCGGCCGCGGCGGCGTGGCGGGCAAGGTGAACCGCCACTTCCTTCAACGCTATGGCGGCGCAATCCTGCTGTCGGTGCTCACTGGCGGGCTCAATGTCGCCGCAGCATCGGTCGGCGGTGGCGGCGGCACCGTGGTCATCGGCACCGCCGGCGAAGCATCGGCGCTGGCAACGCAGGCGGCGGCTGATCTCGATATTCCGCCGACGATCACCACGCCGCAGGGCGCGCTAGTTCGCATTTTTGTGGCGCAGGACCTCGATTTCTCCGCTGTCGGGGCTACGGCGGGTGGAGGGCGGTGACCAATCCGGGCGCGCGCGTCTATCTCGATGCCTTTCTAGCACCGCTGGCGCCCTTTCTCGCGCGTGACGATGTCACCGATATTTTAATTAACCGCCCCGGCGAGGTGTGGCTCGAAACCGGCGGAGCAACCGAGCGCCATGACGTGCCCGACCTTTCCGACGCGGCGCTGTGGCGACTGGCGCGGCAGGTGGCTGCCGCTGCCGACCAAGGGATCAGCCGCGAGCATCCGCTGCTTGCCGCCACTCTGCCCGATGGCGCGCGGGTGCAGATTTGCGCTCCGCCGGCAACGCGGGGCAATGTCATCGCGGCAATCCGCAAGCATAATGTCCCCGATCTGTACCTTGCCGACTATGGCGCGGCGGGGGCATTTTCTCGGGTGGGCGAAGCGGCGCTGTCCCGCGCTGCAGTCGACCGCGACCTTGCCGCTCAACTCGCCACCGGTAATACACTAGGCTTTCTCCAGGCGGCCGTGCGGGCCCGCAAGACCATCGTCGTGGCGGGCGCCACCGGCACCGGCAAGACGACGTTTCTCAACGCACTGCTACGCGAAGCGCCATCCGATGAACGCCTTGTGCTGATCGAGGATACCCCCGAAATCCAGTTGCACCACGCCAATGCCGCGGGGCTAGTTGCAGTGCGCGGGCAGCTTGGCGAGGCGGCGGTCGCGACGTCGGACCTGCTCGAAGCCTCGCTGCGGCTGCGTCCGGATCGAATCATCATGGGCGAAGTGCGCGGACCCGAGGCGCTAAGCTGGCTGCGCGCCGTCGGAACCGGCCACCCCGGCTCGATCACCACCGTGCACGCCAGCTCGCCGCAAGGTGCCATCGAGCAATTGGCGCTGATGGCGCTGATGGGCGGCACCGAATTGCGGCGCGCCGAGCTGGTCGATTACGTCCGCAACACCGTCGATGTGTTCGTCCAGCTTGGCCGCGATGGCGGCACCCGGCTGGTCACCGGCGTCGCGTTCAATGGCGTTGACGGCGCGCAAGCGGCACCGGCAACCGTTTGACAAAAGCATGCTGGGAGATGTTGATGCGCTTTCTTCTCGTGTTGCTCGCTTTGCTGGCAGCGAATGCCCATGCAGCCGAACCCCCCGCCGGGTCGCCGCCCGGCATAGCGCCAGCAGTTGCGATGAACGACCGGCCGATGCCGGAACGCGCACTGGACGTCAGCCGCAAGCCCGTTGAAGTGCTGAAATTTCTGGGGCTCAGGCGCGGAGACCGGGTTCTCGATGTGATGACTGGAAACGGCTATTATGCTGAAATCATAGGCAATTCGATCGGCAGTTACGGGACGGTACTGGCGATGGAGCCGACGGTTTTTGCCGATGCCAGATCGCGCGCCGCCTTTGCGCAGCTTGTTGGCCGGGTCCCCAACGTTGCCATGATCGAGGTCATGCCGGTCGATCTCGATCCACCGGCAAATGCCTATGATTTCGTTCTGATGCACCTCGTCTATCACAATGCCTATTGGTCGAGCGACAAATACGAGTTTCCGCAAATTGACCCCGATGCGTTCCTGCGGCGGATCTACGAGGCCACACGGCCGGGCGGCATCGTCGGCGTGATCGATCATTTGGCAGTGCCCGGGGGCGGAACACGCGCAGTTGCCAACAAGCTCCATCGCATCGATCCAGCAGTGGTGAAGGCCGATTTCGCGCGCGCCGGCTTCAAGCTGGAGGCTGAAAGCGACCTGCTCTCCAACCCCGCAGACGATCATTCAAAGTCGATCTTCGATCCAGCAATCAGGGGCAAGACCGACAGGTTCGTGATGCGGTTTCGTAAGCCGATCGAGATCATGAACCCATAAAGTCCGATCGTAGAACTGCTAGGAGAGCCTACTCCGATCGACACGTGGGACACCATGTATGTCTCGGGTCCCACATAGTAAATGCCGATAGACAAAGAATGGCTCGTCTTCAAATTGGACGTGGCGGCTCGGGCCATGGTCTACGAGAAGACCCAAGATCGACGTCTGTGGTAATGTGATAATGACCTCGAGAACTGCCGGTGCGCCAACCACCAGTTGTGGCCATTCGCGTCTAAAGTGTTCGTTGCCTTGAAACGTTCTAAAAGCGCATCGTTGCTGCCATCCGGATCTGAGTAAGCGGTGTCCTGGCCCCGTCTTGCTGATTGCAACGTAACCCGCGAGTCCTGCTGGTCCCTTGGGCTGGCGGTGCTGAAGCTATGATGATGTC
>NZ_JACIIV010000038.1 GCF_014205635.1 Polymorphobacter multimanifer
AAGGGACAAGCCTAACCAATGGCCGGGTTTTACACCGCCCTCATCGACACGCCGCCGACGATCCAATGGCCTGGTTTGTCACCGCCGTGCACACCGCGCAGACGGGATCGCGGAATAGAGCGCGGTGCGGGCTTGCCCGCAGGCGATCAATCGGGACTAAAGTAACTCTTGCCTGAAATCCCGGCACGATCAAAAAATGCCTGATTACGCGCCCGCGCGTCGCCCAAAAGCGCATCCCATCCGATCAACTCTATCGAACCCCGGAATCCGCTCTGTGGCTGGTAAAGGCGTCCTCGGCCATCTGCCGTGTGCTGCCAAGTGTATGTCCACTCGTCGAGTTTGCCGACAATATCTGCAACAATGAAACAATGGAAAATCGTGCGATCATCGAGTTTGATTGGTCGCCCTTTTACGTCACTCAATCCCCCGCCCTGCAACTGCCGGACATAGCGTTCGACTTGCGATTGGGGGTTTTCGTTGTCGGCATAGTTAGTCCGACCTGGCCTTTTGAACTCAACCAAAAGGACTTTCGACGGCTCCTCGGTTTGCCGCAAACCGTGGACGTAATCGAAAATCAGCACGTCGGTCCGCTCGTCGCTTTCGATAGCCTGCGACAATGTTGAAAACTCGACGTCCGAGCTGAAATATTGCGCGAAGGTGAGCCGTTCGTCGATGATCCAGAGATCGTGAGACGATGCCGATTCAACCTTTTTGGTGCCATCCTCAATCGTGTTCACGCGCAGCGGACAAATGAACGAATGGAGGATGTCTTCACGCTGATACGAGCTATCTCGCGTATCATCGCGGACTTTTTCCAAGAGTATCTCGATGAAATCGAGAACGACTTTCCGGCGCACGACGTATTCTGCGAGACTGCGCTGCTCGGCGTCCTCTATCGCATTGCCTGCTTCGGTTATGGCGGCGGAGAAGGCGGAGGCATCCGCCTCGCCGCCCCTTAATCGGCTGAGAACAGACTTGATCTTTTCGGCTTGCCGCTGATCTCGCCGAAACCGCTCGCGGGCAAGGTGGCCATAGATGGCGTCCTCTTTCAGTTCGCCGGACGGGATTTTGGCCTGAAGCTCCTCGGTGTCGCCGAAGGCAACCGACGGATAGCTCTCGGTGATCTGTTCGATCTTCTCGCGTTGTTCGCCGCCGAGCTTTTCAAGGGGCGCTTTCAGAAACTCCTCGATGTGCGAGGTACAAACGTCACTGATGATGCGGTCCAGCACGACATCTTCAAACATGAACGCCGTCCGCTCTTGGTTCACATTCTTGTCCAGGTATTCGCCGGTCAAAATGGCGTGAAACACCCGGTCGCCGTCATCGCCAAAATATTTCAAGCCGAGCTTGCCGTCGATGCTTTGCGATTGAACTGTGCGGTCGTGGGCAATGAAGTGGACGAAATGATGCCCTTTGAGGTCGGCGCTGGCCACCTTGTCGCATTCCATCAAGGTAAGAAACAACAGGCCATAATCATCGGTTTCAAGGCGAATGTCCGCCAACTTGCGATGAACAATGTTGTCGATCTCGGCTGGGTAGTGGCGGGTCTCATCGCCTACATAAACCGAAATCTGCGGGCATGTTTTGCCAATGAACGTAGGCAGGAAATGCGATGTCAAATGTTGAAAGACGAAGCTGTCCCGACCCGGAAAATTCGACAGATACCCATTGTCCCGCAACCCATCGAAGCGAACGAAGAATGACGGGCTATCGGTCGATTCGGCTGCTTCGGCCTTCTCATTTTGAATCTGATCATCCTGCTTCAGCACAAAATCGAAAGAGCGGCGTTCCATACCATCCTTGGCTTTGAACGTGCTGACCACGCTAATTTTCTGAAAGCAATCCAGCCATAGGAGCCGCCCGACGCCCTTGCCCCCAATCGAAATCTTGTTGTCCGTGTCGGTTTCGGTGAAGGCGTCCCAATTCTTCTCGTCCAAGCCAAGGCCATTGTCTTCCACCGTCGCCCACACCTCATCCTTGTTGCGATTGGTGTTTACGGTGACGTGGATCTGCCCGTCATGGCTGACGGTCTCGGCAAACCGGTTCTGCACGGAATGGATGGCGTTGCTGATCGCCTCAAAGAGGGGCTGCATCGCCGCAGACACACTCTTCGGCTTTGGCAGCCGGTCGATGCGCTTCACGATGTTGGGTCTGAGCGATGTCATACGCGGGCTTTCTAGGTCAAATCACCTCCGCGCCAAACGCGATGAGGTTGGCGTTGGCGGGAGAGTTCAGGGTTAGAAGTGGCAGCCCGAGCGCGGCGGCGTCGCGCGCCAGGCTCTCCGTCTTTCCGTTCAGCGCGGCATGGGCGATCAAGATAGCCCCGCATAACGTGAGGATGTGGCGATTGCGGGCTTCGGCGGTGACGGCGGTGGTTCTGGTTTGTGTGGCGGGAAAGGGGCTGATGATTTCGGCTGCGCATGCTGCAATGCCGGCTTTGATTGCGGGCGACATCCGGTAGCCCTGAATGGCGCGAGCGAGGACGACCGTTACCGGTACGCCGCCGCGCAACAAGATGCGCAGCACGTCGCGTTCGATGGGTGTCTGGAATCCACCGATCACCGGCACACTCTCCGGCACCCGCGCATTGGCCCAATCCTGTGCTTTCAGGATGATGTCGCCGGGGCAGGACTGCGAACAGAAAAAGGCGATGGGCGCGCGCGCCGGCACTAACGCAGCGTCGCGCGCGGTGGTCGGCTCAATCGGCATCGTCCTCATTTGCACCCATGCGGTATTTAACGTCGTAGTTGATAATGAAGTCGAGTTCCTCATCGCTGAACCCGAAATGGGGGGCCAACAGACGGTCGATGTTGTCGATCAGTGGTTTTGATCTCTGGATTTTGAACGATTGAGTTTGTGTGGTCCCAGTTTGACGCTGCTCCCTTGTCAACATTACGCTGTTTCGATCTAGATCGGCGAGATACGCTGCTCCAGCGGCGGCGAGCGCAGTATCTTGCAGCATGGCATCGTTCACGCGGAAAGCTTGAATGTCGGCAGGATTGAGATCGCGGAGATTTGAAGCGATCGTATACCACCACCAGAACGTGGTGCTGCTCAAGAGCGCTACGACAGTCTTTGGATTGAATCCCGCTCGAAGCGGCAATCGGGTCTCGCGCGATGAGCTGCCCGGAACACCGTTCGCGAAAAAACGCGGGCGAGATGTCGTGAAAACCTTCCAGTAAAGTCCGCCGGTGGTGCGATAGTAAACTGGGTCTCCACCAGTGCCCCAGATACGTTCGAGCGTAATCGGTTGGTCAAAAATCTTCTTTAATATCGCCTGTTCGCTGGGATGCGTAAACTTCGGAACCCAGAACGAGGCGCGTTCACTCGGCGCAGAGACGTATGCAAGATTGAAAATGATTTGGTCACGAGCGTTGGCCGTCCACTTGGTATAGCCTGTTGTGTGGACTTTCGGGCTTTCGCTTGGGTTGGCGACATAAATAGTCAGTGCTCGATTGACGGTATCAAACAGCTTGGCTGGCCTCCAGGCGAAGTTTGAATACCAAGTTTCACGTCGGTTTTCGATGATCGCTTGGACAGGTTTCATTCGTGAAGTTGAAACCAAGGACATTGGCAGAATCATGCTGGTTCCGCCGCTCGGTGCCAGAAGGGCGGCAGAGCGCTCGATGAAAAGTGCATGAACCGCGCGTGTTTCAATCGTCACAAAGCCTTTGGGCAGGTAATCAATTTCTCGTGTTTCTAGATAGGGCGGATTCCCGATCACCACATCAAACCCGCCGCCATTGATGATCCCGTAAAATTCGATCAGCCAGTGGAATGGCTTGTGGCTCGCCTTCCACGCCGCGAAGCTGGCTTTGGCGGCAAGATCGGTGCCGACATCGACGCCATAGTCCTTGGCAAGGAACCTATCGAGCTGGCCCTCAAGCTCACCAAGGCGCTTGCGCAGTTCATCTTTGTGATCTGCGCCGATGCTGCCGTGCAGTGCGGTCTGCTGTTCGCGGAACAGGCGAAAGGCGGAATCGAGGTCTTGAGCGGCGGCCTCGATCTTTCCGGCGCGGTCGTCGAAATCGAAGCCCGATGCGTCTGTCACGCGTTTGACGTCGGTGAAGGAGGTGTAACCGATCAACGTATTCCCGGCGCGGATATTGAAATCTATATCGGGCAGCGGCTCGATCTGATCGGCGTGTTCCAGCTTTGATGCGAGTTTGAGGAACAGGCGGAGCTTACATATCTCCACCGCCTCATCCATGATATCAACTCCATAGAGATTGGCGATGATGATCGATTTGTAGATGAAATAATCGCGGTTTGGGTGGTGCGCGATTTGCACCAGCACGTCACGGAAATCGGAATAGAGCTGGCGCGGTCCGCTGCCCTCTGGCGCGGTCTCGACGAACTGCTCCATCCGCTCAAGGCAGGCGTCATACAAATCATAGAGGATATTGAGCGCGGCAAACAGGAACGCGCCCGAACCGCAGGCGGGGTCCAGCACCTTTATCGCGGAGATGCCTTTCCAGAAGGCGCGGACCAGATCGGGGCTTTCGGCATATTGGATCGCGTCGCGAGCGAACTGGCTGATATCGAGATTGTGGGTGATGAAATCTTCGATCGAGGCAATCTCGCCCGCCGCTGCCTTGGCCTTGATGCTTTCGAACCGCTCGCGCCGGGCAACGACTTCACGCCAGATTTCGGTGGGCAGGCCGTGGGTTGTGGGGGCGGTCCTGTTCCAGTCCCCCCGCTGCGCCACGTCGGCAATCCCCGCCGCGATGTTGGCGGGCAACGGGTTTTCGGTGCCGTGCTTGACCGCCTTGTAGATGTAGTCGTCGGGCCGTTCAGCCAGCATCCGCCACACCGCGCCGCCGGGTTCGAAGGCGACCTTGTCATGCCCGATCGCGTTCTGGAACAGCCAGGGAATGACGGTGTTCTTGGTGATGTAATCGGTGATGTCTTCCTTGGTGTAATAGGCCCCCATCTGCTTCTGGTTGATATATTTTTCGAAGATATGGCCCAGGACATCGGGGTTGATCTCACGCCCGTCGACGCGCTCAATGGCGCGGGTGTCGAGCGTCCATTCATATTGATCGAAGAAGTTGAACACGCCCTCAAAGGCGGCGTCGACGATGGCGATGGTGTTGCCGTCGGCCTCCAGTGCGTGCGGCTCAAACAGCCCGCCGTTGAGATAGGGGATGTTGCCGAGCAGCGTGGCAGTGTCCGCGTCACGCGCGTCCTTCGGCGTGGCGAGCCCGCCGTGAAACAGCTTGAGCAGGAAGGCGCGGTAGAAGCTGTGGAACTGGTCCGCGCCCTTGGTCGCGCGGACTGTGGCGAGGCGGTTCTTGAGATAGTTGATGTCGCCATCCAGGAAGCCTTTTTTCTGGATGAAATAGACGAACATCAGCCGGTTGAGCATGAGCGAGGCATACCACTGCCGGTCTGATACGCTCGCCAGCCCATCGATGAAGCCGAGGAAGCTGTCATGCTGCTGCTTGAAGGCTTCGTAGAACCGCTTGGTAATCTTCTCCCGATCAAACGCATCGCGCATCCGATGGGTCACACCGGACAGCGTAAGGCTTTCCTCCTCATCCAAGGCAAAGGCGATATGCGCGAGCTTTTGGATCAACCCTTCGGGATCACTGGTTGCCAGCCATAAATGTTCGCGGAAGGCGTCGGGCTTGCCCTTCTCACGCGCGACCCATTGCCAGATTTGCTTTGTCTGGGCGGCGTCGTTGAAGATAATCAGATGTTCAAAGACGCGCTTGGTGATTTCGCGTTCGATCTTTTGCCGGACGTTACGATCGGGAATGCTGGAGCAATGGAACACGCGGAATCCGCGCTTCTCCGCGATGGGCTGGAGATCGTAGGCGGTTCCGGCAATGTCGATCCGTTCCGGCTGGCGCGACGCAGGGCGGTCGCAGCCGAGTTCCTCGATGAACAATTTTGGAAGGTCGAACGCCTTCAGCAGCGCGGACGCGTTGGCCTTGTCGATTGCCATGTTATCCCTTCAACCCCATCGAACAGATGATCCGCATATCATTCTGTGCTTCATCCTTGTCTTGCTTCATGCACAAGCGGCCATCCTCTCGGAAGGCGATCACCATTTCGGCCAGTTTGGTATCGCTGATCCCGGTTTTAAGCTGGCGATTGAGCGCATCAATGGTCGATTGGAACAGCGGGAACTCGTAAATATCGCCCATCGCCTTTTCGACATCGCGGACGAAATGATCGGTGACAAACAGGCTGCGTTCGTTGCCTTGCTCGGCCAACCAGCGCTTCAACCGGTCATAGGTTTTGAAGCGCGCGCCGGAGGGGCGGCCGAGCGCGCCATGGGTGGTGCGCTCCTCTTGCATGAGATGCTCAACGCCCGACCGAACGATATCGTGGTGAAAATCCGTGCGTTCCAGCGCGGGTTCATCTGGGCTGCATTCGGCGGCGCGGAGAATGGCGAGAGGCGATTGGGTAAGAATATCGCCGTCGCGGCCCATCCACGCCAGCGCGTCATTGTCGTCGGGGGTGCGGATATAGACTAGCGCGCCTTCCTGTGCGTCCGGAACTGGTGGGGTGGCTTTGGTGGCGAACACCACGTCGGGCATGTCTTCAACCGCCTTTTGCAGCTTGGGATTATCCTTGATCGCACTTTGCCAAATCTGGAAGGCGTAGGAGGCGAGATCGACCTCGCCGTCATCCTCGCCATCGAGCACGCCCGACTTTTCGCTATACAGATCCTGAATCGGGTTGGCCTGGTCGTCGTCCTCGAAAAAGGCCTCGTCAGACCCCACGACTTCCTGGTTTTCCTTGAGCCGCGCACGAACACGGGCGCGAAGCCGGATGATCCGCTCGACGCCTTCGGCGGGCAGGAATGAATAGCAGTTGATGGTATCGGCCTGCTGCCCAATCCGGTCGACGCGGCCGGCCCGCTGGATCAGCCGGATGATCGCCCAAGGCAGGTCAAAGTTGACGATTGTGGCGCAATCTTGAAGGTTCTGGCCTTCGGATAGGACGTCGGTGGCGATGAGGATGCGAAGCTCGCCTTCGGCATCGGCGATAGTCTCTTTCTTATTGGATTTCGGGCTGAACCGCCAGGCGAGGCGCGTCGGGCTTTGCGATTGACCCGTGACGGCGGACATTGCGGTAACGCCTGCCTTTTTGAGCGCCGCATCAAGGTAGCGCGCCGTATCGGCAAACTGCGTGAAAATCAGGATTTTGTCGTTCGGATGATCGACCCTAACGAGGTCAATCAGCGCGCGGAGTTTGGTGTCGCGGTCTTCCTCCCAAGGGCCGCAGTGGCGCAGCACTTCACGCAGAGCGTCAACGTCGGCCATCAAGTCACTTTGAAGCGAACGCCGGAACAGGGCCGCCTTCAGCCATTTGAACCGTCTGGCCTTAGCGTGTGTGTAAACGCCGTAAATGTGCGCGGCCTGCGCTTGCAGGCGATCTATCTCAGTTGAGGCAATGGTGGCCTCTTCCTCACCTTCGGTAAACTCGCCATTCTCGAACAGGGTGCCAGCGGCTTCCGAGTCCGCGTCCTCATCGGTGAAATCAAGCAATTCGGCGTCCTGCGTTCCGATCGGAACCGGCAGGTCATTTTCGAGCGCGTGGAGATAGACGAGGTTGCGCATAACGTGGCGTTCAATCGACTGGATGAAGGCGGGGCCGCCGCTTTCGAGCCTCTTGAACAAGTTTGTCCGGCAAAACCCCATCAACCGGATGCCGGCGCGGCCAAGCCCGTCCATGATCCGGCCCTCGTCGGCTGTTGGAGGGTGCGCCGGGTCTGCGGCAAGATAGTTGGCGAGGCCATAGCGTGGCAGTTTCAGCCCATCGACGGCATATACCACCGCATCGGAATAGGTCTTCGCGTAAGGATCGCTGGGATCGTTATCGTTGATCGAAAACTTCACCGATTTGGGCTGCCGGACCGGGAAGTAGGATCGCGTGCCATCGGCAAACATGATGTATTTACGACCGTTGGCTTCATCGGTCTCGGCATAGTTTTGCAGAATGAATCCGCGTGTGCGGCGGATCATGTAAAGCCGCATCAATTCGCGCCAATCGTCGGTCTGATCGCTTTTCTCGAACGCGGGGAGCGAGCGCACCGCGCATTGGTGCTTGCGGACAAATTCGGTTTCACCGCCAAGGGCGCGGATCATCGCCTCCGGGCGAACGCCGATGTCTTGGTCGTCCTCGATGAACAAACGAAGTTGCGACGAAAGATCAATGAAGGACTTGTTGTAGGGGGTCGCTGACAGCAAAACGCAACGGCTATCATTGGACCGGACATAATCCTCAATAGCCTTGTAGCGCTTGCCCTCCCGATTTCGGAGGTTGTGGCTTTCGTCGATCAGGACGGTGCGATACCGCTTCAATTCCTTCAGCTCGGATTCGACGCGCGAAAGCGAGACGATCTTGGCGTTGAGTTCATAGGTCTCAACATAATCGTGCCACATGTCGAGAAGGTTTTTGGGGCATATGATCAGGCTGCGCCCATCGACTTCCTCAACGATTTTGAGAAGCGCGGATGCCATGATCGTCTTTCCGAGACCGACCACATCGCCGATCACCACGCCACCACGCTTGTTGAGGTGGTGCGCAGCCACCTTCACGGCGCTCGTCTGGAAGTCGAACAGCTTGTCTCCAAAAATGCGGGGGATGCGAAACTCAGATTGACCGTGCCGCGCCTCTTGCGCGAGGTGATAGGCGACCTTCAAATAGACGTGGTAGGGTTCGACCAGTGCCTCACTCGCCCAGCTTTCCTCGATGATCGCCGCCAGTTCTTCCGAAATGTCTATGCACCAGCGGTCATTCCAGCGATCCTCAAACCAGCGTGCCAGTTTGTCGCAGGCGTCGTGATCCATCACATCTACATTCAGTTCGCCCTGGAGCGAAAGACCCGCAAAAGTCAGATTGCTGCTGCCGACAAACCCCACTTTCGGGTTGATCGGGTCAGATCGGTGCAGCAAATAGAGCTTGGCGTGAAGCTGATGCTTAAGGAACAGCTTCACGGTCACTTTTCCACCGCGAATTTGCCGAGCCAGACGCCGCAAACCGGCCTCGTCATCGTTGCTCGGTGCGCCAAGGGCAAGTTGTGCGCGAAACCCCTCTGCTAACTCCTTTTTCAACTCCAAGGCACGTGCATTGTCGATTCCGTCGTCATGGAACGCAGTTGCCAGTTTTTCACGCAATCCATTTTCAGGTGACTTGTGCATCCCGACAAGAAGGCGACAAGCATTACCATCCTGACCAGACCAACCTTCGATATGTTGATCAATTTTGCGCCATCCACGCAGATTGAAGTAACCGACACAGAAGTCAGCACGCTCGGAGACTGACAATACTTTGCTCAATTCAGGCAATAAAGCATTGTCGATATTGTCAAAAATTCTCGGCATAGATTGCTTACTCGGAATTTAGCGTTGATGCCCTGCCTAACAGCATAGGCTGGATTGTAGAAGCGAGATGGTAACGCGCATAGCGACGCTCACCGGTGCGGATTAGCGCACCCTTTTCAATCAAGTCGTTCAAATCGCGTGTCACGGTCGCCAGACTGGCCCCGGTGATCGTCCGGTAGTTTCCGGCGCTTAACCCGCCTTCGAATCCGTCCGGCCCTTCACGGAACAAGCGAAGCAATGCCTTTTCCTGTCGTTCGTTGATCTCACCGCGCAAGCGATCGAGCAGCCGTGTCTTGTCGATCAGGAAGCGGATGCGGGTGATGGTCCGTGCCTGCGCCTCGATGACAATATTCGCAAACCATGTCAGCCAGGCATCAATGTCGTTGCTCTGGCTGCCGAGCTGAAGCGCGGCGTAATAGGCTTTGCGGTGGTGATGGATGGTTTCCGCAAGTGCCGTCAGCGTCGGGGCTGCCAGGCTTTGAGCCAATGCCTTTTCAGCAATGGCGCGCCCGATCCGGCCATTGCCGTCTTCAAAGGGATGGATGCTCTCGAACCACAGGTGCGAGATGGCGGCACGGGTGATCGCGGGAAGCGGGTTTGGTGACGACGGCGCGCTGTCATTGAACCACGCGATGAAGCGGGACATTTCTATCGGGACGGTATCCGACGGCGGTGCCTCGAAATGGACACGCGGCGCATGGAGTGCGCCCGAAACGATCTGCATCGCATCTTCGTGCGTCCGGTAGCGCCCGACATCGGCAATGTCGCGACGCCCGTTCATCAGCATCGCGTGCCACGCGAACAGTGTCCGATCATCGAGCGGCGCGGCATGGTTGCGATAAACATCGGCCATAAGTTCGGCGGCCCCGGCCTCAGCCGCGCTTGCGCGGCGCTGGTCGGCGGCAAAGCCCAGATGCCGTGCGAGCGACGACTGGACGCTGGCGCGGTCGAGGATTTCGCCCTCAATGGCTGAACTATCGACAACCTCCTGAGAGATGAGTTCGATGGTCAGGCCATCGCGCTCGTCGGCGTCCAGGTGGTGCATCGCACCGATGACGACGCCGGAGCCTTTCATGAACTGCTCTTCGGACGCGCGGAGGTGTTCCGCGTCGAAGCGGAAATCAGGCCAGTCGGGAAGTTGCCAGTTCCAGCGCATGATCGATAGGATGCCTTTCTATCAATCACGATATAGCCAGATTATGATTGATAAAGCGATAGCCAATCAATCATCAAAGGCACATTGTCGCTTCGCGCAGTAATTTGTGGCGATGGCCGCACCCCGGATGGGCTGCCCAGAGCCAGCATGACAATACCGTTCGATTGTCATTTCGCGCAGCGGAGCGCGGGACGTGCGACCCCAGGCGATCCGCTGATGCAGGCTCCAGCCCCCGTGCGGTGGGCTTTTCAGAGCCTGCTATTTTGGAATGGTGCCCCAAGCAGGACGAACATAACGAATATGTCTCGCCGTTGACACTACCATAGCGCCTGCGGACGCCGCCGACTACCGAGTGGCGCCTCATTCAATTCTTTTGCGCGCGACCCGGCCGACTAGCTGCGTGCTTTCAGCTGGGCCTGCGACCGACCGATCAGCCCCATGTAACGCTTTCCTGGATACCACGGCGTCTCTGCGATCGTGGAGAATCCCGGGATGCCGTCCATGTGGGCGACCATCCGTCGGCCGGTCGCCTCGTCGGGAAGCGGCCCCTTCATCGCGGCGACGTTCTCCTTGGCGTGCGCCGGGTTGGACGTCGCAGGCAGCACGCACGTGACGGCAGGATGCGACAGGACGTATTTGAGGAAGAACGCGGCCCAAGTCTCCGCCCCGAACTCGCGTGCAAAGGTCGGCGGATCGCGTCCTTCCACGACCTTGAACAGCCGGGCCTTCTCGAACGGCATGTTGACGTTGACCGCAACGCCGCGCCGTTGAGTCATCGGCAGGAGCATCTGCTCTGCGGCGCGATTGAATATGGAGTAATTCACCTGAAGGAAATCGAGATCGCCGCGCTCGACCCAGCTCGCCAACACGGGGTGGTAGACGTTTTCGCGATGGCTCACTCCCGTATAACGGATCCGTCCTTCGCGCTTCCAGGCGCGCAGATACGGGAGGACCACGTCAATGTTTATCAGGCTGTGGCACTGCATCAGGTCGATCTTGCTGCGCGAGAGGTGCCCCTCGGACAGATCGAGGCTGCGCCTGATGTGGCTCTCGTCGGCGAGATAATCGCCAGTCGCCCATATCTTGTTGGCGACGAACATCTGTTCGCCGATACCGAGCGCGGTCGCAAAATCGCCGACGGCAATCTCTGCCGAACCGTCGAGCGGCGAGGTGTCGATCAACCGCGCCCCGCCGTCCCAGTACGCCTGCATCACTTGGCGAAGGGCGTTGCGCTTGGCATCTGGGAGGAGGTCGAACGTGAGGAAGGTGCCTCGCCCGATCGCAGGCAACCGCTCGCCCGAACTCGGTATCGTTCTTCAACCGTCGAAGACAATAAGCATGACTGACCATCCAGTGGGCGGCTTCGCCGTCTCGCTCCCGTGGTTACGATAACCCGCCCGTCCGGCGTCTGCCCACGACGCAGAATATGGACGTAGCGGCGCAGTTTTGTTGCGCAAGAAAAGGAACGTTCATCAGCTTCGCCGGTTATTTCCTGACAGCGCCACGGACGGACATCTGACACTCTCTTCGCGGTTCCTCAGACGTGGAGATCGTGATGCGAACCCAAACTCTTGTCCGTGCCGATCAACTTGCAGATATGGCGAAGAACCAATTCCCTGGCGGAAGCGATGAATATCGCGCGGCACGTATTGCTTTGCTCGCCGAAGAAATCGAGTTTCGCCGCCATATGACGCGCTTGGCCGAGCAACGCCGCGCGCTGCCTGCCGGGCCTGTGATCGACAAGGACTACCGCTTTCAAGATGCCAATGGTGCCGATGTTGGTCTGATCGATCTGTTCGGCGACAAGGCTACGCTCGTCACCTATTTCTGGATGTATGGACCGCAACGCGAGCGGCCATGTCCGATGTGCACCAACTGGCTGGGATCCGTGAACG
This sequence comes from Polymorphobacter multimanifer, assembly GCF_014205635.1. GTDB lineage: Bacteria > Pseudomonadota > Alphaproteobacteria > Sphingomonadales > Sphingomonadaceae > Sandarakinorhabdus > Sandarakinorhabdus multimanifer. The sequence continues at coordinate 12,393 of NZ_JACIIV010000038.1, forward strand.
GGAACGCCCCCGATATCGCGCAGCGGGCTTCGCTGAAGATACTCGGTCGCAGCTCTGTCGAACGGCAACTTGCCTTTGCGCAGGAACGCGGTTGGGGCAATCTGGACTTCGTTCAGACCGTGAGTGACGATTATGCCGCTGACTTGGGACTGCTGAATGCCGACGGCACCGAGAGTCCGGCGTTGGTGGTGTTCAAGCGCAATGGCAACAACGTGCGTCTGTTCTGGTCGAGTGCGATGACGCTGGAAATGGCCGACCCCGACCAAGACCCGCGCGACGCGCCCGATATCGCCTCGCTGTGGTCGATCTTGGATCTGACGCCGGAAGGACGTGGAACCGATTGGTATCCGAAGCTGGAATATGCGCTATGACCGCAGCGGGAATCGCACGGCGCGAGCTGCTCGCAAGCAGCATTGCGTTGCCGCTGCTCACGTCCAGCATAGTCTGGCCTTCATTCGCCCTTGCTGCGACTGATGCTGGAGTCACACCCTTTAGCTATCGTGCGCCGCAATCGGCGCTGGATGATCTAAAGCGCCGACTGGCTAACCCTCGCTGGCCCGAGAACGAGACTGGCTCTGGGTGGGATCAAGGGCCACCGCTCGCGGCTTTGCAAAACCTCGTTACCTATTGGCGATCAACTTACGATTGGCGCAAAACTGAAACGAGACTTAACCGCTGGCCCCAATTTCGTACTGAAATCGACGGGCTGGGCATTCATTTCCTTCACGTCCGCTCGAAGCATCCGAACGCGCTTCCAATAATCCTGACGCATGGCTGGTCTAGCACGATCCTGCTTTTTCAAAAGGTGATCGACGCGCTGGTTGATCCGACCGCGCATGGTGGCACGGCGGCTGACGCGTTCCATGTCGTCATTCCTTCGCTGCCGGGTTTTGGTTTCTCCGACAAGCCGACCGCGCGCGGTTGGAATGCCAGTCGCACCGCTCAGGCTTGGGGCTTTTTGATGCAGCGCCTCGGCTATGACCGCTACGTGGCGCAAGGAGGCGACTGGGGTGCCTTCGTCTCGACGATGATGGCGAAGCAGCGTGCGCCCGGCCTTGCCGCGATCCATCTCAACTTCGCGCAGACAACTCCGGCGAAGATTCCGGCGAAATTGTTGCCCGACCAGAAGCGCGCGGTTGATGCGATGAAAGCCTTTCAAGAAAAGAGCTCCGCGTATTTCATGCTTCAGGCGACACGGCCGCAACTGGCGGGGTATCTGCTCGCCGATTCTCCCGTCGCCCAAGCCGCCTGGCTTTATGACCTTTTCAATTGGGGAACGGGAGTTACGGGCAACCCCGACGCGATCATCCCGCGCGACGATATGCTCGACGAGATCACGATATACTGGCTCACCAACAGCGCAGCGTCATCGGCGCGGTTCTACCTCGAAAACAGCAGCACGATGGCATCTCCCGTTCGTGTCGATTTGCCAGTGGCTGTGAGCGTTTTCCCCGACGACCTACCACCTGCGCGAAGCTGGGCTCCGCTCGTCTATCCAAAGCTATACTATTGGAATGAATTAAGCCGCGGGGGACATTTCGCTCAATTCGACGTTCCCGACCTGTTTATCAATGAAATGCGCAAAGCGTTCCAGACGATCCGTATGGCATGAATGCACCGTTCGTGTGCGACAGGAGACGAGTATGATCGACACCCCAACACGCAATGCGCAACATGAAGCGCTAGACGTATTCCTCGGCAAATGGACTGCGCGAGGAATGTCCTACGGCGGCACCGATCAATCGGGCCACGATCCGAAAGCCAATGGTGAGCCTTGGATCAGCACGCACGAGGGTGCGTGGCACACAGGGTCCTTCTTCCTCGTCCAAGACGAGCGAGCCGATATCGCCGCGAGCCGCTTCGACACTTTGAACATATTCGGCGTCGATACTGAAACCGATCAGTATTTCTTGCGGTCTTTTGAAAATCACGGGTTCTATCGAAACTATCAGATCGCTCGCGTTGGCGACGTCTGGACGCTGACAGGTGATGCGGAACGCGCCACCACGACGTTTGCGGACAATAACCGGACGCAGAATATTGTGTGGGAATGGAAGCGCGGCAACGTCTGGCTACCGCTTTGTGATCGCATCGCCGTTCGCGTCGATTGAAATGATCAAGAGCAAGATATTGGGCGCAACGGACCGTGTCGGGGGCGGTAAAAGTTTTCAGGCAGCGAGTTAAATCAGGTAAACGGTTGTTCCAAACCCCAATATTCGGCCGGCCAGTTACTTCGATACGCGCTGCTGTTGATTGATTCCATCGTCTTTGCGCACCCGGAGCGCGCGATACCCGACACCGAGGCAAGCACCTCTTGGCACGAGGAGATGGCCGCACTCTCGTCGCTCACCACGCTTCCCAACGCTCGACACTCGCGTTTGTAATCTCCAAAGCGACCTTATCAATAAATGCTTACGGGCGGGACGTAAGTGTGAACCAACCAACGGACGTAATCGGCGTTGCGCTTACCGTCGATAGCAGGGGAGCAGCGTGGTGGGATTGCCAGACTTTCGACTAGAGCGATTTCCGATCAGTCTGCATCGTAGCCGGCGTTGGCGAAGTAGTTGGCGCATTCTTGCGGTGTGTAGAGGTCGAGGATGCGGCCGATGGCGTTCCACAGCCCGTGGATGGTGCGCTCGGCGGCTTTTCGCAGATGCGCTTTGAGCTTGGAGAAGGCCTGCTCGATTGGGTTGAAGTCGGGGCTGTAGGGCGGCAGGAACAGGAGCTTGGCGCCGGCGCTCTCGATAGCGGTGCGAACGGCGGCCAGCTTGTGGCTCGACAGGTTGTCCATGATCACCACGTCACCCGGCTTCAGCTCGGGGACGAGGACGCGGGCGGTGTAGGTGGTGAACGCATCGCCGTTCATGGGTCCGTCGAGGACCCAGGGCGCGACCATGCCGCCCCGGCGCAGCCCGGCGACGAAGGTGGTCGTCTTCCAGTGCCCGAAGGGTATGCCGGCGCGCAGGCGCTCGCCGCGACGGCATCGACCATAGCGCCGCGCCATGTTGGTGGACGCCCAGGTTTCGTCGATGAAGACCAGGCGCTCGGGATCGAGGTCGAGCTGGCCCTCGAACCACTCCCATCGCCTGTTCAGGACATCGGGACGGTCTTGCTCGGTCGCGTGGCCGGTCTTTTTTTACGCGTGATCCCGTGACGTGCAAAGAAGCGCCACAGCGTGCCGATCCCGACCGGTGTGCCGCGCTCGGCCAGCATGGCCTGCAACTCGACCAAGGTGACATCCTTCTGCGCTTCCACCGTGGCGAGTAGGAACCCGGCATGCGCCTCGATCCGGGTGGAGCGTCGATCGCCGCCTTGCACCTTGGCGGCGGGGGTGCCGTGCAGGAGGAATAACTGTCGCCAACGGATCGCGCTGGCCGCGCTCACCCCGAACCGCTCGGCCGCACGCCGACACGACATACCGCCCACCACGGCAGCAACCAGCCGATCCCGAAGATCGCTCGACAAGGCTCGACCCATCCATGCCGGCCTCCTTCGCCAGCAGGGATCGTGAATCATAAAACCTCGCCCGTGGGAATCCCCTACGATTCAGGTCGCGTGGAAACCGCTCTAGAGACGGTTTTTCGAAACCGGAGTTCGCGGCCCGATGCAACCTAGCAGCTACCGACTGCGAAACATTGGCGCTCACTGTCCTTTTGAGCTGCATGGTGATGAGAGATAGCAGCGGGACAAACCCGCTCTTAGTGAAACCGCTCTCCCCGTGCGAGCTGCTCCACCATAACTTTCAGGCGTTTTGCGCGGGTCTCGGGCCGCTTGGCCGTGTGAAGGCGGTAGTAGATCGGATAAAGGTTCTTGCGGTCTAGAGTCGCGAAGAACGCCTTTGCAGTTGGGTTGCTTTCGAGGGCGGTCAGGAAATCCTCTGGAATCACCATGTCCGACGATCCAGCATAAGCATTTTCCCAGCGACCGTCAGCTTTCGCCGCGTCGATGTGGAGCTGACCTGCCGCTGTCATGCGTCCCGTCGCGATCAAGCGCTCGGCATGATCGCGGTTCTTTTTGGACCAGTTGGATTTTGGCTTTCGCGGTGTGAGCCGTTGCAGATAAGACCCGGCGTCGAGCGGCTTCTTCTGGCCGTCGATCCATCCATACGCAATGGCCTCCACGACACAATCGTTCCAGGCGACGGATCGTCTGCCCGACCCGTTCTTGTAGATGCGAACCCACAGTTCGGACGCGACTTCATGGTGGTTGGCCAGCCAGTCCCGAAGATCGGCGGAAGTTTCGAACGGGTTAGCCTCATCTGGCTGGTCTGGCATGATCTGTCCTTGATCAGGTTGATGTCGCCGGCATGGTGGTCGCAATGGTCTCGAACCTGGCACTCAAAGGCACGGCCTTCTCCACCGATGCTTTGGCGTCCGGGATGTCCATTGATGCCGCCCGCATCCCCCACCCGATCGGCCATATGCCGCAGAATGCGCGACAAACTGCGATTGCCACAGATGAGAGATTGTCACGAGTCTTGCGGACACACAAAAATCAAAAGTGGCTATCGAGAAACGCCGCCGCTTTGTCCGAAATTCCGACTACCTTGTTCGTCGCCTGACGATACAGTTTGAAATTCAGCTCGGTTCCCGGACGCTCATCATTCCATTCTTTGAGAGGCTTAAGTTCGCTCCGGCCCAGCCGCCGTTTTACGAGCGCGGTGCATCTGATAATGAGGCTCACGCGCGGCGTTTGCCGAGCGATACCACACCTTTTTGCGGTCGCTTCGGCTGAAATCACGATGCCGCGCGCGCAAAGCCCTTGGCCACCATCGTTTTCGCTTGCAAACACGAAGACAGTGTCCCCTTCGGCAATCTGCTTGCCTCCGTACATCGTTTTCTGTGCCGTGAACGAGAAGCTTTTCGCCCAAGGATCGCCAACTTCAGCCTTGATCGCGAACAACATACCTCTCCTTCTAGAGTGTCCCTGGCGTCGTAGTGCTATAGCGTATTCGAAGTGATCATCTTCATCGGTCGTGGCCCCGGATACCGTGACTCAGAGGCGGCTCGAACATTATTGCTGACGATCATCTTAGGCTTTGTGCGACAATATCCCCGGCAAGCCGTTGCGCATCGGTGATCATGATGCCATGGGCCACGCCCTCGTAGACCAAGAGGTCCGCCTGAGGGACGATTTGAGCAAAGCGACGCGCGGTCAGGTCAATCGGTGCAGAAGCATCCAAGTCGCCGTGAATGATCGTCACCGGGACGTCGATTGCGGCTGCCTCCTGCCGAAAATCCGCCTCGCCGATCACGCGCTGAAAATCGACTGCCATCCTGCGCGATGTATCCAGCACCATGGTGCTTAACCAGTTTATCACGCGTGTGGACGCCGTTGGTGCGAAAGGTTGGGCGTTGTCTTCAATCCACGACGCCAGGTTGGTTTCAATCTGAGCAACAACAGCTTCAAATCCCTCGCGCGGCACACCGTTGGGGTTTGTTTCGCCTGCCAGCATGCATGGCCCCGTCGCACCGACCAGAATGATTCGACCGACCCGGCCGGCCCCGTGGCGCGTGACATAGCGGATGACCTCACCGCTCGCCCCGGAGTGCGCGACCAAAGTCAGGTCATTCAGGTCAAGCGTTTCGATTACGGCAGCGAGGTCGTCGGCCAGGAGATCGTAGTCAATCCGCCCAGGATCCGTTGACCGGCCATGGCCGCGTCGATCATAGGCGGTCACTCGCAACCCTGCTGCTTGCAGCGCGACCATCGTCGCGCCCCAAATTCGCGAATCCATGGCCCATCCGGCGAGCAGAAGAACGGGCCTTCCGCTTCCCCAGTCGCGTACGAACAGCCGATGCCCGTCCGCGATATCGACGAAGGGGGCAGTCATGGTTCGACCCCATCGAGAAATCCCACCACCTGTTCAATGCGACCATCTTTGTCGACCTTGGCAATGTCGGTGCCGCCAGCAACGACCGATCCCCCTTCAGCGATCAGGCTCCATGAAAAACGGATAAAGTCGCTGTGGCCGTCAGGCGTGCCTCGAAGTACAAACTGATGGCCTGGAAACTGGATCCGAGCCGCTTCGACCATCGCTGCGATTCCATCATGTCCTTCACCTTTCATAAGCGGATCGACGTAAGTCGCATCAACGCGCCACGCCGTGCGAATGAGATCGCGGCGCCCTGCGTCATCCGCTTCATTCCAGATTTCGAGATAGCGCGCGGCTATCGTATGTGGGTCGGCCATGGTGATCTCCTTTTGATGACCCACCCTGACCCAATCAGCATGCCTTGACGATTACGTTCGAGGTAATGGTGATGACCCGCCACCCTGCTACGGTCTGGGCATGACAACGAGCTCAGAAACCGTTGGTGACCTTTTGCGTGGCTGGCGCCAGCGCCGTCGCTTCAGCCAGATGGATTTGGCAGGAGATGCCGAAATCTCAACTCGGCATTTGAGCTTTGTCGAAAGCGGCCGGGCATCACCAAGCCGAGAAATGCTGCTTCGACTTGCCGAACCCCTCGCGATTCCATTGCGAGAGCGCAACCGGCTACTACTCGCGGGCGGCTATGCGCCCGCCCATGATGAACGCCCTCTTGATGCGGCGGACATGGTGGCCGCGAGGGCGGCGGTTGAAGCTGTGCTCGAAGGCCATAAGCCATTCCCGGCCTTGGCGGTTGATCATCACTGGAACATGGTCGCTGCTAATGCGGCCCTCACGGCTTTGCTTTCTGGCGTCTCGCCCCGCTTGCTCGTGCCGCCGGTGAACGTGCTGCGGCTCAGCTTAGATCCTGAGGGGCTGGCTCCGCTCATCGTCAATCTAGCAGAGTGGCGTCACCACCTTTTGACACGCCTGCGTACGGAGGCGGATGCATCAGGGGACAGGGCGCTGGACGCACTCCTGGTAGATTTGCGCGCGCTGCCATTCACAGCCGGCGGCAAATCGTCCCGGCCCGTAAATCGGATCGCGGTACCTCTGGTGCTCAGCCATCCAAAGACTGGTGAAACGCTGTCCTTGCTTTCTACGACCACGGTATTTGGCACAGCAACCGACATCACCTTAGCCGAGCTTACCCTCGAATGTTTCTATCCCGCAGACGATGCGACACGGGCAATCTTGCTCGGACGTACCGGAGAGGAAATATGAGCGTATCCTATCTGATAGAGTTCGCCGTGCTGTCGGTTGAACGCGAACGCTTTCTGATTCTCCTGAACGGGGTGCTAGATATGATGCGTGGCGAGAAAATGTTCGTCAATGCTACCTTGCACGCCGATCCAAAAGACGAAAACCGGTTTCTTCTTCACGAGACATGGTCGGATCACGACGACGTTCTGGATGTCCAGCTCCACAAAGATTATCGCCATGCATGGCACGAAGCGCTTCCGACATTGCTGCAACAGCCGCGCTCTGTATCGTTGTGGACACCGCTTCGATATGATCGAACACCTCGCACTTAGGCCTGCGGCGGCGAACCACCTGCGCCAATCATCGCTGCTCCCGTCATGAAGAAGCGGCGCGTCCAAAAGTCCTCGAAAATCATCGTTGATCGCCGAAGCGAGCGAGGGATGCGCGTCGGGGCAAAGCGTATCTTCAAACAGTTTTTAAGCTTTGGTCCCTTGGTCCCTGGCCAGTCTCCATGTCCAAAGCGGATAGCAACATCGGTCTCGCGCGCTTCAAAGCTGGCAATACGGTGCTCGGAGACGACTTGAGTATCGAGGTCGATTGGTCGGCCCTGAAGGTCAGGGAGGCGAGGAATTAGCCAAAGCCGCGCAAAGGACGGCAAGACCCTGACGCGGATCGAATTCGGTCGTCGGGCCGAGCGCATGTCGCGCGCCAGTGCGGTACCGTCGTTCGTGTCAATCACCTTTGAGCAAAGGCGCTTCTTCACGAAATACATCAACAAGCCAGTTTACGAAAGCGTCTACGCGAGCAAGCCGTCGTACATCTTTATGCACAACAAGCCAGAATGTTCGCGTTAGCCTGACTTCTCGCTCAAGCACAGCCACAACATCGGGAAGCCTTTCACCTACGAAACGCGGAAGTATTCCAATCCCCGACCCCGCGCTTACTAAAGCCGCTTGAGCGTTGATACTTGTGCTACGAATGGAGGGAGTTAGATTAGCCGACACTTCTTCGTATAGACGTTGCTGTGGGACTTGGACCAGATCGGGAATGAAACCGACCAAATTGTGTTCTGATAAATGATCAATGGTTTGCGGCACTCCAACGCGGCTTAGGTAAGACGCGGCAGCATAAAACCCAAGAGTGTAATCGGTCAGCCGTCTTGCCACGAGTGGGCCACGCGCCGGTCGCGCGAGCATGATCGCAATATCGGCTTCTCGTCGCGAGGGGCTCAGAAAACCGCCTGATGCAACCAGATCGATGGTCAAGCTAGGTTGAAGGCTGCTGAACTCGTGCAGGCGCCTGGCCAGGATCCATGTGCCAAACGCTTCCGACGCGCTTATCCGCACATACCCCGTCAAAGCTTGCGCCGAGCCGACTTGGTCAGTCACGACGGCGGACGCGCAGCGCTCCATTCCTTCGGCCTGTTCAAGCAACTGGCGTCCGGTCTCTGTTAGCACGTAACCGGTGCGCGCCTGCTCCAGCAGGGTGGCGCCCACAGCGTTTTCGAGACGTGCCATTTTCCGTCCGACAGTCGCTCCGGCGAGGCCGAGTTGGCGCGCTGCCAAGTCGTGCCGACCTAGCCTCGCGACTGCGAGAAATACCCTAAGATCATCCCAGTTCACGAGATTCCATTTCTGCAATCAAGGCTTGCTTTAATGCTCTCTTGATAGCGAGTTTGTCCAGCCTATTCCTTAGACGAGTACGCACACCGACGGGAGCGACGATCTGAAACCGGAAATTCGTGGCCTCGTCCTTGCGCTGCTCTCCAGCGCGATCGGAGGTACCGCTATCGTCGCTACGCGAGCGCTCGTGGCAACCATCGATCCAGTTTTACTTGGTGCGCTGAGGTTCGGGATCGGAGTCCTCGCGCTTTGGCCGATCGCCGTCTGGAGCGGCCAGCGATGGCCGAGCCGGAGCGACCTTCCCTCCGTCGTTGCGCTCGGTCTGCTTTTTTTCGCCGCGTTTCCGATCCTGTTCAACCTTTGTGCACGGCGGTGACAAACCAGGCCATTGGATCGTCGGCGGCGTGTCGATGAGGGCGGTGTAAAACCCGGCCATTGGTTAGGCTTGTCCCTTT
>NZ_JACIIV010000039.1 GCF_014205635.1 Polymorphobacter multimanifer
ACCGAGGTGGCGTTCCCCGGGCAGATCCTCTCGGCGAAGCACCAGCTGGTGGCCGAGCCCTATGTCTTTGCCGATGCGGGCTGGGTGTGGAACCGCTTTGCTCCCGCCGGGGGTGACCCGCGTGCCATCGGGTCGCTGGGGGCGGGCGTGCGCACCAATTGGGGGGACAGGGCGCGGCTCGACATGGCGCTTGCTTTCCCCACCCGCACCGCCGGGCCCACACAGGCCGGCGATGTAAGGTTCCTGCTCACGCTGACGACACGGTTGCTGCCATGGGGCGGGCGGTCATGATGATGCGGCTCGCCAGTGCCGAGGGCGTGGCAGGCGGCGGTGCCGGCTCGGTCTCGCGGTCGGTCTCGCGGCTCGCCATGGCTGCGGGGCTGGCGGCAGTGCCGGGCGGCCTGCTCGATGCGCCGCTGATGGCACAGGCTTTCCTGGGCACGCCGACGCTGGTGACACCGGGGATCTCGATCGATCGCAGCGTGGCGGGTTTGGACACGATCACGGTCGATGCGGCGCGCGGCATCATCAACTGGCAGCCGACCGACGAGAATATCGGCGGCGGCACGATCAACTTCATGAACGGCGGCACCACGGCCAATTTCGTCGGCAGCGGCTTTACCGTGCTGAATCGCATCATCCCGGTCGATCCCGGTCGGCCGATCTCGTTCAGCGGCACGGTCAACAGCGGTGCGGGCAACGGCGTGTGGTTCTATGCGCCGGGTGGCATCGTGCTGGGTGGCGGCAGCAGCTTCAATATGGGCAGCCTTGTGCTGACGACCTCCGACCCGGTGGTGGACGGCACCGGCAACTTCCTCGACGATGGCAAATTCGAGCTGGTTGGCAGTGCGAACAGCACGGCGCGGATCCGCATGGAATTCGGCAGCCAGATCAACGCCACCAACGCGGACAGCTATGTGGTGCTGATGGCACCGCAGATCGACACGTCGCAGGGTGCGCTGATCAACGTCAACGGCTCTTCGGCGCTGGTGGCGGCCGAGAGTGCGCGCTTCACCATGGCGGGCGGCTTGTTCGACATCGCCATCGACAGCGGCACGTCGGTGGCCAATGCCATGACGCTGGGCGGCGATGTGCAGGGTGCTGCCAGCACCGGCACGCCGCATCGCATGTACTTTGTGGCCGTGCCCAAGAACGACGCGGTGACGATGGCGATCACCGGCGGTGCCGGGCTCGGCTTCGATATTGCCGGCGCCGCCAATGTCGAGGGCAACGCCATCGTGCTTTCCGCCGGCTACGACATCACCGAGGCGACCAATGGTGCCGCCGGCGTGAAGTTTGCCGATACGCCATCGGGCGGCGCCACAGGCTCGATCACGCTCGACTGGGCATCTGGCAGCTCGGCGCTGACCGGCCGCGCTTCGGGCACGGCGCAGGCGGTTTCCCTCGATGGTCCGATCGACTTTGCCGGCCGTCTTGCGCTGCAGGGCGATGAAGGCGCCCTGCTTGCGACCCAGGGCGGCTATGGCATCGACATCGGCGGCGACCTGATCCTTTCGGCCGATGCCGGGTACCTTGGCGCCCTCGACGGCGCCGACCGGACTGCCGGGAATGCGACACTGCGCGCATCGAACGGCGGGATCGCGATCGGTGGCAATGTCGTGATCAGCGCTGTTGCCATCGGCGGCGATGCGTCCGGCGGCGCGGGCGGCAATGCGACGGGCGGCAATGCCGGCATCCGCACGGTCAATGGTGATGCCATCACGATTGGCGGTGATGCAACGCTCGACATGCGAGCGCTGGGCGGCGCCAGTGGCGGGGGCAGCGGAGGCTCGGCGCAGGGCGGTGGCGGGCCGGCCAGCGGCTTCAATGCCGTGGGCGCGTCCAGCCGCATCGATGTCACCGGCAATGCCGCCGTGCTGGCGTCGGCGACGGGCGGCAATGCCGCCGCTGGCACGAGCGGCAGCGGCAGCGGCGGCGAAGCCTCTGCGCGGACCCTGGCGGGCGGCACACTGCAATTCGGCGCGAACTTGCGGATCGAAGCGCAGGGCAGTGGGGGCAGTGGGGGCAGTGGCGGAAGCGGCGCTGACGGAACCGGCGGCCGCAGTATCGTCCAGCTGGATGCAGGCGGTGGCATCAGCGTGGCAGGGGCAGCGATACTCGATGCCGACGGCTTTGGCGGCAATCTGCTGGGCGGGGCCGGGCTCGGCGGCGAGGCGCTGCTGCGGATCGACGACAACTCGCTGACACTCGACACCCTCAGGATTTCGGCGCGCGGGATCGGTGGCTCGGGCACGCAAGGCGCGAGCGGCGGCAGTGGCACTGGCGGCGTGGCACGCGTGCTGTTGCAGCGCGCGGCGCTGCAGGGCGAGTCTGCCAGCACCGTGACGCTCGATGCCACCGGCATCGGTGGCGTGCAGCTGAACGGTGGCGGGGCCGGCAGTGGCGGCACTGCAAGCGGCGGCACCAGCGAAGTGGTGCTCGATGAGGGCGAAGTCCTGACATCGGGCAGCTGGACCATTCTCGCCAATGGCTTTGGCGGCGGGGCCAGCGATGGCACCGGCGGCACCGGCACCGGTGGCATCGTGCAGATGCCGCAGGGCAGTTCCACCGCCAACCGCTTCGAGGCCGGATCGCTGAGGGCCGAAGCCGAGGGATTCGGCGGCGGCAGCATCCTGACCGGTGGCACCGGCCTGGGCGGCACGATCATGCTCGACATGGTTGCCGGGATGGTGCTCGATGTCGATGATCTGCAGCTGTTTGCATCAGGTATCGGTGGCGGGGGTTACCAGGAAGCCACGAGCCAGACGGGTGGGGACGGCGTGGGCGGCAGCATCACGCTGCGCGCCGAATCGGGCGGCCGGATCCTCACCGATGGCACGCTGCTGTTTGTATTGGGCTCGGGCGGCAATGGCGCGCAGCGCGGTGGTGCGGGTCGTGGCGGCAGCGCGACGGTGTTTGCCGGCAGTGCCGGCGAACTCGAGCTGGGCGTGGTGGACCTCACGGTGCAGGGAATCGGCGGCTCGGGGCTTTCAGGGGCGCCCGGGCTGAACGGTGGCGACGGTGGCGATGGCGAAGGTGGGATCATCCGCCTTGAGAGCCAGGCGGACAGCGGCATCCTTCTTGCCACGAATGTGAACCTCGATGCCGCAGGCTTTGGCGGGTTCAGCGGTGCTGGCGGCATCGATGAAGGGTCGGGCGGCGGCGACGGCGGCAATGGCGGCGACGGCATTGGCGGCACCATCGATTTCGGGCTGGTGGCCGGGCCGGTGCAGCCGCTGTTCGAGGGGCTGGTGACCGTGGGTGGGGCGACGCTGCGCGCGCGCGGGTTCGGCCGGGGTGGCAGTGCTGGTGGCGATGGGCTTTCCGCCGGCAGCGGCGGGCTTGGCGGCAGCGGCGGCGATGGTGTTGCCGGCACAGCCACGGTGTCTGCCGTGGCCGGCGAGCTCAAGGCGGAGACTTTGCTGGTGACTGCCGGTGCCGAAGGCGGCGAGGGCGGCAATGGCGGGGAAAACCGGGATTTCGGCGCGGGCTCTGGTGGGCTTGCCGATGCCTCGCTGCTCGGCACCGGCGCACGGGTGATCGTGGGGGCGCATCCCGACGATGTGACGGCGCGCGGCTCGGTGGTGGCAGCGGCGATCGAACTGCGTGCCGATGCGATCGGCGGCGCTGGCAGCCGCGGCCTGGCTGGAGACGGGCGAGGCGGAACGGCGGCGATCATCATCGGTCCGCGTGCCGATGTGGCCGGGGGCGAAGGCAGCGTGGCGGCGAACACGCTGCTGCTGAGCGCGGAGGGACGCGGCGGCAGCACTTCGACCTGCACGGGCGGGGACGGTATGGGCGGCACCGCGCGGATCACGCTCGGTTCCGGGATTGTCCAGGCGAATGGTGCCGTGGCGTTGTTGGCGACGGGCATCGGCACCGGTGCCGGGGAAGCCGGCACCGGCGGCAGCGGTACTGGCGGCGTTGCGGAAGTGCTGCTCGGCAATGGCGCGCTTGACGTGGGCCTTGGCGACACGGGCGAGTTGCTGATGTCTGCAACGGCATCGGGAGGCGGCGGCGCCTTCGGGGCCGGCAATGCCACGGGCGGCATCGCGCGATTGGTGGGTGACGCCGGGCTGGTGTCGGTGGCTGGCGGGCTCACGTTGCTTTCCGGCGCTTTCGGGGGCAGCATATTCGACTTCGGCCTGCCGGTGGGCGCGCCGTCGGCGGGCAGCGCGCAGGGCGGGCTTGCAGAAATCGATATCGGCACTGGTGCGATTGCGACATCGGGTCTGCTCAGGCTCGACAGCTTCGGTATCGGCGGCAACGGCAGCCTGGGCGACGGCAGCATCGGTGTGGGTGGCACTGCAAGGCTGCGTCTCGGGACGGGCCAGATTTTTGTGGTGGGCATCGCTCTCGGTGCCAATGGCACGGGCGGCGGCTCGCAGTCGCTCGGCGTGGCGGCGGGTGGCGGATTCGGCGGCATGGTCGAACTGTCGATCGATGGCGGGCTGCTCTCGTCTTCAAGCCCGAGCGCGCTGACAGCCGATGCGTCCGGCTATGGCTTTGCCGCGCAGGGTGGACATGCGCAGGGCGGGACGGTGACGGTCGAAGGCGGTGTGCTCGCGATGTCCGCCAGTTCGCTGGTCATCAGCGCCACCGCGACCGGTGGCAGCGGCGAAAACGTCGCGGGGCAGGCGCAGGGTGGCGTGGCCAATCTGCTGATCGTGGAAGCCGAGGCGAGTTCGGCGACCATCGATGTCAGCGCCAGCGGCGGGGACGGTCTGGGCGTGGGCGCGGCCGGTGGCGACGCACTGGGCGGCACTGCCAATCTCACCGTCGGCAACGCGACGCTCGGGCGCTTCGACATCAACTCGCTGGACATGTTTGCGACGGGCAGTGGCGGCAGGGGCGGCAGCGGTTCCTCGGGAGACACCGGTCGCGGCGGCGATGGCACGGGAGGCACCGCAACCGTGCTCGTGACCGGGAGCAATACCAGCTTCGAGCCATCGTCCGGGGCATATATCATTGCCGATGGCTTCGGGGGTCGTCCGGGCGACACGGAATCGGGCGTTATCGGGCGCGGCGGCGATGGGCGTGGCGGCACGGCGCGGCTGAGCATCATCGACGGCGCCTCCATGTCTCTGGACAGCACGTTGCAGCTGAGCGCCGGCGGGTTTGGCCATAACACCGGCGAAGCCGATTTCAGCTTTGCCGGGGCCCGCGCCGGCAATGGCACCGGCGGCACTGCCGAACTGCTCCTGTCGGGCAATGCGACGCTCGAGGAGGCCGACAGGGTCGAAATCCTCGCCAGTGGCTTTGGCGGGCTTGCCGGGCTTGGCGTAGGCAGCATCGGCCAGGGTGGCACGGCACGGGTGAGTGTCATCGATAGCCTTTTTGAAAGCGCTTTCGGCCTGAACCTGCGCGCTGACGGCTCTGCGGGTGGCGGCCTTGGCGGGCTTGGGCTCGCGGCTGGTGGCCTGGCCGAAGTCGTGACGAGTGCGAGCAGCCTCGACCTGGGCGACTTCGACACGGTCGATATCTCGGCAAATGGCTCAGGTGCTTTCGGGGCGGATGGCTTTGGCGCGAGTGCAACGGGCGGTACCGCGCGCTTCTCGATGCAGGGCGGGACTGCGTCGATCGACCAGGACCTGAGCTTGTCGGCCGAGGCAGAGGCAAGTCGCGGCGCGCTTGGCGGGGGCAATGCCCTTGGCGGCATCGTCACGCTCGGCGTGGGCGGCGATGGCGACCTGACCATCGGCGGCGTCCTGGATCTGCTGGCATCGGGCTCGGGCGTGGTCGACGGTGCCGGCGGGTCGATCAATTTCACGCTGGGCGATGCCGGCGCGGGCCGGGTGGTTGCGCAATCGGCACTTCTCGATTCGTCGGGCCGTGGCGGCAACGGCGATGGCGGAGCGGCCGACGAAGATGGCGGCGATGGCGGCAATGCCCTTGGCGGCGCGATCACCTTCACGACCGGGGTGGGGGGCGCTGGAAGCACGCTCGATCTGCGGCAGTTGCAGATGCGCGCAACGGCGTTCGGTGGCCTGGGTGGCCCGGCCGGCGGCGCTGCCAATCGCGATGGTGATGGTGGCAGTGCGCAGGGCGGCACGGTCACGGTCGATCTTGCCGGGACCGGCATTGCATTCCTGCCCATCGAGGGGCCGAGCATGCTCGTCGATGCCGATGCCTTTGGCGGCAGTATCGAAGGCAATCCCGATGCGTTGATCGGCGCCCGCAGTGGCGCTGCTGCCGGTGGCTCGGTGTCGATCGTGTTGCGCGATTCGGTGCTGCTGGCGCCGGGCGGCGTCGATGTTTCGGCGCGCGGGCTTGCCGGGCTTGGCAACAGCGGGGACGGAACGAATGGCATCGGAGGGCTGGCGCAGTTCGACCTCGGCAATTCATCGGCGGTGTTCGGCCGGGACCTGACGCTGTCGGCGTCCGGGGTCGGCAGCAGCGGTACCACCGCCGTGTTCGGCACAGGCCAGGGCGGCACGGCAGCGCTGCTTGTCGGCTCGGGCAGCCTGACTGCGGACAATGTTCGCATCGATGCCTCGGGCCAGGGTGTCGAAGGCTTCGGTACCGGCGTTGCGGGGACCGGTGCCGGCGGGCAGGCGAGCGTCACGATCGACGGCGGCGGCGGTGAGATCATTCTTTCCGGCGATTTGCTGATGGCTGCAACCGGCTTCAGCCGGCCACTTGGATCGGCGCAGGGCGGCAT
The DNA here is from genome assembly GCF_014205635.1 of Polymorphobacter multimanifer. GTDB lineage: Bacteria > Pseudomonadota > Alphaproteobacteria > Sphingomonadales > Sphingomonadaceae > Sandarakinorhabdus > Sandarakinorhabdus multimanifer. Next base: position 6,662 of record NZ_JACIIV010000039.1, read on the forward strand.
CGGGATGCAGCAGGGTGGCGACGGCGTTGGTGGGAGTGCCATGGTCGATGTGACCGAAGGTGCGCTTGCTGTCGATGGTGATCTTCTGGTCGAGGCGTCGGGGCTGGCGGGCAGCGGCGGCGATGCGGCCGGCGGCGATAGCGTGGCCGGCGCCGGGGGTGCTGGCCGGGGTGGGCAGGCGCAGTTGCGGATCGGCAGCCTGGCCTCGAATGGTTCGGTTTCGGCCGGCACGGTCGCCATTTATGCGCAGTCGATCGGCGGCGACGGCGGGACGACGACGACCGATGGCGTGGCCGGCGGGGCCGGCGGCCATGGCGGCGACAGCGGGAGCGGCACCGCCGAAGTGCTGCTGGGACGGGATCTGCCGGGCAGCGCGCTGCAGACCAGCCGGCTGCGGATAGATGCGGCGGCAACGGGGGGCACTGGTGGCGGTGCCGGTGCCGGCGGCCTGGACGGCAATGGCGGCATTGCGCGCGGCGGCGACGTGCGGCTGGAGATCCGGGCGGGCGCGTTGACGCTGGGCAGCGAGAGCGCGGACTCGCTCTGGCTCGCAGCCTCAGCGCAGGCCGGCGGGGTGACGACCGGCAGCGGAATCGGCGGCGTGGAAACCGGCAGCCGCCTCAACGGGGACGCCAGCGGCGGCAACGTGCTGCTCGACGTCACCGCCGGAAGCCTGCAGACGCCGGGCGGCAGCCTCCTGCAGGCCGATGGGCGCGCGGGGCTTGGCGGCGAGGGCGGCGATGTGCGGGGCGGCACCGCACAGTTGCGGATCAGCGGCGGCTCGGCGAACATTGCGCGCCTGATCGATCTGGATACCGGCGCGCAAGGCGGCGAGGCGATACCCGGCCTTTTCAGCAGTTCCGCAAGGGTCGGCTTTGCGACGGGCGGCGATGCCGAGCTGGCGATCTCGGGTGATGGCACGGTTTCGGCGGACGCGCTGCAAATCGACAGCAGCGCCATCGCGATGGACAGCGAAATCGGGCTGAGCGCCCGCGTGACCGGGGGCCGCGCGGCGCTGCTGATCGGCGGCACCGGTGCCAGCCTGACGCTTGCCGGTGGGCTGGAATTGCTTGCCGACAGTATCGCCGGGAACACGGTCAACCAGTTTGCCGGTGAGGCGCTCGGCCAGGGCAGTGTATCGTTGACCGTCGATGGCGGGTCGCTGGTTGTTCCCGGCCCTGCCCTGTTGTCGGCGCGCGGCGTCGGCGGCGTTCCCGGCTATGGCGGCGGCAGTGCTGCGGCGGGCAGCATTTCGGTTTCGCTGGGCGCGACAGCGGCGAGCGCTGCCTCGTTCGGCAGCCTGTTGCTTTCCGCCGATGCGGTTGCTGCCGATGCCGCCGACAACCCGCTGACTGCTCAGCCAGAATTTGCCGGTGGCAACGCCAGCGGCAGCACCGTGACCATCGCGATCGGGCAAGGCGCTGCCGCGACGTTCGATGTTTCGGAAGCGCTCGTCATCAATGCCGCTGCCACCGGCGGCAATGGTGGCAGCGCCCTTCCGGGTGGCGCATTCAGTGCCCAGGGCAGTGCCGGCGGCAATGGCAGCGGCGGCAGCATCGGCATATCGGTGGGCGCGTCGGGCAACCTGACGGCGCTGTCGATTCTGCAGGATGCGCGCGGCCTTGGCGGCGACGGCGGCAGCAGCCGCGATGGTGCGACCGGTGCGGCAGGCGGCAATGCCGCAGGTGGCCAGGTGCTGGCAAGGGTGAGCGGTGGCGGAACGCTCGTCACCAGCGACATCACCCAGTTGGCCGGGGCGCGCGCGGGCCGCGGCGGCAGCGGCGGCGTTGGCCTGACGGGATCGGCCGGCTTAGGCGGCGCTAATGGCCCGACGGGGAGTGGCGGCGGGATGGGCGGCGGCGGCGGGGCTGGCGGTCTCGGCGGCATTGGTGGCACGGCGCTGGGTGGGAGCGCCACGCTGGTGCTCGATGCGCCCTTGCCCGCTGGGCTGATCGAGGCCGCAGCGCTTTTGCAGGATGTTGAAGCCGAGGGCGGTGCAGGCGGTCAGGGTGGCCAGGGCGGCACCGGGGGCAGCGGCGGGACAGGCGGAACGAGCTTCCTCACCGTGGGCGGTGCCGGCGGTGAAGGCGGCGCTGGTGGAAGCGGCGGACAGAGCGGGCGCGGCGGCACCGGCACCGGCGGCATTGCAACCATGGGCAGCGTGAACGCGCTCGGCACCGACCCACAGGGGCGGATCGAACTTGCAACGCTCACGGCGCTGGCGTCCGGCACCGGCGGCTTCGCACCGGCCGGCGGTGCAGCGGGTGAAGGCGGCGCCGGCGGACAGGGTGGCGCTGGCGACGCGGGCAATGGCACTGATGGTCCTGACGGGGCTGTCGGCCTCGCGGGAACGACCGATGCCGGCGGCGATGGCCTTGGCGGCAGCGCCAGCCTGTTTGCCGGGGTGGCGGCGGTGGCTATCGCTGATTCCGTCGCGCTCGATGCCCGGGGTCTGGGCGGTGCGGCGATCGAGCAGAATGGCGCCGGCACTGGCGGCACCATCGTGGTGCAGGCCGATGGCGGCACGCTGACGGCGTCAGGCCTTTCGGCGAATGTGCAAGGATCGGGAGCAGGTGAATCGCCCGGGCTGGCCGGCCAGGGGCGTGGTGGCTCGGTTTCGCTCGGGTTTGGCAGTGGTGGCGGTCTGATCGATTTCGGTGGCGACATGCTGCTGGTGGCCAGCGGGCTTGGCGGTGCTGCGGTCGGCGGCAGTGCCGCGGTGTCGGCAGATAGCGGCGGCACGCTGCTGGTGGGCGGCAACCTCGCGCTCAGGGCGGATGCGCGGGACGACAGTGCCAATGTGACTCCGGGCAATCTGCTGCAGGCAGGCAGCACGTCGGTCATCAGCAACGACGGCAGTATCGCGATTGGCGGCGAGGCCTATCTGCTCGTCCGCGCGCAGGGCATCGATGGCCGTGCCCATAGCGCGATCGGCGGCAACGCCGTCTTCGGTGCGGTGGCGGGAATCATCGATGCGGGAACGCTGATCATCGATGCCAATGGCGTCGGCAGTTCCGCACTGCTCGGCGATGGTGGCAGCGGCGCCGGGGGCAGCATCACGCTGCAGGCGAGTGCGCCGGGCGGCAGGGTCGCGGTGGCAGGTTCCAGCCTCATCATCGCCGATGGGTTCGGCGGCACCGGCGGCAGCGATGGCACCACGGCCGGGCGCGGCGGCGATGGTGCCGGCGGCGCTGTGCATATCCTCGGCAGCAATGCCGTGGGCGGTGCCGGCCATGTGCTCGACTTCGCCACGCTCAATCTGTTCGCAGCCGGGTCGGCAGGCGCCGGTGGCAGCGGGCTGCAAGCGGGCAGCAATGGTGCGAATGGCGGCATCGGCAGCGGCGGCACGCTGCGCATCTCGGGCGCCGAACTGAGTCCCGGATCGGGCGTCTTCACCACTTCCGGGCCCGGCAGCCTCGGCATCGGTACATTGACGGTCGCACTTTCCGGACAGGGCGGCAGCGCCAGCGTGGCGGGAAGTGCCGGCGGGCTGGGCCGCGGCGGCACGGTGTTCGTGGCGAGTGCGGGTGATATCGTGATCGGCAATGCCGACGGGCTTGCGCTCGATGTTCGCAGCTCTGGCGGTAACGCCACCGATGGCGCTGGCGGGGCGGCGCAGGGTGGCGGCGTGCGCATGTCGTTCGGTGGCGACGCGACACTGGCGGGGCTGATCATCAATGCCTCGACGACGGGCGGCCGCCGCGCCGGCGTGACCGATGGCCTGGCCAGCGGCAGCAGCGAGATTCTGGTGGAGGCCATCGGCGCCGGCGTGCTGACGATCGATGGCGATCTCCTGATCGATGGCCGCGCCCGCGGCGGCAGCGCCACCGGCGCCGGAATCTCGCTCCAGGGCGGCACGGGCACGATCCTCGTGACCGGCGGCGTGGTCTTCGACAGCGGTGCCGAGGCATCGGGCGATGGCGGCAGCGCCACGGGACGCTCGGGCAGCATCGGCACCGGCACCGGCAATGTGACCATAGATGGCGGCGTGACCCTCGTATCATCCACCCTCGCAGGACCGGGCAATTCCGGCGTCGGTGGCAGCGCCCAAGGGGGAGGTGCCGCGCTTTCCACAGGCGGCGGCACACTACTGCTGCGGAGCAGTTTCTTCGCCCAGGGCAGCGCCTTTGGCGGAAGTTCGAGCACCGGCGATGGCGGCATCGCCAATGGTGGCCAGTCCTCGATCGAGGCGGCAGGCGTCGGTGGACTGGTCCGCATCGAGGGCAGCGCCACCTTCGAAGCCTCTGCGACGGGCGGCAACGGCAGCTTCTCGACCGGGACGGGCGGTGCTGCGACCGGTGGCTTCGCAACCGTGTCCGGGCTGGGTGCCGATATCGAGTTCGCTGGTGGGCTGACGCTGTCTGCCAACGCGGCCGGCGGGGACGCGTTCAACGGCGGTGGCGCTCTTGGGGGCACGGCATCGATTCGCGTGCTCGATGCGGCAAGCGGTGTTTCGGTGAGTGGCGGCGACCTGGTGTTGCGGGCTGAAGGCATGGGAGGCTTCGGGTTCGGCGGCATCGGCGGCACAGGGCGCGGGGGCATGTCTTCGGTCGGCTTTGGCGCCGATGCAGGTGGCACGATCAACGTCGGGAACTTGCAGCAGAATGTGGTGGGGCGCGGCGGCAATGGCGGCGCGCCGGGCGGCAATGGCGCCAGCGGTGGCAGCGGGACGGGCGGCAGCGCCGAGGTGGCAGGCGCATCGGCGGCGGGCACGATGCTGCTTGGCAATGTGCTGCAGGATGCACGCGGTTATGGTGGCGAAGGCGGCTTCGGCACCAACGGCGGCAATGGCGGCCAAGGCAGCGGCGGCCGCAGCTTCATCGGCAATCTCGGGAATGTGGCCCCGAACGAAGGCTCGCTGGGCTTCGGCGTGGTCGAAGGGTTGGCCGATGGTATCGGCGGTGCTGGCGGAGCGGGCTATGGCGTCGGCTTCGGTATTGGCGGCACCGGCGGCAATGCGCTTGGCGGCACGGCGACCGCAGGTGGAGCGGGTGGCACGATTTCTGTTCAGTCGATTGCGCTTTCGGCAACGGCAATCGGCGGTGATGCCGGGGACAGCACGGCGACGGGGGGCAGCGCCGAGGGCGGCGCGGCGGGAATCGTCATGCTTGCATCGACAGCGGCTGGCGGGGCAAGCCGCTTCATCAGCGCGAGTGACGTGGTGCTGGCAGCCGATGGCATCGCCGGTGCGTCGTCGCTGAACGACGCCATTGCCTTGGCAGGACGCGCCACGGTGCGCGCCGATGCCGCCACGATCAGTGTCGGTACGCTGGCGATTTCCGCCATGGCGACCGGCGCGCTGCCGGCCGCGGGCGGCAAACCCGCGGAACTCAGCATTCTGGGCGGCTCGGATGGCACCATCACCGTCGCCGGCGATGCGACGATCGACAGCAGTGGCGATGCCACCCTGGCAATGTCGCGCGGGGACATCGTGGTGGGTGGCGACCTGACCATCGCGGTGGCGCGCCTGTTGCCCGGTGCCGAGGGCATCCCGGCCGCCGCACCGGGGACGGTGCGGGTGGCGGGCGATTTGCTGATCGATGCCGGGCTGGTCGACAATCGCATGCGGCTCGATGTGGCGGGAACCACCACCATCACCGCCGCCGACAATCTGGTGCTCGGCGCAATCGGCGATGGCGGCGATGTCGTGCTCACCTCCGGCGGCGGGATCGCATTTGCCGAGAGCGTGGCAACCTCGGGCACGCTCAGCGCCACGGCAGGGACGGACATTGTTTTCTCCGGGCTGATCCTGCAGGCCGATGGCGGGCTGACACTGGCCGCCGGCCTTGGTGTGCTGGGCGGTGATCTCGCCAGTGCCGGTGATATCGCGGTGAGCGGCAATGACCTGACGCTTGGCACGGTCACGGCCGGGGGCGTTGTCACCCTCGATGCGCTTTCGGGGATTGCCACCGGTCTCCTGAACGCGGGCAGCGTCTCCGGCGTGGGCATAGCCGTCACCGCAGGCGGCGATATCGATCTGGCCGGCCTCACCGCGCCTGGCAGCGTGACGATCGGCTCGGGCGGCAACGCGGTGCTGGGCGATGTGACCGCTGCTGCGCTGCAGGTCGAAGCGAGCGACATCGTCACCGGTGACATCATGGCCGACACGGTGGTCATGACCACGCCGGGCGGCATTACAACCGGGCGCCTCGATGCGCTGGCCGGGGTGCTGCTGACAGCCGCCGGGCCGTTCAGCCTCGGCGCGATCACGGCCGGAAGCACGGTGGAGCTCCAGGCGCCGGGGGTGCTGCAAGTTGGTGACCTCGATGTCAGCGCACCGTCGCTGGCACTGACCGGCGCGTCGATCGCCGCTGGCTCGATCATGGCGGACGGGACGCTGGCATTGACTGCCGAGGGAGCGATTACCACCGCCGCCCTGACGGGGAGCACCATCTTCGTCAGCGCGTCGGCGGGGCCGGTTGCGCTCGGCGCGCTGACCGCGGCGGGCTCCATCAGCGTGTTCTCCGGCGGTGGCATCAGCGCAGGCGACGTATCAACGCCTGGGGCCATCCTGCTCGAATCGGCGGCTGACCTGCTGCTCGGCGATGTGTTGACCAGCGCTGCACAACTGACGCTGCGTGCAGCCGGGGGCCGGCTCGAGACCGGTGATGTCGCTGCCGGCAACATCGTTCTGGAAAGTGCGGCGGGCCTGCTGGCAGGCAATGTGACCGCCGCCGAATCGCTTGCAGTGGCGGCCGGCCTCGCAGCAGCACTCGGCGATGTGGCCGCGGGTGGCGATGTGATGCTGACGGCTGGCTTGGCCGATGCGAACGCCGGCACCATGTCGCTCGGTGCAGTGAATGCCGGGGGCATGCTTGGCATCCGGGGCCATTCGCTGGCCGCCGGCGGGCTGGCGGCCGGTGGCGCACTGGGCGTCATCACCGATGCGGCCCTGACTGCCGGGCCAGTGGCCGGCGGAGCTGCCGTGACGCTCACGGCCGGCGGTGCGGTGCAGCTGGAAGCGCTCGACGCCGGCGGTTCCGCCACGCTGTCTGGCCTCGGTGTCAGCATCAGCGGCGCCACCGTTGCCGGCGATGACCTGACGATCCTGTCTGCTGCGAGCGTGACGGCCGGGTCGATCGTGGCAACAGGCGATGTGTCGATCACGGCTGCGCTGTCCCAGGCGCTGGCGGGCGTGGATGCCGGTGGTGGGCTGCTGCTTTCGGCGGGTGGGGTCATCGAGAGCAGCGGTGGCTTGATCGCCGGCGGCAGCCTTGTGGCAAGCGGTGGCTTCGGGCTGGCGCTCGCCGATGTTTCGGGCGGTGCCAGCGTGCAGCTCACGACCGCTGGCGTGGCGGCAGCCGGTGCGGTGCAGGCCGATGGCAGTGTGAGCATCGGCGGCGGGGACGGCGTCGATATCGGCGCAGTGGGTGCGGGCACCACCATCCTTCTGTCTTCGGGTGGCTCGCTGGGCGCCGGGGTGCTCACCGCCGGGGGCGCCGTATCCGCCGACGCGTTGGGGCTGGCAGCGATTGCCGGTATCGCCGCCGGCGGCGCTGTTTCGGTCGATGCCGTGACCATTGAGTTGGGAGATGTGGCGAGCCCGGCGGCGGTGACGTTGCGGGCGCTCGGCGCGCTGACGGCGGGCAATGTGACCGGAGGAACGATCGATATCGGCGCTGGCGGTGCCGTGCTGACGGGCGGGCTTGACGGCGCGGCGGGAATCATCGTCGACGGTGACGCTGCGGTGACGCTGGGCGCGCTCGTGTCGGCTGCCGACATCAGCATCAGCTCGGGGGGCGTGCTCATTGCGGGCGCCATCACCACCCCGGCCGAACTCCGGCTCACTGCCGGGACCGACCTGCTGCTCGGCGATCTTGCGGTCGGCGCCAGCCTGCTGCGCCTTGAAGCGCTGGCCGGGCGGATCGAAGCAGGCAATATCGCCACACCCGGCGCGCTCATCGTGAATGCAGCCGGGGGAATCGTCTTCGGGGATGTGGCCGCTGCGTCGGCGAGCATCAACGCGGGCGGCGACCTGCTGATGGGTGCGTTGACAAGCGGTGGCGACGCGCTGCTCGGCGGATTGCAGGTGAGCAGCGGACCGATCACGGCAGAGGGCGACCTGGTGCTCACCGCCGGCAACAGTGCGACGCTGGGCGATTTGCAGGCTGGCGGTACCGTGCTGGTTGGCAGCGGCGGCGCGATCTCGGCAGGCGATGTGGGCGGCAGCAACGTCTCGATTGCCGCTGCTGGCAGCCTGGCCGCGTTCGACGTGACGAGCGCCAGCGCGATATCTCTGAGTGGCTTCGACATCTCGGTCGAGGACGTGACGGCGGTGACCAACCTCGCTGTCGATGCCAGGGCGGGCAATCTTCTTGCGGGCGCGCTCACCGCAGGCGGTATCACCACGCTCGCGGCGGGCGGCAGCACTTCATTTACAGCGTTTTCTGGCGGCAGCCTGTTTGTCACCAGCGGTGGCAGTATCTCCAGCGGCGACATCGCGGCCGACGGCCTGATCCAGCTGAGCGGCAACGGCATCGATCTGGGCGCGGTGAGCGCCGGGACGACGCTGTCGCTTTCGGCCGGTGCCGGAGAGATTGCGGCGGGCGCGCTGGACGCCGGCGGTGCCGTGCAGCTGCTCGCCAATGGTGCGATTGCCGTGGCGAGGATCACCGGCGGCGACATCGCCGCCACTGCGACCGGGGACATCGAAGCGGGCGCGACGAGTGCGGCTGGCGACCTCGCCATCGTGTCGCTTGGGGCGGTGGCGCTGGGTGACGTGACGGCCGAGGGCTCGGCCACTGTCTCGGCATTTGGTGGCGCACTGGCGATCGGCGACATCGGATCGGGCAGCGGCATTGCGTTGACAGCCGCAAGTGCCTTGCAGGTCGGCAGCGTGACGACCGCTGCCAGTGTGATGCTGGCGGCGGGCGGCGCGCTGGTTGCGGGTGACGTCACGAGTGATGCCATGACCGCGACCGCAGGAGGTGCTGCAGTCTACGGCATGGTGGAGACGGTGGGTGCCGCCAGCCTGAGCGCCAACGGCCTCATGGCGCAGGACATCCGTGCCGGCTCCGGCTTGACGATTGCCGCCGGCAGCGGCGATCTCGTCACGGGCATGATCGACGCTGGTGCGGCAGCCGATTTGTCTGCCGACGGCGCGATCACCGCGGGCGCGATCAGTGCGCGCGATGTGACTGCTGCTGCAGGCGCAGGGCTCCGCACCGGAGGTATTGCGGCTGCAAATGCGATCGATCTTGCGGGCCAGGGTCTCGACCTTGGCGACCTTGAAGCCGGAACGAGCATCAAGCTGGATGGAGGCGCCGCCGGCATCGGTGCGGGCGGGGTGGATGCCGGTGCCGCACTCACGCTGGATGCCGGCGGGGCGATTGTCGTGACCAGCCTTGCTGGAGCCGATATCACCGCCAGCGCTGGCGGGGTGATCACGGCCGGAACTGTTGATGCGGCGGGCGCAGTCGCTCTGGCTGGCAACGGGCTTGCATTGCAAGGCGTGACCGCCGGAACCAGCCTGGCCTTGGCTGCCGGCAACGGCAACCTTGTCGCTGCCGGCCTGGCCGTCGGGGGCGCGATCACGCTCACCGCGGACGGGTCGATGGCTGTGGCGGATGTGGACGGCGGCAGCCTCGATGCGCGCGCCGGTGCGTCAATCGACGCCGTGACGATCATCGTCGCCGGGCTTGCCTATCTCGAAGCCGGCGGCGCCATCGACACCGGGGCGATCACCGCCGGCGATCTGACAGCCACTGCGGGCGGCGCGCTGCAGACCGGCGCGCTCGACACCGATGGTGCAATCAACCTGGCCGGGGAGAGCCTTCCCCTGGGCGATCTTGGCGCCGGCACGAGCCTGACATTGACTGCGACCAGCGGCAGCCTGACCGCCGAAGCGCTGACCGCTGGCACCGATGTGCTGCTGGCCGCAGGGACACGCATCGCAGTGACAAGCATCGGCGGGCGCAACCTGACCGCAAGTGCTGGCGGCGACATCGGCATCGGGGGCATCGAGGCGGCAGGCGATATCGGCATTCGGGCCAATGGCAATATCCTGCTCGGTGCTGCCGGGGCGGGTGGCGGGATCGTCATCGCATCGCAGGATGGCGCGCTGACCGCCGGGGACATTCTGGCTGGCGGGATCGCCGACCTTGCTTCGGCGAGCGACATGACGCTCGGCAATGTGGACGCGGGCGGCGCCATGACCGTTGCTGCAGGTGGGATGCTCATCGTCGACACTGTCGGCGGAGCCGCTGCCGTTTCGCTGACAGCCAATGGACTGCAGGCGCAGGGCGTCACCACGGGCTCCGCTTTGACGCTGGCGGCCGGCTCGGGCGACCTGGCAACCGCAGCGCTGGTCGCCTCCGGCGCCGTGGCGCTGACTGCGGATGGGGCGATCGGCACGGCCGAGATCGCGGGCGGCAGCCTGACCGCCAGCGGCGGCGGCGCGATCACGTTCGGCAGCCTCGACATTGCGGGAACTGTGCTGCTCGACGCCACTGGCGATATCGCCATCGCCTCTGTTGCCGCCACGGACCTGAATGCGGTTGCGGGCGGCGTGCTGGTTTCCGGCGCGATCACTGTGAGCGGCACGGTCGATCTTGCAGCAAGCGGCTTGTCCCTCGCCGGCGTAACGGCCGGCAGCGACCTTGTGCTCGGCGGCGGCACCGGCGCGATCGTGGCGGATGCACTTGTGGCAGGCGGCACGATCACGCTCGTGTCCGATGGTGCGATCACGCTCGCCGGCGTGTCGGGCATGGGCGGGGTGGAGATCGCCGCGGCAACGATCATGACCGACGATATCACCGCCGGTGGTCGAGCGAATCTCGCCGCGACCGGGGACATGTCGGTCGCGCGCATCAGCGGCGCAGACGTATCGCTGACGGCGGGCGGCATGGTCACTGCCGCCGATATCCAGGCTTCGGGCGCGCTCGGGATCATCGGCAACGGCGTGGGAATCGAGACCGCCACCGCCGGCACGACAGTGACGCTGGCGGCCGGTGCGGGTGGCTTGCGCACCGGCGCGCTGCTGGCGGGCGGGGACGTGCAGTTGAGCGCCGACGGCGCAATACGGGTTGGAGATGTGGATGGTGGCGCGCTGACGGCGACTGCCGGCACGTCGCTCGCCATCGGGGATGTCGATAGCGTGGGCGGCCTCATTCTGCTGTCAGGCGCTGACCTTGATCTCGGCGACCTTGTGGCGGGCGGCGGCATCAGTGTTGCCTCGGGAGCCGACCTGCTCGCCGGCGATATCGCTGCCGGGGGTGATGTGCGGTTGAACGCGGTCGGCGCGATGGACCTTGGCCTGGTGACGACGCCGGCGCTGGTGGCAATTGACGCCGGGCTGTCGCTCGCCGCATCGAGCATCACCGGGCTTGCCGGCGTGTCGCTGCGGAGCGGCGGCATCATGCGCATTGCCGGTGCCGTGCGCTCGAACGGCATGATCGAGATCGAATCGGGCGAGGACGTCGAAGCGGATGCTGTCGATGGCAAGGCCGGCGTGACACTCAGTGCTGCGGGCAATGTGGTGCTCGGCAATCTCGTCAGCGAGGCCGTTCGGCTCGATATTGCAGCGCTCGGCGGGCAGTTGACGGTGGGGAACATCGACGCGGCGGGCGTGCTGGGCTTGCGTGGTGACACTGGTCTTCGGACCGGGAACCTTGCTGCAAACGGCCTCATCCTTGTTTCGGGCGGTGACATCAGCAGCGGCAGCCTGGCGGCTGGCACCGGCTCGCTCGAAGTGCTGGCAGCCGGCACCGTGACTACGGGTGCGATCGGCGCTGCTGGCGATGCCAATGTGGTGGCCGGGGGCGATTTGACACTGGGGGGTGCGGTTGCTGCGAACGGCCTTCGCGTTGTGACGAGCGGTGGTTTCACCGCCGCTGCCATGCTGGCGGTCGGCAGCCTGCGGGTCGAGGCTGGCGGCGGCGCGCGCTTTGCCGGTGCCGTGAGCGGTGACGACCTGCAGGTGCAATCGGCTGCCATCGACATTGCCGCGGGCTTCGGCACCGCATCGACGAGGCGGATTGCGTTCATCATCGATCCCGCCGCCACCGCCCGGCAGATCGGTGGCATGCCCTCTCCTGGCTGGTCGCTCGATGCATCGGAGATGACCCGGCTGCGCGCTGCCGACATCAGCGTGTCGGCGCCCAGCACCGGCGCGGGCGTGCTGCGCATCGATGATTTCACACTGGTGGGCAGTGCCGGCACCAATCCCAACCTCACCGGGTCGAGCTTTTCGGTCGATTCCGGCCGACCGATCGAGGTTGTGGGTGCGGCAATCATCAATTCCGCCGGCAGCGAGGACATTCTGCGGCTGGTGGCAAACGAAATCCGGGTGATTTCGGATGCTGGTGGACAGCTGGCCGTGCTGGCAGGCGACGTGCCCGGGGGCCTGCTCAGCCTGGAGGCGCGCAACATCTTCGTCGGCGATGCAGCGCTCGTCACCGATCTGGTCGCCGACATCAATTTTGCCGGCCGCAACGACCGGCTGAATGGTGCACCGGCCGCCGAAGTGCCGAACCGCCATGAATTGATCGGCGGCACCATTGACGTGACCGTGAGCAACGCCTTCTTGGTGCAGAACACCGATCGCGGCACCGGCTTTGCGCTGGTGCCGAGCGGCTTCGATGCAGGGACCGGCGGCCTGATCGTCACGAGCACCGGCGATGGCGTTGCGACGGTGGTGATCAATGGCCAGGCGCGCGATGCCGCCGGGCTGCCGATCACCAAGGAATTCGTGCTCGAGACGGTCACCTTCCGGACGCAGGGCGGTGGCTTCGGCGGCGGCTCGACAGTCAATGCCTGTGTGTTCGGCACACAGTGCCTGCAGGCGCTCGAAACTTTGGCGCCGGCGATCGAGCCGATCGGCACGCAGGTGCAGGCGATCATGAGCGACGAGGAGGAAGAGCAGATCGAGCGCGCGGTCGCCGGCGCTGCGACCGACCCGACGCCCGAAGTGCGCCAGCAGCAACTGCTGGGCGACCGCGAATTGACTCGGCCGCAGCTGATCAACGAACCGATGACCGGGGTGGGCAATATCGGCCAGTTCGTCGGAGCCGGGCGGGCGTTGATCGGCGGCGGGCGGCTGACTCCCGAGAGCAACGGGTCCGTGGCGGCCCCCGGCAGCAACGGCACACCGGGCAGCACGGTCGATGGGCCGGGCGGTGGCGGCTCCCAGGACTTCCGCACCAACGAGCCGCAGGCGCTTGAACCGGAGGTATCGTGGTGATCCGCTTTTTCTCCACGGCGGCGTTTCTGGCGCTTGCGCTGTCTTCTCCTTCGGCAGCGGCGCCGCGCGGGTTGAAGGCTTTGGACAGTTTC
>NZ_JACIIV010000040.1 GCF_014205635.1 Polymorphobacter multimanifer
TCGGTGATCTCCGTTGGTTGGATATTGCAACCCAAACCTAACCGAAGATCGCCGATGGCCAACCGCGACCTACACCACCACCTGGGACACGACCTCCTCGCAGCGTTCACCGCGCTCATACGCCTTGTCGATGAGGGGCATGGCGCGCTCGAGATTTCGCTTCTGTTTTCCCTCGCCAGCAGGAGGCTTCCTGATGAAGACGACGATTAGCCTGGTTGCGCTGTGTCTGGTTTGCGTTGGTTCCTTGCAGCCGACACCGATACGAGCTCAGGAGACGAAGGGGCTTATCGAGGACCCTTCCCGGCCCGACGCTTTTTATTGCGGCGAGCGCAAGCTCGGCAACTGGTTCTATTGCGACAAGCCCAAACCGCGTCCGAAACCGGAAGAAGCCGCGCCGGCGCCGCCGACAAAATCGGCCGCCGAGCGTCTCGATGCTGTCACCACCGAACTGCGTGAACTGAAGGCGCGCGCCATCCTCGAGCCGACCACGGATAACGTCCAGTCCTACATCCGTTTCCAACGCGAGCAGCTTGATCGCTCCTCGCTGTTTGCCGACGTCTGGCAGCGCGCCGTCTGGCAAGACCCGGCGCTCGATTACACCCAGGTCCGGCCGATCTCGACGTTGGGCAAGCGCCAATGGCTCGACACGAGGAAGTCCGACCGCGACGAAGCCCTGCTTCGCCTCGGCGAGCGCTATGGGCTGTTCTACTTCTTCGCCCAGAATTGCGCGCCGTGCGGGATCATGAGCCCGATCCTCAAGTCCGTCGCGGATAGTCACGCCATTGCTGTCAAGGCAGTGTCAACCGACGGTGGACCGTCCGACGTGTTCCCGCGCTATGTCGTCGATAGCGGTCAGCGCGAGCGCATGGGCCTCAATTCCAGAGTGACACCCGCGATCGTCCTCTTCGACAGCGTGACCAGGAAAGCCGTGCCCATCGGCTACGGCGTGATGGCCGCCGACGAGCTCATGGATCGGATCTACACGCTCACCCAGACGGAGCCCGGCCGTGACTATTGACCCGTCAGCACCCCGCCCCCCGGCCATGCCGCTAACCTTGGCGGCCATTGCTCGTCTTGAAGGCGCGGTTGACCGTTTCATCGCGTCGCTCGCCGCGCCGCCCTCTGAGACTGACAGGCCCACGGACACCTGCGCTGGCCGACCGGACGCGCCCATCACCATTGACTGCCTGCCCACGAAGGGAGAACTGCCATGACCGACCGACGTCTTCCCGGTTCGCTAGATGATGTCAGTCTCTTGCCGCTGTCCGAAGCGGCCCCACGGCATCTTTCATGGCTCGAGCGTGTTGGTGCTTTCGCATGTCAGACAATCAGCTTTGCCGCTCTGCTGGCCGTTGTGAACCTCGTCGCGCTGCCGTTGTCGACGACTGCCGCACAAGCCAGCGTCGCCGGCGCCATGGACAGCTATTTCGATGACATGGGTGCCGCCGCCAATGTCACCGGTCCCACCGCCTTCGATGGCCAGCGCGCCGGCTATTACAGCCTCGGCAATGTCTGGACGCGCTTTCCCCAGCGCACCACCAACCTGGCGAACCTTCAGCTTCCCAGCGCACGAGCAGGCTGTGGTGGCATCGATCTGTTCGCTGGAAGCTTCTCGTTCGTCAATTCGGCCGAGATCATCGCGCTGCTGAAATCGGTCGCGAACAATGCCGTTGGCTTTGCTTTCAAGCTGGCGATCGACACCGTCTGCCCAGAATGCTCAAAGATCATGGAAGAGATGCGCCAGGCGGCACAGCTGATGAACAACGCCAACATCAATAGCTGCGAAACGGCTCAGGCGCTCGTCGGCGGCATGTGGCCGAAGTCGGACATGGCGGACCGTTCAATCTGCGAATCCATCGGCTCTTCCACCGGCATCTTCACCGATTGGGCGGCTTCCAAGCATGGTTGCGGCAATCAGGGTCAACGTTCCTCGACGCTCGACAGCGTTGCCGGCTACCCTGAATGGGCCGACATCAACACCGGCGTTGCCCGAAACTACACCTGGCACGTTCTCAAGAAGTCGCAGTTCTTCGCGCCTGCCGGCGTCCTCGATCGTGAGCTGGCGCAATATGTCATGACGATGGTCGGGACGATCATCTACGTGCCCGCCAAGGACAATGCGCCCGGTGCCTTCAACCCCATTGAGGGGGACACGTCCTCGTCGCTGGTCACGGCGCTTCTCGATGGCACCACGGCAGCCTCTCCTGTCAGGATCTGGCAATGCGACGCCAGCGAGCCGGACGACGCCTGCATCAATCCGGTGCTGACCACATTGACCGTTCCGGCATCTTCGGCCCTGCGCACCCGCGTTGCCGCCCTCCTCGACCAGATGGTCACTGCAACGGTCAACGATACGGCCGTGCCACCCGCTGCGGTCGAGTTGCTGCAGGTCGCGTCGCTGCCGCTTTACAAGATTCTGACCGTGCAGGCAGCTTACAGTCGTGGCATCGCGAACGATGATCGCGCGACGCTTGCGGAGATCACCTCGGTCGACCTGTTGTTCGCCATCCTCGACCAGCTGACCGGCGAACTCGGCAAATCCAAGTCCTCGTTCATTGGCGCCGATCAGGACCGCATCGCGCAATGGCAGGTCCAGCTGGCTAATGCGCGGCAGACCCTGCTCGATCGCCAGTCCAATACCCAGGTCCGAGTGTCGGCGATCATGCAGATCGTCCAGCGCACCGGCTACATCGAGAGCGTCCTGCAATCGAGCATGTCGCCGTCGATGTCGGCAACCTTTGACTGGAGCCGCGCCATCGGCGGCCGCGGGCTTAACTAGGCGGCAGGTGAAAGGACAGGCGGATGATCGAGGTCTTCGCCATCGGCGGCGGCGAGTATATCGTCAACGTCATGAACGCGGTCGCCGCCTGGACAGGCGATGGCGGCTATATCTCGCTCATCCAGGTCGTCTTCGTCATCGGCCTGATGTGGGGGCTGACCGCACTGGCCTTCGATG
This sequence comes from Polymorphobacter multimanifer, assembly GCF_014205635.1. Classification (GTDB taxonomy): domain Bacteria; phylum Pseudomonadota; class Alphaproteobacteria; order Sphingomonadales; family Sphingomonadaceae; genus Sandarakinorhabdus; species Sandarakinorhabdus multimanifer. Next base: position 2,957 of record NZ_JACIIV010000040.1, read on the forward strand.
CCAACTGGAAGCTGCTGGTCAACTGGTTCCTCGGCGCGACCGCGATGTACCTGATGCTGATGGTGCCGCGGATCGATATCCAGGTCACCGACCGCATCAATCCCGGGCTCGCTCCCAACACCGTTGCCAATGTGCCACTCGGATTGGGGCTCGTCGCCGGTTTCACCAGCCAGATCTCTGACTATCTGACGACGGGCGCCGAGCTGGTGTTCGGCTTGCCGAATGACCTCAACTACTCGCGCAACGGCATGATTTATGGTGCCCGGCTCCTCGAGGCCACACAGAATGTCCGCATCAACGATCCCGAGTTTGCCTCGAACCTCGACGAGCATTTTCGGCTTTGCACCTTCTACGACATCCTGCTCGGCCAGAAGTCGATCGATGCCCTCGCGCGATCAGACGATCTTCTCGCTGCAATGGGCCCTGGTTCCGTCGCGCGATCGCAAAAATGGCTGACGCGCCAGCCTGCCGGCAACGTCACCTCCGAGATCATTACCTGCCGCATCGCCTATGATCGCTTCGTCGCCACTTGGGACACGATGCAGACGCCGCTCGAGACAACGCTCGGCATCCAGCTTTACCCGCGCCTTCTCGGCGCTGCCGCCCGGGCCAAGCTCCTCGCCGATCTGCCGATTGCCTATGACTATCTGACCAACGTCTCGCGAACGGCGTCCCAAACACTTCGCCAGCATCTCGTCATCAACGCTATGACACAGTCGCTTCATACGATGCAGTCGGGAGGCTCGCCGTCGTCGGTCGACGTCTATGCCCAGACCCGCGCCGAGATTCAGACCCGCAACACCTACAACTCGATCGGCGCCACGGCGATGAAGTGGGTGCCGCTGCTCAACATCGTTCTGACGGTGGTGTTCTATGCGCTGTTCCCGATCGCCTTCCCGATCTTCCTGCTCCCGCGCGGCGGCGTCTCGGCGCTGAAAGGCTATGTCACCGGCTTCTTCTATCTCGCAGCCTGGGGGCCGCTTTACGTCATCCTTCACATGATCCTGATGCTGAAGGCGGGTGCCGATGTCGCCGCCGTTGGCGCTGCCGGCGATGGCGGCGTGACATTGGCGAGCTATGTCGGGATTGCGGGGGTTACCGACGACATCGGCATTCTTGCAGGCTATTTGATCGCGTCTGTGCCTTTCCTAGCCGCCGGCATCGCCAAGGGAGCACTGGCGATTTCCAGCCAGGCGACGAGCTATCTTGCCCCGTCACAAAACGCGGCTGAGGAAGCAGCTCGGGAAGCAAGCACAGGTAACATCGCTGTCGGCAATTCGTCGTTCGACACCCAGGCCTTCAACATGAAGCAGGGCAACCTCTGGACCACCGCCGGCCGCTATACGTCGGGTGCTTCAGGTTTCACCTCGGTGCAGAATGATGGTTCGCAAACGTCGCAATATCCCGACGCGACCGTCATCGACGCTGGCAGCGCCATTTCCCGGCTGCCGTTCACGCCGCAATTGTCGAGCGAACTTCAGGCCAGCTTTACCAGGACGGCCAGCGATACGCGCAGCCGTGCCGAGACGCTGTCGAATAGTGCGTCCTCGTCGTTCTCCTCCGCCAATGCCCAGGCGGCCGACTTCCGGCGCACGCTCAGCGCCGGCACCGGTCTGGAGACCTCCTATGGCGCTGATGATCGCAACACGATCGGCACCACCTACGCCATGGTTGATCAGGCGGCGACAGCGCTCCAGAACCGGTTCGGGTTCGAGCGCAGCCTTGCCGAATCCTATGCCAATCAGGCGATGTTCAGCGGCAACTTCAACACCAATATCGGATGGCCGGGCGGACAGGGCGCGGGTGGCAGCGGGGCAGGCGGCAACGGCATGCCGGGGCGCGGCGGCGTTGGTATCGGTGTCTCTACCAGCGGCAGCAAAACCTCGACAACGTCAGGAACGGCGTCGGGCACCAACGGCCTGTCAGAGGCGAAGGACTATCTCGAGCAGATGTCGAAGAGCCAGAATTGGGGCCAACAGCGCGACAGCTTCTTTCGGGCCACCGGCAACAGCTCGAGCAGCGATCTTTCGGCGCGTTCGGCCAGTGTGTCGGCGTCCTACACCAAGGCCGAGTCGGTCGCCAATGAAGCGCGGACATCTTACGAGACCGCTGAACGCCTCGAAAACGCGGCATCGCTGCGCGACAGCAATGGTGTCTCGCTGAGCGAAAATCTGACCCAGCCTTTTGTGAACTTCGTGCTGGCGGAACAGCGGGCGATGCCGGGCATCGCACCGGACTGGAACCCGACGCGCGGCCAGGCAGTGACGCCGGCAGAAGTTGCGGAACGGGATTTTTACATCGCCGAGTTCATCAAGGCCGAACAGGCGAAGGTTGTCGCTGGCGTTGAACCGAGTTTTGTCGAGCCCAGCCCTGCCGGCATTGCCCGGCCGAGTGCCAACACACAGGCGCGGGTGAGAATGGCTGGGGCCAGCGGCATCGAGCAGATCGAGCAGACACCCCTCCCCGTCGCCGGCGATCTTCGGTCGCGCGCCGATATTGATGAACTTCGGGGCGATCGCCGTGAGATCGTTGCTGCCGGCGGCCGATCGGTCGGCGGTGCGGTCGAGCGCCGTAAGGAGGCGTTCGACCGCGTTCGGCCGACGATCACGCCAAACCCGCAAGAGACTTTGGATAACGTACTGGGGAAGGACGACAAGGCATATGTCGACAAACTTTGGGATGGCGTCAGGGAGACGTTCAGCCCAACGGACCACAAGCTTAAGTAGCTAGACCGAGCGGAGAAACCCTACCAGCAGGAGAAGACCGCAAGCGATTACAAACCCCCAGAACCACCCCCAGAACACTTTGTCCGGCACCGAGTTTTGCAGCGCAAAGCGATCCAGCTGCTGCGTTTCGATGGCGTGGCTTAGCTGTCGAATGCCCTCAAGCCCTTCGACTTCGACCTTGACCGGCTTGTCGCGCGCGGCCTCGAGTTCCGCGACGCGATCGCGGAGTGCCTGCAGCTCGTCCTTGGCGACTTCGTCGGTCATGGTCACGCCCAACAAGACTAGAACATATGGTGCACAATACCATATTTCATGCCATGATTCCATCGCCATGGAAGACCCAAACAATCTTGACCCTGACGGGACATTTCCGACCACTCTACCCCGGTCTGGTCGGCTAGAACTGGTAGCCCGCGACCTGACGCGGAATATCAACCGCCGCTACGCAATCGAGCATTGCGTTGATCTGTTCGGCGGTCACCTCGTCGAAACTTCATGGGGTCGATGCGGCACCTGGGGCCAGTCGAAACGCCATTCCTTCGATGATCCGGCCGACGCCGAACGCGCTGTCAGGAACCATCTTCGTCGCCGCGCCCGCGCACCACGCCGGATCGGGGTGGGCTATCGGGTTGTCGGTGAAGACTCATAGAGCGCTGTTGAGGGTCTTCTCCAGTGCAGCGATTTCCTCGATGATCGCATCGAACGAGGGCGGCTCTCCAAAGATCATGGTGCTCATAGCCCGATAATCCTGTCGCAATGCGCCTGTCATGTCGCCTTCCGGACATAGCGCAAATGTGGGCGGATGGGCTGATTTCAGATCATAATCCGGGCGATCGAAAAAGACGCGTGCATGGGCAACGCAGTCCTCACCGAGAGCGCGATTGGCGAGAGCGGCGCGGCCGGTCTCGGATCGCAGCAGCTGGTACAGATCATAATAGTGGCGCGAGATTCGCTGCCCGTCACCGCGCAGCGCTCCCCGGATTTCATACCATCGGCGCAGGCCATGCAGGATGACAATCTTGTCCCAGAAGGTTCTCTCTGCGTCGACAATGACGACATTGCGAACAGAGAGATCAAGCGTGGGCAAGTCGTCATTGACATAGGGGGCGATGGCGCGACTCGTATTGGGATCAAGCGCCGATTTTGCGCCAGATTCAATCTTCACCGACTTGGCAATATAGGCATCGAGGGGCGTCACGCTGGGATAGATCATGAGCAGGGTTTGCAAGTCTGCTGCATCCGGCTCGACACGGAGAGCGCCCGCTTCATAACCGTTGCGGGCGCCGGTAGCCGCTGCAATCGCCCCAAGATCCTGCAGAAATGGGCCATTGATATAGGTCTCACAGGCGGTTCTGATGGCATCGAGTGCCTTGTCGCGCTTCTTGCGACTGAGAGCCGACAGTTCTTCAACCGAAGCCGGCAGGCCCAGGTCATCACGAAAGACCGTCACGTCGATATCTTCCGAGAAGCGGTCGATCAGACCAAAGCCCTTCGACAGCGAGGTGCCGCCCTTGAACAGCAGACGTGGACTATCGGTGAGCCTGTTGAACAGGGCGTCGAGGGTCCAGCACACCCAAAAGTCCTTTTCAACATTCTGCGGCGTTGTCCCGAGGCGTTGTGCTGTCGTTGCGAAAAGACCCTGCCGGGTTGCCACATCCGCGCGCAGAACCTCGTCAAAGGCCGGGCTCACGCGCGAGGCGCTTGATCAAGGGCGAGGGGACGAAGCAAATCCTGCATCCATGACGGCAGTGTCGACATCCCGTCAGCCAGGTCATTCCGTAGTGCGGCGCCATGGACAGGGTCTTGGAGAAGCTTGGTAAGACGATCGGGCCACTGACTATTGTCATCACCGGTCATCGTATCGCGCAACCAGTGGAGGGCCTGTACGATCCGCATGGCCGGGCGGCCTGCCCAGTACAGCTTGCTGGGGGCAGTTTGCTTGAAGGCGATCGTGAGATTGCCGAGCTTGATCGCCTTTGCCCGCGCGTCCGAATGTACGATTGTCTTCGCTGGCACCGCGTTCGTGAAGCCCAGATCGTTAGCGGCGGTCATGCCATCGACGAGCACCCGAATCTGGTCGCGGCGGGCAACAGCATCGATAACGGCTTTCGGATCGGCGGGGCTGTCCTGTTGCGTCAGGCTGTTAAACCGGGGCTTGTCGTAGAGGCCGCGATCGATGCGGCGCAGACTTCCCCATTTGACAAGGCGTTGCAGCGTCTTGTCGACGGCATCGCGACCGGCAAGATCGAGGAAGTCGCTCGGCGTCCAGACAGCACCCGGCACACCACGATCAACGCGATCGAGGATTTGCGACTTGAGGCCGGGCGGCAGGGCATCCATGTCCGAAATCTGTAGCAGAGTTTCGGACGAGGTCGAGTCATCGTGTCCGAAAATTGTAGCAGAATTTCGGACGGGGGCGGTTGCGATCAAACATATGTCCTAGTCTTATTGACCCTCCCTTTGCGTCCACGCTTCCATCACATTCGCGTACCGTTGAACAACCTTGCCGGCCCAGCCAGTTTTGTTGAAGACGGGCGTGCTCGAGGCTTTGTCCTGACGTCAAAGCACCGCTAGATGCTAGCGGTTTGCAAGGGGGGCCAGGCGTGGACGCAAGTGATGACATCGACCCGCTCTGGGCACCGCAGCCCGATGCTTTGCCGGACTGGTTTCGCGAAGCACTTGCCGTGCCGCGCGAGGAAGGCTTCATCGACATAGACGGTACCCGCATTCATTATTTTCGCTGGGGCGACCGCTCTCATCCCCCGATCCTGATGACGCATGGTTTTCTGGCGCATGCGCGGTGCTTTGCGTTCATCGCGCCGTTTCTAGCCGGGGACCATCACGTCATCGCCTATGACCTGTCGGGCATGGGCGACAGCGCCAACCGGCCCGGCTGCGACGCGAATGCCCGCGGAGCTGAGATGGTCGGGGTTGCCGAGGCGCTGGGGCTTTTCGATGGGCCGGCCAAGCCGGTCATCATTGCGCACAGCTTTGGCGCTTCAGTCGGCTTGACGGCGCTAGTGTTGGCTGCGGAACGATTTTCCGGCTTGATCCTGTGCGACATGATGGTTCTGCGGCCCGAGGTGCTGGCGGAGCGGAACCGACAGGGAAACTCGCATCCCGGGTCGGGCGACCCCGACAAGCCCCAACGCCGTTATCCGGACTATCCCACCGCTCGCAGTCGGTACGTGCTTTCGCCGCCGCAAGCGGTCGGTGAGGCATTTCTGATGGACTATATGGCCTTTCACTCGCTGCGCCGGAGCGGCGAGGAATGGACCTGGAAGTTTGATCCCGAAGTTTTCCGTCAGAACGACGCGGAGCCGGGATGGCATGAGATGGGCAAGCGCCTTGTTGCCGTGCCGGGCCGCAAGGCCATCGTGTATGGCGCGGAAAGCCTGTTGTTCACAGCGGACTCGGCTGCATATGTGCGGGAATTGGGCGGCACCGATATTCCGATCATCGCCATTCCGAAGGCGCGCCACCACCTCATGCTCGATCAGCCGCTGGCGTTTGTAACCGCACTGCGCGCCACATTGGCAATCTGGCAGGCGAATGAACCTATGTGCCCGACCTTGTAAGGCGCTGAACCTGCCCCGCAAACATATCCCGTAAAGACGGGGATGCCGGGGAGGACAGCAAATTCTGCTTCATTGCTGATCGGCCTGAAATCCGGGCGACACTGCCTTCAAGCAGCGGTTGACCTTGCCCCAGCTTCAGGCCGTGCATTCCACGACTGCTCGCTGTGATAATAGCGGAACGACAGCCACAATGAGGCGGCGCCGAGGGCGTGCCACACGGCGTGGCCCTGCAGCAGGCTTTCGGGGGCACAAACAACCCCGTTTTGATCCACGATCCAGAACCCGAACGCGACTGCGGTGGCGAGAATGCCGCCCAGATAGTCGGCGAGCCGGGCGCCGCGCCGCAGCGGGCGTGCAAAGGCCAGTTCGATCAGGATGGCGAGGACCAGCAAGACTGCAAACAGCCAACGGCGCACCTCGGGCAGAAGGATCAGCACCGTGGTCAGCATGATGCACAGCGCGGCATACAAGGCGATTGCCCGCCCATCCGGAATGCGGCGCCAGCGCGCCAGGGCGCGAACGAGCAGGAACGAGCCGACCAGATACATGCCGAGCACATCGAGGAACTGACCCCACAATGTCAGCGTGGCGTGCATCAGCGCCGAGCCGATCCCGACGATGATTGCCGTCAGACCCAGCACGCGGGTCGCCAGCGGCGACATCGCCGACTGTCCGGTGGGCGCGCCAGCAATGATGATCATCACGAAACCGATCAGCACATATCCAAACGACGACCAGCTGTTGGCGGGCTGCAGAACAAGCGCGCCGGTGCGCGGCAATTCGCAGAAGCAATGCGTCGCGGTACAGGTGGCGGGTGCATAAGCTGCCCAGTTCGGGCCAAGTGCCGACAGCGCGGCGAACACGCCGAACGCAGACAGCGCCGTCAGTGACAGCGCGCCGGCCACCGATCGCGCCGAGATCTTCGGTGCCATGCCTGTCCCCCGGATGTTCGCACACGCGGCCAGCGAAAACACGCTTAGATGGAAATGTGCTGGGCCGTGAGGGAAGGCTAGCCGGCCACGCGTCCGCATGCCACCCCATAGCCGTCTCTTGATAGGATATTCCTTCAATGTCTTGCACACAGCGGGCACGATCGCGTGTGGCCCTCTTCAAGCCCCTGCCCGTGTCCGGGTGGTGAGTCGGCGAAGCGCCCGTATCTTTGACGCTGTTTATCGGTTTGGCTGCGCTATGATCGAACGCCCGTCAATCTGGCTGGCCGTCGGGCCCTGCCCTCTTGTGCAAGGATGATGTCCATGATCGACACGCGCAATCTGCTGGTTGACCGCCATGATGCGATTGTCACCGTCACGCTCAACCGTCCGGAGCAGCGCAACGCCCTGTCGCTGCCGCTGATGCTGGAGCTGACCCAGGTGTTACAGCACATCGGCAGCAGCGATGCGCGCGGGGTCATCCTCGCTGCCAATGGGCCAGTGTTTTCGGCCGGGCATCATTTTGCCGACATGGCTGGCCATAGCCAGGCCGAAGTGCGGGCACTGCTCCGCATCTGCACCGAGATGATGGATTGTCTGCAGGCCTTGCCCCAGCCTGTCGTGGCCCGCGTGCATGGCCTTGCCACCGCGGCCGGCTGCCAGCTCGTTGCCACTTGCGACCTTGCGGTAGCGGCGGCCAGCGCCAGCTTCGCCCTGCCTGGCGGCAAAGGCGCCCTGTTCTGCCACACGCCGCTGGTGGCTGTGGCCCGCAATTTGGGCCGCAAACGGGCGCTGGAACTGGCGATGACCGGCGATCCGATCGACGCACGCACCGCTGCCGATTGGGGCCTGGTCAACCGCGTGGTCCCCGATGATCAGCTGGAGGCGGCCACGCTCGACCTGATCAGCCGCGCCACGCGCGGCCCGGCCGCATCAAAGGCGGCGGGCAAGCAGGCCTATTATCGCCAGATGGAGATGCCGCAGCCCGCCGCCTATGCCCATGCGGGCGATGTCATGGCCCAGAACGCCGTGGGTGAGGCGGCACAGGACAGCTTCCGTGCCTTCCTGGAGAAGCGCAAGCACTGAGCTTTTTTCGTGCCATTGCCACTAGGATGGTCCGCCAATGCATTTCGAGTAAACAGACATGGCTACGCTGAAACTCTCGGTGTCTTGCCCATGGCATGCCTTCATTAAAAGGACCAAGTAGCTGATGCCGCAGGATACGCTCTTCATTCTGCCGATGAGCTTTGTTTCAGAAGGCCAGAACCAGTTCTGCCCCGAGTGTGCGGAGCTGTGGGGACTGATCGGTTGGTTTCCAGAGCTGAAAGCGACACTAAAAATCGTGCATGTCGGAATTGATCACCCGCGCCCCGCCATATCCGCGCTTCTGGGTGAGGGGCATCACAACGCCCCAACGCTCGTCCTGCACCCCGACAGCAAGCGCATGCGCGGGATCGCCTATGCCGAGGCAAACGGGCATGCTTACCTCGCATCGGCGCGCTTGATCGGCCGGCACTTCGCCGGAGTTCACGGTACCCCGAGCCCACGCGGCGGCTAAGGGCGGCAAAACGCTGGCCGACTCTAATCATAGTGGGGAGCGTCGGGTTGCAGGCCGATTCTATGCCGTCATCCACGGCCCCCTAGGCGCTCCTCTACTTTGGAAGAAAATATGACGGACAAGAACTTCGACATCATCGTTTACGGGGCTACCAGCTTCGTTGGCCAGATCATAACCCGCTACATGCATGAGCAGTTTTCCGACGGGTCCATCAAATGGGCCATTGCCGGCCGGTCATTGAGCAAACTACGAATGGTGAGCGACACGATCGGGCTTTCGGGGGTAGAGCTGATTGTTGCCGACGCGGCTGATGAAAATGCGTTGGTGCAAATGTGTGCCCGGACCACCGTGGTCATGTCGACCGTAGGCCCATACGCCCTTTATGGTGACCTGTTGGTACAGGTGTGCGCCACGACCGGCACCCATTATTGCGATCTGACCGGTGAACCGCAGTGGATCCGCAAGATGCAGTCACGCCATGCGGCGGATGCGAAGGCCAGCGGCGCGCGGATCGTTCATTGCTGCGGCTTTGATTCCATCCCGTCCGATCTGGGCGTCCATTTTCTGCAGCGGTTCGCGTTGGAACGGTTCGGCCAATCCTGCGACCGTATCGCGATGCGCGTCGTCAGCATCAAGGGTGGGGCCTCGGGCGGTACCATCGCGAGCATGGTGAACATGGTAAAGGAAGCGGTTAGCGACGCTGAACTGCGCCAGGAGCTCAAGGACCCTTACAGCCTATGCCCGCCCGGCCATGGCTTTTCTGCTCCGCAGCCGGATGTGAAGATTGCATATGACAATATTTACGGCAGCTGGATTGCACCCTTCGTCATGGCGGGCATCAACACGCGGGTCGTGCACCGGTCCAACGCCCTGAGCAGCAACAGCTATGGCGATGAGTTCCGCTACGAGGAAGCGGTGGTGACGGGTGAGGGCGCGAAAGGCAAACGGATGGCCCGGGCGGCAACCTGGGGCGTGAACGCCCTGATGGTCGGCTTGGCTGTGCCGCCTCTGCGTTGGTTGCTTGAAACTGTGGTGCTACCAAAGCCGGGCGAAGGGCCGACCGAAAAGGCGCAACTGGAGGGGGGCTTCGATCTTGTTTTCCTCGGATCGACCGCAAAGGGCGACACCATAGGGTGCCGGGTCACCGGGGACCGCGATCCCGGCTATGGATCAACCGCCAAGATGTTGTCTCAGGCCGCCGCTTGCCTTGCAAAAGACGTCCCTGCCGAGGTGGCGGGCGGCTTCTGGACGCCAGCGACGATCATGGGGGATGTGCTGATCGAACGGCTCAAGGCGCACGCCGGACTTTCATTCGAGCTGCTGCCCTAAGCTGGCAGATCGCCCTCATCGCTGCCCAGTTTTACCGCTTCAAGCTTGAACGCTCGGCTGAACTTGCGTCGCTGCGTTCATATCCTACAGTTCCATAAAACACCTTATTTCGGTGTGCGCGAAACCGGCAGCAGCTCAGTTTAGTCTAAAGCTGTAAAGCGAGATAAGATCGACATAACCGCACTGAATACGAGGAGCAGGCAATCTTCGTTGGTAGTGTTTATCCCGCTATGCCCTTACCCGCGGCACGTCTTCGATCCTCGTCGTCCATGCAGGCGATTTCATATCAGCGCGCATCTTCCAGTCCCGCTGGAACCCTTGGGTGGCCGGGACAGCGGAAAAGCGCCCGAACCTGCTGTTGACGCTGTCTAAGGCCTCCATGAGCCTAACGCGTTTTACTGTATCGCCCTCAAACAGCGTGCGCGGTCGTAATTCGGCAGCTATCAGATCGTCAAGCATGATGCCGGCCTTAGTAATGGCGTAGCCGTCACGCCAGCCATGCTCGACACCGCGCCTGGCGGCCGCGACCAGCTCGAAACTGTCATTGGTCATCGGGTGCAGCGCAACCATCCGCGACGCTGAGTATTGGGGCGCGTCAGGCTTAAACCGGTTAGTGTGAAAGAACACCGTCAGCCTTGCCGCCACCAGCCCATGGCCGCGCAGCTTTTCGCCGGCGCGCATCGCGTATTGGGTGACGGCGCCCATCAAAGTCGCGATGTCGCTGACCGGCGTGCCGAACGACCGTGTGACCGCCATGCCCTTGCGCTGCGGCTCAATCGTCTCGACAACCCCGGAAGGCACGCCCCGGAGTTCAGCGACAAGCCGCTCGAGAACCACTGAGCCCATAGCCCGCGCCTGCTTTATCGGCATGTCGCGCAGCTGGCCGGCGGTATGGATGCCGAGCGCCGCGAGCTTTGCCGCGGTGGCACCGCCTACACCCCAGACATCGCCCACTGCAAAGCGATCGAGCACCCAGGCCCGGACGGCTTCGTCACGCAGGTCGGCGACACTATCGAACAGCGGGTTCTTCTTGGCGGCAGCATTGCCCAGCTTGGCGAGGGTCTTCGTTGGGCCCAGACCCACACACGTCGGGATCGTCGTCCAGCGCAGCACCTGGTCACGCATGGCGCGGACGTGAGCTACCAGGTCGCGGTCCTCGAAGCCGGCGAGGTCGATGAAGGTTTCATCGATCGAATAGATTTCGAAGTCGCGCGCATAATCCTCGATCGAGGCAACGACGCGGCGCTGCATGTCGCCATAGAGGGTGTAGTTCGATGACAGCACCCGGATGCCATGACGCTCGATCTTGTCGCGGATGAGATGGACAGGATCGCCCATCTTGATGCCAAGGGCTTTTGCCTCGGCCGAGCGCGCCACCGCGCAACCATCATTGTTCGACAGCACGATGACCGGCACACCGATCAGCTTGCTGTCGGAGGCCCTCTCACACGAGACGTAATAGTTGTTGCAGTCGATGAGCGCGATCGGCGTCGGCATCAGTATCGCCGCGCCAGGCCAACGACGACACCCCAGATCTCGACATTCTCGTCCACGATGATGGCGTCATAGCCCTCGGCTTCAGCGATCAGCCATAGCCGGTCCCCTGCCCTCTTCAGCCGCTTCAGCGTGCGATCACCGTGGACGAGCGCGACGACGACATGCCCGGCGCGCGGCTTCTTCGCGCGGCTGACGACGATCAGATCGCCATCATTGATCCCCGCGCCTATCATCGAATGGCCATCAACGCGCATGACGTAGCTCGCCGCCGGTTGCTCGATCAGCCAAGTGCCAAGATCGATCGGCTCCTCCATGTCGTCGGCCGCCGGAGACGGAAAGCCCGCCGGCGTGGAACACAGCAGCAACCGAGCGTCTAGCGGGACGATCTCGAAGGACAATTCATGGAGGCGAAGCGCGGACATCAGATTGTGGACGAGGCTCGATTCGGGTTGAAGCCGCAATGTGCGTCGATCAGAACATAATGTGAACATCAATCTCGTGTCCGCGCTGCAATGCCCCAATTCAACGGCTAGGTCAGGTGCGAATCGGACTCAGGGGGCGCCATCTGCGATCGAGGAGGGTCGCACCAGCTTGTCGGGAGCTTGAGATGCGGCCAGAAACCTCTGTTGGCCTTTGCCAGCGTACTTGATCCCTGAATAACTTGAACGTTGCCAACTGAACGCTTTTTGTGCAGATATCACTCAAATAGCTTCAGGCGGGCAATTTGATGGCAAAAAGCGTCACTAAGCGTTCAGAAGTCGAGATTGTCAGTCAGTTGGCGGTCTCGGGCGAGCGTATGATTGAACGCCTGCGGCGAAAGTCGTTTTTGCCAGAACGCCGCAAAGAACTCCACCTCCGGTTTGGGATTGCCGAGGTAGCAGCGATGCTCGGTTGCTCGACGAACCGCATCCGTCAGGCGGAGGAAGATGGTCGCCTGCCCTCTCCAGCTTTTGACGAAGCGGGCCGCCGCCTTGGTTACGATGTGGCCGCCATGCTTCGGATGCGAGAAGTTCTTGGCGCCAGCCCGAGACGTGCCGATGGTGACGAGCCCGCGATCATTGCCGTCCAGAACTTCAAAGGGGGTGTCGGCAAATCGACCGTGACCACACACTTGGCGCATTATCTGGCGATCCAAGGCTATCGTGTCCTCGTCGTCGATTGCGACAGCCAAGCCACCACGACAACCTTGTTCGGGTTCAATCCCCATTTTGACGTCGAGCGTGACCAGACGCTCTACCCGTATCTGTCGATTGACCCCACGCAGGCAGATCTTCTCTACGCAGTCCAACCGACTCCCTGGCCCAACGTTGACCTGATCCCATCCTGCCTTGAGCTGTTCGATGTCGAATATGAATTGGCCGCGGCCGGCAGTGATGGTCAAAATGTACTGGCGGCGCGGTTCCGTAAGCTTAAACAAGGACTTCGCGACCTCGCGCGCAGCTATGACGTGGTCATCCTCGACCCTCCTCCCGCGCTCGGCACCATCAGCCTTGCGGTAATGCAGGCGGCAAATGCTCTGATTGTGCCATTGGCGGCAACCACGCCCGACTTTTGCTCAACCGTGCAATTTCTCAGCATGATGGACCAGGTGCTCGCGCAGCTCGAGCAGGCCGGGATCAGTGTCGATTACGGATTCGTCCGGCTGTTGTGTTCGCGGCACGATACCAGCAATCCATCCGAATCGATGGTCATCCGAATTATGGAAGAGGCTTTCGGAGCCTCGCTTCTACCCGTGGCCGTGCTCGACTCTGCCGAAATCAGCCACGCTTCTTTGCGCATGATGACGGTATTCGAACTGAACAAACCGATCGGGACCGCCCGCACCCACAAGCGCTGTAAGCAGAACCTGGAGGAGGCCCTCGGACAGGTTGAACAGTTGTTGCGACGGGGCTGGCATCGCGCGCATCCGGCCCTCGAGGATCTTGCCGATGTCGCGTAAGCAAGTCGACTATCTCGCTGGTCTTCTCAGTGATGAAGGCGATGAAGCCCCCTCCCCTGCCCGCTCACGTCGGTCGCCTTTGCTCGAGCGCGAGTCGGCGCTCGCCCGCGTCGCTTCAGGCGAAGTCCGCCAGGTCACGGAGCTTCGGATTGACCCGGCGCGGTGTCGGATCTGGGCCGGCAACGGGCGTGCTTACGATCAGCTAAGCGCGGCACGTTGCCAGGACCTTATTGACAGCCTGATTGCTGAGGGTGGGCAGAAGGTGCCGGCGATCGTACGTCGGGTAAAGGACGATCCCGCAGTTGATTTCGAGGTATTGGCGGGCACACGTCGTCACTGGTCGGTGAGCTGGCTGCGAGCGCACAGCTATCCAGACATGGTGTTTGTCGTGCAGGTCGTCGACATTGACGATGAGGCAGCGTTCCGGCTTGCGGACCTTGAAAATCGCGCGCGTGCAGACATCTCGGATCTTGAGCGTGCGCGAAATTATCGCTGGGCGCTCGATGCCCATTACGGCGGCGTCCAAGCAAGAATGGCTGAGCGCCTGAAGCTGTCGAAGGGATGGCTTTCAAAACTTCTGACCATGGCTCTTCTTCCCGACCCGGTCGTTGCCGCATTTGCTGATCCCGCCAGCATTACAATCCGCGGGGGTTACGAGCTCGCCGCAAAATGCGCCGACGAGAATATGAAGGCTCTGGTCCTTCGCGAGGCCTCACATATCACCACGGAACAGCGCCAGCGGGCGCAAGACGGAAGCCCGCCGATCGAACCTGGCGTTGTCGTGCGCCGGCTGTTGACCGCCGATATCACACGTGTTGGGCCTCGCGGCGAGTCGGTCCTGGTTCTCGCCGCAAATGGCAAAGCCGCCATGACGCTGCAAAGCCGACGCGGCAAAGTCATCACTTTGCGCGTGGACTTGGGCGCTGGTGTTGATCGTGCGGCCCTCATCGAGGGTCTGTGTACGGCGATGGCAGATCAATCGTCATGAGTTTCCCCGGGGAAACATTTGCTTCGGTGGCCCCAAGTTTCCCCGGGGAAACATCAACCTCGCACGAGGGCGAAGTCGAACAGCTTGATCTCTTTCTACCCTACCTGTCCGACCTATCGCTCCGCGACCAGCGAGAGACGATGGAGCGACCTTTCTTCAGCCTGGCCAAGTCAAAGCGGGTGAAGGCAATCGAATATGGCTCGCCCGACGGCAAAGTCTGGGTCCATGTTTCAGCTAATCCGCTTTATGGAATGGCGACGATCTGGGACGCCGATATTCTGATCTTTTTCGCAAGTGTCATCAGCGATATGCGCCGCCGCGGGATCAATGAAATTCCACAGACACTGCACTTCATGCCCTATGATCTTTTGAAGGTGATAGGTCGGCAAACGACGGGCCGGGCATATCAGCTTCTCACCCAGTCGCTTGATCGGCTTCAGTCGACCACGGTCAAGACGAACATTCGGGCGCCTAACAACCGTAGGGAAGCGACGTTCAGCTGGATTGATAGCTGGGAGCATCGCGTTGACCCCAAGACTGAGCGGGCGCGCGGAATGTCGGTGACACTCGCAAAATGGTTCCACGACGGGCTCCTGATGGATGGCGGCGTGCTCGCGATTGACCGCGCATATTTTGATATTTCAGGTGGCCGCGAACGTTGGCTTTACCGCGTTGCCCGAAAACACGCCGGCGGGGCAGGGGAAGGGGGGTTTGCCATCAGCTTTCCCACCTTGTTCGAAAAGTCGGGCGCCGAGGGTCCATACCGCCGTTTCAAATTCGAGCTGCTTGCGATCGTAAAAAATGATCAACTTCCAGGCTTCGCGCTCACGGTTGAACAGGGGAAAGCTGAGCCTGTGCTCCGGATGCGCCGTCGTGGAACGGTCCCGGTAACGGCAGGGGCATCAACACCCCGTGATGTCGGCCATCGTGACGTAAAGCCCGCACCCAAAGTTCCCGAGCCTAAACCGTCTTCGCTACCGCCTCGCCGCCGAGCGCCGCAGGTGACCTTTGGCGAACAGGGAGCACCGGAAGCAAAAACGCTGGGCGACATTCTTGCTGGGATCGGCTCGCGATTTCCTGGGTGGGATCAGCAGCATCTCCGGGAGGAATTCGATGCCTGGATTGCAGCTGATCCGAGCCGTATGCCCCACGATTATGCGAGAGCATTCGAAGGCTTTGTGAAACGCCACCACGAGCGAAACAAGCACCAGCTTCGCGGCTAGCCTTTGCTGTTCCCGAAGTGTCGACAGCAGCCGTTCTATCGTCTCCACGCAAATCGCTAGCGCTACCGCGGCGGTGCCGGCACCGGTGACGGATCATCAACTCCCCGCCGAAAACATGAGTCATTTCCAGTGCCTTGGCCCGATCCAAAGACGGTGCTCACATCTATCCACATTTATCGACCGACACTTCAGGAACGGGTTTCGATACACCAGGAACGATCAGCCGACACATCGGGAACGCCCAAACCGACACATCGGGAACGGTAACCCGACACATCAGGAACGCCTGTGAAAAATTTGATTATGGGATTCAACTCTCTACGCAAAGCAAGCTGCCCCGTAACTCTGTAACTCAAGGATTAAATATCTAACCACCATGATGTTTCTCTTCGAGAATCTGAGTGAGGACGAAGGGGGCAACCAGCGGCTTACAACGACACTCTCCGTCGCAACCGGGCCACAGCCCCCGACGATCGTGTCCCACAGCGTGGTGTAGGTTCGCGGTCTCGCCGCTTTGATCTCCGGCTTGGCCGGGTTGATCATGCTGCCATGGATGACAGCGTG
>NZ_JACIIV010000041.1 GCF_014205635.1 Polymorphobacter multimanifer
AGCACGTCCCCGGCATCACCGCCACGCGCGCGGCCGGCGAGATCGAGCAGCGCGCCATAGAGTGTCGCGCGATCGTCGTCGGTCAGCTCGACCAGACCGGCTTTCTGGACCAGCCCGCCCAACTCGATCAGGTGGCGCGTTCGTTCACGGCGTTGCACGACCCAAGCCCTGCTATCCGTTCGTCGTTGCGCCGCTTCCGTCCGCAGCGTCGCCGCCCGGTTCAGTCGAAGTGCCCGATCCGTCGATCGCAGCAACGCCGCCACCCTTGCGCCCGCGCCGCTGAAAGAAGGCAGCGCCCTTCGCACGCCATGCCTCCTTCGCGCTCGCATCCTTCGATCCGATCGCATCGAGCAGGACGCCGGCAAGGGTTTCCGCATTAAGCGCATCGGCCCCGGTCGCGGCGACGAGCTGGCCGAGCTGTTCGACCCGCTTCGCCTTGAGCGCACGGGCCTTGTCGCCCAACGCCTTTAGTTCGGCATCGTAATCGCGAACCTTCCGCATCGTTCTTACCCTTTCGCACATCGCCAGCCGGTATATTAGCGCGCTCGACAGCGGCAGTAAAATTGGATGGTCGCAAAACGCACACAGTCAGTCACGAGAAGCGAAGCGGATTGTGAGTGCGCGCTTATAGAACGGCGTTGCCGATCTGCACGAAGAAGGGTAGTGAGCGGCTTACGATGGCGATCTACCACTTCTCCGCCAAGATCATCAGCCGCAAGGCAGGCAGCAGCGCGGTCGCAAGCGCGGCCTACCGTGCCGCCGAGCGGCTGCACGACGACCGGCTGAACCGCAATCACGACTTCACCAACAAGGCGGGGGTCATCCACTCCGAGGTGATGTTGCCCGAGGGCGCGCCGGAGCGTTTGTCCGACCGAACGACCTTGTGGAATGAAATCGAGGCGAAGGAGAAGCGTTACGACGCGCAGTTGGCGCGAGAGGTGGAGTTCTCGATCCCGCGCGAGATGAACGAGACGCAGGGCGTGCAGCTGGCGCGCGACTTCGTGCAGCGTGAGTTCGTGAAGCGCGGGATGGTCGCGGACCTCAACGTGCATTGGGACAAGGCGGCGGACGGCAGCCCTAAGCCACACACGCATGTCATGTTGTCGATGCGCGGTGTAGGCCAGCAAGGGTTCGGCAATAAGGTTGCCGACTGGAACGACCGGGGGCTGTTGAAAGACTGGAGGGAGGCATGGGCCGCGCACGTCAACGAACGTATGGCGGAGCTACTGCTTGAGGGGCGGATCGACCATCGTTCCTATGCCGATCTGGGGATCGAGCTGGAGCCGCAACATAAGATAGGCCCGGCCGCATCGCGCCGTCCAAGCCAAGGGCTTGAGTCCGAGCGGATTGAGGATCACGCGCGCATCGCTCGTGAGAACGGCGATAAGATTGTCGCCAACCCGGGAATAGCGCTCGACGCCATCACCCGCAGCCAATCGACGTTCACTTGGCGGCACCTCGCGACGTTCGCGTTCCGGCACAGCGACGGCAAGGAGCAGTTCGACCAGGTGATGGGGGCAGTGCGCGCCAGCCCCGAGCTGGTCGCATTGGGCAAGGACGGGCGCGACCAGGAGCGGTTCACGTCGCGCGAGATGATCGCGGTGGAGGCGCGGCTTGAGCGTGCCGGTGACGAGCTGGCGGGGCGGAGCGAGCATGGCGTCGCCGATCGGCATCGTGACGCTGCGCTCCGTGCGGCAGAGGGGCGGGGGCTTGTCCTGTCCGGTGAGCAGCGCGGCGCCTTCGATCATGTCACCGGCAGCGCCGGGCTGGCGTCGGTTGTCGGCTATGCGGGTTCGGGCAAGTCGGCGATGCTTGGCGTCGCGCGCGAGGCCTGGGAGGGGCAGGGCTACACGGTGCGCGGCGCGGCGTTGTCGGGCATCGCGGCCGAGAACCTTGAGGGCGGGTCGGGCATCGCGTCGCGGACCATCGCCAGTCTGGAACATGCATGGGGGCAGGGGCGCGAGCAGCTAGGCCCCAGGGACGTGCTGGTGGTGGACGAGGCGGGCATGATCGGCTCGCGTCAGATGGAGCGTGTGCTATCGGCCGCGCGCGACGCCGGAGCCAAGGTGGTGCTGGTCGGTGACCCCGAGCAGTTGCAGGCGATCGAGGCCGGTGCTGCGTTCCGCAGCATCACCGAACGCCACGGCGCGGCCGAGATCACCGAGATCAGGCGGCAGCGCGAAGACTGGCAGAAGGAAGCCACCAAGGCGTTTGCCACGGGCCGGACAGCCGAGGCGCTGCATGCCTATGACGCGCACGACATGGTCCATGCGGCCGAGACGCGCGAAGCGGCGCGGGCGGCGCTGGTCGACGGTTGGGATCGGCAGCGCCAGGCCGAGCCGGGAAGCACACAGATCATCTTCACGCACACCAACGCCGAGGTCCGCGAGCTGAACATCGAGGCGCGTGAGCGGATGCGCGCGACCGGCGACCTGGGCGCGGACGTTGGCGTCAGGGTGGAGCGGGGCGACCGCCAGTTCGCGACCGGCGACCGCTTGATGTTCCTTCGCAACGACCGGGGCATGGCCGTGAAGAACGGCACGCTTGGCATCATCGAGGACGTCACCCCCGACCGCATGAAGGTCCGGCTCGACAATGGACGGAGCGTCGCGTTCGACGTGAAGGACTATGCGGCGGTCGATCACGGGTTCGCGGCGACGATCCACAAATCGCAGGGGGTGACGGTCGATCGCGCGCATGTCCTCGCCACTCCCGGCATGGACCGGCACTCGACTTACGTCGGCATGTCGCGGCATCGCGACGCGCCGGCGCTGCATTATGGCCGCGACGACTTTGCCGATCAGGACCGGCTTGTTCGTGCGCTGTCGCGCGAGCGGAGCAAGGACATGGCGAGCGATTACGCCAAGCCCGAGCAGGACCAGGTGCGCGCGTTCGCCGAGCGGCGCGAGATCCGGTTCGTGGGATCCGCGCGCCAGGTGGTGGAGAAGGTGCAGGCGAAGGCGCGGGGCATGTTCGACGGGTTCAGGCCGAAGCCGGCGTCGCCCGATCGCGCCGAAGCGCTGGTCGGGCGGGACCCCGCCCAGGGCAGCCTCGGTCAATCGAGGGTGATCGAGCGGTTCGCACGGGCCACGACCGACATCGAGCGGATGAAGGGTAAGGGGTTGCCAGTGCTTCCTTACCAGGAGCAGGCACTGGCGAAGGCTGGCGATGCGCTCGACCAGATACGGCCCCATGCGGCGCGCGACCTCGCGTCCGCGCTGGCGCGCAACCCGCAGCTCGCGCGCGACGCAGCCGAGGGGAATACGGGCGGTGCGGCGCGTGCGATGGCGGAAGAGCAACGCGTGCGGCTCGACCCTGAGCTTCGCGCCGACCGCTTCGTGAAAGGCTGGCAGGCCATGCAGCGCGGCCGTGCCGACCTGGAGCGGGCGGGCGACAAGGAGGGCGCGGAGCGGATGCGCGGACGCATGGAGACGATTGCCGGTAGCCTGCACCGCGACCCGCAGCTTGAATCGGTATTGCAGCGACGCGCCCCCGAACTCGGGTTGCAGATCGGCCGTGACCGCATGGTGAGCCACGAGCTGACCCGCTCGCTTGCCATCGGCCGCGAGCGCGACCGTGGCATGAGCCGCTAGGAGGCATATGATGAGCGAGGAACAGCCCCAGGACGGCGATGCGGCGGAGGCGTTCGAGCGTTTGCGCGGCGAGGTGGCGCTGATGCGCCGCGCCGTGGAGGGCATGGCGACCGAGCGCGCGACCATCGACGCACCCGATTATTCCGAAACGCTGGGGCGGATGGCGAACAACATCACCGCCATCGCGCAGCGGGTCGATATTCTGGCGAAGAGTCCCGCCTTGGGGATGACGCCCGAGCAGATGACCGCACGGATCACGGCGGCGGGAAGCGATGCACGGCGAAGCGATCAGCAGATCATCGCCGAGGCGAGTTCCGGGCTGGACCAGGCGACGCGCCAGCTCGCCGGCGTGGTGGCGTCGGCGCGGTGCGGCGACGAGCAGAACCGGTGGCTGGCGGGCGCGGGCATCGGCGGCGCGATCGTCGGCATGGCTTTATGGGTGGCGTTTGCCGGGCCGATCGCGCGCGCCGTGCCGGAAAGCTGGCTATGGCCCGAACGGATAGCGGCGCGGGCGGTCGATCGGCCGATGTGGGATGCGGGCCAGCGGTTGATGACCGTTGCCAACCCGGAGGCGTGGCGGGGGATCGTCGCGGGCGATCAGATCGTGCGAGCGAACCAGGACACGATCGAGCGATGCCGGAAAGCGGCGACGAAAGCGAAGAAATCGACAAGATGCACGATCAGGGTAGGTGCCGATTCCTGATCGCTCGGGATTGCGGAACCCGCCGATCGGCGCGAGGCCTCGGCAAGCCGGGCTGCTCATTCCGCCGGAGCTGGTTCCTTATGGCGTATCCGGTTGGGCATCGACGGCGCTGTGACGGGCGATCGGTCGCGGGTGACGGCAGAACGCAGGATCATCCGCAGGAGCGGTTTTTGCCACGTCAATGTGGCGACGGCCGCCATGCCGGTGATCGTGAGCGCCACGGTCCACAGGATCGAGCCGAACGCCGGTCCGTCGCGCAGCAGCGCCAGCGTCAGGCTCGCGACCAGCAACGCGGTTCCGGCGATGCGGAAGGCCCGGCGCGGAGGCTGGCGACGCACCGGTGCGTTCAGCACCAGATTCCAGTTCGAGGTCTGGCCGAGCGCAAGCAGCAGGAACCCCGCATAGGGGGACGCAAAAACGCCGATCAGGAGGATTGCTTCGCGCATCGTCCTACTCTGCCGGTGCCAGCGCCGCGACGGGCGTGGCAGCCTTGCGCCCGCTCAGCCGCAGCGCCGTCAGCACGGCGACCGCCCCGCCCGCCAGCATTACGAGGTCCATGCCCGCAACGCCCCATTGCCCGCGCAGCGCGGCGTGGATCGGATGATCGCCTGTAGTGATCGCATTCAGGATCACCGCCAGCACCGCGCCGGTTGCGATGGCCCAGCTCTGATCGACCCAGGCTCTGCGCGGGCGTAGCCACCCATGGGCGAAGGTGCCGATCCAGATCAGGTAGAAGGCCCACATCTCCAGGCCCGCGCGTCCCTCGATGCCCAGCGGCAGCAGCCGGTTGGCGATCAGGAAACCAAGCGTGGCGATGACGATGCCGGTGGTCGATCCGACCGCCAGTCCCTCGACGACCGCGACACCGCGCAGGCCGAGCTTGGCGTGCTTCTTGCGCCGCGATTGCACCCAGAACAGGAAGCCGGTGGCGATCAGCACGCAGCCCATCAGCCCGCAGACGAAGTAGAGCCAGCGCAGCGTCCAGTGGCGGAACTGGATGAAGTGGATGCCCGAGATGAAGCGTTGCGCGGTCATCACCGCTTTGTCGGTGCGGAACTCGTTCAGCACCCGCCCGGTAGGCCCGTCGAAGTAAATCTTGTCGAGGCTCATGGTGACGCCGCGATCATAGGGCCGGCGCATTTCGACATAGGCATTGGCGTCGCCGGGGTTCTTGACCCGCACGAAGTAGGGCGCTTCGCCGTCCCAGCGGCGCTTGGCTTCGGCCTGCATCGCGTCGAGCGAAGCAAGGCCGCCAGGGCGACCGGCCTTTTCGCGCTCGAAATCGCCGTAAGCATCGCGCTCGAAGGCCGCCTTGTCGCCGCCGTAGACGATCGACTGCGGCGTCGGCATGTAGATCGAGAAGAAGATTATGAGGCCAGACAGGGCCATGACGATGTTGAACGGCAGCCCGAGCACCCCGGTGACATTGTGCAGATCGAGCGTCGTGCGTTGCGGTTTGCGGACGATCCGCAGCGTGAAAAAATCGGCAAACAGCTTCTTGTGAATGATCACGCCAGAGACCGAGAGCACCAGCATGGCCATCGCGGCAATACCAACCAGCCAGTAGCCCAGATCGAAGGCGCGCAGGTGCAGGCTGAAATGGAACGGGAAGAAGAACCCCGTGCCGCCCAGACTCCCCGGATCGTCGAGCAGCGCGCCCGTTGCGGGATCGACATGGCGCACATCGTTGATATCGCGCTCCTCTTCATAGACGCGTAACTGCATGGTCGGTACGCGCTCGGTCGGGAGCACCACCGACCATTGATCGACATCGCGTGCCATCCGATCGGCAATGGGTTTGAGCGCATCCAGCGAGGCCACTTCCGTTTGCGCGATCCGCGTCATCGGCATCATCCAGCGATCGATCTCACGGTCGAAAACGCTAAGCGTGCCCATCCAGAAGATCGCAAAAAGCACGCCGCCGATTACCACCCCCGCCCAGGTGTGAAGCTGATTCATCGCCAAGCGGAAGCTGCCGGGTTCTCCCTTGTCTTGTGCGTTCATCTCAGGTTCCCGCGAGCGGCGGCAACAGCGTCGCCAGCATCATCGCCCCGACATGGCTGGCGAGCGCCGCCCCGCCCAGCACAGCCCACAGTCGCGCCATCCGCTGCTCCGCCCAGCCCCATATGATGATCGCGGCATACGCGATGAAGCCGATCATGCTGGTCAGCAAAACCGCCTCACTACGCGCCATGCAAGATAGCAAAACGAGCATCATCGAGGCGAGCGCCACGCCGCCCGCCGTCGCCGCATAGCCGCCGACGACGGTCGCGACGATGCGGGAAATAGTTCGAAGGGCATTGGGCATCTTAGAATTCAGCGCTGAGGGACAGGCGGACAGTGCGCGGCGAGGACAGCAACAAGCCGCCACCCGAGTTCACGCTCCAATAGCCATCGTTCAGGATGTTCTCGACCGACAGGCGCGCGGTCAGCCGGGTGTCGCCTGCGTCGAACGCATAGCGCGCACCGGCATCCACTCTGGTCGAGCTTTCAACGCGCTGTGTGTTGGCGAGATCGGCAAATTGCGGGCCTTTGTAGATCAGCCCGCCGTTGATTGTCAGCCCCGGAAGCGGCGCGATATCGGCATCGACGAACAGGGTGCCGGTCCATTCGGGAACGCCCAGCGGGCGGTTGCCCTTCAGCGCAGGGTTGCCGTTGTCGATGGTCGCATCCAGATAGGTGATGCCGCTGATGACGCGCACGTCACGCCTTATGGACCCTTGCAGTTGCAGTTCCGCGCCCCGATGTGTCTGGCGGCCATCCTGGACAAAGAAGCGCGCGGCATTGATGAACTCCAGCGGGCGCGAAATCTCGAACACGGCTGCGGTCGCAAGCAGGCCGCCAAGGTCGATCTTGCCGCCTAGCTCATATTGTCGGGTAATGCCCGGTGGCAGTGTCTCGTTGGCGTTGATCGCGGCGACGGGCGCAGTGCCGCCTCGTTCAAGCCCTTCGGTGTAGCTTGCGTAGATAGTGCTGTTCACGGTCGGCTTGAACGACAACGCACCGAAGGGCGAGGTGCGACCGTCGTCAAACTGGGCAAAGAATGTGTCGAGCTTTATATCGACCTTCCGCACGCCCGCCAGCACGCTCAGCCGCTCATCGAACCAGCGCTGTTCGGCCATGCCGACCCAGCCGCGAACTTCGGTGATGTTGATGCCCGATGGATTGGCACCTTGCGGTGCAGCCGGAGCGGGCACGTACACCGGATTGAAGAGGTTGCTGGTGATTGGAGCGAGCGGGGTAGCACCGGCAAAGCCAAAGAAATATGTGTCGGATAGGGTATAGCCGGCGGTAAGCAAGGTTTGCCCGCCCAATGCAGAAAATTTGCCTTTCAGCAAGAACTGGCCAGCCTCGATATCGTTGTTTGGCTGATAAGAACGAAATGGAAAGCTGACGATGGTCCCGGCATTGTCAGTGACCTCGCCAAAGGCAGAGTAATAGCCATTATCCCTGTCGCCATCGATCTTGCCATAACCGGCTTGTACCGACCAACCGGGCACGAACTCCCATCGTGCCTGCGCCGTCCAGCGTACGCCCGACTGTTCGATGAAGGTCCAGGGCTGGAGGTAATTGCGCTTGAGGTCAGGGATGCGCGGCACTGCGACACCGGCGGCCAGGAACACATCGTCGCGATAGCCATCGGTCCGGTCGCGAAATCGCTGCAATTCCAGCGATAGGTAGAGTGTGTCGCTGGGCTTCCAGTCGGTGAATAGCGCGAAGTTCTCGGTCCGGCGCTGGAGTTGATCGACCGCGCCATTGCCAGACTGGTAATAGCCGTTGAAGCGCACGCCAAACTGCTGGTTAGCGCCGAAACGCCGTGAAAAATCGACACCCGCCAGCGGGCTGTCGCTTTGATAGCCGACATAGGCCTCATTAACCGGCGCATCGCCTGGGCGCTTTGGCACCAGATTAATCGCGCCGCCGACGCCGCCGAACGGCGATGCCCCGGCAAGAAACGCATTGGCGCCGCGAAACACCTCGACCCGCTCCAGATTGGCGACGGAGAGATAGCCGTCGTTCAGCGTCAGGCCGGGGATACCGTCGTACATGTACGCACCGCGTCCGACGAAGAAGCCGCGAATGGCAAAGCCATCCTGAGGTCCTGCCGGATTGCTGTCGGCGCTGACCGAAGGATCGCGCACCAGCACATCGGAGAGGCTGCGCGCGCCAGTGTTGCGGATCAATGCCTCTGTGAAGGACGTGACCGAGAAGGGCGTGTCGAGGATCGGACGTTCACCCAGAATGCCGAGACTGGTTTTGTTTCCGATTCCGGTGTCGGTCAGGCGTGTGCCGGTGACGATGATGTCTTCGACCTTCGCTGCTTCGTCATCGTCAGGGCGGTCCTGCGCTACGGCGGGTGCTGTGAAGTACGAGGCCGCAAGCAGCGCCCCTATCATCGTCGAACGTCTCACGCGGCGCATTCATCTCTACCCACTTGCGAATGGTTCGCAATCGGTAGTGCGCGGCGCTATTGCAAGTCAATCGCAGACTGCGGGGGCTTTGGTTTTTTCGTCACCACCATCCAGCTGGTCTGATGCAGAAATCAAAACTTTTGCATCAGATCGAAAAGCCAGCAAATCCGGCCCCTTCCCTGATGCACAAATCTGATGCACGATTCGTGCATGATTTACGGCTATGCGCGCGTCTCCACCAATGGCCAGGACCTGGCCCAGCAGCTCGCCCAGCTACAGGCCGCAGGCTGCACAAAAATTTACCGCGAGAAGCTCAGCGGCGCGTCGGCCGAGCGGCCACAGCTCAAGCGCGCGATCGGCGCGCTCGACCCCGGCGACGTGTTGATGGTGTCGGCGATCGACCGTCTTGCTCGCAACACCCGCGACCTATTGAATATCCTTCACGCAGTGAAGGAGGCCGGTGCGGGGTTCCGCTCGATCGCCGAGCCGATGGTGGACACGACCTCGCAGTTCGCCGACGTGATTATCGCGGTGTTGGGAATCGCGGCGAGCTATGAACATGCGCGGATCACCGAACGCACCGCTGCCGGGCGCACCCAGGCCAGAGCGCGGGGCGTCAAGTTCGGCCGCAGGACCGCCCTCACCCCGCATCAGCAGGCCGAGGCGCTGCGCAAGCTCGATGCTGGCGACACGCAGCGCACCGTCGCTGCGCTGTTCAACGTCAGCCAGGCGACGATATCGCGACTCACGGGCCGGTGAAGGTGTTCGTTCAAGCGGCAGGATTGATAATGTTGCTCAATTGAGCTACAGTAAAAACGATCACGGGAGGTTATCATGGCCGCTACGGCTTTCGTGCGTGCGCGCATCGATGAAACATTGAAAGATGAGGCCGCCGCCGTGCTGGCCGAGCTGGGATTGACCGTCTCCGACGTCGTTCGCATGACGCTCACGCGGGTTGCGAAGGATCATGCCCTGCCGTTCGAGTTGAAGGTGCCCAACGCCGAGACCCGCGCCGCAATGCAGGAATCGCGGGCTTCGATAAAGGCTCGTCGCACCCGTTTCACCGATCCGCAGGAATTGTTCGATGCCCTCGACGAAGAAGCCCGCCAGCAGTAAGCGGGCCTCGCTTCCGAGAGAGGCGTCCTACGAGAAGAAGTTCGTCAAGGATTGGGAGCGACTATCCCGCAGCGGGCGCTACAATATGAAGCAGCTCAAAGAGGCGATGATGATCCTTGTCGCCAACGACGACCCGCTTGGCCCGGAATGGTTGGATCACGCGCTCAAAGGCGAATGGAACGATCACCGCGAATGCCATATCGGCGGTGACTTTCTATTGATCTACACGATCTCCGAGAATCTGATCAATTTCGTTCGAGCCGGGACTCACGCGGAGCTGTTTGAGTAGATCGGCGGTTTTGCGGACGCGCCCGGTCGGGCCGCGCTCTATCTCCACTCCGCTACGACGGAGCCGCAAAGCGTCTCCGCCCTGCGGGCAACGATCGCTCGCGCGGGACCCGTCCAAGCCCCCTGCCCTGTCGCGAACGTCTGCGCGCATGAAACTCTCGATCAGGAAGAGAAAGGCCATAGGCCGGACGGTTGAGCGCGTAAGAAGGCAAAAGAATGTATATCGTTTCGATCCACATATGATACTAGAAAGACAGCATGGCGAAATCGGAGTGAATGTAGAATGATACTGGTTGTAGGGAACACCAAGGGTGGCGTCGGCAAGACCACGCTCGCGGTCAACCTCGCCATCGCGCGAGCGTCAGCCGGTCGCGACCTGCTGTTGGTGGACGGCGATGAACAAGGCACCGCCCTCACGTTCACCCAGCTTCGCGCAGAACGGCTTGGCCAAGCCGGCTATACCGCCGTCGCGCTGACCGGCGCGGCGCTCCGCAGCCAAGTTCGCCAGCTAGCCAACAAATACAATGATATCATCATCGACGTTGGTGGGCGCGACACCGGCGCGTTGCGCGCCGCGCTGACGGTTGCTGACACGCTGCTGGTGCCGGTGCAGCCTCGCAGTTTCGATGTGTGGGCGCTTGACCAGATGGCGGCGCTGGTCGTTGAGGCGCGCGAGATCAACGAGGGCTTGCGGGCCGTCGCGATCCTAAACGGCGCAGACCCGCAAGGCGGCGACAATAATGCGGCCTTGGAGATGATTGACGACATTAAGGGAATCGATGTGCTGGCAACGTCGATCATTCGGCGCAAGGCGTTCCCGAATGCAGCGGCGGAGGGAAGGGCGGTGCTGGAACACACGCCCCGCGACGCCAAGGCGATCGAAGAATTGACCGCCTTGGTAGCCGCAGTATTTGTATAGCACCACGATATCGGAGTGAATGTAAATGGCTATCGCTCGTAAACCAGACAGCAAGCCGAGGCCGAGCGGGGAAGACAAGGCGGCGGATGCCTTCATTTCTGGCGCTACCAAGCCAATTGCGACGCCGATCGCGACCGAGGTGGAGACGCGCAAGGCTCCGGTGATGCTGCGCTTCGACCGGGCGTTGCTGGGACGGGTTGATGCTGCGGCGAAGCGGCGCGGCATCAGCCGTAGTGCATGGATACAGTTTACCGTCAGCCGCGCGCTCGATGCGGGCGAGGGATAAATGACTACCTAAGCGGGTGTTGCTTGTGGCGGTTGCGGCAGAATCCGATAAACGCGGCGCGGGGGCTTTTCAGTTCGGGCCGTCCACTGTCATTCCACCACGACACCCAGTCCTCATATAGCGAATAGACATCGTAGCCAGGCGCAGCCCCCTTGGCATCGTGGAAGCCTTCAGGGTCAATGAATGGACGTTCGGGTGGCGGCTCGTCCGGCGCTTCCAACGCATCGCGGTTGCGGAACGTCACAGTGTCGCCTGTCATCTCGACCACATAATCGGGCAGATGATTGTGCAGGACGAGTTCGCGCAGCATGGCTCGAAACACCCGGATATGGCTGCTGGCACCCGTCTTTTTGCGTAACGTCTCGGCCGATACCGACCACTTGTCCTGAGCGCCGCAATGCTTGCGGGCCAACTCATATATCCTTCGTTCGAGCGGCTTTCTTAGCCGGAAGTAATCCCGGTGCAGGGTGAGAACACTACGTCCCTCCACCATGCGCAGAAGCCAGTCGGACAGTGTGACCTTGATCTCCGACATCTGCCCTGACTTAGTTTTCCGAACGATCCGCCACTCGTTGATGAGACCAAATCCTTCGGTGATTTCCTCGCCATCGGCCTTGATGTTGGTAGTGATCCGCGTACCGGACAGGCGCTCGAAGGCACTTCGCAGGCGCTCATAGCCATCCCCATCGGTCTGGCGATTAGTCCACATCAGCAGGTCGCGGGCGGTCAGGTGCAAAGTGCGGCCCGGCTGCCCGCCCTGGTTCATCTTCGCGATGAGTTGCGAGATGCAGTAGATCAGGATGTCCTTATCGTGGATCGTCGCCAAGCCCTTCACACTCGGTACGATTTCGATGCGGTTGCCGTTGTGTTCGTAGCGAAACACGCGCCGATCGGGCTTGGTGGCGAGCGAGAAAATCGGATGCTCCATCGAGGCCATATCATCCTTGGGGATGGCGTCGAGAACATCGCAAATGAACAGATCAGGATCGGGGTAACGAACCGGCAGCAGGGCAGGGCGACCGTCTAACCCATTCGGGGTTTCATTGACGGCAAGCGGCAATTCGGGGTTTCGTTGACGGTGAGGCTCGATTCGGGGTTTCATTGACGGGAAGGTTATGTTCGGGGTTTCGTTGACGCAAGCATTAGATTCGGGGTTTCGTTGACGCAGATTCGGGGTTCTGGAATCGCCGATTCGGGGTTCCGTTGACGGCAAGGGGCTAAAAACGACCTATTATAATAACAATATCAAATACTTGCGCTTAGCCAATTTTTCCGTAACACTAGACTTAACTCATATATTAACACAAAGCCGCCTGTGGATAAAATTATCCACAGGCCCACAATGGTCGAAACAGCAAACTTGATGGAATCGGCCGATGGCCATGGAATCGGCCGATGGCCATGGAATCGGCCGATTCCATGGAATCGGCCGATGGCCATGGAATCGGCCGATGGCCGATGCGCTTCGTTTCGTGCCGCCTTCGGCGTCACAAGAGCGGCGCAAACGCCGCTGGCTATGCGGGAAGAAGTTGAAGAGGGTGGTGCCAGGATTGGGGACCGGTGAGAGAAGGCCCGAAAACGTACGCTAAGCTGCCCGGAGCCCGACTGGCCGCCAAACCCGCCAAGCGACGAAACCGGCGACCAGCAGAATGACGGTAGATCCGATGGCGATGCGTTGCAGGACGAGCATCCAAGACACGCCGACCATGCCGACTTCGCCTGTTCGCCAATATGTCCACTCGCCGGCAAGCCGGGACGCAAGCGACGGATCGCCCGTTTCGAGAGCGATGATCCCGTCACCGCTGGCGGGATCAAGGCGCGCGGCGGTGTTGATCGCGGGAGCGTTTCCGCCATCATGGCCAATGACGAACCCTCCTTTGCCATTCGGTACGTACAGGATCACCCCAAGGCCCCAATGGTCTTGGCCGAACAGGATGGCGTGCGGCTTGCGCATGAGTTCCAGCGTGCGGGGCGACAACACGCTCCGGCCGGGGAGTTCGCCGCCAGGGCCGGGCAGATGCGCCTGAATGAAGCGCGTGAGGTCCGCGGCCGAGGTGTAGAGAGAAGCCGCGCCGGCCGCGGTATAGCGGTGATGCGGCGCCTCCGATCCATCCTCGTCGTAGAAGGTGGCGAGTTGATCGGGTTCGGGCGGCCGATAGGTGGAACGGCGCATGCCCAGCGGGTCCAGCACGGCGCGCTGCATGTATGCCGCGAAGGGTTCCCCCGTGACATCCTCGATGACGAGCTGAAGGAGTGTGTAGCCACCCCCGGAGTAGCGCCAGCTCGAGCCCGGCTCAACGCCGACGCGGACGAAGCCGTCGGCACCAGGAGCGGCGTCGGCAGCCCGGTTCAACGAAGCTACAAGCGGCTGGACAGGCTTGCCGGGAGGAAAGCCGAGATACCCGAGCCCATCGGTCAGGCCCGCAGTATGGCTCAGCAACCTGCGGACCGTCACCGCGCTGTTGTCGTGGTTGCTGGGCGGCAGACGCCAGCGCTTGAAATACTTTTCGACAGGAGCGTCAAGGTCGAGCGAACCCGACTCCACTAGGGTCATCACACCCCAAGCGGTCACCCATTTGCTTAAGGAGGCAGCTTGGAAGAGCGTGTCGCGGTCAACAGGCTTGCCCTTGGACGCGAAGTGCTGGCCGAACACCTGGCCGTCCTCCAAGAGCACGAAGGCGACATTGCCCTCGTGGCCGGCCAGCGTTCGTTTCACGGCTGCGTGCATGAAGGCTTGCGGCGCGGGGCCGGAGAGCGGCTGCCGCCCCCAGCCTTGCAGGGTCGCTACGATCGCCAGCCCGCTCCAGACAGGCAGGGCGAGCAAGGTCCATCCGGCGACAGCAGACAAGCGCCTGACACGTCGGCTCGTTCTGACTCGGGCAACCAGCGAAACCAAACCGTTCATCGTGAGGATCCGGCTCGCTGTCCCAGCAGCTTCTCGCCGTCGGGCCTGATCTCACCCTTGGGGGTGACGTGCCGATAGAGCGTCTGCCTCGTCACGCCAAGCTCGGCGCAGAGGTCGGCGACCTTGGTGTCGGGCTTGCCCATCGCGGCTTGGGCGAGCCGCAGCTTAGCCGGCGTCATTTTGAACGGGCGCCCACCGTGCCGGCCGCGTGCACGCGCCGACGCCAACCCCGCGCGCGTGCGCTCAACGACTAGTTCGCGCTCGAACTCGGCAAGCCCTGCGAAGATCGCGAAGATAAGGCGGCCGTTGGCGGTGGTGGTGTCGATCGACGCGCCTTCGCCGGCGAGCACTTTCAGCCCCACCTCACGCCGGGTCAGGTCGCCGACCAAGTTCACGAGGTGGCGGAGGTCGCGGCCGAGCCGGTCGAGCTTCCAGACCACCAGCGTGTCGCCGCGCCGCAGTGCTTTGTGCGCAGCCGCGAGGCCAGGCCGGTCGTCGCGACGGCCGGACGCCGTGTCCTCGTAAATATGGTCCGCCTCGACCCCGGCGGCGGCGAGCGCGTCGCGCTGCAGGTCGTGGACCTGGCTGCCGTCCGCCTTGGACACCCGTGCGTAACCGATCTGTGTCGTCACATATACGTCCGTCTGCGTGACGGAGCGGCATTGCCCGTCGACCCATCTCCATAATGTCACATAACCCGTCTTGTGGTCTATGCTCCGTGAACAGGTTCACCTTTCTGTTTCGTGACGAACAGGAAACCGATGCCGACCAAGACCATCCTGTCGCCCACGCAGCGCGCCGCGATCTTCGATCCACCAGCCGATCGCGCGACGATCGAACGGCTCTATACCCTCGGCTCCGACGATTTGGCACAGGTGGCGCGACGCCGGAGAGGTCCGAACCGGATCGGCTATGCCGTGCAGCTCTGTTACTTGCGCCATCCGGGCCGCGGGCTGTTGTCGGGTGAGGCAGTCCCCGACGCCATGCTGGCGCTGCTCGGCGAGCAGATCGGTTGTGCTGTCGATGACTTCACCGGCTATGCCGCACGCCCTACGACCCTGCGCGAGCATCGTGCCGAGATCGAAGCCCTGCTCGGTCTGCGCGCCTTCGAGCGGGTGGACGTGCGATCGATGCTGGCGCTGGGATCCGAGATCGCCGCCTCGACCGACCGGGGCGAGACGATCGTCGCCGGGATGGTCGACCGGCTGCGGACTGACCGGACCGTGCTGCCGGCGGCATCGACGCTGGAACGGCTTGCGCTGATCGTGCGGACACGGGCGCGCAAAGCGGCCCATGCCAATCTGATCCACGACTGTTCGGCTGAGCAGGAAGCCGCGCTCGAACATCTGATTGCCTCCGACGACCATGGCCGCACCCGGCTCGGGTGGGTTCGCGAGTGGCCGGAAGCGCCATCGGCTGCCAATCTGAAGGGGATCGTCGAACGGCTCGACGCGGTGCGCAGCATAGGGATCGCAGTTGATCGGGCGCGGCGCATCCATGCCGCCCGCTACGCCGTCATCGCGCGGACGGCCGGTATCGTCACCGCGCAGCACCTCCGGCGTCTCGAACGCCCGCGTCGCCTCGCCATGCTCATCGCCTCCATGATCGAGATGGAGGCGGCGCTGACCGACGCGGCGTTGGTCATGTTAGAGAAGATGGTGGGCGCGCTGTTCCGCCGCGCCGACCGCAGCCGGTCCGACCGGCTGCTCGGTCAGGCGCGGATGCTGAAGGACACGGCGCGTTTCCATGCCCGGCTCGGTCGCCTGCTGGTCGATGCACGCTCAACCGGACTGGATGCCTTCCGCGCGATCGACGATCGCATGGGTTGGGACCAGCTCGAACGCAGCATCCGCTTCGCCGAGGATCTCACCCGCTCGGCCGACGACGGCCTGGAAGAAGTAGTCGAGCGTTACCCCGCCGTCCGTCGGTTCGCGCCGACCTTTCTTGCCGCCTTTACCTTCCGCACCGCGCGGACGGGCGATCCGCTGCTCGGCGCGATCGAGGTGCTGCGAACGATGTATCGTGACGGTCGCTCCGTCCTGCCAAAACGGGTGCCGACCAGCTTCATCAAACCCCGCTGGCGCAAGATCGTACAGCCGGCCGAAGGTGCGATCGACCGCCGCGCCTATGAAATCGCGGTGATTGTCACCTTCGCGAACGGCTCGGCTCGGGCAGCATCTGGGTGGACGGCAGCCGGGCCTATCGCACCCTCGACGATTATCTGCTGCCGGTGCCTGCCTTCGAAACGATGCGCGCCGATGGCAACCTGCGCCTCGCCGTACCTTCCGGTTTCGCCGCATGGTATGAGGAGCGCCGCACCCTGCTGGCCGGGCGTATGACCGAGGTGGAACGCGCAGCCGCGACAGGCGAGCTGGTCGATGTGACGATCGAGCGTGGGCAATTGCTGATCTCGCCGATCCGGCGATCTCCGACTGACGACGCCGAGGCGCTGAAAGCCCGGCTCTACGCGATGCTGCCGCGTGTCCGCATCACCGACCTGCTGGTCGAGGTCGCCGCATGGTCGGGCTTCGCCGACCGCTTCGTCCATGCCCGCAGCGGCGCACCTGCCTCCGATCAGTCCGCATTGATGGGCGCGATCCTCGCCGACGCGACCAACCTGGGCCTTGGGCGCATGGCGGAAAGTTCACGCGGGCTGACGCTGCCGCGCCTGCGCTGGACGGCGGAATGGCATGTGCGCGACGAAACCTATCTGTCGGCGCTTGCGGCGATCGTCGATTGCCACACCACGCACCCGCTCGCCCAGGTTTGGGGACCGGGCGACACGTCGTCGTCGGACGGGCAATTCTTTCGCGCCGGCGGTCAGGGCGAGGCGCGCGCCGATCGCAATGCCCGCTACGGCACCGAACCCGGCGTGCTGTTCTACACCCATGTCACCGACCGCTTCACGCCGTTCCACACCAAGGTCATCGCCGCCAATGCCGGCGAGGCTGCCCATGTCCTCGACGGCCTGCTCGATCATGAGAGCGAACTGGTCATCCGTGAACACGCCACCGATACCGCCGGGGCGGTCGATCACGTCTTCGGCCTGTGCCATTTGCTCGGCTTCCGCTTCGCACCGCGTATACGCGATCTCAACGAGCGCCGGCTCTATGGCCTGTCCCCGCTCGATCCCTGGCCGACGTTGCGCCCGCTCGTCGCCGGCCCGGTCAACGTCCGCGCCATCGAGGAGAACTGGGACGAGACCCTGCGCCTTGCCGCATCGATCCGCGCCGGCACCGTCAGTGCCTCGGTCATGCTGCGCAAGCTGGCGGGTTTTCCGCGTCAGAACCCCGTCGCCCGCGCGCTGCGCGAGATCGGGCGCGTCGAGCGCACCCTGTTCATGCTCGACTGGTTCGACGATCCCGAGCAGCGACGCCGCACCGGCAGCATCCTCAACAAGGGCGAGGCCCGCAACGCGCTCGCCCGCGCCATCTTCTTCAATCGCCTCAGCGAACTGCGCGACCGCACATTCGAGAACCAGCGCCATCGCGCCTCCGGCCTGACCCTCGTCACCGCAGCCGTGACGCTGTGGAACACCGTCTATCTCGATCGAGCCGTCCGGCATCTACGCTGCAGCGGCGTCGACGTGCCGGACGAACTGCTCGCTCATGTCGCGCCGCTGGGCTGGGAGCATATCGGCCTCACCGGCGACTATCTCTGGGCCGAAATCGACAAACCCCGCGAGCGGTTCAGGCCGCTGCGCCTCCACCAGCAAGTCCGGGACGCTTAGCGTACGTTTTCGACCATCCTCTCACCGGTCCCCGGATTGCCCATCAGACCCGCCTAGGAACCGGCTGAGGGCAGGGGAGGGGCCTTCAACCCGTCACGGATGCTGATCACGGCGAACGTCACCAGCGGGGCTTAATCGGCCATGCCGTTCTCGGCTTGGCGCGGGCGGTGGGGGCGAGATTACGGGTGGCGCGACCGAGGCCCATGCTACCGGTTTTTCAGACCCGCCGCGACCATCGGCGTGACCGGCAGCGACCGATGGGCGTCGGGATGATCGAGCAGGCGGAGCAGGATTTGCGATACGAGGGAAGGAGACACACCTTCCTCAAGCATCATCTCGAAAAACGCATCCTCGTTCGGCGTCGGGGTCATGTCTTCGATCACGAGGTTGGCGCGGGAATCCTCCACGTCCTCGCGCCACATTTCGACTTCAGACGGCGTGCCGCGCGTGAACTCC
This sequence comes from Polymorphobacter multimanifer, assembly GCF_014205635.1. Taxonomy (GTDB): domain Bacteria; phylum Pseudomonadota; class Alphaproteobacteria; order Sphingomonadales; family Sphingomonadaceae; genus Sandarakinorhabdus; species Sandarakinorhabdus multimanifer. Next base: position 18,409 of record NZ_JACIIV010000041.1, read on the forward strand.
ATCGCCCGCACTTGCGCCCGGATTGCCTCAATATCGAAATCCGCCATCAGCTCGCCTCCGTCGTTTCCGCTTCCGCGTCGAACGCCCGTTTGCCGCGTCGTTTCCAGAGCGGCAGCACGTCCCCGGCATCACCGCCACGCGCGCGGCCGGCGAGATCGAGCAGCGCGCCATAGAGTGTCGCGCGATCGTCGTCGGTCAGCTCGACCA
>NZ_JACIIV010000042.1 GCF_014205635.1 Polymorphobacter multimanifer
CGTCGATACTGCGCGACTGTCCGGGGCCAATCCCTACAACACCATCCTCGGCGCTGTCTCCGCCGGATAGCTCAACGCAGGGGGTGGGTAATTACATAACGGCTACACCCGATCAATCGGGGAAGTCGCTCAAAGCGATTTATCAGGAGTTGGACAAGGATATCTTGGATACGCTCGGAAAGGTGCCGTTGGGGCAGGGTGGGCCAGTCACTTTGCGAAAATTCAGCGGTAATATCAAGAAGACGGCTGTCTTCTCAATTCAGTACAATCTCGACGATCCTCTTGAGCGGGCAATGCTGACAATTGCTCGCAGGCCCGGCCCGGATTTCTCAATCTGGTCGGTGCGCCTTGAATTTAATCCGAGGAAAGCAGGGTCGGTAGGGCTCGTCCAAATTCAGGAGGGCGTCGAGCTCGCTGCTCCGTTCGTCGATTTTGACAAGGCCCTTGGAGCGTTTACGATCAGCCGACTAGACGCTGCCATCGATTGCATCGGAGTGACGCCACTCGACCTTATTGCTCTAATCCCCAAGCCAGGGAAGCGGATGGTGTATCTCGGCAAACACGGCATGCCAGAAACCATCTATTTCTATCAGGACAAACTCCTGCCCAAGAACCCTCCGAAAACCTCGGCCTACCGCACCACCGGTACTCACCGCCTTACGTTATATGAGCGTCGAGCATATCAAAAGCAGTTGGCTCAACCTTCGACCTATGGTGATTGCCCTGTCACCCGGGCAGAAGTCGTCCAAGTTTGGCGCAGCAAGCGCCCTGCTTTTGCCGATCTCGTGACAATGCAGAACCTCTTCGAAGGTCGACGTGTTGCTTATGCCGCAGCAGTGCCCATCAAGCCCACGAAGCGAAAACTGTGGAAGCAGTTCTGCTTGGCTGCAGTCGGCGCTGGTGTGGATAAGGCTACTTGGACTTGGATGCTCAGCGGTGGCAGCGATCTGGCCAAAAAATACAGCGAGTGTCAGGGCGATCTCGTCTCGGAGAATGCCTGGATATCGTGGCCGACCGGTCTCGCGTACACTGGTCTCGAGAAATGGATCGCGCAGGCAAATAAGGCTGCCGCTGTCCTTTATCCTTCCCTGCCAACGACCTAGCGATACGCTTTGTCCCACATAAACCAACATTTACCTGGGACAATCAGACAATGACTAAATTTGTATCTTACCTTCGTGTCAGTACCACGAGGCAGGGCGTGTCAGGTTTGGGTCTTGAAGCCCAGCGCGAACACGTCCGTGCATATCTCGCCCAGTGCAGCGGTGAATTGGCGGAGGAGTTCATCGAGGTGGAGAGTGGCACGGCCAAGGACCGGCCTATTCTTGTGAAGTCAATTGCACGGTGCCGCCAACTACGCGCGACTCTGGTGATCGCCAAGCTAGACAGGCTGGCGCGATCCGTTGCATTCATCTCATCACTGATGGAATCCGGCACCGAATTTGTCGCGGTCGACGTGCCATTTGCGAACAAGCTCATGCTGCATTTGATGGCGGCATTTGCCGAGCATGAGCGTGGTGAAATCAGCGCCCGAACGAGGGCAGCGCTAGCAGCAGCAAAAGCCCGTGGCGTTGTCCTAGGTTCAAACGGGAATGTGTTAGCCACTCGGCACAAGGAAGAAGCGCAGAGATATGCCGAGAAATTTCGCGGGCAAGTATCCGAAATTTTGTCAAATGGCGTATTAACCGTCCGAGATGTAGCTACGGAACTCAACAAATGTGGTCTTCGCACGAGGCAGAACACCCTGTGGGGACCGAGCACGACCAGCCGGCTGCTTAGCCGACTTGGAGCTCAGAAATCAGGTCTTTGACCAGCTAGCGGTCCCTGCTCGACGGTTGGCAAAATTTATAGCGCTCACAGCTCATTAGGATCCATCTCGGAGTTGGAGAATGGCTTTGGAGCAAACGCCCCTGTGAATGATATCCGATCGTATTGTGGCATCACTCATAATTTCCAATCCGTGAAGTTAACTTCAAAAGGTTGTTGCCTTTACTCGCAAACCGGCATGTTTGCAGGCGCTGCGGCAGGTGTCAGCTTCTAGGCTTGAGCGCGGCACTTAGGAGTTGATCGACCCAGCTGATATCGCGTTCGGACAACGAGTCCAAGCGTGCGATCAGGTCAACAAACGCCGCACCTCTGGCTTTGCCTGTCGGCAATTCGGTTGTGAACAATTCCGCCGGATCTACTTGCAGGGCAGCGGCAAGGCGCTCGATTGAAGGAAATCGAGCGCCCGTGCGCCCTGCCTCGATTCTGCCAATCATGTCGGGTGAAAGATCAGCGCTAGCAGCAAGCGTTTCTTGCGTCATGCCGGATCGCTTCCGGTGCGCGGCAACCAACCGCCCAAAGCGTTTCCGAAGATCGTAGGTATCGTCCATGGCGCCTCCTGCCGGTCGGTTTGAAGCTCGGCTTGTTTAACAAACAGGGACGGCAGATACGGAAAACGCGGGATACGCATTTCATTTGCACTATTATGTCCAGTAGTTACGCTTTCTGCGGTATTGGCAATCAGCTTCCGAGGGCGACGATGGCGAAGATTCGAATGCGTGTGGGCAAAATGCAGTGCCGTAGCTGCCTGGGCGCTGTGTCGAGTGTCGCGGAGGCCTGTCGACACTGCGGAAAGGAAATTCCGGCCGATCAAGTCGAGGAGCAGCAGACGTTTGAAAAGCGGATCAAGAGGGCCACACCATATACAAGCGCAGTGCTCGTGATAGCCCTGCTAGGGATCGGCACCTGCACTTATCGGCAAGCTACCCGCGAGCCTACAGCGGCAGAGACTCAGGCGGATAACGAAAGTGGGAAAGCCGCTGCGAAGTTCCTTGCCGAGGTCTCAGCGGCTGCGATCCTGCGGGGAAGAATGAAGAACCCGCCATCATTTCACCTCGTTGAAGCCAAGGCTAATCCGGCTATAATGGATAGCGGTAATCCAGGCTTTATAGTCGCGGTAATTTACCGTGGAACAAACTCGTTTGGTGGCACAATCACCAGGCGGGCGATGGTTTGGGTGGATGAGACTGGGAACACGCCGCTTAAGGTGATCGATGTAGATTAGAATTCCTCTTGGCAACTAAATTCAGCGCAAAGCTTTGTGTTGAAGACGCATATTCGATTAATTCCGCTAGTAAGCGATTTTTCTATCGTGTCGAGCTAAGTACCATAGGATTTCAAGGGTAAAGTAACCTTGGAGCACTGGTATGTTCGATGTCTGGAGTTCAACGAGTGAGTTAGGCCAGCCCTGCCTTCGGCGTGGACTAAATAGCCGCCTGATCGACCTCAATGGCTTGGTTCGCAAACAAGCACTATCAGGACTTGATCGCGTGCTCTGTGAACACCTCGCTACAGGCCGCGCAAGCTTCCAAGTACCCATGCAATCACCACCACTCGACCCGGCAAGGCGGTTCCTCAATGTAAGCGCATTGCAGAAAGCGATCCGTCAGGGTGATGCAGTGGGCGCGATGCGCTTTGCGCAGCAAGGTTGTTCAGTAAACGCAGAACAGATATTCCGACGTCTCGCAGTTTGCGCGGTTGAAGATGTCGGCATAGGAAACTTGCTAGCCGTGGGTATGGCGCTCGCGGTGATGGGCAATCGCTCAATGCGTGAAAACAGCGCGGACGAACTTGCTGCGTATCTCGCATATCTGCTGGCAATTAGCCCCAAGTCGCGGATTGCCTGCGATCTGCTTTCTATCTGCGATTTTGACCGAGCACTCGATCCATTGAAGACGGACCTAGTCCGAGCCTCACCAGACTCATTGCGCTCGAGAGCGAGCGACCCTCGCTCTCCATACGCTGAACGCATGGCGGCCATCTGGCTCATCGCCGGCACGTCCCGTTTTACAGGAATGAATATGCCAACAATCAACCGTACACGAGCCGATGTCATGTTCATGATGACTGCTAGCCGGATGCCTTTGATGCTGTACTACATCGCTGACCGGACGGCAGCCCGCACAGCAGATGCAATGTTCATCTCGTATTTTCTCATTGCTGAAATGATAGCCGCCGAGCCGGACATCCGTCTGTCAGATCGAACGATAGGGGCTAAAGCGAAGATTGCCGGCTTCCCGGCTGCGGCATTCGACCTGCATACACATGAAGGGCGTTGGGCAATCGGCCAGTTCGGACGCCAATGTCCACCGGTGGCCGAAATGTTACTATCGGTAAAGCCCACAATGCGGGATATGGCACTGTGCTATGGTGTGTTCATTGCTGAGGGCGGCGAATTAGCAAATCAGGTCAGTTTTGTGGCGGCTGAGAACATCGAATATGATGCCCATCACGCAGAGCTAGCGTTCACAGGAATCGCAGATGCGTCAGCACAGGCGCAGTTCTTAACGGCAATTACCAATTATCTCCCGATGCTAAATCAGTACCGTTTTGCCGCTCTCAGGCGGAATTGATCAAGCAGGCCTAGCGTCCGTCCAGAGCCGAATTGAAAATTACAACAAATCTATCGGGTATTTTTAATTTTTACTTCTAAGTGTCTGACCCAAAAGTAAGTTGAGTGATATCAGTCGGTTGCGCTTGACGCGCTGGCGCATGGCTGATTCTGGAGGTTTTGCGAAGAACCGACCGGAGATCAACGATGTGGACCGATATCACTCGCGCTATTCATGCGCGCAAAGGTTTGGCGTTGCCAAGCGATATGACAGATGACGAGTGGGCTGTGCTGGAGCCGTTTCTGCCGCCGGCCTTACCGGGCGGCCGTCCGCGCAAATGGCCCACGCGGCGGCTGGTCGAGGCGATGTTGTATATTCTTCGTGGCGGTCTGCCGTGGCGGATGTTGCCGCCCGGGTTTCCGCCGATGACAACAGTTCAGCGCTATTTCTACGCATGGCGCGACAGCGGCGTGTGGCAGACGATCAACCATTACTTGCTGATGGACCTGCGCGTGGCCGAGGGGCGCGAGGCAAGCCCAAGTGCCGGGGTGATTGACAGCCAGAGCGTGAAAACCACGGAAAGCGGAGGCATTCGCGGCTTTGATGCGGGCAAGAAGATCAAAGGCAGGAAGCGCCATATCCTGACCGACACGTGCGGCTATCTCGTCCACGCCGTGGTTCACGCCGCCGACATCCAGGACCGGGACGGCGCACCACTGGTGCTGGCCGCGGTCATCAATCGGTTTCCATGGCTGCGCCATGTCTTCGCCGATGGCGGCTATGCTGGCGACAAACTCAAGGACGCGCTGGCCAAAATCGGCAATTGGACGCTGGAAATTATCAAGCGATCCGACGCTGCGAAGGGCTTTGAACTGTTGCCACGTCGATGGGTCGTCGAGCGGACATTCGCCTGGCTGAACCGCAACCGCCGCCTCGCCAAGGACTTCGAGCACATGGTCGAAAGCGCCACCGCCTGGCTCTTTCTCGCTTCGGTCCAACTCCTAACTCGCCGAATATCAAGAGTTTAATCGAGAAACAGGGGCTTCTGAGTCAGACTCTAAGGCGCTTTAGGATCGTCAATTCTGCTCATGGTCAGTTTACTCAACAAGAGGCAGAAAGGCGGCTTAGGGGCCGAGTGCTGACCGGTAGAATTCAATGCACGCGGCTCCGGAAGCGCATGTCGTTCAGCGCGTTATCATAGCAGAGATCACCCACAACTTGCCATTCAGAGCCCTCGGAGCAAACCCCGCCTTCAGACGCTCGTTCAGGTCGGCTCAGCAGTATCTCCGCCCGGCTACACCCGCGCCGCATCGCTCATGGACAATCGGCAGCGCCCGCTTAATCTCGGCTTATGCGAATTTTTGTCAGCTCCCTCATCTCCGGTTTTGAACCCCAGCGCGCGGCAGCTCGGCGCGCCGTGATCACCCTGCGCCACGAACCCGTTATGGCCGAGGACTTCGGGGCCCAGCCAAACTCGCCGCAGATCGGCTGTCTGCAAGGGCTGCGCGGATCGGACATGGTCGTCCTCATTCTGGGCGAGAACTACGGCTTCGTGCCTACGGGATCGTGCCTTTCTGCGACCCACCAAGAATATCGGGAGGCCCGAGAGACGAAGCCGGTCCTCGCGTTCGTGCAGCAGGGTATTTCCCCCGCGCCGGAGCAGGCGGCCTTCATCGCGGAAGTCCAGGCATGGGAGGGCGGACTGTTCCGCGGTAGCTTCGTCGGGGTGGACGACCTGCAGGACGGAGTAACGCGCGCGCTGCATGACGTGACGCTAGCGAGCGCCACAGCCCCAGTCGACGAGCAGGAGATGACCGCCCGCGCCGTCGCTATGCTCGAGCCAGAGAACAGGAGTCAGTTGACAGCCGCAATGCTGGACCTCGTCGTTGTCGGCGGGCCGCGCCAGCGCATCCTGCGGCCGGCGGAACTTGAAGCGCCCGAGCTTGCCGAGCAGCTAGAGCAGTCGGCGCTCTACGGCGACAAGCGGTTGTTCGAGCGGACGCTCGGCACCGCAAGCGGATTGGACGGGCCCGACCTCGTTCTGCGCCAGGAGCGCGGCGCAGTCATCCGAGTCACCGAACAGGGATCCGTCTCGCTTCGGGTGCCGCTGGACGAACCGCGCGCCCGCGGGCGGAGCTTTGATCCGATGAGCGGCATGATCATCATAGAGGAAGCGGTGCAACAGCAGCTCGGTACTACGCTAGATTACGCGGCGGGCGTCCTAGACCGCGTCGATCGTACACAGCGTCTGACGCATCTTATCGTAGCAGCGCGCCTGTCAGGCGTGGAACACCGCGGATGGCGAACACGCGCCCAGCATGCATCAAATGCCAGCTCCGTTCAGATGGGGCATGGCGGCATGAAGGAGCGTTCACCGATCACCCTTGCAATCCGTCGAGCGGCGCTTGGCCTTGATCGCACCGCTTTGATCGAGGACATCCTCGTTCCGCTCCGGCGCCAGTTCCCGATAGCGACCTAGGTGGTGGTATGACCCAAATGCCGAAATCCAGGACTGATTGGTCGCTCCCCGAACCCGCACGTCCGTTAATGTCAGTGTATCGCGCGCTCCGGCAGAACAAATTTCCCCGACACCGACCGCATCGCCATTTTTCTAGTCGCGCTCCCTGTCCGCCTGGCTCTGCATTTTCTCTAATTCTTGCGCGTCCAGGGCCTTCTTGAGGTCCGGCATACCTGCCTCGTCAATAATGCCAGCCATTTTCTCGATGATCCGCAGCGCTGGCGTCACGCCGATCACCGCGTCGATAGCCGGGTCGAGGACGTATTTAACACCGTAGGTGTAGGGTCGCTCGCAATCGACCTGTAGCCTCGGCAACCAGGTTTCGGCCTCTTCTACACGCGCGTAGAACCGCACAACCTCAAGGGCCAGGTGACTTTGCAGCATCCCGACCTTGCTCGCGAGGGCAAGATACAGTTTAGGGTTGGCGATCGCAAATTGCTCGACGAAATACTTGTCGATCGGCTGGTCGCCTTGAAAGCCGTGTCTGATGTAGCGGTAGCCGACAGCGTTCGCCATGCGGGCCACGCTTTGACGCAGGATAACGATCTCGCCGTAGAGCGCGCACGCGATGCTGACGATTTCCTCATTTCTCAGCCGCTCGTCACGCTTCCGATTGAGACGGAAATTGAACAGCGCCCCTGCGATCAGAGCGGCGAATCCTAGGACCGCGCCGATCGCGCCCTGCCAGCCCTTCAACTCGGTATAGAGATCCATTATCCGCTCTGTTCGACAAGGACCGGCGCTGGAAGTACACCAAGCCCAAGGAATTTGTCCGTCTTGAAGTAGGCTTTCATAATCGGCTGGAACTGCACCGCGATAGCCCGGGCGTTGCTGACATTCTCTACGGACTGTGCCCGCAACCCCTGTAGCAGCCCTTCTAGAGCGTTCGCGTAGGGCCTAATCCGCATATACTGCTCGCGCGACATTCGATGGACAGCGACACCCTCGTTCATTTCGTCCGCAACCGGGGTCAGTTCCATGATGGCGTTATAGCGGAGCGCATATTCCTTCATCGACGTATTGATGCTCTGGTAGCGGGCGATAACGAGCATCATGTCCATCATGAACTTGTGCGCGTCCATGCGGATCAGCAGGTTTATTTCCGCTTCGCTCAGAGAAAACGAAGGATCGTCCTGCAAGCCGGTTAGAGGCTGAATGCGCCGCCACAATTCATTCGCGTCATCGCCTCCTATAGGTGGACCCGAGTAGGGTGCCCAAAGGTGGCGTCGAATGTCGTCGGTTTTGTTGAGCGCCTGCGCGAGCTTCACACCGATCATGTGTCCGGCGTCGCGCTCGCGGTCCCGTTTATCCCTGCGTCTCTGCCATTCGGAAAACCAATAGCCACCAAGCGCGACCATAACCGCAGCCGCCGATGCACCGCCTGCGAACCAATCCGCTATGCTGCCAACTTCCATTACCTAGCGCGTCCCCCGTTCCACGTTAGTATCGCCGGATGGCGTTAACTTTCAATTCGATCTTGGATGAATTTGGTATCGTGAGTTGCTGCCAGTCTCGTGGACACCGCGACAAGCGGTCTTATGAATTCGGAGGGTATGAATGCAACGACCCACAAGACGACATTCGGCCGTCGTTTCGCGCTCCCCAACTTCAGACATCTATTCATGTTGGCCCGACGCCTCGACCAGCGATGGCGGAAATGACGAGAAGTGGCACATTCCCGCATTCCCGCATTCCCGACGCCCTTTCGCGACATGTCTGGCTAGGAGCCGACATCCGGCGTCTGCACGACCGGCACCGCAGTACGACAGAGATTGGGCTGCCTCCAGCCGCTTCCGGGAGGCTGATCGCCGGAAACGTACATTTGTTCAGCCGGCAAGCCGGGTACTAAGGGCTGACCCGATTGCCTCCTCTGCCGGCCTGCCCGACGCTACAGTAGGCCATGTTTCTGCTTCCCTTAGCTTATCCTCGCGCTACGCTTGCTGGTGGGGTAAGATCGACCGGGGGCAAGTTGAGCCAGCAAAGCGCAGAACAGGCCGAAGGCCCAGATTTGGATACGGTTCTTGCGGCTCTTCGCCGGGACTATTCCAGACTGGGGCCGAGGATAAGAGAGCTACAACATGAGGTTCTATGCGAGTGCTCAGGCGCCACTCTCCGCCTGCATTTCCCGGCATTCCGGCAGGGCAAAACCACAGTTCACGAGCTGGTGGAACTGGCTTGGCTTCATCTGACGCCTTTCGCGCTGACGCGAAAAGAAATCGATGCAGTAAGAGCGCTGCAATCGACCCTGCCGTTCGACGATTTTCTGATCAAAACCACTCAGCTCAATGATGCGGCCGCCAAGCTTTTCATCAAGGCACACAAGGCAACAAACCGGAATGGCGAGGCCGGCGAGCTACTGTTGTACCTCCTGACAGAATGGATCCTAGGCGCTCCACAGCTCATCGCGAAGATGACCTTAAAATCCAATCCGCAGATGCCCGTTCATGGGGCGGATGGGATCCATGTTCGATACTGCCCTGAGACCGCGCGGCTTTTTCTCTATTGGGGAGAGTCGAAAATGTATGGCGACGTCGGTGCAGCCATCACGTCCGCCGCGAAATCGATAGCAAAATCTTTGGAGCCGCACGAGCGGGACCACGAACTTCAGCTCGTTCAGCGAAATATCGATTTCACAGGATTGGCCATTGAAGGCAAGGAAGCCCTTCTGCGATACCTGGATCCGCATGAGGAAGAATATAACGAGCGCAAAGACGTCATCACCTGCCTGATTGGCTTCGATTTCGACGGCTTCCAAAAGGCCAGCGCCGCCGGTGACCAAGGCGCTGAGGATGCCTTCCGAGCGCTGGCAAAGGAGCATCTTGAAGCGGTCGCTCCCAAGGTCGCGGCTGCGCTTGAGACGGCGGGACTGGACACTCAGGATGTGGAACTCTTTTTCTTCCCACTTCCAGCCGTGCAAGAGTTTCGCGATCTCTTCCAGGCTCGGATTGGCTGGCTGTCATGATGCAGGAACTGGCTGACAAAGTTTGGGGGAATCCCAAATTCCACGACGCGGCACACCGCATCGAACTCGCATGGCTCACCAAAGAGATCGGCGGCATCGAGAACGGCCCTGCGGACATTACAGACGCCAAGCGGTTGATGCGTTCGGCGGCGATCCTAGCGTGCTCAGAGACAGCAGATCATCGACGCGCCGCCTTCAGGGTGGCGACTTGTGCTTACGATCTGTTTGGAACCGAACAGGTGCCCTTGGATCAGGCCCTGCGCGTCGTGCTCATGCGTCTGGGGAACTTCCCATCCATCGGCACGCGAGCAGACGTCGAGTCCGCACAGCCCAGCCTTCCCTTCGCGCTTGTCGCTGAAGAAATCGCGTCGGCCGATGCGCATGGGGTGACGATAAATGGGCACACGGTGCTGCTGACAGATTTCCAGCAGAAGCTGTGGCTCAGCCTTGTGCAGAGCCGGCGGATCGCGCTGGCCGCACCCACATCCGCGGGGAAATCCTTTGTATTGCAGGGATATCTTTCGGCGCTCTTCGACAACGACCGTGCGCAATCGGTTGTCTACATTGTCCCGACCCGTGCCTTGATCGCCCAAGTCGCGGAGGATCTGAAGGTTCAGTTCGAGGAAACGACACGCGATGTTCCCGACATTGTCACGGTGCCGGTTGACGCGGACACCACGCTTGCCGAGCGCGCCATCTATGTAATGACGCAAGAGAGGCTGCAACTCGCTCTCGGTGCCCATCCTGACTTCAGCGCCAGCGTCATCATCGTTGATGAAGCGCATTCGATCGCGGCCGGATCGCGGGGTGTTCTGCTTCAATGGGTCGTCGACGATCTACTGGTCCGCAATCCGACATCACAGATCCTCTTCGCCAGTCCGGCAATCCGCAATCTGGATATCTTCGGCCGGCTGTTCGGTTTGGACGACGTGATCGAGTTTTCGTCTGTAGAGCCAACCGTCGCCCAGAACTTCCTGGTTATCTCCATCGAGTCAGCGACCAAGGGCAAGCTTTCGATCAAGACCGCCGGGGACGGATCGAAGGCGCTACGGTCAGTCGCGACGCTGCAACTGGATCGAACAGTCGCAAGCCGAACAGAAAAACTTGTCCATATTCCGGCGGAACTTGGCCGCGGACATTCGAACATTATCTATGCAAACGGCGCAGCGGAGGCCGAGAGCGTTGCGCTCCAGCTGGCCGAGCTGATGTCTGGTCGCGAGCCGACCGTCGCGCGCCTGGCTCTGTCGGACCTAGCTAAAGAAGTGGTCCACGCCAATTACGCGTTGGTTGAGTGCGTTAAGTACGGTGTCGCGTTTCACTATTCCAACATCCCCACTCAGCTTCGACGCGCAATTGAAGCGGCAGTATCGTCCGGTGAGGTCGACTTCCTCGTATGCACGAGCACGCTGCTGCAGGGCGTTAATCTGCCTGCCAAAACATCTTCATGTTTGCTCCGGAGAAGGGCCGGACCAAGGCCTTGGAGTCGACCGACTTTTGGAACCTCGCCGGTCGCGCCGGCAGACTGAAACGCGAATTCCAAGGCAACATCTTCCTCATCGACTACGACAAATGGACGAAAAAGCCGCTCGACGGGCCAAAGGACTCGATCATCACTCCGGCGATCGAAACCAGCCTGAACGACCATCACGATCAGCTCATGACCGTCATTGCCGGCACGCCGAGCGCTGGCCGCAGCGATGAAACCGATCTCGAGACCACCTTCGTCCGCCTTTATACCGATTTCAAAGCCGGAGACCTCAGTCAGACATTCGAACGAGCAGGCGTCGCTGCAGGCGATGCTCAGTCGGGGCTGCTAGCAGCCGCGCTCGCCGCCGCCAGTGAAAAACTCACTCTCCCAGCAGCGGTTATCCGCCGGACTCCAAACATATCCGCACACAAACAACAGCGGCTGTACGACCGGATAAGCGCGAAAGTGGCTCAAGGCCCCGACGTCGCTTGGACCCTCATCCCCCTGCACCCCCGCGAGAGTGAAGCTTTCCAGTCCTATGCGGATGTCCTCGAGCTTTGCCACGAGATCATTCTCGGCATCGATACCTCCAAGAATCTGCATCGGTTCCACGCTCTGATCGCGCGACGCTGGATGCTCGGCCTGCCGCTCCCTCAGATCATCGACGAGCAAATTTCGCGAAATACGTCGAAGCCTGTTCGGACGACGATCAGAAACACCCTGGATTTGATCGAGGGCGACATCCGTTTCCAAGCCGTTCGGCTGTTTGGTTGTAAGCGCTGTCCCGAGGCCCTTTAGCCTTGGAAGTTCCATGGCATGAGCTGATCGAGCTTTTTGCTGGAGTGCCCGCGGGCGAGGCGCTCGAGGGTGTCGGTAAGCCAGGCAAGGGGATCGACGGCGTTAAGCTTGGCGGTTTCGATGAGGCTGGCGATGATCGCCCAGTTGTCACCGCCGTCATCGGAGCCGGCGAATAGGGCATTCTTGCGATTAAGGGCGATAGGCCGGATGGTCCGCTCGACAGTGTTGCTGTCCATCTCGGCGCGACCGTCTTCGAGGAACAGCGTCAGGCCGGTCCAGCGCGAGGTGGCGTAGCGGATGGCGTCGGCGAGCTTGCTCTTGGCGCTGACCAGGGGAAGCCGGGCGGTGAGCAGACGGAACAGCGCGTCGACGATCGGCTTGCTCTTCTCCTGGCGCACGGCCCGGCGGGCTTCGGCGTCCTGCCCGCGAATCTCGTCCTCGATGGCGTAAAGCGCCTTGATCAGTTGCAGCGCCTCGGTCGCTGTTGGTGAGGCGTCGGCCTTGGCGATCTCGAAGAACTTGCGGCGCACGTGAGCCCAGCAGAACGCCAGCGCCACCTGGTTGCGACGGCCAAGCTTGTTGTAGCCGGCATAGCCGTCGACCTGCAGGATGCCGGTGAAGCCTGACAGATGGGTGATGGGCCGCTCAGCCTTGCGGTCGGGCGCGTAGATGAACGCCACCGCCGGCGGGTCGCTACCGCCCCATGGTCGATCATCCCGGGCATAGGCCCAGATCTGCCCGGTCTTGGTGCGGCGTCGCCCGGGATCGAGCACCGGTGCCGTCGTCTCGTCAGCAAACAGCCGCGATCCTCGCTTCAAGACGGCGAGCAGGTGATCGCGCAGTGGCGCCAGGTACCAGGCCGCCCGGCCCACCCAGTCGGCCAGCGTCGAGCGATCGAGGTTGACGCCCTGTCGGGCATAGATCTGTGCTTGCCGGTAAAGCGGCAGGTGATCGGCGTACTTGGAGACCAGCACCTGGGCGACCAGCGCGTCGGTGGGTATCCCACCTTCGACGACCCGCGGCGGCGCCGGGGCCTGCACCACCTCGCCTTCGCAGGCGCGGCAGGCATAGCGTGGGCGGCGCGTCACCAGCACGCGGAAGCTTGCGGGCACCACGTCGAGGCGCTCGGCGACGTCTTCCCCGATGCTGTGCAGGGCACCGCCGCAGCAGGCGCATTGCTTGCTGTCGATATCGATCACCTGCTCGACACGCTCTAGATGCGCCGGCAGGCTGCCGCGGTTAGCGCGGCGCTGCTTCTCGACCCGCTTGTCCGGCGTGCTGAGGGCATCGAGCTTGGCTTCCACCTTGGCGATGGCGATGCTGAGATCTTCCATCACCAGCTCGAACTGATCGTCGTCGAGCTTCTCAGAGCGCGGCCCGAAGCGGTGGCGCGCGAAGGCAGCGATGATACTGCTCAGCCGTGCGATCTCGGCATCGGCTTCAGCCTTGGCAACCGCGTTCTGCTCGGCTTCGGCGCTGATGCGCTCCACTTCTGCCGTCGCGTGCTCAACCTTCGCCATAAGCCGAGCCGTCTCGGCTTTGGCGGCCACGATCATGGCGCGGAGCACCACGGGATCGTTAGGAAGATCAGCTTCGGCAAGCATGATGAAAGCAGTGAATCACGCGCGCGCACGCGCGTCGAGAGCCTCCAGAAAGCCCGAGTCAATTTATCGCAGCTTCAATCGCTTACCCTGCGATCTGCGGAACCTTGGTCCGTCTTGCCTGGTGCACGCGGCGCCAGTCGAGCCCTTCGAGCAGAGCGCCGAGCTGGGCCGCGGTCAGCCGCATCGCGCCATCATGCACCGATGGCCAGCTAAAGGCACCGGCCTCGAGCTTCTTGGCCATCAGGCACAGGCCGGTGCTGTCCCACCACAGCAGCTTGATCCGATCGGCCCGCTTGGCCCGGAACACATAGATGATGCCGGAATAGGGATCGCCCTTGAACTGGCTCGCCACCAGCATGGCCAGCGAGTCTGCGCCCTTGCGAAAGTCGATAGGCCGCGTCGCCACCATCACCCGCGCGCCGGCTGCGGGCCCGATCACGGCAACACCCGCAGGCTCTTGAGCACGGTTGCCACCAGGCCCGCGTCTGCACCGGCGTAGATGCGGGTGACCGTGCCGCTGAACTCTACCTCGATGACAGCAGGCCGATCAGTTGCCGCCGCACCGCTGTCCGCCATTACGGGTACCAGCGCCGGCTCGGCATCGGACGACACTTGCCGCGCCACGGCCTGGCGGGCGTAACGCAGCTCCCGTCGCCAGGTGTAGATCAGCGAAGTCCGAATATCGTACCGCCGCGCCAGCGCCGCGATGTTGTCGCTGTGATCCGCTTCCGCCAAAATCGCCAGCTTCTGCTCGATGCTCCAGAACCGCCGCCGGCCCGTCATCTCACCCAGCACTTCGAATCGACGCACGTCGCTGCGAGCGACTTCAGTGCTGGTGTCCAGTGCGGTCTCAGGGGGCTCGGGTCTCATCCCCCAAACCTACTGAACCAACCAGCATCCCCCGCAAGACGGGGTGTAAACAGCGCTTACGTTTGGTTGCTATAGCGCCCTTCTTGTTTACGCCCTTGACAGCGCGGGGTTAGTGGACATGGCCTCGAGCATTCCGTCTTTGCCCCTTTACCTAGAGATCGGCGCATCCGACAAAACGATGATCAGCTTCATCTCGCTGGGCTTGTCGCGTGTAACCGCCATGAAATTGAACGAAATGTCCGCGCGTAAGGACCTCGACACACCCGGTGCACTGCAGTGGCTGCGTACCCGTCCGCTGGAGGCGCTGGGGCTTTCCCCTCTCTTGCTCGCCGAAGTACGCGAGATCGCGACTACCTCTTTGCCAAACTGAACAATCTACTGGCTGCGAACACATGAGCTGTACGGAGGGCCGGTGGCGATCTTAGCTGGAAGCTGTTGTTCCGTCTTATACCGCAGGTAAAATCCGAAAATCGGATAGCGAGATGCCATACACCTGCTGAAACGTGTCTTCGGCCCACGCGTCTGCTCTGTCCTGCGAATAATTTTCGAACAGCCACTTATAGTCGCGCACGAATGCACCCTCTTCCAGAATCCATTGCCGGGTGAGATCGTAAAGGGCCATGGACCCGTAGAAACTGTCGAAAGTATCCTTGACCGCTCGGTCATCCCGTCCGGGCCAGCGTCGGGGATACACGCCCGGCTTATCGCCTCTGTCAGCAAAAAGCGAAAGATGACGAAGCCAGACCGCCGTTCGATCCGGCTTCGAGCCGCCCGATGTCTTCCAGATTCCCGGCCAACAGAAAAACTCGGGATGTTCGAGACGATCGGCGGAGAACGACAGGAAGTGCGATAGAAATACGCGTATCGGCAGATTGATCTTCCGGAATTCGAACGTCTTGTGCTCTTCCATCAGCGCCTTCACCGCTGGCTGCTCGCCCCACTCGGCAATTGCTATCAGCGCCGAGAGCGGATGGTCGTACCCGGCGTACTCAGTCAGCTCGGCGGACACCTGGATATATTCCTCGCGGGAATAGTCGGTGATGGCATGCTTTAGAGCCCGATTCAAAAGTACGTCAATGAGTTGAGAGTCTTGCGATTCTGCGTGTGAGCATTCGGATGCTGGCGATGGTTGCCCATGCGGTGGCGCTTTCGATGGATCGCTCCCAGTCTTTGGCGAGACGGCGGCAGCGGCCGAGCCACGCGAAGGTCCGCTCGACGACCCAGCGCCGGGGCAAAAGCACGAAGCCTTTGGCGGTATCGGAGCGCTTGATGATTTCGAGGGTCCAGTTGCCATGGCCTTCCAGCGCGGCCTTGAGTTTGTCACCAGCATAGCCACCATCGGCAAACACATGGCGCAGGAACGGGAAGCGGAAACGGATGGCTTTGAGGACATCGACAGCGCCGTCGCGGTCCTGAATGTCGGCGGCATGGACCAGGATGAACACCAGAAAGCCGCAGGTGTCGGTGATGATATGCCGTTTGCGTCCTTTGATCCTCTTGCCCGCGTCATAGCCGCAAATTCCGCCGCTTTCCGTGGTTTTCACCGATTGACTGTCAATGACACCCGCACTGGGCGAGGCCTCGCGGCCGGCTTGCTCGCGCGCCGCCATCACCAGCAGATGGTTGATTGTCGTCAAAAGCCCCGTGTCCCGCCAGGCGTAGAAATAGCCGCGCACCGTCGATGTCGCCGGAAAGCATTTGGGCAGCATCCGCCAGGCACAGCCGCTCGACGCGATATACAAAATCGCATCCATCACTGCCCGCAGGCAGGTCGTGCGTCGGCGCCCGCCGCTGCGCGCCGCCGGAAACAGCGGCTCGATCAGTGCCCATTCCGCATCCCGCAAATCGCTTGGATAGCGCGCGCACTTCCGCATATGCTCACGGCGAGCGGTATCAGTCCAAGGCAAGTGCTTCTCCCATCGTCTCGACAATGACGGTGAATCACAACCTACTGGTATCGCTCAACTACTTTTCGATCAGGCTCTTAGATGGGGAAGCTCGCGAAGCGACTGACACAGGAGCGTAAAACGAACGCCGACATCGACGTCCGCGATAAAATCCTCGAAATATTCGATTTCCAGCGGGAATCCGCGGGTCGGATTTATGGCAAGGTCGCAGATGAGGAGAAAGATGCCGACAAGAGGCCCTCGCACATCGCTCGGCCATTCGGACCCCGAAAGCTCCAGAAAACGGTCGAAGGCTTCAACATATATCCCGAAAAGATATCCTTCCTCTCGCCATGTCTCGGTTGTGATCTGCGATCTTTGCGTACCGTCGAGAAACTGAAGCTGGATAAATCTCGCCTGGCCTTCGTAAATCGCATGCAGCCCAACCGGCGGAACGCGTAATGGCGATCCGTGATAAAAGCCTTCGTGGCGTGACCTCGTCAGACGTCGAAAATCGTCTTCCCATGCCTTGCCGTCGGGAATGAACGAAAATTCCGGATCGATTTCATGGCCGATCATGCCAAGTAGCTGCCCCACAGCGATGTGGTAGCAATGGCCGACGCACTCGAAATGCTGCTGATCGAACAGCCGTCTGGCCGTGATCTGCGGAGCCATGGCGTATTGCTTGTAATATTCAACGTCCAAGGCGTTGTTGATCGCGACGTTCGCGTCGGCCAGCATCGGTTGCGCTGACGGTCCCTGCGCTATCAGTGTTTCGTCCGCCCACCGCTTCAACGGCTTAATCGGGCCGAATGTCTTCAGTGCATCGCGCAAGAATGCCAGGCTGGAATGCGATTGGGCAAGGTAGCTCAGGCTGAGCATCAGCCCGGACGTCGAGCCCACATGCTGCCACCAGTGAACGGTCTCATGCAGGTAGGTCGAATAGGCCTGCAATGCGTCAGGCGATATCGTCCCCAAGTCGTACACGCCGTTCTCAATGCCATCGATCAGTTCGTGATTGCGAGGGCTGAGACTTAGGACGAAACGCATGGTCTCGTACTTGCCGTGGACGTTCAACGCGGCATGGAACGCGGGTTCGAGATACATGACGTCACGCGACGGGTCGATCAGCGACGGGTCAAGACGCGATTCCAGACCTTCTCCCGTTCCCCGATTCATATCGATTCCTAAGCCGCTGTTGCCCCGAAAACCGCTGACGCAAATTTGACGCCAGCCTCGCGGCGTTTAGCACGTATCAGGTGTCGTCAGTGGCGGCTACCAAAGCATCATAATTGTGGTAGGCTCGATCTGGCCGACAGGCAGAGTGCACGCATAACACTCGAACATGGCACGCATAGGCGACGCCGAACGAGCCAGCCGATCTAGATCTATACCTTGCTCGCCTGGCGCATCGCGCAAACATAGACCTCGCTCTGCGTTTGCTCGGCGCGCATCCTATAGTTGAGCATCGCCTGCAGGCTGAGGCGTAGTTCGAGGGACGTACGGCAGATCCTCGCCATCCATCAGCATGGTCTGGATGTGCTTGACGTGCACGATCCCTCGTAGCTGCCGCTGCACCTCCGACTGAACGAACGGCCAGTCATGTCGAATTGGCGCCCGAAAGCGGCGGTTCCGCTTTCCACCACGAGCTGTCATTCCGAGCGCAGAGGCGAACGACCGGAACTGGGTCGATTCTGTTGAAAAACCCTGCTTGATCGATGGTTGATGGCGTGATTCACTCTGCTTGAGGCGAGCGGAGACGGTCTCATGATGGGTGAGCGAAC
>NZ_JACIIV010000043.1 GCF_014205635.1 Polymorphobacter multimanifer
TGGTCGAGCTGACCGACGACGATCGCGCGACACTCTATGGCGCGCTGCTCGATCTCGCCGGCCGCGCGCGTGGCGGTGATGCCGGGGACGTGCTGGCGCTCTGGAAGCGGCGCGGCAAGCGGGCGTTCGACGCGGAAGCGGTAGGAGGTGTGACGATCGTCGAAGCATTTGCACCGAAATGTGCGCCGTGAACCAGGTGCGGCAGTGACGGCAGCTCACGGAAGAGCAGCGGGCGTGATCCTCGCGCTCCTCTCTGCCGCGGCCTTCGCCTTCGGACCTGTCGGCGCGAAACTTGCGTTCGCGGATGGGGCTAGTGTGTTGGCGGTCGTTACCCTGCGCGGAGCCGTTGCGACCATATTTGCAGCGGGTGTGGGGCTCCGTGGGAATTCCTTCAGCCGTGTACGCTAACGCGTTGACGGTGCGATTAAGGACAACGGCAAACATCTGATTTCCGCGTCCCGGCCGACGGCTGCTGGTCCGACCCTCCAAAAGCGTCGTATATTGCGCGACAAACCCAGTCGGATCGCTAGGGTGGGCGACAACGTCCATTTTGGGGTTTGTCGTGTATGCTGGTCGGTTACACGCGCGTTTCCACCAACGATGAGCGGCAGTCGGTCGACCTGCAGCGTGACGCGCTGCTTGGCGCGGGCATCGCGCCGTTGCCTGGAGCCATATTGCGCTCACCGGCGACTATCTCTGGAACGAGATTGACCGCCCCCTCGAACGATACCGCCCGATCCGCGCCAACCGCTTCAATCCCAAGAACTTCCTGTTTCCTTAGCGTACACCGCTGAAGAAATGCCCACGGAGCCCCGGTGTGGTCGCTGCGACGACAAGTTCCTTTAATATAAGTCGGGATGCTTGGGTTCCCGCGCTATCGGGCGGTCTATTCCAGTCCGCCGTTGTCTACGCCCTTCTCGCCTCGGTTCTGTTCGTTCCGGTGGGCGTCGCGGTGCTGGTGTTCTTCGTGCATCCTGTCCTGATCGCCATTTTTGCTCATCTGCGCGGAAGGGAGCAGCTGACAACGACGCAGATGCTGGCAATGCTTGGAGTAATTGGTGGCCTGATGGCGATCCTGCTGCCGGGCGCGGAAACGCTAGATGCAAGGGGCCTGGGTCTTGCCGCACTGGCCGCTTTGGGAATGTGCGGTGTCGTTCTTTGCGCGGCGCGAGCGCAGGAACACGCGAGTAGCGTAATGGTGAACCTGGTTTCCACTGCCGGAAGCGTGCTGGCCTTCGCCATCCTGACGGCAATCCTCGGCGGCTGGACGACGCCTAGGGAAGCGGCGGGGTGGCTTGGCGTCGTCCTGGCAGGCTTCGGGATCGGGGTAGGACTGCTTGCCTTTCTTGCAGCACTGCGGCGTATCGGGCCGGTGCGTGCCTCAATGCTTACGATCATTGAGCCGTTGTTAGGAGCTGCACTGGCGACACTGTTTTTGGGCGAGAGGCTAGGGGCTGTTCAGTGGGCGGGGGCAGCCTTCATGGTTGCAGCGCTTGTGGTTTTCGAAGCTGGCGCACGGAAGGTTGCCCATTCCAGAGCAAGAGGCGTTGCTTCCGACGTCAGAGGAAAGTGAGCATGATAATCGACGTCGAAGCTGTCCGCACGCAAATCCGGGCGATGGATTTCGTGCGCGGCACGCCGGCTGAAGTCGAGATGTGGCGCGATGGCGTGGAGGATTCCCGCGCCAACCTCATGATCGAGGATATGACACCGACGCCGAACGAGAATGCGTTTTTCGACATGATGCTCGAAGAAGGGGTCTCCCCTCCCCTCGTCTCGCAAATCCTGCTCCGGCTGCTCGATCATCCCGACGCCGATCAGGCGCTGCCGGTCACGCCGATGGTCGCGGCGGACTGATGGCGGACCATGTCATAGGGAACACGAGCTCCACACACCGCGACCGGCCGGGAAAAGTGGACCCGCCACGAGTAGCAGCCGCGGCGGGCCAGCCGTTGGAATTTACGATTTACGAACCGGACCCAGCGAAGGCGAAATAAGCCCCGCTGGCGACCCCCGTCGCGTTCGGGGCTCGGAAGGCGCTGAACCCCTCTCCTGCTCTCTGGCGACCCTCCTGGGCAACCCTGGGGGCAGAAAGCGGCACTCCCCTCCAACTTCTTCCTCGCCAAGCTAGCGGCGCTTGCGCCGCTCCTGTGACGGCGATAGCCGGCACGCAACGAAGGCGCATCGGCCGCTAGGCCGATTCCATTGAACCTTGTTGCTTCGAGTTAGCGAGTGGTGCGTACCATGGCGTGGTGTATCGGGGTTTTGGCCCCTGCGTTGGGCGCGTCCTGGGGTTATCCACAACCTGAATCGCTTAAGAAGAATCTACTATGTAATAGTAGGTTTAAGACTCTTACGGAGCGCTTTCGTGTTGTCTCCTCAATGACTTAGCGGCGGTTTTGGGGGCCAAAACCCCGTGATTCGCGGGGCCGAAACCCCGTGATTCGCAGGGGCCATTCCCCCGATAGTAGGACCACCACCACTATCGGGGTTTTGGCCCCTGGGATTTAGTCGGCGGGGAACCCCATCGGCGGGCGTGGCAAACGCTTGAACTGGAAGCCTGGATGGTTGGTCGAGAGCTGGCATCGCTCTGTGAAGTTAAGAACCTCCTCACCTTCATCGTTTCTCACCAATTCGAGCCAGTATCCGGGCAGTCGCTGCCGCTCGACAGCGACCCGCAACTCCTTGGCGAAATCAGCTACCCGCTGGGTGCTTCCGCTCTTGTGATGAAGCTGCTTCATGGTGAAGGCCCAGCCCCCCGCCTGATGCCCGCCATGCTTGCGGACAACGCGGTAGAGCCATCGTTCAATCCCGCCGGTCAGTTTGAAGTAGGCACGATCGATGCCGAGAACGAGACGGTCGGTCAGCACGCCTTCGTAAAGCCAATCCGATATGGTGAACTCCACCCCGGTCGATCGCCCTAGATCGTCGGTGGGTGCGGCGTAGCGCTCGATCCAGTGGAAGCCCTCCGGGCGCTTTTTCTTGCCCTGACGGATGTTGGTGCGGATCAGTGTCGCGCTCAAGCGCTCCAGCGCCTCCACAATGCGGCGATACTCGTCCCCCCCGGTCGGCCGGTCGATGCCGCGTAGCAGCTCGTAGAGCGGAACGTGGAAGTGGGGCGTCGTGGGCTGACCCTGCGCTTTCGCCGCCCGAAGCTGCGACACGGCCCATATCAGGATGTCGCAATCCCAAATCGTTGCGATGCCGATCTCGGCCGGGGCCGTGACGTTGACGGTCACGG
Source organism: Polymorphobacter multimanifer (assembly GCF_014205635.1). Lineage (GTDB taxonomy): Bacteria > Pseudomonadota > Alphaproteobacteria > Sphingomonadales > Sphingomonadaceae > Sandarakinorhabdus > Sandarakinorhabdus multimanifer. The sequence goes on from NZ_JACIIV010000043.1 coordinate 3,242, forward strand.
TCGTGGTGCCGTTCTGAACCGAATAGTCGATCGGCTCGCTGCGGCGCTGCTTGGATAGGCTGAAAAACGGCCGCTCCATCATTTCCTGCTCGTCGTGGGTCGGTATATCGCCGGGAAGCGTCACGAACAGGTCGAGCTGGTCGAGCAAGCCAGCCGAACCGTCTTCTTTCCTTCGCACCTTCTTAGTCATAAAGGCTCCAAGGTCAGCGCCGTGATCGGCCGCTCGGCACGCTTGCGGCGACCGCCTCCAGCGGCTCCAACCCACGCGCCTCCAGTAGTCGGTTCCAGGCCTCATGGCCTAGCTTCTGCAAGCTCAATCCACTGTCTAAGCTGAGCTGGCGAAGCCGCTTGCGGTCGCGCGGGGTGACTTGCACATTGATTGGCACGATCGCCGGCGTTCCACTCTCCTTGGCGACGCTGATGTCCACCGCCGCTGCGGTCGGAGTCACGGTCGGCTCCTCGTCCAGCTCGCCCATCACGTCGGCGAGCGCGCGGCCGGTGCGCTTACTGCTCATGTCGTATCTCCTGAATCCAGCTCCAAACCTGGCGTAGCTCGTCGGCCGCTTCGCGCGCGGCGTGACCCCGCATTTCGGTGACACCCCTCCCCTCAAGCGAAGCGTCCAGATAAATGGTGCGGTCCGACAGGTGAGTCGGGCAAACCGGGACCGGGTAGCGTGACAGGGCGGCACGCGCCGCCGTCGCCCGTGAATCATTTTTCGCCGCATTGACGATGACAACCGCGCGCCGATCAAGTCGGCGCAAGATTTTCAACGTCTCGCCAACCGCCTCCAAATCGTCCGGGGACGGCCGCACCGGCACAATCACCAAGTCCGCCACACGCGCCGCTTCGGCCTCGGGTTCTTCAACGGCTGGGCGAGTGTCGATGAACAGCGCGCCCTCGGGCTTGCGTCGGAGGCTCTTGGCCGCGTCGGTCAGGGTGGTGCCGTCCAGGTCAATCAGCTCGGGGCGCTCAAGGGCTGGCTCGATCCGCTCGCGGCGTGTCCACCATTTTGTCGTCGTCCGCTGCGGATCGCGATCAATGATGAGGCTTGGCTCCGTCTCGCCTGCGAGAACCGCAAGCTGACGGGCAAGGGTGCTTTTCCCCGCGCCACCCTTCTGGGTAATGAGTGAATAGATTTGCACCTTAGGCCCTTCTCGCCCTCTTACCTGTGACACTATGAAGGATAGAAAGAAATAAGGAAATACCCTTTACACCTTCCTCGCGCGAGCGATCGTCACGCGCCAGCGACGAAACGCCTGTAGGCGGCTCGGTCGGAGCGCGAGCGGAGATAGAGCGCGGACCGGCCCGGGCGCGCCAGCCCCACCTTGCATTTCCGTATCGGTTCTGATACGCAACCTGCGGTGAAGTCGATTATCTTTCTCGGGGACAGCCGCGACCGTCTGCGCGAGTTCCCGGACAAGGCGCGGTCGCGTGCGGGCTTTGAGCTTGGAAAGGTCCAGGCGGGTGACGAGCCTGCGGACTGGAAACCTATGCCGAGCGTGGGGCCGGGCGTGCGCGAGATCAGGGTGAGGGAAGCGGCCGGTGCGTTCCGGGTCGTTTATCTCGCCGCAGTCGAGGAGGGCGTATTGGTCCTGCATGCGTTTCAAAAGAAGACGCAGGCGACGCCGAAGGCGGATTTGGATTTGGCCGCAAAGCGGCTGCGGACGTGGAAGGAAGCACGATGAAGGTCGAGACGTTCAGCAATGTGTGGGAAGCCCTCTGCGACACGCCCGCGGAGGCCGCCAACATGACGGCGCGCTCCGACCTGATGCGCGCGGTCACGGCACGGGTAAAAGGTTGGGATCTGCCCCAGGATGAGGCCGCAGCGCGGCTCGGGATCACTCGGCCGCGCCTGTCGGATTTGCTTCGGGGCAAGATCGACAAGTTTTCGCTCGACGCGCTGGTGAATCTCACTGCCGCGGCCGGGCTGCATATCGAAATGCGGATCGCGGAAGCGGCCTAAGCGATATGTCCGTCACGGCTAGGTTCAAGAGCGACGCTTTCGAGGCGATCCATTCGTCCGCCTCGGCGATGCTCAAGGTCGGCACGATCGACAAAGCGACGATGCGCCGCTTCAATGAAACGTGCTTGGCCGTGCCGGTCGTGGCTCCATGCGAAAGCATGGTTCGGAAGTTTGCTACGGGAATCCTCCACTAATCACCTTTTCGCCTGTGACACTAAGAAGGTTTTTAGGCGAGTAGGGGCTTAGAGCGAAGTTTCCGCTTTCGTTCTCGTGCGCCGTGACTCATAGAATCGTCATGCCGATCGCGCGCGAACATCGCTGGCTTTATCCGATCGACTGGCGCGAGTTGTCCAACCTCATCCGGTTTCAACGGGCGAAGGGACGGTGCGAGCGTTGCCAGCGTCCGCATGGCCGCGACGTGCTGCACCTCGGCAATGGCGTCTGGTGGGACGATGACAAGGCGATCTGGCGTGACGGGCAGGGCAGAGGGCTTCGCCGCTTACCGACGCCTGATGACCTCTCCCAAGCTCAACCGGGGTTCGTCGGTATCGACCCGCCCGCTCAACTGCGGGTCACGCGCGTGGTTCTCGCCAGCGCGCACCTGAATCACGATCCCGGCGACAACCGGCCGCGCAACCTCGCCGCACTTTGCCAGCGCTGCCACATGGTTCACGACGCGGTTGAACATCGCCGGCGCCGTTGGTTCAACGCCTTCCGGCTGCGCGCGATCGGCGACCTGTTCGCGTAACCGGAGTTTGCAGACACTAAAGTTTCGGCGGTGACGCCGGACGCAGACGCGGTTAGGTCTTCGTGCTCAGGCTCACAACAGGAAGCGGACTGCCATGAACAACAGTGATCTTGCCGACAAGCTCGCCACAGAGCACGGTGTCACCAAGTCGGACGCCCGCAAGCTGGTCGATGCTGTCTTCGCCGCTATTGGCGATGCGGCGGCTCAAGGCGAGGAAATCTCGCTCAACGGCTTTGGCAAGTTCAAGGTGAAGGCGAACCCAGAACGTGAGGGCCGCAATCCCGCGACTGGTGAAGCCATGACGATCAAGGCATCGAATAAGCTGACCTTCGCGCCAGCGAAAGCGGTCAAGGATAAGCTCAACGGCTGAGTTAGCGGGGAATGACTGCCGGGCCGCAAGGCCAGGCCCACAGGGTTGGGTGGGTGGGACAAGGACGCGGCCGTCCAATGACGGCCTCCGCTTACGCCGGCTGACGAAGCGAGCTGCGCCCGCCGGGAATATGCCGGTAGAGCGTCGATGGCTGCACCCCGAGCTGCTGCGCCACCTCCTCGACGGTGATGGTTGGATCGGCGAGCATGGCCTTGGCGCGCTTGATCTCGGCCGGCCCCATCGCCGGCTTGCGACCGCCACGACGACCTAGCGCCTTCGCATGGGCAAGGCCGGCATGGGTGCGCTCCAGGGTAAGCTCGCGCTCGAACTCCGCCACGGCGGCAAATACGTGGAACACCAATCGTCCGCCGGGGCTGGTGGTGTCGATCGCCTGGGTGAGCACGCGAAGGCCGATCTCGCGCTTAGCGAGATCTTCGGCCGTTTCCACAAGCTGCCGGACGGACCGCGCCAGGCGGTCCAGCTTCCACACTGCCAACGTGTCGCCGGCACGGAGATAATCGAGCGCGGCTTTCAGCTCGGGCCGGTCGCGTTGCGCGCCCGACGCCTTCTCCATGAACACCCGCTCGCATCCGGCTTGGCGCAAAGCCTCAAGCTGTAGGGCAGGGGACTGGTCCCTGGTGGACACGCGCGCGTAGCCGACGAGCAAGGCTCTTCTCCGAAAACTCGACTCGACCTAGTCGAATTTCGGAGAAGGAAACAGGGGACGGTTTCTAGAGGCGGGGAGGGCCGTTTCGGCGACCTCAGCCGCGATCGGCGCGGCTCTCGCGCGAACGATCGTTTTCGGGAGCCGCCAACTAGAACCCGTAGCCGACGCCCACTCGCACGGTCAGCGGTTCCCCGAGCAGCACCGTTCTCGTTCCCGATGGCGATGCGGAATCGACATAGTTCGCGTCAAACAGGTTGTAAGCATTGAGCCGCAGCCGCCAGCGATCCAGCCGGTAATCGAGCAGAGCATCGGCCACGACATAATCGGGGATGACATAGCTGTTTGGTAATGTGCCTTCCCGCTTGCCAACATAGCGACCACCACCACCGATCGTAAGCACGCCTGGGCCAAGCGGCAGGACGTAGGACGACCATAAATTGACCAGATGTGATGGAACGCTGACCGGTCGGTCGCCGACAAACAACGGATTGGTATCCTTTCGGACGGTCACGTCGGTGTAGGTGTAGGCTGCGGTTACGTTCCAGCGATCGGAGAGGCGGACCGCTGCGTCGGCTTCGAATCCCTGACTTCGCTGTTGCCCCGTCTGAAGTTGAAGGCCGGGAACGCCGGGAAACGCCACCAGCACGTTGTCGCGGGTGATGCGATACACCGATACGTTCGTGCGAATGCGGCCGCCGGCAAGGTCGGTTTTGATCCCAGCCTCATACTGCGTCGCCTGCTCCGGCTCGAACGGTTCGCTGTCGGCCGATACACCAAAGCTAGGATTAAACGCCTCTGCATAGCTGACAAAGAAACCGGCGCCGGGCGTGACCTGATAGACCCCACCGACGCGGAAGGTGAAATCAGCATCGCGTTGCCTGCGGCGCTGGCTGGTCAGCCGGTCGAAGTTGCGCGTTTTGGAAATGTCATACCGTCCGCCGATCAGGACGCTGAGACGCTCACCGATCTTCGTCTGGTTCTGAAGATAAAAACCATAGAGTGAGTCGTTGCGGATGAAGTCCAGAACGGGGAACAAGGGTGTCGGCTGCTGCCCGTAGACCGGTTGGTATATGTCGAGCGGCCCGATGCCGCCAAAGCTGAACACCTGATCGACACGCTGTTGAAGCAGATCGGCCCCCGCGATGAACGTCGTGTCGAGCCCTCCCCAAGCGAAGCGGCCCTGAACCTGTGTATCGAGCGCGAACGCACGATCGTCTTGGGGAACACTCCCGATGAAGCGTTGAAGCGTCCGGCCATCTGCGTCGAGGCCGCCCGAGAAGATACCCAATGAATCGAGGTCTGTGTGGGTGAAGCGCCCGTTCTGCCGCAAAGTCCAACGATCGTCGAAAACGTGCTCTAGCTGATAACCAATCTGCTGGCGGTCGATACGGTCGTTATCAAAGCCCGGCTCGCCAATGTTGCGATTACGAGGGACTTTGCCGTTGGGGTTCGGCAAGAACACGCCCTCGGGCGGTATGCCGGCATAGTTTCCATCACGTCTGTCCCGGATAATCGCACCGAGAACGGTTAGCGTTGTCCCGCCCGACTTCCAGCGCAGCGACGGGGCGACGTAAAGGCGACGGCGCTCTATAAAATCGATCGAATCCTCCAGATTGCGGTAGATCGCGTTGATCCGACCGCTGAGCGCACCGTCATTAGTCACCGGTCCGCCTATGTCGATCAGCCCTTGATACGTTCCAAAGCTGCCCCCCATTATCTCGGTTGAGAAGAGCGGAGTGTCGGTTGGACGCTTACTAATCTGGTTGATGATGCCACCGAGCGAACCTTGGCCGAACAGCACCGAGCCGGGGCCTTTGAGAACCTCGATCCGCTCCAGGCCAAGCGGCTCTTGCTGCACGAACGCGCTTCCTCGTTCCACCCGAAGCCCGTCGAGATAGATGGATGCGTTGGCATCGAAACCGCGAATGACGATGTTATCGAAGCCACGACGTGAACCTACATCCGCTACGCCGCTGACATTGTATAGCGCCTCCGTCAGCGAGAATGGGCGGCGTTCATCAATCAGCGTGGCGCTTACGACCGCGATCGACTGCGGCACCTCAATCAACGGGGTGTCGGTCTTGGTTCCGGTCACGGCGCTCGCCGCGCTGTACTTGCCAGTGACGACAATTTCCTCCTGTTGCTGCTCTGTCGAGCTCACGGCAGGGTCGGTTATGGCGGACTGCGCAATTGCAGGGCTATGAAGCAACAGCGCGCTCGACGCCCAAAGCGCAGCGCCCGTAAGACGGATAGACATGTTTTCCCCCAAGGCCGGCTGGCATATTCGAGTTGGCCGTGTAATGGTATATCGCACCGCACGACAAGGTCTAACGATGCAGGGGATTGATTTTGCTTGAGGCCCGCAATGTCACCAAGCGGTTTGGCCCGCACATCGCACTCAAGAACCTCAACCTCACTGTATCGCAAGGAGAAATCGTCTGCCTGCTGGGCGCAAACGGTGCCGGCAAATCGACGATGGTCAACCTGTTTTTGGGTTTCCTGAAACCCGATGAGGGCACCATCGTGATCGCGGGACGTCCAGTGAGCGATGATCTCCGCGCGGCACGCGCACGTGTCGCCTATATCCCGGATCAGGTGAACCTCTTTCCTCTGCTGAGCGGCGTCGAAAATCTAACCTACTTCGCCGAACTCGCTGGCCGTCGCCTAACGGTGGGTGAGGCGACGGTGCTGCTGGTCGAAGCCGGGCTGAACGGAGAAGACGCAACCAAGCGAATGGGCGATTACTCGAAGGGGATGCGGCAGAAGGTCGGTATCGCCATAGCGCTCGCCAAACAGGCCGATGCGCTGCTGCTCGATGAACCGCTGAGCGGCCTAGACCCTCTCGCCGCCAACGATTTCGGTGCGCATATCCGCTTGCTGCGAGACGCCGGAAAGGCCGTGCTGATGGTCACTCACGATGTTTTCCGAGCGCGCGAGATCGCCGATCGCATCGGCATTATGAAAGCGGGCCAACTGGTCGAGACTGTCGATGCGCGCGCTGTCGAGTCTAATGCACTCGACCGGCTCTACGCTGATCACATGCGAGGCGAATTACGATGATCGCCGCCGTTATCGCCAAGGAGTTTCGCGAACTCGCCCGTGATCGCCGCATCGGGATCATCGCGATCGTGTTGTCGCTGCTGGCCCTGGTCGCCATCGTGATCGGAACAGTTCAGCAAGCCCGCTATGCCGACGATCGGCGAATCGCGGTCGCGGCCGATCAGTCGCTTTGGTACGACCAAGGTGCCGTGAACCCGCACGTCGCCGCGCACATGGGTCAATACGCCTTTCGTCCGCCCGCCGCGCTCGGGCCGTTCGATCCGGGTTTGTCGCCTTGGCTAGGGCAAGCGGTGTGGATTGAGGCCCATTATCAGAACCCGCCCCAGGCCCGCCCAGCACAGTCAGCAGGACTCGTTCAGCGTTTCGGCGATCTTTCCCCCGCTTGGATTCTTCAGGCGTTGATGCCGTTGCTCATAGTGATGGCAGGGTTTGCGGCCATCGCTGGCGAGAGGGAGGGCGGCAACCTGCGGCTTCAGCTTATGCAGGGTGCCCGACCTCTCCCGCTGCTCGCGGGCAAAGCCGGTGCAATGTTCGGCGGAGCCGCGCTGCTGGTTACGGGAATTTTGCTGGTTGGCGGTGGTTTTACAACACTGACCGGGGGCATCAACGCGGACGGATTGCTTCGTCTGGCAAGTGCGTGGGTAGTCTATCTGCTTTACGCGGCCGTCTGGGCTGCGTTGACCGTTGGAGTTTCCGCCTTGGCAGCGACCGCGCGAGGCGCACTGCTTGCGCTGCTCTGCCTATGGATGACGAGTGTCGTGCTGGTGCCCCGGCTCGCTGCCGAACAGGCGATCAGGTCGCATCCGGTGCCAAGCGCCGGAGAGTTCTGGAATGATGTGACCATAGCCCGCCAAGCCGGAGTAACCGGGCACGACGTCGGCAATCCAGCAATGGCCACACTGCAGAAAGAGGTTCTGGCACAATATGGAGTGACCTCACTCGAGGAACTTCCGGTGGATTTCTCGGGAATCGCCCTTCAAAAAGGTGAAGAATATAGCGATACGATCTACGATCGCCTTTACGGTGACCTAGCGGCGATCGAGGACGCACAGGCAACATCGCAACGCTGGTTCGCGCCGCTGTCGCCGGCAATATCGGTGCGCTTCCTGTCAATGGGGCTGGCAGGCAGTGACCTTCTCCATCAGCGCGCCTTTGCTGCCGCTGCCGAGACGCACCGCCGAACGCTCCAACGACAGCTCAACGCCGAGCAGACGCGCACCGGCAAAGGCCGCAACAATGCGAACACCGCCGATCGCTCCTTCTGGGAAACGGTCCGCACCTTTACCTACCGCTCGCCCGGTCTCGAAACCTTTGCGGAGCGTTATCTTGCCGATCTCGCTATTATATTGGGATGGGTGGTGGCAGCCTTGGCCTTCCTCGCATTCGCAGCGCGTAGGCTGGGAAAACGGGCATGACGATGCTGCTTCAAGAATGGCGAATAACCTGGCGTGTGCCGATGTTTCGTTGGGCGTGCCTCGCGCTGGCGCTGCTCACGATCGCTTGCTTGTGGAACGGTCAGCGCTTCAAGGCTGATCGCGACGCACAGGTTCGAGCCGAGATTGAGCGCTCGGTAGCTAAGCGCAGCGCTGACCGCGAAACCCTCTTGCGGGTCGAGGCTGGCCGCGAGCCTCCACCATTTTGGGGGGCGGGCGAACCGAACATCGCGGACTGGAACGCCGCACGACCATCGGGTCCGCTCGCGGCCCTGAGCTTCGGCCGCGAGGATATTCAGCCCTTCTCGGCAAACGTGTCGCTGTTCATGGTTCGTGCGGATAATTTGTTCCGCAAATTTGAGTTCGGAAGTACCTATGCGCTGGCCGCAGGCCGGTTCGATGCGGGATTTCTAGTCGTTCTACTGCTACCGCTCGCGCTCCTGATGTTGACCTACAATGTTGTTGCGGAGGAACGAGAAACCGGGCGGTTACGACTTGCTGCCATCCAGAGTTCCGCATTCGGCCGAAGGTTGGCGCTACGGCTGCTCCTGCGCGCCTTACCAGTATTTGCCTGCCTTCTCGTCATCGCCGCAGCTGCGCTCCTGTGGGGAGCACCTGGCGGGCGTCTTGCGGTATGGACTGGCAGCGCTACCCTTTATCTCTTCTTCTGGCTTGGAGTGGCAGCGATCACCGCCGGGCTGCCGTGGCGTCAGCACGTTCTGGCACTCGCCGGCGCTGGCATTTGGCTCGTAATCGCGGTTCTTCTCCCGGCGATGGGCGGCGCAATCGCGGAGATGATTGCACCTGGGCCATCGGCTTTTGTAGAGATCAACCATGTCCGTGAAGCATCGAACCGCGCGAACTTACGCATTAACGAGACGCTGAAAGGCTATGTGACGGAGCATCCCGAACTCCAGGGCGATAACGACGAGTACTGGCCGGCTAAGCTTTATGCGGCGCAGCGAGTGGTAGAGGCAGAGGTCGGACCTGTGCTTGCAAATCGTGCCGTGATTCAGGCGCGCCATGACCTCTGGACGAACCAACTGCGCTTTCTCTCACCGACTGCCGCGCTCGATCAAGTGCTGACTGACGCCGCTGGCACCGGTCGTAAGCGGCAGCAGGCCTATGTCGATCAAGCGCAAGGCTTCCTGCGGCATTGGGGCACTGTGCTATCGCCGATGATCTTCCGTCAAACGCGTCTGACATCGGCGGACACAGAACGCCTTCCCGTGTTCAGTTTTCAGGAACCGAATCCGCCAACACAGCTAATCGGGTCTTCGTTGCTTTATTTATTAGGAGCCGCCGGCTTGGCGCTAGCATGGGGCTATCGAAAAATTGTGCGTTTGGACAGGTAAGCAGCGTCTAGGGTGCGGGCGCAATCCTGATCGTGCATCGCAACGTGTCACGCGCCTTGGCTGCGGCTTTGCTGCATCCCTCAATCGTCTCGCGATTGGCGGTGACGATCCGATCGCCGGCGACGATCGCGCGAAACTGCGCCGTATCAGCGCTCTGCATCATCCGCTGGCCTGCTTCCCAACGGGGCAGGCGCAACGTCCGTGCCGCCATGCGCTCGGGCCAATGCCAGCTGGCCGTCGCAACCTCGCGCGCGACGATACCGGGAACGATCGCCCATGCGAGGATGCCAGCCGCCACCCCGCCCAGGCCGAACCATAGCTGCCGGTTCTTCTGGTCATGCCTGGTCCATGCGGACCCGGCAATGGTGCGAAGGTCGGCCATGACGCGGGCCTTGTCCTCGCCCGCCTTAACAAGCGCCGCCTGATCCTCACGCCGGGCAGCATTCCCGGCTGCGGCGATACGCTGCGCCATGTCCTCGGGGGTCATCGCCAAGGCCGGAGCCTTGGCGAGTATCTGGCCGATCGCGTTGATCCGCCCGGTCGCGGTGTTCATGCCCTGCTGGAGCGCGCCAAGCGTCTCGGTATAGTCGGGCACGTCTTGTCCGCCGCGCTCGGCCGCAAGCCCCTCCACCGCGCGACGTAACAGCGCCTGCTCGCTTCGCATGGACGCCACCTCGGCGCTCAACCGGTCGAATGCCTCGGCTGCGGTTTCCTGGCCGTCCTCTTTGTCCAGCTCGTCCATCGCTTTCCCTTACCGGCTCATGCCGCGATCACGCTCGCGAACGATCGCCACCGACTGCGCCAGCTCCTGCCCGATCGAGCGCCCGCGTTCCATTTTCAGCGCGAGTTCGGGCGCGCGGGCGCGCAATACCGATTCGAGCTGCGGGTCGCGGTGCAGCCCCCCCGCCAGCTTCTCCATGCGTCCGCGCAACCGCTCCGCGCCGTCCTTGTCGCCCGTTTGCTCCCTGGCCGTGCGGTCGCGCTGCATGGCCTGCCAGCCTTTCACGAAGCGGTCGGCGCGCAACTCGGGGTCGAGCCGCACCCGTTGCTCCTCCGCCATCGCGCGCGACGCGCCACCCGTCTTCCCCTCGGCCGCGTCGCGCACGAGCTGCGGATTGCGCGCCAGCGCAGACGCAAGGTCGCGCCAGCCCTGCGGTCGCAAGGCTTCGACAGCCTCGCCGGCACGGCGCAACGCGCTCTCCTGGTGCGGCAGCACCGGCAGGTCGTTCTCCCGCATCCGTTTGATGTCAGCTACGACGTGCGCGTAACGCTTGATCGCCTTCGCCTGGTCGGGCTGGCCGGTGGGTGCGCGTTCGGCCCGCTCGATCGCCGGCGACGTCGTTCGTTCTGATGGGGGTTTCGGCTTGAACCCGGCGAACATGCCTCGCGCCTTGGCCTGAACTTTCTCGACCATCTCCCGCGCGAGTTCCGGGAACCGGATCTCGCGCCGCTCGGCGAACGCGCGCGCCTGATCCGGCTCGGGCCGCGCATAGTCGCCCGCCATGTCCTTGCCTCGGTCGCGCGACAGGGCGCGGACGAGCTGGCGCTGATCGGCGAAGTCGTCACGGCCATAGTGAAGCTGCACCCCGTCGCGGTGCCGTGACATGCCGACATAGGCGCTGTGGCGGTCCATGCCCGGCGTCGCCAGCACGTGCGCCTGATCGACCGTCACGCCCTGCGATTTGTGGAACGTCGCCGCATAGCCATGATCGACATGGGCGTAGTCCTTCGTGTCGAACGCGACGCTGCGACCATCGTCCAGCTTCACGGCCATACCCTCGGCCGATACCCGCTCGATCGTGCCAAGCGTGCCGTTCTTGACGCCCATGCTTCGCTCGTTGCGAAGGAACATCATCCGGTCGCCGCTCGCGAACTGCCGTTCGCCGCGCTCGGCCTTCACCGCCACGTCGCTCCCAAGATCGCCGCTCGCCCGCAAGCGCCCGCGCGCCTCGTCATTCAGCTCGCGGACCTCGGCGTTGGTGTGGGTGAGGATGATCCGGCTCTTGTCCGGATCGGCCTGCCGCGCCCGATCCCAACCATCGACAAGCTCGCTACGCGCCTGCTCGCGGGTGTCGGCCACATGGACCATACCGCGTTCGTCATAGGCGTGCACCGCCTCGCCGGTGCGACCCGTCGCCAGCGCGCGCGTGGCGTCGCGCTGCCAGTCCTCGCGCTGCCGGCGTATTTCGGTGATCTCGGCCGCGCCGTGGCGCTCGGTGATGCTGCGGAACGCCGCGCCGGCCTCGATCGCCTGCAACTGCTCGGGGTCGCCGACCATCACGACCTTGGCCCCGGCGTCGCGGGCCTGGCTCAACACGCGCTCCATCTGGCGCGAGCCGATCATGCCCGCCTCGTCCACCACCAGCACGTCCCTGGGGCCTAACTGCTCGCGCCCCTGCCCCCATGCATGTTCAAGGCTGGCGATCGTCCGCGACGCGATGCCCGACCCACTCTCAAGGTTCTCGGCCGCGATGCCCGACAACGCCGCGCCGCGCACGGTGTAGCCCTGCCCCTCCCACGCCTCACGCGCGACACCAAGCATGGCGGATTTTCCGGAACCGGCATAGCCGACGACCGACGCCAGCCCGGCACTGCCGGTCACATGCTCAAAGGCGTCGCGCTGCTCGCCCGACAGGACAAGCCCCCGCCCCTCTGCCGCACTGATCGCACCGTCTCGGGTAGCGCGGGCGACACCATGCTCGCTTCGCCCCGCCAACTCGTCACCGGCACGCTCAAGCCGGTTCTCGACCGCGATCATCTCGCGGTTCGTGAACCGCTCCTGGTCGCGCCCATCCTTTCCCAACGCGACCAGCTCGGGGCTGCCGCGCACGGCCCCCATCACCTGGTCGAACTGCTCCTTGCCATCACTGTGCCGGAACGCGAACGTCGCGAGGTCACGGGTCGTGAACGTCGATTGCTGCCGCGTGATGGCGTCCAGCGCGATCGACGGGTTGGCGACGATCTTCTCGCCGTTCTCCCGCGCGATGCGCGCGTGATCCTCGATCCGCTCCGCCTCAAGCCCTTGGCTTGGTCGCCGTGACGCAGCCGGGCCGATCTTGTGCTGCGGCTCCAGCTCGATCCCCTGATCGGCATAGGAACGATGGTCGATCCGCGCGTTGATGCTCAGCTCGGCAAGCCGCTCGTTGACGTGTGCGCTCCACGCCTCCCGCCAGTCTTTCAACAATCCCCGGTCGTTCCAGTCGGCAACCTTATTGCCGAACCCTTGCCCGTCTACATGGCGCATCGACAACATGACGTGCGCGTGCGGCTTGGGGCTGCCGTCCGCCGCCTTGTCCCAATGCACGTTGAGGTCGGCGACCATGCCGCGCTTCACGAACTGCTCGTCGACGAAGTCGCGCGCCAGCTGCACGCCCTGCTTCTCGTTCATCTCGCGTGGGATCGAGAACTCCACCTCGCGCGCCAACTGCGCGTCGTAGCGCTTCTCCTGCGCCTCGATCTCGTTCCACAAAGTCGTTCGATCGGACAAACGCTCCGGCGCGCCCTCGGGCAACATCACCTCGGAGTGGATCACCCCCGCCTTGTTGGTGAAGTCGTGATTGCGGTTCAGCCGGTCGTCGTGCAGCCGCTCGGCGGCACGATAGGCCGCGCTTGCGACCGCGCTGCTGCCTACCTTGCGGCTAATGATCTTGGCGGAGAAGTGGTAGATCGCCATACCGGAGCCAACGCTACCTCTCTTCGTGCAGAACGGCAACGTCGTTCTATAAGCGCGCACTATTAATTCGCTTCGCTCCTCGTGATTGACTAGATAGTGCTTCCCGTACCGTTCAGACTTTACCCTATCGTTGGCGGCGCTAAGATACGAACGAACGATACGCGGAAGGGTGAAGGCGATGCGCAAGGTTCGAGATTACGATGCCGAACTGAAAGCGCTGGGTGACAAGGCCCGCGCTCTGAGGGCAAAGCGGGTCGAACAGCTCGGCCAGCTCGTCGCAACAACCGGGGCCGATGCACTCGATGCCGAGACACTGGCCGGAGCGTTGCTCGACGCAATCGGATCGAAGGACACCCGCGCGAAGGAGGCATGGCGTGCGAAGGGCGCTGCCTTCTTTCAACGGCGCGGGAAGAAAGCCGGCGGCGCTGATGCACTCGACAGATCGGGCGCTCCGGCTGAACCGGGCGGCGACACTGCGCGCGGAAGCAGCCCTACGGCGAACGGATAGCAGGGCCTGGGTCGTGCAACGCCGCGAACGGACGCGCCACC
>NZ_JACIIV010000044.1 GCF_014205635.1 Polymorphobacter multimanifer
CGTCGATACTGCGCGACTGTCCGGGGCCAATCCCTACAACACCATCCTCGGCGCTGTCTCCGCCGGATAGCTCAACGCAGGGGGTGGGTAATTACCGCGACGGCGGCAGCGCGACTTCGGTGATCTTGAGAACCTTGCCCTGCTGCTCGACGACGGCAGGCAGCGCGTGGATTCCGAACTTGCCCACAAGTTGCCCGCCCTGGTCGAAATAGAAGCGGCGCTGGGCAGCTTTCATGCGATCGAACGGCGAGCCGCCAGTCAGGATCAGTTTGGCGTTGAGCTGTGTCGTCGACTTCAGGGCCCAGGCCACCTGTCCGGCATTGTCGCCGTCCAGAAAGACAAGGCTTTGCCGAAGGCCAACGGTATCGAGGGGGTTGATGCGGCGGCCGCGCGCAATGATGAGCGCGCCCTTGTGATCGCGAATGTCGTCGCCGATCGTGATCGTCGGGTCATAGGTCCAGCTGCGCGTTTTGGTTGCCGTGGAGAGCCCGACGACCGGGGGCGGCCGCTTGACCAGAGCGGTCGTGCGCTTTGCGAGATCCTTGTTCATCGCTGCAATCTTGCCGCTGGCTTCGGCTGCACGAAGTTTGGTCTCGATCGACTTCAATATGTCGGGCTCGAGGATCGGAAAGATCGTGCCTTGCTGGCCGTAATCGCGTGCAGCAAGGGGCGCAGCAACAGGCATGGTGAGCGACGCCGCGATGCACAGAAACGAGGCGCGGACAGCTGACACGGCGCTACAGAACCGGACTGCCGGTGCCGACGATACGGTCGCGGCAGATCCAGCCAATGATCGCGTAGCGACTGTCGAACCCGTCCTTGTGCGGCGTGCCGGCAAAGTAGCAACCATGGGGAATGACGCCGGTTGGCCCTGCTGCCAATGGCTCACCGCGACGTGACTTCTCTTTTGCCCGCGCCACGTGTTTGCCGTTGACGAAGAAGTCAGGGCCATGACGGGTGACCACGTCGCCGGCGACGCCATAGACATATTTGCCGAAGAGCTGCGGCTTGGTGCCAAAGTTGTTTACCAACACCGGCGAGACGGGTGGCCGGAAGAAGATCAGGCTGCCACGCGCCGGCGGCGCCCTCGTTTCGAGGACGAACGCCCAATTTGGCAACGACGGCGAGGTGTTGATCAAAAAGGCGTGACTGACCTTCCAGCTGTTGATTGTCTGGAAAAGCGCGATTCCACCAAAGACCAGAATGAGCCCGGCATAGACGCGGCGGCGGCGAGGTTGGCGGCGGGGCCTCGCTGACGCCAGGCCCGCGCCGATCGGCGTCAGCAGGGGGGCGGCGGGGTCAATTGCCATCACCAGCCCCCAAGCTAGCGGGTGACGGCGGCGCAACAGGTGCCGATTGCATGGTAGGGGCTGGTGTCTGGGCAAGGCGGGCGTTGACCGCTGCTGCGACTGCTGCAGTCATGTCCGGGACCGAATTGCCAACAACAGCTTCGGAAACGAGAACCGTCCTGCCGCCCTGCGAGATCGAACGCATCGCTTCATCGGTCGCGGCAAGATAGGCGCGGGTGCGAGCAGTCGCGGTTTCGGGCGAGGATCCATTGCGGGATTCGGCCGCTACAAAATCGGTGATGATCCTTGAGAGGCTTACCGAAACGATGCGGCGCTCTTTCAACTCGAGCACCTCGCGCGTCGCCCAGATCGCCCAGATCGTCAGCAGAAGGAATGCGACGAGGATTGAAAGATCGCGGGGCGTGAACCCGGCAATACGGCGGGTGGCCACATGGTCGTGGGCGCTGAGGGAGTCGGTTACAGGGTCGGTGCCCGGGAGCGCGCTCATTTGCCCGGCTCCTGTGCAAGCTCACGGCGCACGCGGCGAACAAAGCCTGGCGCGCGCAGCAGCGTCGAGCCGATCAACAGCACCATGAAGGTCTGGACGAGATAGTGTTCGAACATCCATCGCCTGCCGTGGTCGGCAGCGACATAACGCGATGCCAGATTGTCGATCTGGAGGAAGAAAGCATCCCACTGGCCGGCGCCAAGGATGATGAAGAAGACGACGGCGCAGCCGAGGATGCCAAGCACATTGCCGACGAACCATCCCGTGGTAACGAGCACCAGATAAGCGGCATCGCCCAACTGCCGACGATTCCACAACCTGCGCGCGCCGCGGGTTTCATGGGAGGAGACCGCAGTATGAATGGCATCAAGCGCGAGCGTTTCAGTCTCTCGGCTAACAGCTGCCAGCGTGTCACTCCGCGGCGAGTGCATGGGGCACCTCCAGTCCAGGAAACGCGATGCGCTCAACCGCCTGGGCGATTGTCATGCCGTCGCCGACCATCGCCTCGATGCGCGCAAAGGTGGCCGGCGAGCTTGAAAACACCGTGGCTGAATAAGGATCGAGGACAAGGCGGCCGAGCGACTGTGTTTCGGGTCCCTTGATGAAGACTTCGGAATATTCGGTGCCGTTCCGCTTCAGCGAGCGGATAAGAGTTTCGGTGCCAGCATCCATCTCGAGACGGCCGAGGCGCTTGAAATCGGCAATCGTCTCCGGCTTTTGCTGAAGGATCAGCATCCAGTCCGAATTCTCGAGCGCGGCCTGGGCGCCTTCGGACTTGTAATAGTCGTTGAGCGACTGCGTGGCGGTGGCGAGGCTGCCGCCGTACTTGCGGCAGGTCCGGGCATAGGCCTCGACAAAGTCGGCCATGGAGCCGCCCTTGAGCAACTGCCACGCCTCATCGATCAGCAGCATTTTTTTGACGCTGCGGGGGGTGCGCGTCATCATCTGGGTCGTCATGAACATGATCGCCGTCAGAACGACGCCGCGCAATTCCTCGCGTGACGACAGATCGGACAGTTCGAACACCGTGAAATCACTATCGAGGCTGAGGGTTGCCTGGCCGACGAAGAAACGCCCGTAGGTGCCCTTCGAGGTGAATGGCGACATGGCAATGCCAAGGTTGGTCGCATCGGCATTGTCGATCGAACGCAGATA
Organism: Polymorphobacter multimanifer; assembly: GCF_014205635.1. GTDB lineage: Bacteria > Pseudomonadota > Alphaproteobacteria > Sphingomonadales > Sphingomonadaceae > Sandarakinorhabdus > Sandarakinorhabdus multimanifer. The sequence continues at coordinate 2,953 of NZ_JACIIV010000044.1, forward strand.
ATCGGCGACAAAGTCGACGCTGCCGGCGTTGCCATGCTCCTCCCAGACCGAATTGACCGCCCCATCGATCAGCCCGCGTTCGGTATCGTTGAGCTTGTCGATAAAGCGCGCCATCTGGCCGACGATGGCCTTGAGCATCGCCATGCAGTCGAGTTTATAGTCCTCTTCGAGCAACACCCGCTTCTGGTCGATCATCGAAAACGGGTTGAGGCAGAACCCCGATGCCATGGTAAACTCGATGAAAGCACCGCCCTGGATCTTGACGCTGTTCATGAAGCTGCGGCCATCATCGATGACGACAACCTTGGCGCCGGCGCCGACCAAAGCGGCGCAGACCTCTTGCAGCAGAACCGACTTGCCCGAGCCGGACTTGCCCATGATCGTGACATTGTGGTTGCCGGCACCGTTCTCGAACGGCGACCAGAAGAACGGCTGACCGCGCCTGCCAACGAGCAACAGATGCGGTGTCGCACTCCCCAGATACTCGCCTTGCATCGGCGCCAGATTGGCGGCGGTCGACGAAAGCATCGTCCGAAAACGCTTCAAGCGCTGCATGTCGACTCCCAGGCCATCAGCGAGCGTCATCGGCAGCGCGGTCAACAACCCCTGGATCTGGAGGAAGCGCTCATCATTGAGATCCCACCCGGCAGAGCGGTAGATCGACTTGACGGTGCGTTCGTTGCGATCACCTTCGCCGAGCGGCGAGAAGGTGGTGACGCCATAGAAGACCTGGACGAGCTTGCGCCCCTCTTTCAGTTGGACCTGGACGTCGCGCCATTCCTGGCTTTTTTCCTGAATGCCGGGCATCCAGCGGGCACCGCGGCTTTCGGCGAGGCTCTGGCTGCGGACCGACTTCATCCCGGCCTTGGCGGACGCGGCCTCCTCGTCGGGGTACATCAGGCAGAGGACGGTTGCCGTGGGGCAGGGGAGGCGCAGCTTGTCGCTGAACATATCGCCGATCAGCCGGACACTCTCCCAGGGCGTCCAGCGCGCAGGATAGTTGCGAACCGCAAAGTGCCGGATATCGAAATTGTCGGGGTAGCATTCACCGACTTCGGCTACCCCATCGGGGTCAAAACTCGTCGGCCGGAACCGCTCGGTACGCAACAGCATCCGCGCTTCTTCGACGGTGATATCGATATCGCGGCGAACAACCTGCTCGTTGATCGGATCGAGCTCATTATAGGCATGAACATCAATCTCGGCGGCCGTCGTCGGCGAGGTCATGTCGTCGATGAGTTCGATAAGATCGACCGGTTTGAAATGCGCGACTTCGACATTGATCGACTGCAAAACGCCGGCCAGGCCGTCGCGGGCGGCAATCATCTCGGCGTGGGTGGTGCGACCAACGGGAACACTGCACGAAATGATCACGCGGTGATTACGCAGATAGAAAGGCGCGTCCTTTGACAGCGACTCCCAGACACCCTTGCTCAGATATTGGGCACGATGGCGCCCGATCGTCTTGTAGATGCCGCCGGCCTGATAACGCGGAACGAACCAGTCACCGATCCGGCGCGAGACGCGCGGGCTGCCCCATGACAGCACCTGCAACTGTGCGCCCGCCGGCATGCCCTCCTGGAAGAACTGGCCGAGGATGTCGGCGGTGCGTTCATCGGCGCCGACCAGTGGCGGCATTTCCATGATGAAGCCGATCGAGGCCGCATTGATGAAAAGCCCTTCTTCGGGAATGTACGTGCGGTACGGCAGCCATGACGACAGCGTGTCGAGGTGAATCGAGGGGCGCGGAGCATCGGGGCTGGTCGTGTCACCCGTAAGCATCGCTGCGATGTTGTCGATCCAGCTCATTTTGGCACACTGGCGGTCGAGCCGATGGGCAGCTTGAAGCCCTCCGGTGCAGCATCGCTGGCGGCTTGCCGTCCCTTGTCGACACCATCAGCGATGATAGGCGCCGCCATCGCGCGAACGCGCGCCATCGCGACCTCGGCGTTCTTCGTCGGGGTAACAGCAACGACGGTCGAAGCCGAAAGGGGTTCGGGACGAGCGGCGGAGGCCTTGGCGAGAGCAGCCTTGTTGAGTTCAGCAGTCGGATTGGACTGCGAAGGCGAATCGAGAGGCGAGGCGGGCTGGGGCGTCTTGTAGGGAACCTCATAGGTGCGGCCCTTCCAGTGGACCGGACGCGTGCCATAGGGTGCCAAGGCCGATACGGTTTTGACCCCACGACCATCGGACGGAGCAGGTGCTGCCCCGGCAGGCTTCGAAGCCGTCAATGATCCGACCACCACCACGGGCGGCGATGAACTGGCCAGTGCCTTGTCGGAGCGTGCCGCAACGACGTCCGGAGTGTCGTAATTGGCAGCCGGTGTGCGCGGGTCAAGGACGGGCAGTTTGGGTGCAGAAAGGCCGGCAGCCACTTCGGCAAGCGATTGGGGAGCAGCCGACCGTGACGAGAATCCGCTGAACGACGCAACCGGCTCAAAGCGCGGCGCTTCCCCGGTGGTGGCGGTATTCGCCGGCGCGAATGGGGCAGGCGGCGGATTCGCGATTTCGCCATTCGAGGCAGCACTGTTGGTATTGGGCGCGCCTGATCGTGCCGCACGTGCGGCAACGATCTCATCGAGCGTCGCAAGCGCGGAGCGAGGAGCCTGTTCGGCGACAATGCCGGAGGTGCGAAGGGACGGCGTGCCGCGAACCGCCCCGGGGCGGACACCGAGCGCTTGCGCCCAGGCGGCGTTCTCGACAACGGCATGCGCTGCCGACTCCTCGCGGTAGATCCCGTCGGCATCGATGTGCGCTGGAAACACAACACGCAGAACGCGATCGCTGGTCCGGGGCGGCGCCGCGCCGTCGGCGACAAAAGGCCCTGCAAGCGGACGCGGGACGGACACCGGATCGTTGATCCCCATCGGCGACCGGACATTGCCCATCGACGAAACAGCGGCGGCATCGATGACCGACATCGGCGCGCAAGTGCCGCCTGGCGCCGCGCATTGGAAATCGCCCTTGATGTTGCCGGTGCTGGCACAGGCAGCAAGCAGCGGAACGATTGCGACTGGGATCATTGCAAATCGGCTCACCAATACCTCCCTGAAAAGATCACATCGATGCAGGCGGCGACCGCGGCGGCCGTGATGACCCAGAAGGGACGCACCACGACGCCCAACGCGCCGGCGATCAGGAGCATCTGCGTCATGCCGCCGGCCCACCCTTGAGCCAGGCCGTCAGGATCGGCGCAGGGCGGAAGCCTTCAAGGACGGCGCCATCGGCGCGCACAATGACGGGCGTGCCATTGAAACCGTGTTTGCGCGCAAAGGCTTCATTGGCATCGAGACCGGAGGTGTCACACTTGGGGCTTTGCGGCGTCTCACCCGCATAGGCCGCATGCAACGCCGAAACCGGCGACTTCGAGCAGTAAACGGCCTCGCTCAACTGGCGACTGCCAAGCACCGAGATTGGTCGCTCTTCGACCCGCGCCCCGATCTGCTGGAGCGTCGCCGAGAGCTGGCTGCAATAGCTGCAGCGGAAATCCGAAAACACGGTGACCTTGGGACCAGATGTTGGGCCCCATGGAATCGCGCCCTTCGAAGGAAGCTGGCTGAGTGGAACGTTCCGGGCAACAGCGGGTCGAGCTCGCTGGCCATCCGGTTGACCATTGGCAGCGGACGGGCCGCTGCCGCCGCCTTGGCGAGCCGCGCCGTTGACCAGCACGTCCGGGTTCAGCTCGAGCAAGCGCGTCGCGGTCAGATCGGTCCGCGTTTCCATGTCATAGACGCGGCCGATGATAAGGTAGCGGGCTGCCGGATCGGTATAAAACAGCGTCGATCCGGCCGCGACCTCACAAACCCCGGGCAGCTTCTTGCAGTCGATGCTGCTGACTTCTGTCTTGGGCAAACGCTTCGCCAGCGCCGCAATAACCGCATCCGGCGCGATCGAAGGGCTCGCGTCAGCGCGGGCGTTGACCAGCCAGAACCCTGCGACGGTCAAAATCGGAACGCCAGAAAGGAGCAGTAGGAAGCGAATGACAGACTTGTCACCCGCCATACCGGGGCCAAACATACGGTCGAAAATGCTCATTGCGATCCCCTCACATAGACGCCGTCGAGAAAGACGATTTCGACATCGATGCCCGTCGGCATCTCGATGACAGGCTGATATTGCTCGGCGCGCTCGATCAGATATTTGCTGACCATGTCGGCTGACTGGGCAACGCCCTGACCGATCCCGGCTTTTGCCAGGTCACCGGCTGACAATTGCTGGCGCTCGCCGTTGACGACTGTCTGGGCACCCTGGAACAACGCGTTGGCATTGGCCGAAAAGCCGCGCCCGAACCCGCCGGCGATGCCGGCGATGAAGGCCTGGGTGACGAGTGAGCCCTCGCGGCTGACGACCTTGCCGCGAACGCCGGTCTTGCCGGCAAAGGAGATGAAGCCCTTGACCTCGGAGACCGCGACACGCCCGCCGGGCTGATCGCAGGTCATCTTGGCGAGCTTCACATAGACCTTCTCGGCCGAGAGATCGCCGCGCGCCGCGCCATTGACGACACAGCCTTCAAGGCGGGTCGTCAGGACGCGGCCATTGTTGACGACTGAGCGCGCGGGACCCGTGATTCGCAGAACCACAGGCAAGGGGTCGGTCTGCGACGAGACGCCGGCGCTGGCATCGACGCCGACGATCACGCGCGCCGGCGCATAGCTGTTGGGCGGCAGATAATCGGGCGACGCTTCGATAACGGTCGGCGGCGCGTCGGGACGAGCCCCGATAAAGCCTTGCCCATCATCGGACTTGCCAGCCCCGCCTTTGGGCGTTGCGGGTGCAAAGCTGATTGTCTTGACCTCGGCGATCGATGGCATCGATCCGGCCTCACCACCAAATCGACCGGCGCCACCTGGGCCTGCTGCCGCCGCATCGCCGCCGGCGCCTGCAACCCGGAATGGTTCGGACGCAGGCTGTTTCCAACGCGAAATGCTTGCACCGGACGCGCGGCTACCAGGCGCTGTGAGGCTGCCTTCCTCGAGGGCTTTGAGCTTTGCTGCCTGGGCGGTGTTCTGCTCTTCATAAATCTTGAAGAGCCGGGCGCCATCGGCCTTGAGCTTCTCGTTTTCCTGCTGAAGCGCCGCTATATCGCTACCGCCCTTTTCAAGACCTGGCATCTTGCTTTCGATGGCCTTGACGCGGTCGACGGCGTCCTTGATCTGGTTCTCGGACTGCGCGCGCCACTCTTTTTGCGCCATGTTCTTGCCGACCATAGCATCGGCGGAAATCACGACTTCTGTCGGATCGTCGGGCTTCAACGGCTTGGTATCGGTCGATCGGGTCGAGATGTATGAAACGCCACCGGCCAGGACGACGGCGCCGATTCCGGCCAGCAGCATCTGTTGGCGCCTCGCAATCCGGGAGTTTACGCCGCCAAGCGGGTCAGACGGCGAAGAAGCAGGCCCTGAAACAGGCGTTACCGCGGGATCTTCGGCCGCGTCGTCACTCGGCGGTCTTTTGCCAAAGGGCAGTTTCACCGATCGCCTCCATTGCCAACGAGCCATGCCGAGGTCACTTCGCCGGGCGCGAGACCGGGCTTGGCGATCGTGACCGCCAACGTGCCCTGGGGAGCCAGATCGGCTTCATGCAGAAGCACAGGCGCTGTGCCGCGGTTCTCGATCCGAAGGGATTTGCCGATGAAGGCAGCGCCGCGGTATTCGGCAATCAGGCGGACCGAGAGCGGCCCCACGGCGACCGGCATCGAACTGGGCTGGCGGATCTCGTAACCGTCGACCGTCGCCATGGTCGCCATTGCCTTTATGAGGCGCATGGCGGTCGTCTGAACGGAGGTTTCCTCTTCCCACTCCCGCGCCTTGGTTTCGGTGAGGGCAGGGTTGGTGACAAAGACCTGCTGCGCCTCGACGCCAGACACTTCGCAGACGAATTTATAGACATAGCCCTTCTTCGACGTGGCGAAGAAGTTGATGGCTTTGGCGGCGTATGTCTCGGGGACAGAGAGGTAGATGTCGCCGCGGACCGGCTCGTTGACCACCGAGAAGTCGTTGTAGGGAACGCCGGTCGCCACCTTGTTGAGGCTGGCAAAGGAGTCGCCGACAAGGCTTATGCGGGTCAATTCGCGCTTCGAGGCAACGCAGTCGATGCGGGCATTGTCAGCGGCCATTCGAAACTGGTCGGCGCGTGCCGGTGGCGCCAACGCGCCTGCAACAAACGATAGCGCAAGGATCTCAAGATAAACGATCTGGCGAACGATCATTGCCCGGCCTCCTTGTCGATGGGGACAATCTCGCCGAAACCGCTCATGCTGAGCGTCAGTCCGGCGTAGGACCAGCGAAACTGGAATGTCCTTTTGGCGGACGAGATGACCTTTTTGCCGACGAAGGTTGTCACGGTGCCGCTCACCTCGGACGTCAACTTTTTGGGATCGACCTTCATCCCCGACATCAGGAATGATTGCGAAACGTCAGAGCCTTTCTGCTCGGTGACGATCTTGACGAGATCGGCCTTCACCAGGCCATAAGCCGACGGATGCACGATCTTGAGGACTTCGTTCATCCAGTAATCGAGCGCCTCGGAGGAGCGATTGAGTACGATGATGGACGTGTCGCGGGTAACCATCTCGAGATATTCGGCGGTCACGCCTGCCGAGCTGATGGTCAGCGGGCGCGACAAAACGGGTTGCAGAACGATTTCGCGATCACGCGAAACGAACATCATGATGATGACCATCATCAGGCCGATCAGCGTCAGCACCAGGACGGCGAGCATGTTGCGCTGCTTCAAAAGCGCCTGCGACCGTTCATGGGCGATATCAGCGAGCATGTGCGTTACCCCGCGAGCAGGCGACAATGCGAGGGCGGTGTCCGCTTCATGCCGGTGAACCCCGGCGGCAAATGCCAATAGGCCAAATGGAGCAACCAGGAGGCGGCACGTCCAGCTTTTGCCTTGCGTAAGACGAACCAGCCAACCAGTGAGAGAACCAGGCCGATAAACAGATGCTGCGAGAGTATCCCCCACGCGAACGGCACGACGAGTGCGATAAACTCGTCAAGGGTCCACAAGCCTATCAGCTCAGGATCGTCGAGCCGCCGCGGGATGAGATATTTATCCGACATGAGAGAACACCGCCCTCAGGTGCCTGCGGACTAAATGACCGCCGTGACGGCGGCCGTGACGATCGGCACACCGGTGCCAACGCCAATGCCGACGCCAACGGGAACAGCGATCTGGCCGAGGCTGAAGCGCCCCGAGGCCATACCGATGATGCCGCCTGCCAGGCTGAGCACGGTGATGATCGCACCGCCGGTGCCTTCGAGGTAATCGGTGAACACGGTCAGCGCCGGCGCGAAGGTCGCATCGGCACCGGCCATGGCGGCAGTGGCGCCGAGCGCAGCGATAAGGGCAACGAGCGCCCCATCGCCAATCTTGCCGGGCACCATGCGCGGCAAAGAGAGGGATTTCATGACAGAAGGTCTCCTTTCAATTGCGCGGCCGGATTGACCGCCACGCAAATGATCGAAAGGATTAGGTGTCGCCGCCAAGTGAAATGCTTGAATTTGCCGCTTTGAGCTGAAAATGACGGATATTTTATTATGAGCTGTCGCAGCAATGATGCGTGGCACGACCAAAGCGGCCAAGAATGTCCGCAATCTCGGCCAAAAATGTCCGGTTGTGCGGACATGAATGTCCGCTAAGTCGTGATTCATGAAAACTGATATCGATCACGTCGGAGGCGGGCTGTTGACAACGGAGAAAGAGCCGACCGCAACGATCGTTGCGCTGCCGCGCAGTGCAGCGATGATTGCCCATGCCGCTGCTGCGATCCATGCTTTGTCGATCGCCGAACAAAAAATGGTGTCGATGCGCGGTGCGGCCGTTGCAGGGTTTGATGCCATCATCGACGACAAGCGGTTAACCGTATCGATTCTGCTCCGGATCCATGAGAAATATGACTTCTCTGGGCGCGAGAAAATTCACGTTGGTTTCAGTACCGAGGAGATGAAAATGCTCCACGAGTGCCGCAAGCGTCTTGAGGCGATGAAACAGACAAAACTTGACCGGGTTCAGACGATTACCTTGGCGCTGATGCGCCTTGCTCGCCCCGAATTTGGACAGAATGACGCATGCGATGTCCGCAAACTGCCGACAATCGATAGCGGGTTGCGTGAATAGAATTATTCATGTTAGCCTTTGCGTCCTCAAGGGGTATTGGCGCAATGGCACAAACACCGGAGTTATCGAACACACGCGATCAGGCCACGTCTGATCGGGATGAATTTCGTCGAGATGACGTCGCCATGTTTGTGCGCCGCCTCCAGGCACCTTGTGCAAGGCAGATCGCTGCCGACGCCGGCATCAGTGAGCGCCATTTGCGCCGGATTCGCAAAGCGGCGGCGAAAGCTGCCTCTCGCCCGAAAAGCGCTGCCCGGATCACTACCGACCTATTGGGCGCCCTCGGCTATTCCGAACTTCTTGGAACACCGGCGCAGCATTATCTGGGCGAATTCCTCACCGAGTTTGTGGGCCTTCTAAGTGATCATCTCAAGGAAGACGACACCGCTCTTGATGTGCGCTGGGCCAAGGGAAATGCTTTCCAGACGGTCGAACGAGTCCGCGAGGCTGCCCGACGGCGACGGGAAAGAATCGAGCAAGCCTGTTTGTTCAATAGCTAATAAAAGGTGACGGAATACCTTGGTATTTCGTAATAATGTGTTCTGTGTCATCTTATTAAAGGGTCGATATCGCTGTGTTTATGGGGTGAATGACCATGTTAATAGAAGGTGTTGAAACAGCGATTGGACAGATCGATGAGGCTGTTAGCCTCGACGAATTGCACAGGTCGATCATAGCTGCAAAAACCGCTTTGGGTTTCTGCTATTATGCTTTCATTCAGTCGAACAGTGGCCACTCGATCGGCGGTCTACTTTTGCAGGATTACCCCGACAGCTGGATCAAACTCCAGAGTGATACCTACGGCTTTGCGCAAAGCCCGATCCTGCAACTGGCCAGCCAGACAGCGACGCCATTTGAATGGTGCGAGATTACGGCGTTGATGACAGTGACCCAAGGTCATTCAGCGTATCTGCGACTTGCTGCGGCGTATGGCCTTGGCCAGGGTTACACAATCCCGATCCATACACCTGGCGAATCATCGGCACTGGTCTCGTTTGTCAGCCCTGCTGATTGGATAATAGAGCCGGGCAGTTTTCCGTTCGCCATTTATGTTGCTGCTCGCGCATTTTCGGCCGGCAGCCGGATCCGCCGTGCCGCCGCCGAGCAACACCCAAGGCTCTCCGATAGCGACGTCAAGGTGATCACGCTGGTTTGCCGAGGGCACAGCAAACGCTGCATTGCGCAAAAACTCGGGATCGATGCAAGCGACGTCAACCGCGCCGTGCTTCGCGGCTGCAAGCACTACCGCGTCGGGTCACAGACCGAAATGATCGTTCACGCACTCTACGAGCGGTCGATCCGGTTCGAGGATGTTATCCGCTGATCTGATGAACGGGGAAAGGGGGGCTATGGCGCAAATCTGCAACTGAGCGAATGACGGCTCGCCCCGGCGGCGCCCGAGTTTTTTCACCGGGTCCCCAAACATTGGAATGCGCCCGAACCCGTCTCTAGAACCCGATTACGCACGAATTTCGTGACCGGGAGACGTGTGTTTGCAAAGCCATGCAATGGTTTGCGGCCCCCATCAACATCGCCTCGTCAAGGACGAGTCGAGCAAAACGAAAGGACAGCGCCAGAAACAGAAAAACCCGGCGTATCGCCGGGCTTTCCGTGGGACGTTCAACAGGCGGCAACCTGTTTGCAGCACTCCAAACCTGACCTGCAATCTGAATAGTCCCGGCATGTTTGTCAAGAATACGCGCTCTTTGCGCAGCGGATTTCTGTTGCCTGGAACTGCTCCGGCAAGGAGGCAGTATGAACAGCACCGATTGCAAATCCATCGGCCAGCTCATTGGCCGTTATGTCGACGAGCGTGCCCGAATGCAGCCCAGGATCGAGGCAAGACCAGGAGAGGTGCCTCTATCGAAACTCGATGTGGTGCGAATCTATGTGCGCGCCGCGCGGTTGCTCGGGCACAGCCAACCCGATCAGCGATTTCATCTTGAACTCATCCGGCTGAGCAAGCCGAGCGACTATGCGCAGGGCGGGCGGGTGGTGCTCGCCCATAGCAATGTTTTTCTCGCAAAGCAGTGCGGTATGAGCCGATCGGGGCTCGGACGCCAATTGCGCCGTCACGACAGCAAGACGCTGCGTCGGTCACTCTCAGGCAATGGCCATAGGTTCGTTGCGCGGCGTCGATCGGCGTCTGAGGAAGGCCCAGTGGTGGAAGCCTTCGGAATTTCATTAGAGCCGCTGATCACCTTGATGCGTGAAATGCAGCCGATGATCGAAGCCCAGGACGAGCTGCAGTTCTCACTTGATGTCGAAAAGTCGCGAATTGGCCGTGACCGCCGGCGGCAGCGGGAAGCGCTTGTCGGGCTTGATGGTGAAGTGCTGGCCAAAGCAGTCATGCTTGCCAGCGAGAGCAAGGCATTGGCCGGCGCAATCCGGTCCGCGTTTGCGAGCGGCAGGCTCTCGGAATTGCAGCTGCTGGGTCGCAGGGTTGCTGAGATCGCCGATGCGATCGACGGCATGGTGGCGATAGATTTAGCGACAGGGGCGACGGCGGCGAACCCGAAGACGGCCGAGTTGACGCTGGATGATGTCCGCATCTGGACACCGCAGGGGTGCGAAGATGGACACCAGTTACATTCACAAAGACCCCTTGAATCTGATTCTGTAGTGGCTGTCGACGCAGCTTTCGAACCGGCAACGGATCAGGTGAAGAGGCGTCGCTGCCGCCGCCGGCAGACATGCTGGACCCCCCTCGCAATACGAAGTGTGTGTCCGGGCCTTGGGCTTTACGTCGGTGCTGCAGAACCATCGTGGCAGGGCGTCCTGGAGGGCGCCGACAGGCTGGCGCGTGATCTTGGCATCAACGCCAGATGCTGGGACAAAGCACGATCATCCATGGGCGCCGAGCGACGCGTCCTGGCCGTGGGGATTGTCGCGGAATTGCTCGCCAAGGGCCGCATCAGGGACAGCGCCGGCCACTATTTTGGCGGGATGATCAAGAAGGCTGAAATAGGCGCGCTTGATCTCGAAAGATCGCTATGGGGTCTGCGACAAAGCCAGGCCGGAGGCAAGATCGGGCATCGGTTGCTTGAGGCCAATGAAAGGAAACCTCATGTCAGCCCATGATTTCCAACTGTGGATGTCGCTCTATGCCGCCACCGCTGTCTGCTGTGCGATTGCCTTCCTGCTATCGGCGACAAGGGTCGGCGTCCTCATCGTCCGCGAGCGCATCTGGGTGCACACCCACGGTTGGAAGGCCTGGCTGTTGGTCGGGCCGCAGATCTGGTGGCGCTGGCAGAAAACCTATCTGCTGACGACGCCGGTGACACTCGGGATCGTGGGTGCATTTGCGTTGAGCCTGCCATGGGGCGGTTGACAGAGAGGCACTCGTCTGACGCTCGCGACTTGATCATTCGCGAGCCTTGTCCCATATTATGCCTTGATATGAGGCGAAGGACGAGACTTGACCACTTCAGCAAGGGATATTGGCGGCAAGCAAATAGCGGACCCGAGGGTCCGCAAGAAACGCCTCGGCGCGCCGACGAAGTATGCGATGCTGCCCAACGCAGGGTTTGTGACCCATTTTATCGATTCTGGAGGCATAATTGACGTTGATCGGGTTGCCGACACCTTTCGGATGACCAAAGGCCAGCTCGCAGAAACAGTTGGACTCGGCACCGCCACCATCGGCAAAGCTGACCGCCGAACGGCCCCTCGAACGCAGTCGCGCGTTCGCGAAATGCTCGAGATTGTGGCGCTGATCCGCGAATGGGCCGGCGGCGAAACGCAGGCAATGGCGTGGTATCGCTCGCAACCGATTCCAGCGCTCGATGGACGGACGCCGGAGGCGCTCGTCAAGGCCGGCGAAGCAGGCGCTGTGCGTGATTATCTCGATCATCTTGCCCTGGGTGGCTTTGCTTGAAGTTCAGCGGGAAGTGTTACCGCGGCCATGATCCGATGTGGTCGTTTTCGCCGATGTCGGGCGAGGGTGCGGCGAAAATTGGCGGCAGGTTCAATCGCAAAGGTGAGCCAAGGCTTTATCTTGCATTGGATATCATAACGGCCATCAATGAATGCACCCAGGGCCTGACCCAGCGGCTGCAACCGCTTACGATATGCGAATATGACGTCGATTGTGAGCCGATCGCAGATCTGCGCATGGAAGCATCGAGGGCAGCTTCAGGAGTCACAATAGACGACCTCGGCTGCGCTTGGTTGACCTGTATGCGCGCGGGCAAGGAGGCACCTTCCTGGCTTGTCGTTGACGCCCTTATGGCAGACGGGTTTGCCGGCATGATAGTCCCAAGCTTCGCGCCTGGTGCTGGCCCCGACAATAACAACCTCATTCTCTGGCGTTGGGGACCGAATTTGCCCACGCGAGTAACTGTTTACGATCCGAGCGGCCGGCTGCCAAAAGATCAACTATCATGGAGTTGAGCGAGAAGTGATCGCGGACGCCAAGCGTCTCCGCTTGCATGCGCAACCTTATCGCTCCAAAAAAAGACTGACTCTCTGAGCGGGCTGAAATCCACGCTGTCGGCAAGGTCCGTCGTCAACACCATGATGTCAGATAGCCGTGATCGCTTACCGGTCAACAACCGCGGCCGAGACTTTTCGCTACTTTGCGACCGGATCAAACCCAAGCAACTGCGCCGTATGTCGGACGGCTATCAGCGGATCATGCTGAGCGGATGCCCATATCGCCAGGACTCGGCGGACGTAATCCGGCGTTTCCGAATTCTGTGGTATCCCCCGCGACGAGCGCACGGCGCCTGGCCCTGCGTTATAAGCCGCGAGCCCGAGCGTCACAGAGTTGAACCGGGTGAGCATGTCGCGCAGATAGCGGCCGCCGGCATCAATGTTGAGCGCTGGATCATGAGGATCGGTAACGCCAAGCTCTGCCGCGGTCCCCGGCATGAGTTGCGCAAGCCCGATTGCGCCTTTGGGACTGACAGCGCCCCGATGATAGCGGGACTCCTGCAAAATCAAGGCATCGAGCAAACCCGGTGGGATGCCGTATCGGCATTCCGTTGCTGCAACCGCGCGCCACCAGGAAAGCCTTCGCACGGCAACCACTTTCTGCAGTCCTGGAACATACTTCGGCAGTCCGGGAAAGTTGCAGGGGTTTCCGTCGGACTGCTCTGGAAGCGAAGATGCGGTCACATCTCCGCTAACAGCGTCGGCAAGGCTCGTGGGTGCTTGCGCGGCAGCGTCCTCTGGCCTTGCTCTTGACGTTTTGGTCCAGATGCCAAGCTGGCGCAGCGTAAAACCATCCCGAGCGGTTACCAACGCGCCGCTTGTGTTGATCTGCGGTTGCCCAAAATCCAGTGCAACTGCCGTTTGTGCTGCAGCCGGCGACGACGCAGAAAGCAGCACGCAAAGGATTATTCTGCTCAACATGCATATTGAATAGAATTATTCACCAAATTGCGTCAATATGAATCCTGCTTTTGCACATTGGTCTGATTGCGCCCCTTACAAAAAATGGAGGCATCACGGGACAACATGAGAGGAAAGCAAGTGCGGTGAAGGGCGTAGACTCAATCGGTTAGGGAGATTCCGATGTAGCCGGGGCAGATTCCCGGGCAGAGCGTCTTCCCTTTGGGTCGTAGCTGTGATTCACACTGCCGATGACTCTGGGAGGATCAGACCCTGTTGA
>NZ_JACIIV010000045.1 GCF_014205635.1 Polymorphobacter multimanifer
TCGGTGATCTCCGTTGGTTGGATATTGCAACCCAAACCTAACCGAAGATCGCCGATGGCCAACCGCGACCTACACCACCACCTGGGACACGACCCAACCCGGCATAAGCCGACAACTCACGCAGCCGTGCAGCCCCCTGCCCTGCCTGCAACTCGAGCGCTGCCGCCCAACTCGAGAGTGCTGCCAGCGGCGTCACATCCTCCCGCGCAAACACCCGTGGCCGCCCGGCCAGGCCCGGCAGCAAGGTCGTCGTGACCCCGATCCGCCGCAACGCGAACGGCAGCGCCAGCGCCAGATCAACGGCATCGACCGCGCCCGGCTCGGCCGGCACGTTGCGCAACACCGGCGCCCCAGTCAGCACGCCCTCATCAAACTCCCACGACGACTGCGAGCAATCTCCCAGCGCCCGCGCCACCCGTTCGGCGAGCGCGACCAAGTCGCGGTCCCCACGCAACGGCGCCAGCTTCGCCACCAATGCACGTAATTCAGGCGGTCCCTTGCGCTGCGCGATCGGCGTCCATCGCCGTGCGCGGTCATCGAGATCGCCGAGCTGGATATGACCACGCGGCAGACTCACCGCGCCGAGGCGGGCAGCGACGATGCTCTGGTGATCAGCCTCGAACCCGGTCTCGCGAGCGGTCGCCGCCAGCGCCACTTCGCGTTCAACCCTCAGCCACGCTGACCGCAGCGGGTGACGGGCACTTTCAACATCGAGCCGCGAAATCGCTCCCACGGCCTGCGCCAGCGCAGCAAAAGCGTTCTTCCGCTCTTCGCTACGCTCGCCGAAACCATAGAGCGCTCCGGTGACATCCATCCAAATACATTGCGCGATAGCTGCTTAGGCGCAAGTAAAAACGTGGATTACTTAAATGCCGCAAAATCCCTCAAATTCATTCTCCCCGCGCCCCCGATCCCACACTCGTGATAATTGCACTTATCAGGGTCTTGAAACGTAGATAAAGCACAGGTAAGTTTGCGATCGTGATCAACAAACCAAAATCAGGGCCGTCAGGACGGTCGCACAGCGCGGGTGGAGGGGTTTATGGCAGATTGCCCCGCCCACGCGATGCAGAGGCGTCCAGGGGTCGCGCTCGGCGTTGCGCCCACGGATATCGGCCCTGACGCCCCCCCTGCCCCGCATAGAGCCGCCAGTCAGCGACCGCCAGGCGTTGATGGACCTGCTCGCCGGCGACGGTCCCGCGATTGGCCCGACGACCTATGATCGGTTTGAGGCCTGGTGGTACGGGGCAGCCGCAAACAGCCGCCGGGCCTTTGCCGCCGACATGCGCGCCTGGGGCAGTTTCCGGCGCGGGCGCGGTCAGCCCATGATCCCGGCCGGAGCCGTCGATGTGCGAGATTTTGCGCGGGCGCAGGTGCGTGCCGGTCTGAAAGCCTCGTCGATCGCTCGCCAACTCGCCAGTATCGCCATCCTGCATGACCTGGCCGGGCTCCCCTCCCCTACCCGGGATCGAGTCGTCTCCGGCGAGATGAAGGGGATCCGCCGCGAAGAAGGGCTCGATGGCCGCGGTCGTCGCCGCCAGGCGCTGCCGCTGCGGCTCAAGGGCGAGGTTGGTGACATCGTGACTGACGAACCACTGCCGCTTTCGGTAATGGCGTTGCTGACGACACTCGACACGACGACAGCGGCCGGCGCGCGTGACGCTGTGCTGTTGCTGCTGGGGACCGATCTCGGCCGGCGCCGCTCGGAATATGCCGCCATGAACGTCGGCGACGTAACGGCGGCCGGAGACGGCTCGGGGACGATGCTGATCCGGCGCTCGAAGACCGACCAATCCGGCGAGGGCCGTGTGAAGTATCTGAGCCCCGACGCGATGGTGGCGATCCGTACTTGGCTTGCGATCAGACAGGGCGACGATGAAAGCCTCCTGCCCTCGGATACACCGCTCCTGACGTCGGTCGACAGGTTCGGGCGGGTGGGCGGCCGGCTGTCCGACGATGGCATCCGGGACGTCTTGTTGCGGATCGCGCGGCGTGGATTGCGGATGCTACAGCCTGAGCTCGAGGATGCGGCAATCGAGAACAAGCTCCGGGGGCTTTCGGGGCACAGTCTGCGTGTGGGTTTTGCGCAGGATCTGACCGCAGCAGGTGAAGGGCTGGCGGCGATCTGCCAAGCCGCCGACTGGAGCTCACCGGCCATGCCAACGCGCTATGCAGAAGCGCTGGCAGCGCGGTCTGGAGCCGTTGCAAGATTGAGACGAAAGATCGGCGGCTAGTCGCACCACCGATAACGCCCCAATGCGCGGCTACTTCCAGTGGACGTCCAAGATAGCTGTGAGGGCTTTCTCCGCCTCATGCCGCGATCCTCCAGCATGAAGAAGTAAAGTGAGGCGCATCCCCTTTCGGTCTTTGGAATCCACACGAATGAGCGGCTTCCCAGTGGGGGACGTAATCACCTCACCCTTTCCTGACCTCTTGGGGGCGCCTGACTTCTTGGGGGCGTCGGCCGCTCGAGCCAGAGCGCGAATGACGACGGGAACCGGTTCAGCAGGCACACCCTCTATACGGACTGACGCAATCCGTGCGGCTTCCGCAAACACCCGCTCCTTCCGATCATCTGGCTTGAGGAGTGGCTTCAACGCCGTCACGTGCTTGATCCGCAGGTCTTGACCGTTCGGGAATGCAACCATCAACTCCGATGGCAGCCGGGCAAGGTCAAGATAGCGGCTGAGCCAGCTTTCCGTGACGTTGATGCGCTCCGCCATCACTTTCTGGCGGCCCTCATAGTAGGTGCCGAGAGCCCGCAGATAATCCCGTGCGCGCTCGAGATCAGAAAGATCGTCCCTGGCACGGTTCTCGATGTCGGCGAGACGGAAGGCCTCCTCATCCGAAAGGCTGCGAACATCAATCAGGAACCGGAAATCGGGATAATTATGAGCGCGCAGCCAGCTGATCGACCAGTGCCGGCGCGCGCCACAAATCACTTCGAAGTCATATGTCGGATCATCGCGAATACGGCGCACGATAGCCGGCATCTCTTGACGCCCCTGGGCCTTAATGCTCTCGATGAGATCAGTACATCGCTCTGCAGTCAGTAGCGCGTAATCCCGGTTATGCCCCTCCCATATTCGACAACGTGCCGGGTCAACAAGTTCGTGAGTGCGCGTTACCACACTGCCTGACGCAAGTTCCGACAGTCGGTTCTCTCGGCCGGTAAGCACCCCCGCACCGATCGAGGAACGCCGCGAGACGGTTTCGTCTGCTGGCATAATGCCCGCAGCGAGATCTGCAGCGAATGAGGCGTTTTTGCGGCTCATGACGATATCCCAAAAGCGGAATTGCACCGGTGCAATTCCGGTACTGTGTGGTGACAAAGTTCTGCGAAGACTGCTGCGTCGAAGCGAGCGTTATGGGGAGAAACAGTCAAAAATTGCTGCGCAATCGGCGAAATTGCACTGGTGCAATTCTTCCAAATCATGCGATTCCCTCCTTCCGAAGGCGGCCCAGATGGCTGGGCCACATCGAGCGAATATCAATCTCGATCTCGGCATTCACGCCATCGAGGTAGGCGAGGCAGCGATTGCGGACAGCGCTGCTCGTAACAGGACCATCGAGCTCGTAAACAGTCATCAGCCGCGCTGTCGCATTGTCAATCTCTGCGGAATCTTTGAGCGGCGTGCGAATCATCGCGTGACCGAACAACGTGCGCATTAGATTGAGCAACTCCTTCTGCATGGACTTGTTCTCATCCACCTTCGAGGCAACGAATCGCAAAAACTTTAAAGTCGGCGCCAGATCATTCTCCGAGAGCGTTTCGATGGTTTCATCAAGCATGGCGAGGAAGGCAGCCGTGGAGGAAAAGTCCATCACTGTTGGCGGCACCGGGACGATGAGCGCATTGGCAGCCCTAAGGACCGAGAGAGATATTGCGCCAAGCGCGGGAGGTGGGTCGAGAACAATGACATCGAATCGGTCGGAGATGCTTGCTATACCTTGGGAGAGCCGATCAAGCAGGCGCCCCTGCCCGCGCGCCATTCTCGCCGCGATCTCATACTCAGACTGAAATAACCGCAGGTTTGCAGGGATAAGCTCCAGACCATCAAAGTGCGTCTTTCGCAGCGCATAATCTAGAGACGTCAGCTCCTGCTGACGCAGAAACGGATAAAGGGTGTCGTCCTCGGTCAGATCGAGATCGGGCACATAACCAAACAAGGTCGTTGCCGACGCCTGGCTATCGCAATCGATCAGAGCGACGCGATACCCCTTTATCGCAAGATACTGAGCCAAGTGCACGGAGAGCGTTGATTTGCCAACGCCGCCTTTGAAGTTCTGCACGGCGATGACGCAGCAAGGATCATCAGGAGCGCGCCAAGGACGGGTTCCAAAAAGACCGCGCATGTCGTTAAGCTGAGCCAGCGTATAACCGACACGGCGATTGTTCTCTGTGCGGGGAGGGGGGGGCAGTCGTCCGTCCTTTTCCGCGTCACGAATTGCAGCCGGCGTCCGACCTACCAGGTCTGCCGCCTTGCCAATTGGAAAGTTCGGTTCGCGGCGATCGTTGGCGCGAGCACTGCGAGCTGAGTCTCGCAGCCTTTCGAGGACCGATGAGGTCCGCTTTGCCAAAGCTGTAACGGACAGCAAATCATGGGCCTCGTCCAGATATTCCGATGCTGTCACAAGCGCCCCTTTTGAAATCTGGGCTATGCTAGCTCAACTTGCGCATTTTGGTCAAATCCAAGCGAAGTTTCGCAATTCGGCCGGCACCGCGCGCGTCGAAAGTAAGGTTTCTTGCGCTCTTTTGGAGCTCTGCACCGCACAGCCTGACTCATTGGGGGAAGCAAAATTGCACCGGTGCAATTTTGCCTATGGGCGGCCTCGCCGAGCCACAAAACTTTCACAGAACCCAGTCCATGAACTGATAAGCTTTGCGCCACGAAGCTTTACTAACCGGTCGCCCATCTGAGCACGATAAGCTTCCGCGATCAGATCAATATCCCAGCCCCCGCCATGCCTCTTCGCAATTTTTGGGAGAATTTCGGGTCCGTACTCAATGCTACCGCGAGGAAATGTTACTTCGCTCGAAGCTTCTGGGGGAGGGGTTGGTGAAAACGCGACCGGCTCCGCTCGGACTGCCTCGACAATGCCTTCGCGACGAGCCTTTCTGCCGACCGCGTGGCGCTCGATCTCCTCTACAGTCGCTAAATGCGATGGAGCATCCTTTGGCTCGAATCGAAACTCGATCTCCGTGACAGTCCGACCTTGTCGGATCTCGCGCCATTCGACTCGAAAATGAGCAAGCTGATCAATCTCGGATTTCGCTTTCTCCAACACCTTGCGTCGAAGTTGCGCGAAATCTGTATACACATTGGGCGAGATGCCCAACGCTGCCCGAAGAGCGGTCATGTCGCCCCGCCAGGACGACTGGCGCCGGTGAAGTCGGAGCGCGCCCATCTCATAAAGCTTCAATGCATAGCCAGACCGAAAGCCAAGCACAGCCTGACGGTTCAGAACAGCATAGGTCTCAGATTCTTGGATGAGGTTGCGGGCGTCTGACGTAAACTCCCACTCTATCCACCCTGCGTCAGCACCTTCGCCGTCTTCGGCCTCTTCGCGAGAGGAGGAGATAAGCGAAAACCGCAATGTTGCCTTCTTCCCGCGCCACGAGCGGTCATCGATCGCAAACAAAGTTCAGTGCAATTCCTCCAGCATGTCTGAGATGCGCTCATTTCCCTTATGGCCGCGCCGGATGTCCGCCTTGCGCATACGGTGAGGACGATCCTCCCAGGCATCGCCGCCAGCTGTGAGAATCATCAGTGCAAGCAGGCGCGAGGCAGTCAAACTCAGCGACTGTCCCTTTACAAACTTGACCTCAACTATGCTTCCAGGCTTGGCAAACTCGTCGCCGCCTTTGGCACGAAGGGCAGCGGCTACACGCATCGCACGCCCCGGCCCTGAGGCAGGTTTTGTTTCGGGCCCCGAATCGGCGATAGTGTTGGTCTCAATGTCCATATTGCGCCCGCGAAAGGACTTAATTATGTAAATGCTGCCTGACCTGTCCCTGCGCGTCAAGTCAGGGCAGGTTTGGCAGCTATAACTCGCCCCCAAGGGGTCAGGTTACCCCATCAGGTCAGGTAACCGCCCCCGCAAGGACAGGATGCTGCCCCCAATTGGTCAGCCACATTCCCCCAACTGGTCAGGTTAATCGTGCTAACATGCCGTAATTGCTATCGGAACTCCCGCTGAATCTGAATCCTTTGAATCTCGAATGCTTCCGCTGCAAGCAGCGGCGTTTTTTTAGATGATTCTTTCCAGACACTCTTGTGGGTAATCTGCAATCATAGCTCTCCCGAGTCACAAGTTTGCGCCTTTATGCTGGCGCAACCAGCGACCTAGCCAAGCGTGGTGAATCGCAATGACCTTCAAAATTCAGAGGCAGCTGTAAGGACCGTTCAACGACGTCTCGCTATTGAGACCGGACAGGGGCAGACTCGGAAAGCGAATACCTTGATCCACCGTATCCATCCGCCGAGTGCCGCCTTGTCGGGCAGGTGACGGCCCGCTCTTAAGAGCGCTCGTATGAGCGCACATAGGAGCGGTAAATGGGCCAGATCACGGTGTTTTCGGGGCCGGAGCGCCGGCGGCGGTGGAGCGACGAGCAGCGTTTGCAGATACTGACGGAAGCGATCGCGCCTGGGGCCAGCCCGACCGATGTGGCACGGCGGCACGAGATCTCGACGGGGCAGCTTTACACCTGGCGCAGCAAGCTCGCCGTGGATGCGGCACCGGCGCCTAACGACAGGCACGGCCTTGGTTTCGCTGAGGCCGTAGTGATCAATGGCGGAGATGCCACGCTGCCTGTTTCCGATGCCGCCATCGTCATCGACCTGCCGCGCGGCAGGCGCATCACTATCTTCCCGTCAGCATCGCCAGCGCTGGCGGCGGCAGCGTTGAAGGCGCTGCGGTGATCCCACCGGGAGCGCGGGTGTGGATCGCCATGGGTCATACCGATATGAGGAAGGGCATGCAGGGCCTTGCGCTGATCGTGCAGCAGGCGCTGAAGCGCGATCCTTTCGCCGGTGACCTATATGTCTTTCGCGGCCGCGCCGGATCGCTGGTGAAGATCGTTTGGCATGACGGCACGGGCATGTCGCTTTATGCCAAGCGGATCGAGAAGGGTCGCTTCATCTGGCCCTCGGCGACCGATGGGATCGTGTCGCTGACGGCCTCGCAACTGGCCTGTCTGCTCCAGGGGATAGACTGGCGTAACCCGCAACATAGCTGGCGTCCCAAAAGCGCTGGATAGACTGTCCGCCCCCCTGCATTTTGGCCTTGCACGAAGGCGTGCCGGGTCATTCACTCAGCCTCGTGGTCACCGCCATTTCCGCCTTGCCCAACGATATGGAAGCGCTGCTGGCGTTCGCCGCGGCTGCCGTTTTGCGGGCCGACGAAGCCGAAGCGAAGCTCGCCAATGCCAACGCCCGGGAGAGCGCCACCGCAGCGCTGATCGCCCATTTGAAGTTGCAGATCGCCAAGCTGAAGCGCGAGCAGTACGGCGCCAGCGCCGAACGCACCCGCCGCCTGCTCGACCAGATGGAGTTGCAGCTCGAGGAGCTGGAGGCCGACGCCAGGGAAGACGCCCTTGTCGCCGAGGTCGCTGCCGAGAAGACCGCCAGCGTCCGCAGCTTCGAGCGCAAGTCGCCGGCACGGAAGCCATTCCCCGAGCTCCTGCCGCGCGAGCGCGTCGTCATGCCGTCGCCCTGCTCGTGCCCGGCCTGCGGAGGTGCCAAGCTATCCAAGCTTGGCGAGGATATCACCGAGACACTGGAAGTGATCCCGAGGGCGTGGAAGGTCATCCAGACCGTTCGCGAGAAGTTCGCCTGCCGGGATTGCGAGAAGATCAGCCAACCGCCAGCGCCATTCCACGTCGTGCCACGCGGATGGGCGGGTCCCAGCTTCCTCGCCATGCTGTTGTTCGAGAAGTACGGCCAGCACCAGCCCCTCAACCGCCAGGCCGACCGGTTTGCCCGTGAAGGCGTGCCGCTCAGTGTATCGACCCTCGCCGACCAGGTCGGCGTGGCAACATTCGCGCTGATGCCGATCTACAAGCGGATCGAGATGCACGTCCTGTCTGCGGATCGCCTCCACGGCGACGATACCACCGTACCGGTGATGGCCAAGGGCAAGACCGATACCGCGCGATTATGGGTCTATGTCCGCGATGATCGACCGTTCGCTGGTGCCGACCCGCCGGCAGCGCTATTCCACTATTCCCGCGATCGGCGCGGCGAGCATCCACAAGCGCATCTATCCACCTGGTCGGGCATCCTGCAGGCTGACGCCTATGGCGGCTACAGCGAGCTGTACGCAGCCAGCCGCCAACCCGCGCCCGTGCTGGAAGCCGGCTGTTTCGCGCACGCCCGTCGCAAGTTCTTCGAGCTCGCCGACGTCGAGGGCGCGGCGCGCAAGAAGAGCCGCGGCGAACGCGCGGCCACGATCTACCCGATCGCGTTGGAGGCCGTGCAGAAGCTCGATGCCCTGTTCGAGATCGAGCGGGCCATCAACGGGCGATCACCGGCCGAGCGCCTCGCTGTCCGCCGCGAGCATAGCGCGCCATTGATGGACGACTTGCACAACTGGCTTCAGGACCAGCTCGCCAAGCTGTCGCGCAACCATGATCTCGCCAAGGCGATCAACTAAATGCTGCGCCGCTGGCCGGCGTTTACCCGGTTCCACGATGACGGCCGCGTCTGCCTCAGCAATAACGCCGCCGAACGCGCCCTTCGCTGCGTGCCGCTCGGCCGCAAAGCCTGGCTGTTTTGCGGCTCCGACCGCGGCGGTGACCGTGCTGCCGTCCTCTACACACTGATTCAGACCGCTAAGCTTAACACCATCGATCCACAGGCCTGGCTCGCTGACATCCTCGCCCGCATTGCTGATCATCCGGCGAGTCGGATCGACGAGCTGCTGCCGTGGAACTGGATGACTCGGCAAGCTGCACTCGCCGCCTGATCGCTGACTGATAGGCAGGGTTTTGCGGCGCCGAGGTCGCCATCTCGGGCAGCGGTTATCCACTCCGCAGGCGGATACAATGCGGCGATTGACCCAAGCCGTGCCTCGGGCCATAATCAATAGGCAATGAACACTCTCGACCTTGACCCAGATTTAGCAATCGACCTCGTTGAAGATGTCGAGAGGGAGTTCGACTTCACATTCACTCGCGAGGAAGCCGAACGATGCTGGACTGTTGGCGACATATATGCGGTGATAGTTAATCACGAACCCGCTGAGGAAGTGCAGATCGGAAAGTGCGGTTCTGCCATGACGTTCTACAAGATCAGGGGTGCGCTTGATCCGGACAGAACGAAAGGGCTGACGCCTGGAACTGCTCTCGTCACGCACGGCAAGCCAAACAAGCTTTTCAAGATGCTTAAACAAGAGACGGGTTTTCGCCTTCCCGACACAAAGCTAACGTCACTTGGCATGGCCGGCGGTTATCTACTCAGTGTTGGCTTCTTAATTGGGATTGTAGCCCTGCTGAATGGGTATTGGGAGGCGAGCGGCATCGCATTTGTTGTGGGCGTGCTCGGAGTAGCTTTGGGCTGGACAGACCCGGGGCGTTTGCCGATTGGGGTCGCTACCGTTGGCGATCTAGTGCGTCGAACCGCTGCTTTGAACGCTCGCTTGCTTCAAATCGAGGGAGGACGATCTTGTGGCGTGTGGTCCATTCTTACGGCCTTAGCGGCAGAGCACGGGTCATTGCAGCCAGATCAAATCACCAAAGCGACGTTCCTGCACCGTAAAAGCATGAAACTGGCATCGGCAGCCTGATTAGCAGCCTCCCGTCCACCGGTTGGCCGATACGTCCGAGCCGCTATGCAATTCAGACTTCCGGCGCGGCCTTCGGCGGATGGTTACGATCCACCGGAAGGATTGATCGCAGTAAACCGCGACCGGTCCCGGCAATTTGTAGGCGATCAAACAGTGGGGTCGGCAATGTCCTCGAGCGCGTCGCCAACCTGAAATCTGCGAACTTGGCCTTGAGGGCCAAAGTCCCGCCCGAGGCGCCAGTACGTGCGATTGCGGTCCAAGCGGCGTCGATCACTGGCTCGAGTGCCATCAGAAGATCTGCTTCATCGCTTAGATCGGTATCGAACCTTGGCGGCACGAACACCAGTGCCGGGCATCGGCGCAACGCCGTCACCGACGCCATCGCCGATCGCACCCCGCATAAACGCGCCTCATAGCTCGCGGCAGCAACGACGCCTCGGGCGTCGGCACTGCCGACTGCTACCGGACGCCCACGTAGCGCCGGGTCATCACGTTGCTCCACCGAAGCGTAGAACGCATCCATGTCGATGTGGATGATCTTTCGATGCGACATGGAGCAGGCCGGTCAACGCAAAGCTAGCGAAACTGTCGGCGCCCGGTCACTGCCATCGCCGCCGTCCGACTTTGTCCCAAGCGCCACGATCCTGAGTGCGCCGTCCTTCAGCGGCCGTTGCAACAGGCTCGCCTCGGACCAAGGTTCGGCAAGCCAGGTTTCGACATCCTGCTCTTCGGTGAGAATGACCGGCATCGCCTTGGGATGGATAGTAGCAACTTCCGCATTCGGCTCGGTGGTCAGGAACGCAAACAGGTCGCAGGTGACCTCGCCTTCGGCAACTTTGCGCGTGGAAGTCCACCCGGTCCAGATGCCGGCAAAGAACGCGAGCGGTCGGTTCTCGTCCAGCGCAAACCACACCGGCTCGGACTTGCCCTCGGCGTTCAGGCCTGGCTCGCTGAACGATGTGAATGGAACGAGGCAACGCGCTGCCGGCACCAGCCAGCGCCGCCAATGGGGGCTGGCGGTATTGCGGACATTGGTGACGCCGCGGTCGACCTTCTTGCCCTGCAGCGCCATCGCCGGGCTTGGCATGCCCCAGCGTGCCATGGCAAGCTCGCGAACATCGTCGGCGCCGGTGCGGACAATCGGTGCTGCATAATCGGGAAAGATGCCCGGCAGCATCGGTAGATTTCCGGTGGCGTCACGCATCGCGCCGGCGAGCTCAAGGATCGCCTGCTGGCCTTTGCTCATCGAGTAGAGGTTGCACATCGCCGTTTTCCTCAGCTACCGAGGAGCCGTCGTTCGAGCAGCCCCTGCATGTCCCGGCGGCCATCGGCGATGACCATCACGAACACCCTCTTGTCACCGACCCGGTAGATCAGCCGGTAGGGCTCGACAAGGATCTGCCGGAATTCCCGAATGCCCAGTGCGTCGAGTTCCTTCGGCAACGGTCCGCGCAGCGGAAAGGTCTCAAGCGTTTCGATGGCGCCGATCAGGCGGTCGAGAAGCATATCCGCCTGCTCGTTGGAGCGGTTGTCCTTCAGATAATGGTACAAAGCCTCGAGGTCGATATCAGCGCCGCGGGTCAGCCGAACATCGAAGTCCGCCATCAGCGCTTACCGGCACCGGCTTTCAGTCGGGCAATCACATCGCGGGCAGGGGAGGTGCGACCCGCCTCGATATCCTGGTTGCCGATGGCGAGGATCTTGAGCAGCGCGAGGGTTTCCTGGGTCTGTTCGAACGACGCGACATCCTGCAAAACTGCCTTGGCCTCACCGTTCTGGGTGATGACCATCGGCTCGCGCGTCGCTGCCAGATCGAGCAGCACTTTTGCCGCGTTGGCCTTCAGATAGCTGATCGGGCGAACCTGAGCAGAATAGCGCATCTGGCTCTCCATGAGACCGAATAGAGACCGAATGTAGTCCGAAGCGGGTGACAATGCAACGCGGCTGCAAGTTTCATGTTCCTATTCTGTTCTGATGGACGCACATTGTGGCGTCAACTCGATTCGGATCCCTACAATCAACCATGCACGCACTGCGCCTCCATACCGTCCCCATCGCAATGGTTCCGCTCGAAGCCCGCCTGCTGCTGTGTTCGACACCTGCGGGCTTTCCGTCGCCGGCGGCCGACGACCTCGATGAGCCGATCGACCTTGGCCAATGGCTGATCGAGCATCCAGCGGCTTCCTATGTGATGCGGGTCGATGGTTGTTCGATGACCGGTGCCGGCATCGGTGACGGCGACCTGATTGTCGTCAACCGCGCCAAGAAAGCGAGGGCAGGGCACATTGTCGTAGCGCTTGTCCACGGCGATCGGACGCTGAAGCGCCTGAAGCGGGCAGGGGACCGGCTTTGGCTGATTGCTGAGGCCGAAGGCTATGAGGCCATCATCGTCGACGAGAATGTCGAGATCTGGGGCGTGGTCGTTGGCCTGGCGCGGCGCTACTGATGCCGACGCCGATCGCGCTCATCGATTGCAATAACTACTATGTCTCGTGCGAGCGCGCGTTTGACAGCCGGCTTGTCGGCGTCCCGGTGATAGTGCTTTCCAACAACGACGGTTGTGCTGTTGCCCGCTCGGCCGAAGCCAAGGCGCTGGGCATAAAAATGGGCGACCCTGTCCACCTCATCCGCGACAAGATCGATCGTCACGGCATCAGGGTGTTGTCGAGCAATTATACGCTCTACGGCGACATGCAGCGCCGTGTGGTGGCGGCCGTCGAAGAGTTTGCGCGCGATCTCGAAGTCTATTCGATCGACGAAACCTTCCTCGACCTTGCTGGCTTTGAAGATCGCGATCTGGCTGCGCATGTCCGCGCCATGCGCGACCAGGTGCTGCGCTGGACGACGATTCCGACCTGTGTCGGCATTGGCCCAACGAAGACGCTGGCCAAGCTCGGCAACGCCGCCGCCAAGAAGAACCCGCTGTTCGACAGCGTCGCCGACCTTAGCGATGAAGTGTTGCGGACGTGGGTGCTCGACCGGTTTGCGGTCCGCGATGTCTGGGGCGTCGGCGGCGCCACCGCGAGCAAACTTGCCGCGCTTGGCATCCACACCGCCGGGCAGCTGCGTGACATGCCGATGAAGCAGGGCAGGGCGCTCGGTACCGTTGTTCTCGAGCGCCTGATCGCCGAGCTGCGCGGGATACCATCGGGCGCGGTGGAAACAATCGAGCCCCAACGCAAGGGCATGGCCGTTACCCGCTCGTTCGGCACCCCCGTCACCGACATGGCGACGCTGATGGGAGCCGTAACACAATACGCCATGCGGGGCGGCGAGAAGCTGCGCAGCCACGGCCTTGTTGCCGCGCGGCTGACGGTGTTCTTCCACACCAATCGCTTTAAGCCCGACCGGCCGCAATATTCGGCGTCGCGGATGATCAACCTGCATCCGATGACCAGCGACAGCTTCGAGCTGATCGCCGCTGCACGGCGCGGCGTCGAACATGCCTGGCGCGATGGCTATGCAATCAGCAAGGCCGGCATCATGCTCGACGAACTGATCGACGCCGAGCTTCGACCGCGAACGCTGTTCGAGGGCGACAGCGACAAGCGCGGCCGCCTGATGGAGGCGCTCGATAGCGTCGACGGCCGGTTTGGCCGGTTTGCAGCAGTGCCTGCAGCGCAAGGCTTCAAGCGCGAATGGAAGATGCGCGCCGATATGAAATCGCCGGCGTGGACGACGCGGATCGCCGAGGTGCCTCGGGTCGCAGCGAACTGATTATTCGGCTCGAGGCCTCATCAGGATACGACCAGCGCGTCGCCGGCGGAGTGGCCGGCGACAAAAAGGTTTTGATGACGGACTGTAAACTTTGGGCCTGCGCCAACCGAATGCGCAACCGCCATGGCAACGACGCGCTCACCAAGGCCAGCGAAAGGCTCAACAAACTTTGCGCTGCCGATGACCGCGACGGATGTGGCGTCTGGGGTGAAATCATGACGCGACTTGTCGAGCTCGGTCCAGTTGTTGTCGCAGTTGAGATTTAACCACTATCGGCAACATCACCTAGACAACCACGTTCTGATCGCGGACTTGCGCTCAACGTTAGATATGCTCGAAAGATGTCAGGATGCTGTTCCCCGTCAGCACCTATGGCCCATAATTGGGGTTGAGATTTAAGGAGGGATTGGGTCTCGTCGTAGGGACGAAGGAACGAAGATGAGACCCAATCCCTCAAACTCGAAATTGCCCTCCAAGCGGTCTGCTGAGCAGGTAGTGAAAGACATTCGCCGCGCAACCCGGCGGCATTTCTCGGCCGAAGACAAGATCCGGATCGTGCTTGACGGCCTGCGCGGCGAGGACAGCATCGCGGAGCTGTGCCGCAAGGAAGGCCCCATGATCTTCGGGCCCAGAGCCTGTATTACACCTGGTCCAAGGAGTTCATGGAGGCAGGCAAGCGCCGGCTCGCCGGCGATACCGCCCGTGCTGCCACCACCGATGAGGTGCGGGACCTGCGCCGCGAAGCCGGCGCCTTGAAGGAATGCGTCGCCGACCTGACGCTCGCAAACCGTCTGCTTAAAAAAAGCATGATAGCGGATGGGGGAGACCAGGAATGAGGTATCCCGCATCCGAAAAGCTCGAGATCATCAGGATCGTCGAGCAGTCGCATCTGCCGGCCCGGCGCACGCTGGACCAGTTGGGCATTCCGCGCCGAACCTTCTGCCGCTGGTATGACCGATATATCGATGGTGGCCCGGAGGCGCTAGCCGATCGGCCATCGGCACCAAGCCGGGTGTGGAACCGCATCCCCGCCGAGGTGCATGACCAGATTATTGAACTGGCGCTGGAGCAGACCGAGTTATCGCCTCGCGAGCTGGCGGTGCGGTTCACTGACGAAAAGTGCCACTTCGTGTCAGAGGCCAGCGTTTACAGACTGTTGAAAGCCCATGACCCCATCACGAGCCCGGCCTATGTCGTGATCAAGGCCGCCGATCGCTTCCATACCCAGACTACCCGGCTGGGCGAGATGTGGCAGACCGATTTCACCTACTTCAAGATCATCGGGTGGCGCTGGATGTACCTGTCGACCGTGCTGGATGACTTCTCGCGCTACATTATCGCCTGGAAGCTCTGCACCACGATGCGCGCCGAGGACGTCACCGACACGCTGGACCTGGCGTTGTCGGCATCAGGCTGCGATCAGGCCCGCGTTCAACATAAACCGCGCCTGCCGTCCGACAATGGCCCCTGCTATATCGCCAGCGATCTTGCCGAATACATCGAAGCCAACAAGATGAAGCACGTGCGCGGGGCGCCCTTCCATCCGCAGACGCAGGGCAAGATCGAGCGCTGGCATCAGACCATGAAAAACCGCATCCTGCTGGAAAACTACTTCCTGCCAGGCGATTTCGAAGCCCAGATCGAGGCGTTCGTCGAGCACTACAACCACCGGCGCTACCATGAGAGCTTGAACAACGTGACGCCCGCCGATGCCTACTTCGGCAGGGCCGCAGCCATCATCCAGCAGCGCGAAAGGACCAAACAAAAGACCATCGAACATCGGCGCTTGCAGCACCGCAAACTAGCCGCCTAATATCAACCCCCAGACGAGGCCAACCCTCCGCTAATCCGCGCCCCACTTTGCGCCAAATGTTCTGACGACGGACAATGTTATCGGCAAAGTCTTCGAGCATTTTCTTCGTACAAAATACGGCTTGGAACAAAATAACGAAACGTTTAGCGCTGGTGGCAGGGGCGTGAAACCAGACTCCATGACAGGCGGTGTTCATGAATTTAAATGGCAAAAGAATATATACTTGAGTTCGCAGATCAGAGCAGAGCTACAGCTTGCTAGAGATTTAAACCAGCCGTACTCTCTTTGGGTGAGAAGTGATGCACGATTGACGTCAAATCTGATGAAAGCACCTGGGCTGGAAGTTGTTAAATGCGACATGTTCGGAAAATGTCAATGATAGAAACATAGGTGAAAAAATGAAGGCAAGTTCAAACAACATAATT
Source organism: Polymorphobacter multimanifer (assembly GCF_014205635.1). Classification (GTDB taxonomy): domain Bacteria; phylum Pseudomonadota; class Alphaproteobacteria; order Sphingomonadales; family Sphingomonadaceae; genus Sandarakinorhabdus; species Sandarakinorhabdus multimanifer. Next base: position 15,742 of record NZ_JACIIV010000045.1, read on the forward strand.
ATACAGATAGAAACAGACAAGGATATTTCGGATGTCCTGTTCCTGAAAAGTTTGCTCGCTGGGTGGAAGAAGCTCAACCCTAAATCACTTCCTGATAGTTGGGGACATGGAGAATTTTGTCGCAAATCAATCGACTATATCGATAATTACAGCGACCTATGCGCCGTATGGTCGGATTCCCACCTACCGCCAACAATTGCGCGTAAGGCCGAATTGTACGGTATGTATAGCTTTAATTGGTTGTCAAAAAATGCGGATAAGAACGCTCTGAAAGATAGCGTCTTTAAGTACTCTATGAATGGCCAACTAAGTAAAAAGGCGGATCCTGAGGATCTTGAATCGCTATGCAGCCTATACCTTGATATTTTTTCGCCAGGCTATTTGGCAATAACTACGGCAAAGGATTTTACAACAAGACATATCTGCCTAGGGCGCCGAATAATGCCGAATGGGCAATCGGTGCCTGTCTCAAGGTTTGTGGGCAGCACGGTAGGCAAGCTTTTACCAGGCCTTTATTGGAAAACATATTTGAACGACGAATTATCTCAGAGGTTTGGTTTGTATCAAGATTTTAATGTTTTTGACCTTGATAAATTTGGATTTAAAATTGAGCAACGCAATGGATACACTGTATTGGAAAACTTGAATTCCATCGCCGATTTTACCGATAATAGCTGGAAGCAGGCTCAATCTGCTGTTGAGATAGCTTTAAATAGGACAATTTTCTTCTCATGTTAAGAAATATGTTGCGCTACGCGCCTCGATAATAAACAAAAGTTGGAACTTTACGTTTTAGGAACGCTATAGTTAATGGTAAGCGGTGTCCTGGCCCCGTCTTGCTGATTGCAACGTAACCCGCGAGTCCTGCTGGTCCCTTGGGCTGGCGGTGCTGAAGCTATGATGATGTC
>NZ_JACIIV010000046.1:0-5134 GCF_014205635.1 Polymorphobacter multimanifer
TCGATACTGCGCGACTGTCCGGGGCCAATCCCTACAACACCATCCTCGGCGCTGTCTCCGCCGGATAGCTCAACGCAGGGGGTGGGTAATTACGTTTTCGGCAACGATCGCAGCTTCGGTGCCAAATGGCTGACCGATGTCGAGGTCGGCTGGCAGGCCACCAAGTCGCTTGATTTCGCGATCGGTGCAAATAACGTCTTCAATGTCTATCCCGACTTCGATGAAACGTCATTGAATCCCAACTTGGGTTCCGGTTTTTATGCGACGTCGGGAGCTTATGGTTTCACCGGAGGCTATTATTACGCCCGCATCGGCGTCAAGTTCTGAGATTTCCTGTTGGTTGGAAGGTACAGACACATGAAAAAGCTCATGGTGCCAATCGGCATGCTATGCATGAGCATCATGCTGACCAGCTGCGCGACCAATCGTACGGCTGCGCTGAAAAGGACAGCGGCGGGATCAGTTTTTCGCGACTGTCCCGATTGCCCCCAGATGGTGGTGATACCGGCAGGACGATTCATGATGGGCACTGCAGAGAGCGATCCGATACGCGACAAGGATGAAGGTCCCCAGCGCGAAGTGACCTTCGATGCTGCGTTCGCGGTCGGAAAGTTCGAATTGACACGCGGCGAGTTCCGGCAGTTCGTGAACCAGACCGGCTATAAACCGCTGCGCAATTGTACGGTGTACACTGGCACTAAAACGGAACGAGTTGAGAGCAAAGGGTGGGATGACACCAACTTCTCGCAGACGGAAATGCATCCAGTTTCGTGCATCAGCTGGGTTGATGCCAAAGCCTATGTAGCTTGGCTTGCCGCCAAGACTGGCGAGCCCTATCGTCTACTGAGTGAAGCTGAGTTCGAATATGTGGCGAAGGCCGGGGCAAAGACTCGCTATTTCTTCGGAGACGATCCGAACGAGGGTTGCGCCTATGGCAATGTCGCCGATGCGACCGCAAAGGAAGCCGGCGGCCTTGCCACCTGGGTTTATGTCACTTGTCGGGATGGTTACGGCATCACCACGGCCCCGGTCGGCTCTTTCAAGCCGAACGCGTTCGGAGTTTACGACACTTATGGCAACCACTGGGAATGGGTGGAGGACTGCCGCAACGACTCGTATGAGAACGCTCCAGTTGACGGCACGGCATGGGTCGCCGGCGATTGCAACGTCAGGGTCGATCGCGGCGGCGCGTTCTACAGTAATGCACGCACAAACCGCCCTAGCGAGCGGGCGTTTTTCCCTCACACACTCAATAGCGTAAACATAGGCTTTAGGGTAGCGCGCTCCTTGCAGCCAGGGGCGCTCCGATAACACAAAGATTGCAGCCAGCGTTAGCTCCAATAGTGAGTAGCTTTGGCGCTTTCGGCTTCACGGACGGCTTTTATTATGCCGTGTAGGCGTCAATTTCTGACGGCGATTCGAATGGCGGGGACAAGAGCATGAAAATCGGATTTCTGGCGGCGCTGCCGCTGCTGGCGCTGCCGCTGCTCGCACCGGCATTCGCCGCCCCCACCCCCACCCCCGCACCCGCCTTCGGTGGCGGCGAGATCCTCTGGGATCGCTACGGCGTGCCGCACGTCTACGCCAAGACCGAGGCCGGCGCCTTCTACGGCTTCGGCTGGGCACAGGCGCAGAGCCATGGCGACATCCTGCTCAAGATGTACGGCGAATCGCGCGCGCGCGGTGCCGAATATTGGGGCCCGGACGCCGAGAAGCTCGATCGCTGGCTCATCGCCAACGACGTGCCCACCCGCAGCATCGCCTGGTACGAGGCGCAGACGCCCGCGATGCGCCGCAACCTCGATGCCTTTGCCGCCGGCATCAACGCCTATGCCGCAGCACACCCGCAGGCCATCGCCGCCGAAATGCGCCAGGTGCTCCCCATCAGGGGTGTCGACATCATCGGCCATGCGCACCGGCTGATGAACTACAACTATATCGCGTCCGAAAACCGGGTGCTCGCCGCCGCCGGCCCGGTCGGCGAGGGCGAAGCGCCCGAGGGCAGCGACGGCTCCAACGCCTGGGCGGTGATGCCCGGCCGCACCGCGGCGGGCAAGACGCTGCTGCTCGCCAACCCGCACCTCCCCTGGGCGCCCTCGATGCTCACCTATTACGAGGCGCATCTGACAGCACCCGGCTACAGCGTCTATGGCGGCACGCAGGTCGGGCTGCCGGTGGTGCGCTTCGCCTTCAACGACAATCTCGGCTTCACCAACACCGTCAACACCATCCTCGGCTTCACCCGCTACGAGCTCAAGCTCGAAGGCGATGGCTATCGCTTCGATGGCAAGGTGCTGCCGTTCAAGACCGCGCAGAAAAGCTACAAGGTCCGCCAGCCCGACGGCACGCTGAAGACCGTCAGCTTCACCCAGCGCACCACCGTCCACGGCCCGGTGTTCGAGATGCCCGACGGAAAGACTCCCGGTTCCGGGCCGACGATCGCCCTCAAGGTCGCGGGCCTCGATCGCCCCGGCGTCCTCCAGCAATATCTCGACATGGGCAAGGCGCAGGACTGGAAGGCCTTCGAAGCGGCACTGAAAACGCTGCAGGTGCCCACTTTCAACATCATCTATGCCGATCGTGCCGGCCATGTCCTCTATCTCGACAACGGCATCCTCCCCAAGCACAAGACCGGCGGCGACTATCGTCGCTGGGCAGGCCTCGTGCCCGGCGATACCTCCGAAACGCTCTGGACCGACATCCACAGCTATGAGGACATGCCAAAGGTCTTCGATCCGCCCGGCGGCTTCGTCCAGAACGCCAATGACGGCCCGTGGGTCTCGACCTGGCCGCGCACGTTGAAGCCTGCGGAATGGCCGGCGCATGTCGTCCAGCAGACGGGCATGAGCATGCGCGCCCAGATGTCGGTCAAGCTCCTCGCCGGCACCGACAAGATCAGCTGGGACGATTTCGTCAGCCGCAAGCTCACCACCACCTCGCTGATGGCCGAGCGGATGATCCCGGCGCTGATCGACGCCATCGGCACGTCGGACGATGCCGATCTCGCCCAGGCAAAGCTGCTGCTCGCCGGCTGGGACCGCAAATACGAGGCGGACAGCAAGGCCGGGCTCCTGTTCGAGACCTGGGCCAAGCTGTTCGCCGGCCCCGCCCTCACCGGCCAGGGCGGCTTCGCAACCGGCTGGAGCCTCGACGATGCGATCCAGACCCCGAACGGCCTCAAGGACCCGGCCGGCGCCGTCGCGATGCTCAAGCAGGCCGTAGCCGATACGCGCAAGCTCTACGGCGCCGTCGATCGACCCTTCGGCGAGGTGTCGCGGCTCAAGGTCGCCGAGGGCAACCTCCCCGGCCATGGCGGCCTCGGCAACCTCGGCATCTTCCGCGTGATGACCTGGAGCCCGCTCAAGGATGGCGAACGCAGCCCCGTCCACGGCGAAACCTGGGTCAGCATGGTCGAGTTCGGCACGCCGATGAAGGCGGTCGGGCTGATGAGCTACGGCAACGCCAGCCAGCCCGGCTCGAAGCACCGCGCCGACCAGCTGCCCATGGTCGAAAAGAAGCAGTTCCGCACCCTGTGGCGGGACCGCAAGGACATCGAAGCCAATCTCGAGGAACGCGTGACGTTCTGAACCGGAGAAACACAATGCGGACGATGATCAGCCTGGCCCTGTTGCTGTCCTCCGGGGCCGCGCTTGCCCAGGCACCCGGCTTTGCACCCGCCTTCACACCCGTCCAGCCCGAGACCTTCAGCGTCCCCGGCTCGCTCTCCAACGCCTGGGCCGATTTCGACAATGACGGCGATCCCGATCTCGCCGTCTCGCTCAAGGGCGGCGAAATCCGTCTTTACCGCAACGATGCCGGCGTCTTCACCAACATCGGTCCCGCCATGGGCCTGCCCGGCGCCGACGAAGGCGAGTATCGGGGCTTGAGCTGGGGCGATTACGACAATGACGGCAAGCTCGACCTGTTCGCCGGCTCCTCGCTCCCCAAACGCCCCAGCCATCTGTTCCGCAACCTCGGCGACCGTTTCGAGAATGTCGCCCCCGCCCTCGGCCTCACACTGCTCGGCCGCTCGTCGCGCCAGAACAATTTCGTCGATATCGACGGCGACGGCGACCTCGATCTCTTCATCACCGACCGCATGGGCGGCAACAAGCTGTTCCGGAACGACGGCGGCAGCTTCGTGCAGATCCACGCCGATGCCCCGATCAGTGCCGCACGCTCCACCGTCGGCGCCTGTTGGCTCGATTACGACCAGGACGGGGATCTCGACCTGTTCCTCGCCAACCAGTCGGGCAAGGAAGATTCGCTCTTCCGCAACGATGGGTCCGGCTTCACCGATGTCGCGGCCGCGCTCGGCATCAACAGCCCCGGCCGCGATCGCAGCGAAGGCGGCGTCGGCTGCGCCATCGGCGACTACGACAATGATGGCCTGCTCGATATCTTCGTGCCCAATTACGGCAAGAACGCGCTGTGGCGCGGCCAGCCCGGCGGCCGCTTCGTCGCCGCCGCGGCCGCCACCGGCGTCGATGTCGACAATCACGCCGTGGGGGCGGCCTTCGGCGATTTCGACAATGATGGCTTCATCGACCTGTCGGTGATGTCCTACCATGGCGAGCCGGGCAAGCAGGTCCCCGAAAACCGGCTTTTCCGCAACGAAGGCGGCAAGCGATTCGTCAATGTGCTGGGGGCAGACAGCCCGCTCGACACCGGCGATCACGGCACCGCCTTCGTCGATTACAACGGCGACGGCGCCCTCGATCTGTCGATCACCAAGGGCTACAACGTCACCGGCGGCCATTATCTGTTCCGGAACGACCTGGCGCCGGCAAAGGCCGGCCAGTCGCTGCAGGTGATCGTCCTCGATTCGAAGGGTCATCACACCCAGGCGGGTGCCGAAGTCCGCATCTATCCCGCCGGCCGCAAGGGGGCCGCCCCGCTCGGTCTCATGCCGGTCCACACCGGCGGCGGCTATGGCACCCAGCACGCGCTCCCGGTGCATTTCGGCCTCGGCAATGCGAAGCGCGTCGATGTCGAAGTCACGTTCATGGGCAAGAACGGCCGTGAAGTGCAATGGCGCCGGGGCGTCACGCCCTCCGCCACGCCCATCGTCATCCGCCGCGCAGCACCGCGCTGACCTCCCTTGCGGAGGTGGTGGAGGCCCGACCAGGAATCG
>NZ_JACIIV010000046.1:5232-14215 GCF_014205635.1 Polymorphobacter multimanifer
CGAACCCCGCCGGATCGCTTGTCGATCCGGCCCGCAAGAACACGCGGGTTCGCTGGCGCTTGCCAACGCGTGGAGGCCCGACCGGGAATCGAACCCCGCCGGATCGCTTGTCGATCCGGCCCGCAAGAACACGCGGGTTCGCTGGCGCTTGCCAACGCGTGGAGGCCCGACCGGGAATCGAACCCGGGTGCACGGATTTGCAGTCCGTTACGTCACCACTCCGCCATCGGGCCGCGCGTGGAAGAGGGCCCATAGCAATGCCGCTTGGCGAGGGCAAGTTTGACCGTTAGAGCAATGAAGGGGAGGGGCAATTTGATTGCCACTCACCTGTGTTGCTACTATAGAACAGCTGAACCTGTGAGTCCGTACCCGTGAACCCTTCGAATTCCGCCACCCCCACCGAAATTGCGGCCGCGCGCCTGCCCGCCGGTCTCGCTGCCGAGCTGCGCCATCGCATGGTGCAAAGCCAGCTGCAGACCGTCGGTGTCAACGATCCACTCGTGATGGCCGCCTTCGAGCAGGTCCCGCGCGAGGCGCATCTCCCCGCAACGCTTTCCGGCCTCGCCTATGCCGATGCCGCGCTCGAAGTGGCCCCCGGCCGCTATCTTCTGGAGCCGATGGCGCTGGCGCTGCTCCTCCAGCACGCCGGCCTCGCCGCCGGCGCCCGCGTCCTCGTCGTCGGCGCCGCCACCGGCTATTCCGCCGCCATCGCCGCCAAGGCCGGCGCCGTCGTCACCGCCCTCGAAGATGACGAGCGCCTGCTGCCGCTGCTGCGCACCTCGCTCACCGGCTGCACCATCGCCCAGGGCCCGCTGCAGGCCGGCTGGGCCGCCACGGCCCCGTTCGACATCATCCTCTTCGAAGGCGCCATCGAGCATATCCCGCCCGCCATTGCCGCCCAGCTCGCCCCCGGCGGCCGCGCCGCTGCCGTGGTGCGCGAAGCCGGGATCGGCCATGCCCGGGCCGGTCCCCTTGTCGGCGGCCGGATCGTCGCCCCGGCATTCCTCGAAGTTGCGGCACAGCCGCTCCCGGGGTTCGCCCGGCCTCGCGAATTTGCGTTCTGAAAGTTCATCCATGGCTGCATCGCTTCGCTCCGCGCTCCTCGCCACCCTTGTGCACGCTGCATCTGCGGCAACCTTGGTGCCCGCCGCCCCCGCGGCTACGCTGGCGTTCGCCGCCCCCGCGGCGACGCTCCTGTTCGCCGCATCCGCGGCGCAGGCAGACACCCTCGCCGAAGCCATCGCCGCAGCCTATGCCAGCAACCCCGAAATCGCCGCCGAGCGCGCCCGCGTCCGCGTCGTCGATGAGCAGGTGCCGCTGGCGCTCGCCGGTGGCCGCCCGTCGCTCGGCGCTCGCCTCAATTTCGATCAGGCCGGCCTCGATGCCTTTGCCGATAACGGCCGCACCTACACCGCCGGCGCCAACATCGTCTGGAACTTCTACCAGGGCGGCCGCATCCGCGCCGCCACCAACGCCGCCGACAATCGCATCCTCGCCGCCCGCGCCCGGCTCCGCGCCGCCGAAAACCAGCTGATCCTCAACACCGTCACCGCCTATGCCGATGTCATCCGCTTCGCCGAGGTCGTCCGCCTCAACGAAGGCCAGATTTCCGTGCTCGATCGCGAGCTGCAGGCCAACTCCGATCGGTTCGAAGTCGGCGATCTCACCCGCACCGATGTCGCCCAGTCACAGGCCCGCCTCGCCAACGCCCGCGCCACGCTCGTCACCGCACAGAACCAGCTCGCCGCCGCCCGCCAGGCCTATATCCGCGTCGTTGGCCGCCCGCCCGAAAATCTGGAGCCGCTGCCACCGCTGCCCTTCATCCCCGGCACCGAGGGCCAGGCCGTCGATCTCGCCCAGGCCAACAACCCCGCGCTTCTCGCCGCCCGCTTCGACGAGGCCGCTGCCCGCTACGATGTCCAGCGCCTCGAAAAGCAGCGCCTGCCCACCGTCAGCACCACCTTCCAGTCCGCCTATCTCCGCTTCGAGGGCGGCGGCCAGGGTGCCAACTTCGTCCGCCAGGGCCAGTTCGTCAGCCAGGACGCCATTCTCACCGCCACCATCCCCATCTGGCAGGGCGGCCTGTTCGGCGCCCAGATCCGCCAGGGCCAGGCCACCCGCAGCCAGCTCATGGAGCAGATCAGCGCCGTCGCCCGGCAAACCCAGGAGCAGGCGGTCAACAGCTACAACCAGCTCCGCGCCGCCCGTGCCACCATCGAGGCGGCCATGGTCGCCGTCGATGCCAATGAGCTCGCCTCGGAGGGCGTTCGCCAGGAAAATCAGGTCGGCACCCGCACGATCATCGAAGTCCTCAACGCCGAGCAGGAGCTGCTCAACACCCGCGTCAACCTCGCCACCGCGCAGCGCGACGAGCAGGTCGCCGCCTATGGATTGCTGGCCGCCGCCGGCGGCGCCGAGGCCGTGGCCCTCGGCGTCCCGGTCGAAATCTACAACCCCGAAGACAACGCCCGCCGCGTCCGCCACAAGACCGGCGACAGCGGCGACAAGAACCCCGAGCCGCTCCCGGCACCCAGCGCGGCGCAGGCGATACGCTCTATGGTCATCGGTCCGCAGCTGCCGTAAAACCCCCGCATGTCCGAGCTGCCGCCCACCATCGACGCGATCCTCGAATCGATCCGCGCCCGCGTCACCGGCGATGGCGAGCTGTTGCCACCCCTCGCCGAGCCTGCACCGCCGCAGCCCACTCCACCGCCGCCCTCCCCGGTCGATGATCCCGGCGAAGTCGTCCTTTCCAGTGGCATCACCCTCGATGCGCTGATGCAGAAGATGCTCGAGCCCATGCTCCAGTCCTGGCTCGACGCCCGCCTCCCCGAGATCGTCGAGCGCGTCGCCCGCGCCGAGATCAAGCGCATCGCCGGGCTGTGACGGGAGGGCAGTAATGGCCGGCCTCAGCCCCGGCCTCACCGCCGCGCTGCTGCTCACCGTCTCCAACATCTTCATGACCATCGCCTGGTATGGTCATCTCAAGTTCAAGGCCGCCCCGCTCGTCACCGTCGTGCTCATCAGCTGGGGAATCGCGCTCATCGAATATTGCTTCGCCGTTCCCGCCAACCGCATCGGCCACGCCACCCTCACCGCACCCCAGCTGAAGGGCATGCAGGAGATCATCTCCATCCTGGTGTTCGCGGTCTTCTCCACCACCGTCCTCGGCCAGCCCATCAGCGCGCGCCAGGCGCTCGGCTTCGCGCTCATCGTCGTGGCGGCTGTTCTCATCATCGGTGATTGAGCAAGTCTTCCCGGCCCGCTAAGCCCGCAACCATGAGCCTTTCCACAACACTGATCGACAAGACCTTCGACCCGAGCGAACTCGAAGCCCGCTGGTATGCCCATTGGGAGGCCAGCGGCGCCTTCCGCCCGGAGCGCCCTGACGCCAGGCCCTACACCATCATCATCCCGCCGCCGAACGTCACCGGCTCGCTGCACATCGGCCATGCGCTCGACAACACGCTGCAGGATATCCTCATCCGCTATCATCGGCTGCTCGGCCGCGATGCGCGCTGGGTGGTCGGCACCGATCATGCCGGCATCGCCACGCAGATGGTCGTCGAGCGCCGCCTCGCCGAACACGGCCAGCCCGACCGCAAGACGATGGGCCGCGCCCGCTTCCTCGAAACCGTCTGGGACTGGAAGGCCGAGAGCGGCGACACCATCACCCGCCAGCTCCGCCGGCTGGGTGCAAGCTGCGACTGGGCCAACGAGCGCTTCACCATGGACGATGGCTTCAACACCGCCGTCACCAAGGTCTTCGTCCAGCTTTTCAACGAGGGCCTGCTCTACCGCGACAAGCGGCTCGTCAATTGGGATCCCAAGCTCGGCACCGCCATTTCCGATCTCGAAGTCGAGTATCGCGAGATCGACGGCCATATGTGGCACTTCCGCTATCCCCTCGAAGACGGCAGCGGCTATCTCGCGGTCGCCACCACGCGCCCCGAAACCATCCTCGGCGATGGTGCGGTTGCGGTGAACCCCGATGATCCGCGCTACACCCATCTCATCGGCCAGCGCTGCCGGCTTCCGCTCGTCGATCGCCTCATCCCGATCATCGCCGACGGCTATGTCGAAGCCGATTTCGGCTCGGGCGCGGTGAAGATCACCGCAGCGCATGATTTCAACGATTTCGAGGTCTACAAGCGCCATCCGGACGCCGGCATCCCGGTCATCAACCTGATGAACCCCGATGCCACCATGTCCGATGCCTGCCCGCCCGATTATCGCGGCCTCACCCGCGAGGAAGCGCGCAGACAAGTCATCGCCGATTTCGATGCGCTGGGCCTGCTCGACAAGATCGAGCCCCACCGCCACCAGGTCCCTTATGGCGACCGCTCGGGCGTCGTCATCGAGCCCTATCTCACCGACCAATGGTATGTGGACGCGCACACGCTCGCCCAGCCGGCGCTCGAAGCCGTCCGCTCGGGTGCCACCAAGTTCGTTCCCGCGACCTGGGAAAAGACCTATTTCAACTGGCTCGACAACATCCAGCCCTGGTGCGTCAGCCGCCAGCTCTGGTGGGGCCATCAGATTCCGGCATGGTATACCCCCGACGGCGCCTGCATCGTCGCCGAATCCGAGGCCGAAGCACAGGCAAAGGCGCCCGGCGTGGCGCTCCGCCGCGACGAGGACGTGCTCGACACCTGGTTTTCGTCCGCATTATGGCCCTTCGCGACCCTTGGATGGCCCGAAAACACCCCTGAACTGTCCCGTCACTACCCCGGCGACGTCCTAGTCACCGGTTTCGACATCATCTTCTTCTGGGTCGCCCGGATGATGATGCAGGGCATCCATTTCACCGAGCAGCCGCCCTTCCACACCGTCTACTGCCATGGCCTCGTCCGCGATGCCAAGGGCCAGAAGATGAGCAAATCCAAGGGCAACACCGTCGATCCGCTCACCCTGATCGACAAATACGGCGCCGATGCGCTGCGCTTCACGCTCGCCGCGATGGAAAGCCAGGGCCGCGATATCAAGCTCGATGAAAAGCGCATCGAAGGCTATCGCAACTTCGCCACCAAACTCTGGAATGCCGCGCGTTTCGCCCAATCTAACGGTATCGGTGCCTATGGCACCGGGGCAAACGGCATCGGCGGGCAGGGGATCACCCCTCCGGCCGCGACCCACCCCGTCAACCGCTGGATCATCGGCGAAGTGGCGCAGACCGTCGCCGCGCTCGATGCCGCCATGGCCGCCTATCGCTTCGATGGCTTTGCCGACACGCTCTACCAGTTCGTCTGGAGCCGTTTTTGCGATTGGTATCTGGAGCTTACCAAGCCCCTCCTCGCCGAGGGCGCCGACGCTGCACTCGCTGAAGAGACACGGGCCACCGCCGGCTGGGCGCTCGACCAGATCCTCGTCATGCTCCACCCCGCCATGCCCTTCCTCACCGAAGAGCTCTGGCACAAGCTGGGCGAGCGCCCGCACGATCTCATCCTCGCCCGCTGGCCCGATGCCGCCAGCCTCCCGCGCGATGCCGCCGCCAGTGCCGAAATCGACTGGCTGATCGCCCTCATTTCCGAAGTCCGCTCGGCGCGTACCGAATTGAACGTTCCCCCCTCGGCAAAGCTCGGATACAGCGTCGATGGTGCAAGCGAGGAGACAAGCGCCCGCCTCGCGGCCAACGCCACCGCCATCGAGCGTCTCGCGCGCATCATCCCCATGGAGGGTGCGGCAGGGCAGGGCGGTCGTCTGCAACTCATTGTAAACGAAGCAACTTTCACGCTTCCCCTCGAAGGCATCGTCGATCTCGCCGCCGAGCGCACCCGGCTCGAAAAGGCCATCGCCGCGGCGGCGAAGGAACGCGACGCCCTCGCCGGCCGCCTCGCCTCCCCCGGCTTCACCGACAAGGCCAAGCCCGAAGCGGTGGAAAAAGCCCGCGCCGACCATGCCGCTCGCACCGCCGAAGCCGAGCGGCTGGGTGCCGCGCTCGCAAGGCTGGGATAGGACAAAGGCTGCGGCATGTCGGCGCACGCCGGCATCCGCGGCCTGCCGCACACCAACCCTGTCCTACACAGCCGTTTTCGGCCATGCTCGCGCCACGGCGGAGCCCTGCATCGTGTGCACCTGCATCGCAGGCGAAGCCCTTGACCACAATCTGCCAGTCCCGCCGAAAAAACTGCGTTCCGTGTCAACTTCGTCACCTTCGCCGCCCAGAAGGTACGAATGTGCAACCGATGCATTCAGGCAACACAGCGAAACTTTGGTTCCATCGACGCTGCATTGCACAATCGAAAGGCACTTGCATTGCCAAACCCACTTGCGCACCATGGTTCGCAGATCGGAACTGCATCGTCGGTTCCGGCACAGGGGAGGGGAACTCATGTCATCTTGGAATCGCGTGTCCGTGTCGGCGCTGGCGCTGGCCATGCTCGCCAGCGTGCCGGCATCAGCCCAGGCGCAGGATGCCCAGACCGCTGAAGCCACGGGCCCGCAACTGGGGGAAATCCTTGTCACGGCCCAGCGTCGTGAAGCCAATGTGCAGGATGCGCCGCTCGCCATCAGCGCCTTCGGCGCCACCGAGATCAACGCCCAGCGCACCCTCAGCTTCGAGGATCTGGCCAATGCTGCCACTTCGCTCAGCTTCACCGCCCTGTCGCCGCTCGACCAGGAGTTCAACATCCGCGGCATCACCAACACCCGGCTCGACAGCCCTTCAGCCGATCAGTCGATCGGCATCTTCGTCGATGATGTCTATGTCGGCCGTTCGGGGCTGTTCAACTTCGATCTCTACGATATCGAACGGGTGGAAGTGGTCCGCGGCCCCCAGGGCGTGCTGCTGGGTCGCAACGTCGTTGGCGGTGCCCTCAGCATCATCACCGCTGCGCCGAGTTTCGACACCGGCGGTGCCTTCAATGTCTCCTACGGCGCCTATGACGAGCTGCTGCTCCGCGGCCATGTCACCGGCGGCATCACCGAGAGCCTGGCAGCGCGCGTCTCCTTCCAGGTTCGCCAGCGCGACGGGTTCAACCAGGACATTCTTCACAATGTCGACCTGGACGATGTCGACAGCGAACAGCTCCGCCTGCAGTTGCTGTTCGCTCCCAAGGACAGCGATTTTCGCGCCCGGCTCATCTTCGACTATACCAACGACAAGTCGAACGGCTTCCACTCGGTGGCGATCGACGGCCCGCAGGCCGGCTCCGGCCCCTGGAGTGCTGCGCGCATCGCCATCGGCAACATCCGCGGCCGGCCGCTCGGCCTTCGTGAAAGCCTTCCCGAATGGCCGCGCTATGCAGGAGACAGTGCCGAGACGCCGCAACAGCTCAGCCGCACCGCCTGGGGCACCTCGCTCCGGCTCGACAAGGGTCTGGGCGATGTGGCCACCGTCAGCAGCATCACCGGCTATCGCTGGGGCAAGGCCTTCAACGTCTATGACCAGACCGGCATCGGGCCGGACAATGGCTTCGGCGTGATCTCGCCGACGCTCTTCAGCTTCCCGGTCAACGAGCGGGAGCGCATCAAGCAGTTCAGCCAGGAAATCCGTGTCGTGTCCGAGCGCAAGGAAACCGGCTTCGAATGGATCGTCGGCACCTATTACCAGAAGGACACGGTCAACAAGATCGACCGCTTCTGGGCGGAAGTGCCGGCACCCGTACCCACGCTCTCGGGCGAAAGCAGCTGGGACAATGAGGCGCGCAATCGCTCCTACGCCTTCTTCGGCGAGATCGGCTATCGCTTCAGCCCGGCACTCCGCGTCGTCGCCGGCCTGCGCTACGCCAACGACAAGAAGGAGGGCACCGTCACCGGCCTCGCCGTGCGGACGGGGGACAAATTCAACCCCAATGATGCCGTGGCACTCACGCCGTTGGCCGCCACCTTCCCGCAGGGTGGCGGCTTCACCACCGATTACGGCCAGAGCTGGAGCCAGTGGACACCGCAAGTAACCGCCGAGTTCAAGCCAACCGACGACCTGCTTTTCTATGCCACCTATTCGACCGGCTACAAGGGCGGCGGCTTCGAGGATGATCCCGCCAACGCCGCCGCCGCGCGGTCAGGCTATGATCCTGAAACGGTGGACAATTTCGAGATCGGCGCCAAGCTGGAGCTGCTCGACAACCGGGTGCGCTTCAACATTGCCGCCTTCAATATGCGCTACAGGAACCTGCAGGTCACCCAGACCAACCAGGATTGCCTTTGCAACATCACCGACAATGCCGCCGACGCCAAGATCAAAGGCGTCGAGATCGAGGCGACGGTGGCACTCACCCGCTGGCTGACACTCAATGGCTCTTATTCGGTGCTCGACACCGAATATGTCGACTTTATCGACAGTTTGGGCCGCGACAGCTCGGGCAACTTCCTGCAGCGCACGCCCAAATGGCAGTATAGCGTCGGCGCCAACGTCAACACCGACTTCTTCGGCTGGAAGGACGGTCTGGCCGCCAACGTCAGCTACAACCGCCAGGGCAAGCTGTTCTGGGCGCCGGACAATATCCAGTTCGAAAACCCCTATGGCCAATTGAACGCCCGCGTCTCGCTCACCCCCAACGAAGGCCGCTTCACGATGAGCGTGTGGGGCCGCAACCTCACCGACACCGTCTACCGCACCAACATCATCGCCTTCTTCGGCGATGAGGTGAGCCGGCTGGGCGCGCCGGTGACCTGGGGTGTGGAAGCTGGGTTCAGGTTTTAGGCCGACGCTTCTCCCCTCCCGGGCCGGGAGGGGAGAAAGCCTAGCAATCAGAAGCGGTTATAGCTCTCGTCCCCGGTCCCGCGCTGCCCCATGATGATCCGCGGATCAGCCGGGTTGAACATCCCCAGGCACCAGGTCTCGGCGGTCGGCTGGTCGCGGTTCCAGTCGAGGATGGTCTTGCGATGCTTGATCCGCCACTCGCCGTCCCTCTTTTCGAACCGGTCGATCAGCCGCCCGCCGGTCAGTGTCAACGGCGGTCGGATTCCAGGCCAGTGTGGCGGTGTAAAAGCAGGCCATTTTCGGTGCGGCCCGGTTGTTTGCAAAAAGGCCCCCGATCGG
>NZ_JACIIV010000047.1 GCF_014205635.1 Polymorphobacter multimanifer
GAAACTGTCCAAAGCCTTCAACCCGCGCGGCGCCGCTGCCGAAGGAGAAGACAGCGCAAGCGCCAGAAACGCCGCCGTGGAGAAAAAGCGGATCATGGGCGTGGTTCCGTCGGCAGCGAGGTGCCGGAGGGTGGCGTGCCTTGCGCTGCGGGTTGCTCGATCCCCCGGAAGTCCTGCGCGCCGCCGCCGCCGGGGCCATCGACTCCGCCTGTGGAAACGCCGGACTGGCCTGGCCCTTCGATACCGCCGGCGCCGGGTGTTCCGAGTGACGTGCCCGATGGTGCGTCAGTATCAGGACGGCCACTGCCGAGCAGCCCACGGCCTGCCCCGGTGGTGCCATCGGGACCGCTGCCGGGCTCGATGCCCTGGCCCACGCCGAAGAGACTGCGACCGGCACCGAGGAACTGGCCGCCATTGCCCGCGCCCGTGAGCGGTTCGGTGACGATGGCGGGATCGGTGACCTCGCCCAGCCCAAGCAGTTGATCGCTAAGCACTTCGGGCCGCACATCGGTGCCGGCGCCCGCAGCAAGGGCGAGCAGGCGCTGCCGCTCTTCATCGGTCAATTGCTGCACATCATTGCCGATGGGCTCCGCATAAGGTGCCACGATCGCAACTAGATCGGGCTCCGGCTCCGGGTCCGGCGGCGGGGGCGGTGGTGGTGGCGGTGGTGGTGGGGGCGGTGGCGGCGGAGGAGGCGGCGGAGGCGGCGGAGGCGGTGGAGGCGGCGGCGGTGCAGCACAGCTGGCGCCGAGCAGACAGCCGTTCACCTGGGTCGTCTGGGTGAAGCCGCGACCATTCTGCAGCACGGTGAAGGCCACGGTTTCCAGCGTGAAGTCGTTGGTCACGGGCACATTCCGGGCATCCCGGGTCTGGCCGCTGATGACGACATCGACTGGCTGGCTGCCGCCGTCCGACTGCGGTGTCACCCGCAGCAAACGCGCATCGAAGCCGGCCTTGATCGTGCCGGTGCCGGCATTCTGCACAAGGAAGGCATTGTCGATCAAAACATCGACCGTGCCGGCAACAAGCTGCTGCGCATTCGGCAGGGCAGTGGTGGCCACGGCATTCAGCGAATCGTTGCGGCCGGCGAAATTGATATCGAGCAGCAGATCGGCGATCAGCGCCTGGGTGCCGACGAAGATGTTGCGTGCTTCGAGCTGCAGCATGCCGGCAACCCCACCGTCGCTGTCCGTCACCGCCAGCTGGCCGCCACGATCGCTGCGCACGAAAATCTCGTTCGCACCGATGCGGAACACATCCCCCGCACCGGCGCTGGTGATCACCGCCGGCTGATCGACGATCACCCGGCTATCGCTGCCGATCGTCAGGCTCGATCCGGTGAGGTTGGGGTCGGTGCCAAGGCTGCCCTGCAGCGTGAAGCCATTGACCAGCACCGTGCCGCCGCCCTCGCCGAAATTGGCGGTGATCTCGATATCGGCGGCGCGCAGCCGGACGATTTCGGCGGCGGAAAGCGACCAGCCGCTTTCAGCTTCTGCGCCGCCGATGGTGGCGCGGCGGCCGCCAATGGCGTCGAGGCCGATGCGGCCCGTGCCGAGGCCACCGAACCGGTCGGCGATTTCGATATCGCCGGACTGCACGAAAAGGTCACCGCCATCGACGCTCGCTTCGAACGAGGCAACGCCGCCAGCCAGAACTTCCATGGCGCCGACGGACACCGACCCGCTCAGCTGCGCGCTGCCGCCCGCCGCTGCCAGCAATTGGCCGGCGCTCACACTGCCGCCTATCCGCACATCGCCATTGACCTGACGCAGTGGCTGCGCCGCCAGTTCCTCGATGTCCCCGGTGAAGCCGGTGAGCATGTCGGCACCCGCCAGCAGCACCAGGCCTTCGCCATTGGTGAGCAGGCTGCCGGTCTCGATGCTGCCGCCGGCCAAGATGACGATCGAGGTGTCGGCTTCCACATTGCCGACGCTGATCAACTGGGTGCCGAGGCCGGAAACCAGCTGCACGCGCTCGCCCGCAAGCACATTGCCGAGCGAAATGGCGCCGCTTGCTTCCACATCGACCACACCCGCCGCATCGATATCGCCGGTCGAGACATCGCCGCCATTGGCAACAAGGGTCAATCCGGTGCCGCCGCTCGTCACATCGCCAAGCGTGATGTTGCCATCGGCGGTGAGCGAAAGTGCGGCCTCGGTCACCACATCGCCGGCGACGATCTCGGCACCCGAATCGATGGCGATCAGCACGTCCGAAAGCAGGGCACCGCTGGTCACGGCACCGCCCGCGGTCAGCCGCAAGCCATCGGGTGCTGTCACGTCGCCCACTGCGAGCGTGCCGCCCGCAGTCGCATCGACCGAGGTGCCCGCCAGCAGCGCGCCGGTTTCGATTGCCTCGCCGGCGATGAGCACGATGGCGCCCGCGGCGGTCACATCGCCCGTCTCCAGCCGCCCGCCGAGTGCCGACAAGGTGAGCAGGGTGGCACCTGTGGTGACATCGCCGAGCAGGAGGTCGGTGGCCGAAAGCAGCAGCAAGGCGGCATCGGTGCTGATGGCACCGGCGCTGATCGACCCGCCCGAACGCACGGCGATATCGCCATCCGACAGCAGCGCCCCGGTGATGACCGAGGGGCCGGCCGCGGTCAGGTCGATGCCGGCAGCGGCGTCGATGCCCGCCGTGACGATCCGGTCTCCGGCGGCGATCGTCACGCTGCCATCGGTTTCCAGATCGGCGGTGAGGGTGACCGTGCCGTCTGATTCGAGCGATATGTCGGCAGCACCGTCGAAGCCGGCAAGAGTGAGCGCCTCGTTGCCGCGAACCGTGATGAACTGGCCGCTGGAGAGCAGCATATGGTTGACGACGGTATCGGCGATGATGGTGATGCCGCCGACCGCATCGATGCGGCCGGGTGCCGTGAGCGGCGTGCCGAACAGGCTTGCCACCACATCATCGGCACGCACCGTGAGCGCGCCGCCCACGAAGAGATCGCCGCCATCGAGCCCGACCGCAGCCAGGCCGCCGACCTCGATGAGCGCATCGCCGGTGATGTTGATGTTGCCGCCGTTGATGCCGCCCAGCCCGGACGCGACAATTCCACCGGCACCCGAAACCGCCGGCACGAAGGGAACCAGGCCTTGCGATGCGATGGTGAGCGATCCGATGCTGGCAGTGGCGGCGTCTACGAGCACTCGCGCCTCGCCGACGCGCGCATCGCCGGCGCTCGTGCCGCTGCCGCCGGCACCGCTCGCGACAAGTTGCAGTGCGCCAACGGTCAACGCCGCCGGTTCGCCGGCAACACTGGCCGGACCCATGAACACCAGCGAACGGCCACCGAAGCCGCGCCCGGCGAGTGTGCCATCGCCTCCGGTGGCGCCGGCACCGAGCGCAGCAAGGCCGTTGACGGTGATCAGACCGCCGTTGCCGCCCAACCCGGCGGTTCCGCCGACAGCATCACCGCCGGTGCCAGCAACACCGGTGCCCGAGCCGCTGCCGCCGGCACCGCCCTCTGCATTGGCAAGGCCTTCGACACTCACCCAGGTGAAGCTGCCGGTATCGGACGTCGAAAATCCGTCATTGCCCACACCCACGCGGCCACCAAGGGCCATGCCACCGGTGCCGCCATTGCCGTTGATGCCGGCTTCGCCCCCTGCCCCGCCAAAAGCCGAAGCACGCTGGCCGATGGCACCGATTTCGATCGTGCCGGCAGCGGTCAAGCCCCCCGAAAGGACCGTGCCGCCGCGCGCCATGCCGCCGGCGCCGCCGTTTCTGCTGTCCCCGCCGGTGGCTCCTGCGCCGCCGATGGCGTTGGCGATCTGGACCACACCGCCAGCCGTGAGGCGCGACGCCGCGGTGGCACCCGAACCGAGGCTGAAGATGGCGGTGCCGCCGATGGCACTGCCGCCTGCAGCGGCCACATCGGCGATATCGCCGTCTCCGGCACCGCCGATGGCATCGGCAAGCAACAGCGAGCTGCCCGCGATCGACACACGCCCGCCGGCACCCGCCGCACTCACCGCCGCTTCGCCACCAGTGCCGTCGCCGCCGGGCGCCCCCGCGCCGCCGACGCCGCCCGCATCGAGCAGAAGGCCTTCCGCCAGCGCCAGCTCACCGCTGAAGACGGTGAGCCGCGCATTGCCGCCACGGCCCGCACCGCCGGCGGCATTGCCGAAGCTGCTGCCGCCGGCGCCGCTCGCGAACAGGCTCGTGCCGCCACCCAATGCCACGCGCGCGTCGGCCGTGGTGGCACGCACTGTCGCCAGCCCGCCATCACCGCGGCCGCCAGCGCCGGCTTCACCGTCGCCGCCCTGCCCGGCCGCATCAAGGCTGAGGGCGCCGCCGATCGTCAGCCGGCCGCCGGCCGCCGTGGCCGCCACATCGAGCGTGCCGCCCGAGCCGTCACCGCCAGTGTCGCCCGCTCCGCCGATGCCGCGCGCCGCGAGATCGGCATCGCCCTCGACGAGCAGCGTGCCGTTGCCCACCAGCAGCGTGGCGAAGCCGCCCTGCGCGCTGCCGCCCGTGCCGCTGCGCTCGAAGCCGTCGGCGCTGGCATCGAACGCCAGCCCGCCATCGATGCCGATGGTCCCGGCGCCGGCATTCAGGGCGATGCTGCCACCGAGCGCAGACGCACCATCGGCGCGCGCACTGGCCTCCAAAATCCCCGCCACACGGAGGGTGCCGCTACCGGTGGCGCGCAGCTCCACATTGCCGCCCCGCGCCGTGCCACCGAGCGCCGTGTCGCTCTGCCCGACCAATGCCGAGGCATCAAAGCGCGACGGGCGCAGCGACACATTGCCATTCTCCAGGCTGACCAGGATGTTTCCGCCCGTGGCCGCACCCCCGGTTTCGTCCACCGCACCACCGCCGATCGCAGAAGCGAGGAGTGTGACGGCTCCCGTGGCGCCTGTCGTCAGGGTGAGACCGCCGGCCTCGATGGCAATGTCGCCGCCAAAGGCCGCGCCACCGCTGCCGCTGGTCGCATCGCCGCCAAGACCGCGCGCATCGAGCGCCACCAGGCCGATGGCGAGCGTGCCAGTGCCAGTGCCGGTACCGGCATGGGCAATGCCTAGGCTGCCGCCCCGGCCTTCGCCACCATTGCCGCCGCTGGCCCCGGTGCCGCCACCCTGTCCGCCCTGGCCGAAGCCGCGCACGTCGAGGCCGGCGAAATCGGCCGAAGCGCCGCTCTCTGCCATCGACAGCAGCAGCGTGCCACCCTGCCCGCGCCCGCCATCGGCACCGCTGCTGAACAGCACGCCGCCGCCGCCGCCACGGCCTTCGATCTCGATGGAGGAGGGGCCGGAGACGGCAAGCACCGCACCGGCTTCACGCATGATGATCTCGCCGGCTCCGCCGACACCAGTGCCGCCGACGCCTTCGGCCGAACTGCCACCCAGTCCGACAGCGCGCATCTGCAACGAGCTCATGCCGGCCAGTTCGCCGCTGCCGATATCGATCGCCACGGCCCCGCCGATGGCGTTGCCGCCGGCCTCGGTACCGCTGCCCGCGACTGCGCCGGCTTCGAGCGTCAATGCGCTGCCGCCCAGCACGACGCTGCCGCCCGCCACCCGCAAGGTCGCGCTGCCGCCCGTGGCATCGGCGCCCGAAAGCGCCGGCCCTGCCGCATCGGCCGAAGCAAGCAGAAGGACCTCGCCGCCCGCGCGAAACTCGCCATCGCCGGCGTCGACAAGCAGCGTGCCGCCGGTGGCGACGCCGCCACTTGCATCGGCATGGAGCTCGAGTTGGGTGCTGCCGAAATCGACCGCTCCTGCACCATCGATCAGCATCGACACCGATCCACCAACGGCCTCGCCGACCCGCGTCCCGCCAACACCACCGAGAGCGCGCGCGTTGAAGAGGCCGCCATCGGCTTCGAACCGGCCGCTGCCGAAGGAAACCGCAATCGTGCCGCCGATGCCGGCGCCGCCATCGAGGTCGCCCGCATCGCCGCCAATGCCGCCGGCGAGCATCTGCACGCCCACCGACGTGAAAGTGCCGAGGCCTTCCACCACGAATTCGCCGGAGCCGAAGGTCGCGGCGATCGTGCCGCCGGTCCCGCTGCCGCCCAGGGCCAATTCGGATTCGGTCCCTACCCCGGCCAGACCGCGCGCGTCGAAGTCCAGCGCGCCCACCCGGCTGTCCCCGATGCCATCGACCGTGAAGTTGATGTCGCCACCCTGCGCTGCGCCGGCAATGCCGAAGCGCCCTGCGTCCCCGCCGACAGCCAGTGCCAGCACCCTGATCTCATCGGTCTGCAGCGAGAAGGCTTCACCGGTAAATGCATTGTCGCCCAGCACGATCGCTGCTCTGCCGCCAACCGCTGCGCCGCCCGATCCGCCGAAGCCATTGCCACCGGGCGAGAGCCCCAATCCGCCGCTGCCGGAACGGCCACTTTGCGCGAGAATATCGATCTCGATGACGTCGGTGGTCAGCGCACCCCCTGCGAGACTCAAAGTGAAACCCGCCCCGATGGCGTCGCCGCCATTGCCGCCATTGCCACCGGTGCTGAACGCCGGGTCCACGGCATTGCCGCCGCGGCCGCCCACCCCACCGGCCGCCGTTCCTGTGATCCGCAGCTCGCCAAGCGAAAAACTGCTCGCGCTGCCCTGGCTTGGCGTGCTGGAGCCGCTCTGCAGCGTGAAGCTGCCGCTCTCGGCACGGCCGCCATCAGAGCCGGAGAATGGCCCGAAAAAGGCCTGGAAGCCGTTCGAGCCATCTGCGCCGGCGCCGGCGATGGCCCGCACATCGCCCGTCACACTGTCCGCCAGCAACGAAACCCCCTGCGGCGCCAGCGTGAAAACCGCCTGGCCGCCGCGCGCATCACCGCCGGCGCGGAACACATCGTTCGATTGCGCAGCCGTTGCCGAAGCATCGAGGGTGACGGCACCGAGGGTGACGCTCGCCTCGCCGAAATCGCTGCCGAGGAAGACTTCAATACCGGTCGTCCCGGCGGCGACGCCGCTGCCGCCCGACGCAAAGCCGGCAGCCGACCCGGCCTGCAGCAGCAGGCTGCCTGGTGCTTCGAGCGTCCCCGCAGCGACGACGAACACGGCACGACCCCCCACGCCGTCACCGCCGGCGCGCGCGGGGCCTTGCGACTGGCCAAAGCCCCTCCCGCCGGCGCCGCCGGCGAGGAGGGCGGTATCGCCTTCCACGCGCAACGTGCCTCCGAACATCTGCAGGTCGGCGCGGCCACCGAAGCCTCGGCCATGGCCGAGGCTGGCAAAATCGAAATCATCGCCGTCGCCGCCCCGACCTTCGGCCCGCAGCTCGATGGCCCCCAGCACGCTCAATTGCGAGACGCCCTGCTCGTCATTGAGTTCGAGCCCGGCAAAGCCGCCGGAAGCCGTGCCCCCGGCAGCGACAATCGCGTCGGCGCCATCGCTGGCGCCCAAACCGCCAATACCACTGGCACTGGCGATCAGGGAGCTGATCGTCACGATGGCGGCGGTAGCGTCCGCATCTTCGCCCACCGTCACCAGCATCGCCGCACGTGGATCCAGGCCTTCACCGGCGCCGAACACATCACCGCCGCGTCCACCGGGGCCGAGGCCCTCGCCCGCGCTGCCGGTTCCACCCTGGCCGCCGACGCCGGTTCCGCGAAGATCGATCGTGCCAGCCTGCACATTGCCGCCGAGCACGTCGAAAAGCGCCTGCCCGCCGACGGCATTGCCGCCTTGCCCGCCGATCACGGAACCGTCGATCAAGTTTTCCCCGGCCGTGCCACCGGCACCGCCAGAGGCTGCAGCATCAAGCACCACATTGCCGCTGGCAAAGCTGATATTGGCAAGTCGTACCCGCGCCAGCCCGCCCACCGCGAAGCCGCCGACGCCGCCGTCTCCCGGCGTCCCGCTATCGCCGAAATTGCCAAAGGGGCCGAGTACTTCCACCGGGCCCTGGCCAAGATCGATCAGGCCGATGCCGCCTGCACCACCGCCGCCGCCGAAGCCCGAACTGCCGCCTGCAGCGCCTGCTCCCGCTTCCGCGCGCGCGCCGGCGAGCACCGAATCCAGAATCATCACGCCGGCCAGCCCATCCACTCCGGCATCGTCCCGGCCGAGCAGGATCGTGCCGCCACGTGCCTCGCCGCCAGCGCCACCAACGCCGCCGGCCCCGCCAGTGCCGCCATCGCCGCCACCGCCGCCGACCGCGCCATCGATGTCGCCGCCCCGACCACCGGCGCCGCCGTCGCCGCCGGCACCGCCTTCGCCGCCCGCGCCGCCAAAGCCGTCGACAAGCTGCGTCACCGCGAGCGCCACCAGCTCTGCATTGCCTTGCGGTGCGTGCAGCAGCAGCCGCGCCGTTCCGCCCTGGCCCCTGCCGCCAAGTCCACCGCTGCTGCCGCTGCCACCATCGCCGCCGCGCTCGCCATTCGCACCCGGCCCGCCATCTTCGCCGCCGAGGCCGAACTCACCCTCCGCGCCGCGGCCGCCCGAGCCGCCGGTGCCGGTGGCAAGCTGCTCGACCGTGCCGAAGCGTGCCTGCGCGCCGAGGCGTGCCGCCACTTCGATGGTCCCGCCCACGCCGGCTCCCCCGGCAGCACCGGCGTCGACACCCTCGGAGCTGTTGCCGCCGCGCCCGCCCATCGCATTGGCTTCCACGCGCAGCGCCGCCGTTTCGATCAGGCTGTCCACGCCGATCGCCTGCACATTGATCGTGCCGGCAAAGCCGTTGCCGCCGGTGCCGGGATCCACAGTGTTGCCGTTGCCATCGGCGGCATCACTGCCCCGCGCGCCTGCGTCGATCGACACATCGCCAAAGGCAATCGAACCGGGTGCGATATTGCCGGCCACGATGCTGATCGTGCCGCCCCGCCCGTCGCCACGGCTGGCGGCAGCAAGATTGCCGCTGCCGCCCTCCCCATATGCGCGCAGCTCGGTGGAGCCGAGCACGCTGAGCGAAGCATTGTCGACCGTCAGTTCGACCAGCCCGGCGAGACCATCCCCCGCTGCCGCTCCCGGGAGGACGCCGTATCCCGAACCGAAATCGATATCGCCGCCGCGTGCATCGGCTTCGGCACTGAACGAGGCCGACAGCGTGACTGCGCCGCCGTCCAGATCAAGCCGGGATATGCCGCCGATCGCCAACCCGCCGCCCTGGCTTCCGCGACCGGCTTCGCCATCGGCACGGAGCAGCAGGCTCGAGAGGCTGGCCGCGCCGCCGGCAGCCGTGACGATCATGGTTGCCAGCCCGCCACGGCCATCGCCGCCAGCACCGGTGCCAACTGCAGTGGCACCAAAGCCGCTCGCATACAGCGCCGTCTGTTCGGAAATCTCCACCGAGCCGCCTGCCAGCCGAAGTGTGGCAGTGCCGCCGGTGCCGTCACCGGTGGTGCCGAAGCCTACCGAGCCGGCCTGGCCATCGGCATCGGCGAGCAGCAGCGAGGCCGTGAGTTCGCCCGCCACCACATCGACAAGCGCTGTGCCGCCGGTCGCGGCGCCGCCCGCACCGCGGTTGGCAAGCCCGCCCTGCGCCCGCGCGCCGAGCACGAGCTGCTGCGCGACAATCCTGCCGGTGAGCGGCTCGGTGCCGGCCGCTTGCAGGATGGTTGCCGAAGCGGTGCCCGCCACCGCCTCGCCGCCGGTGCCATTGTCAGCCGAGCCACCGATGGCATTGGCCGTGAGCTGCACGTTTCCGAGCCGGGCTTCGGCGCCGGTGCCGCCGGAAATGGCATGCGGGCTGACCGCAATGGCGGCATTCGCTGCCGAAAGATCGCTGCGCGCGGCCCCGCCGACGCCGTCCGCACCGCGCAGGGCGCCCGTTCCCGCAGCCTGGCCGGCCTGGCCGCCGCGTGCAGTGACATCCGCGACCAGATCCCCGACTTCCACATCCACGCCGCGTGCCACCAGCACAGCTGTGCCGCCGCGGGCTTCACCGCCGTCTCCGGCATTGCCACCGGGATTGACACTTGCGAAGCCGCCGTTGCCGCCGCGGCCACCGCTGCCTTGCGCAAAGATCTGGACGTTGCCGGCCTCGGCGCCGCCGTTGAAGGTGGTGATCGCCGCTGTGCCGCTCGCCACGCCAAAGGTCGCCGTGCCGCCGAAGCCGGAACCGCCAATGCCACCACTGCCGGCTTGTCCGCTGCTTGCAAAGCCGCCGCGGCCGCCATCGCCGCCAATTCCCGAGGCATCGAGGAAGACATCGCCAGCGGTGAGCTCGCCATTGGCCGTGAAGCCGGTTGCAAGCGCAAGACCGCCAACGGCATTGCCGCCGCGGCCGCCGGGTGTTTCGGGGGTGAAATCGGCATCGGCGCCTTGACCGCCCTCTGCTTTTGCCGTGGCATTGAGCACGCCCAGCGTGATGAGCGATGCGGTCGCTCCCGATTGCGCCCCGACAATGGCCTGGCCGCCGACGGCATCGCCGCCGGAAATGGTGCCGACGCCGCCGAAGCCGCTCGCGAACAGCAGCGTGCTGCCGGTGATCGCGAGTTCGGCGCGCGCCACCCGCACCTCGGCCACGCCGCCTCGGCCAAGCCCGCCGGTCCCCGCTGCTGTGCCATCGTCTCCCGAGCCGCCATAGCCTTCAGCGCGCATGTCGAGCGAAGTGACTGACGCATCGACGCCGGCGAGCTGCAACCGCGTGATGCCGCCACGACCTTCGCCGGCGATGGCGGTGTTGCTGCGGCCGCCATCGCCGAACGCTTCCATCGCCACATTGCCGAGGCTTGTCGTCACCGCTCCGCCGGCATCGTTCAGCAGCAGGATGGCGCTGCCGCCACTTCCGACGCCGCCTGTCGCCGTTTCGGTGCCGCCGCCGCGGCCATTGCTGCGGAGCAGGATGGAGCCAGGCACGAGCAATTGCCCGCTGGTGCCGCCGAACAGGACATTGCCGCCAAGGCCGCTCCCGCCGCCGAGTGCGCCATCGCCGCCGATGCCATCGGCTGTCAGCGACACGCCGGCACTTTCGGAAACTTCGACGGTGCCGCCGTTGATGTCGATCTGCGCGGTGCCGCCCTGGCCGATGCTGCCGATGCCATCGGTCTGCAGAGCGAAGATCGGGTCCGCACCGAACCCGTCGGCACGCACGCTCACATCGGCCTGCAGCGAAATCAGCCCGCCGGCTGCGGTGGTGTTGACGAGCGCCAGCCCGCCAATACCATTTCCGGCCGCGCCGCCATTGCCGCCGAGCCCCGAGGAAACAAGGCTTGTCGTCCCGCCGATGGCAATCGTGCCCAAGCCAGCGTTGATCTGGGTGGTGCCCCCAACCCCGAGCCCGGCATCGCCGCTGCCCATGGAGAACAGCTCGCCGAAGACATAGCCGAGGTTGCCGGCGATGCCGCGCGCATCGAGCATCACTGCGCCCGGTACCTGCACTTCGCCGCCAGTGAGGGCAGCAATGAGTGCCCGGCCGCCGGTGCCGTCGCCAGCGGCCAGGCCGACGCCAGCGGCGCCACCGGTGGCCGAGGCAAGCCCGATGGCATCGCCGCCGATGAGCACGCGGCCGCCAAGGAAGCCGGAAATGTCGCCTGTACCGCTGGTGCCGCCGCCAAAGGCATCGCCGCCGGCGCCGAGCGAAGCCGACCCGCCCTGCGCGCGCATGTCGATGGTGGCATTGCCGCCAATGGTCACCAGCCGACCGTCGCGCGCCAGTATCCGTGCCGTGCCGCCGGTGGCGCTGCCGCCAGGCCCGCTGCCGCCAAAGCCGCCTTCGGCCCTGGCACTTGCGGTGGCATTGCCGGTGATGAGGATCGAAGATGCGTTGGGGCCTTGTGCCACGATCTGTGCCAGCCCGGCGATGCGGTTTTCGCCGATCCCGGCGCCCGCAGCCATGGCGTCTGCAGAGATCAGAGCATCGCCGGTGACGGTGAGGCCATAGCCACCATCGGCGGCGAGCAAGGCCGACTGGTCGCCATGCAGGCGAATGCCGCCTGCGAGGGTGAGCCCGCCATCGGTCGCGGTCGCTGCGGCAGAGCCGGTGGCCTGCCCATCGAAGAAAGAATTCACCGCGCGCCAGTCCATGGCGATGTTCGCGGCCCCGGTCCCGCCGCCCGCCGATCGCTCGGCCGAGAAGCGCGCGCCGCCGCCGCTCGATGCCTCGACGATATCATAGCCGGCCGAAAGCACGATGGCGTTGCCCTCGACGTTGGCTGCTCCGGCAACATCGAAGCCCAGCGATCCCGACTGGGTGATTGCGATGGTGATCGCATCGTTCTTGGGGACAGCAACGAAATACATGCGGTGCGGCGTGCCGTTGGAGGCCGCGCCATCGATGCCGCCACCGCTCATGCTGATGGCATTCGCGACCCCGGTGCCGCTGGTAACGGCGATGTCGAACAAGCCGCCGGCCATGGTGAAGCGCGCACTTTCGGCCGCCACCAATGCCGAGGAGCCATTGACGTCCACGCGCGCGGTGTCGAGCGTCACCTGTGGTGCCATCATCACGACGTAGCTGTTCGGGTTCAGGGCATTGACCCGCGTATTCGGGCCGAATGCAATTCTCGCGGTGGGCGAGCCGGTGTTGGTCAGCTCGAAGGCGCCGTTCGTGAAGAAGCCGCCATTGCCATCGACGAGCGGATCCCCGGTGGTGAGCAACAGGCTGCCGACATTGAAGGTGGCGGTGCCGCCGACCACGATGCCGCCCGGTGCATAGAACCAGACTCCGCTGCCGGCCTCGCTGTTCACGATGCCATTGAACGCCACGGCGCGGCCTGCGGCAGCGCCGGTCGGGATGATCCGATTGAGGATGGTGTAGGTGCCGCCGTTGAGTCCGGAGCCGGAAAAGAAGTTGGCGGTAGTGCCACTAGGTTGGAAGTTGATCGGTACGGTGCCGGCGCCAGTGTCGGTCGGCGTCCAGTTGAGGATTGAGCGCTCAGAGTTGATAAGAATATCGGAAACGCCTTCCAACGGATTGACGTTGACGATGCCCGAAACCACCACTGGAGTGCCTTGGAAGCTCTGCGCAAGAGCAGGGGCACCCAGCGGCAGCGCGGTGAGCGCGCTCGCCAATGCGAGCCGGGAAACCTGGGCATCGGCCCGGCGAACGCTGCGTACCATCATCATTTCGCACTCCAGGGCACCAGCCGTGTCGTCAGCGTGAGCAGGAACCTTACATCGCCGGCCTGTGTGGGCCCGGCGGTGCGGGTTGGCACGGCAAGCGCCATGTCGAGCCGCGCCCGGTCGCCCCAATTGGTGCGCACGCCCGCCCCCAAGGAGCCGATGGCCCGCGGATCACCCCCGGCGGGGCTAAACCGGTTCCACACCCAGCCCGCATCGGCAAAGACATAGGGCTCGGCCACCAGCTGGTGCTTCGCCGAGAGGATCTGCCCGGGGAACGCCACCTCGGT
>NZ_JACIIV010000048.1 GCF_014205635.1 Polymorphobacter multimanifer
AACAGGGTCTGATCCTCCCAGAGTCATCGGCAGTGTGAATCACAGCTACGACCCAAAGGGAAGACGCTCTGCCCGGGAATCTGCCCCGGCTACGTTCCTTGGTTCACAGGAACTTATGCAGGGCGAAAGACGATTTTGCCTTTGGATTAAAGACTGTGATCGTGAGGAAGCCGAGAAAGTAACAGAAATCCGTATCCGCCTACAGCGAGTAGCCGAGTTTAGGGCAGCGAGCAAAGCCGCCGAGACAAGGCCGTCGGCCGCCTATCCCCATAGATTTAGACAGATTCAATCGGTTGCTGAGAGATGGACAATAGCAGTTCCTGCGGTTTCATCGGAAAACAGAGCCTATTTCCCAGTTGGATTTACCGGCTCCGATACGATTCATTCGAACCGAAATTTTGCTATTTACGATGCCGAAATTTGGAATTTCGCTTTGGCATCTTCAAATATTCACAGAGCGTGGTTGGGGGCTGTATGCGCGCGTTTTGAAACTAGGTATTCATATTCCAACACAATTGGATGGAATTGCCTTCCTGTCCCGATACTGACCGAGCAAAACAAGGCTGACCTCGCCCAATGTGCCGAGGACATCTTGCTAGCCCGCGAGCATTATTTCCCTGCCACCATCGCCGATATGTATGATCCCGAGCGCATGGACACCGAGTTCCCCCGCGTCCGAGCCGCCCACGAAGCGAACGATGAAGTCCTGGAGCGGATCTATATCGGCCGCCGCTTCAAAAACGACACCGAACGGCTGGAAAAATTGTTCGACCTTTACACCAAGATGACAACCAAGGGTTCAGGGTTAGCGACGAAGTTGGCGGGTGTTAAATAATGACGCAATTTAATCGCATGACCGTTGTCGCCGCTGCGGAGATCATATCGGACTTCAAATCCCATAGCGAGATGGAAATATTAGAGGTTCAATGGGGGATCGCTGGGCGTTGCAGCGCATCTAGTAAACCAGCTCGTGCGGCAAGTTTGGCAAAGATCGCCATTGAAGAAGCGGTTCAGGTGATGACCGAGCAGGGCAACCTTCTTCTGGAACGCGCCTTGGTGAACGAAGCCATCAAGGCTCCCAGCAGTCAGCAAAAATCAGATGCTTGGAAAAAGCTCGTCGCCGGGCTCCGGTTTGACGGGTTTGAGCTAGTGGACATCGAAATTGAATCTGACCATATCGACTCGATGTTCTCCGGTCGGAAAAAGAAGAGAATGACGCTCGTCAGGATGCTGCCTAATGATCTTCCGGGTTTAGACTTTCGAGAGGCTGAAAGCGAGATTGTTACCTTGCTTGACCGTAGCGGCTTCACCACGGCGAAAGGCCATCTTGGTTTGGCACTGGCTGCGTTTCAACGAGGGGAGTGGGCCTCGGCCAATGGGCAACTTCGCAATTTCTATGAGAGTTACCTGAACGAAATAGCAGTGGCCCTTGGCTGTCCAATCGGCGACGACAGCAAGGTAAAACGTGACTATCTGGGCACACTGCCCAAGCCATTCTTGCTTTCTGACTATAATGAATGGAACACCAACAATCAAAAGCCGCAATATGTACAAGGCCTAATGAGCAGAATGCATCCACATGGCGGGCATCCCGGCCTTTCTGAGGAAGAGGATGCAACGTTTCGACTTCAGATTTCCTTAGTAACCGCGCGGCTTTTTCTACGCCGATTTAGCCGACAGAATGAACTCTAGTATGACGACATCGAAACCCATCCCCGCCGTATCGTTCCAGACCGCGCGCACCGGCGCATCGGCCAAACCCAACGAAATGGGTATGCGCCAAATGCAGGAGCGCGCCTATGCCAAGCGTGGCGAGCAATATCTGCTGATTAAATCGCCGCCGGCGTCCGGCAAGTCGCGCGCGCTGATGTTCATCGCGCTCGACAAGCTGCACAACCAGGGTGTCAAACAGGCGGTCATCGTCGTGCCGGAAAAGAGCATCGGCGGCAGCTTCGCCGATGAGCCGCTATCCAAGTACGGTTTTTGGGCTGACTGGACGGTGAAGCCGCAATGGAATCTGTGCAACGCGCCCGGCCCCGATGAGGAGCGCGTTGATCCATCCAAGGTTCGCGCTATTGGGCAGTTCCTCGCCAGCGATGATAAGGTGCTGGTTTGCACCCATGCCTCGTTCCGCTTCGCGGTCGAGCAGCTCGGCATTGAGGCGTTCGACAATCGCCTGATCGCCGTGGACGAATTCCATCACGTTTCCGCCAGCGCCGATAACAAGCTGGGTAGCCAGCTTGGCGACTTCATCCACCGGGACAAGGTGCACCTTGTCGCCATGACCGGTAGCTATTTCCGCGGCGACGCCGTTCCGGTTTTGATGCCCGAGGACGAGGCGAAGTTCGAGACTGTTACCTACACCTATTACGAGCAGCTCAACGGCTATGAGCATTTGAAATCGCTCAACATCGGCTATTTTTTCTATAGCGGGTCATATTTGGATGCTATCAACAAGGTTCTTGATCCCAGTCGCAAAACCATTGTTCATATTCCAAATGTCAACAGTCGCGAGAGTTCTCCGCACCACAAAATCACCGAAGTCGAGCATATCATGGAACATCTCGGTGTGTGGAAGGGAGCCGATCCTGTCACTGGCTTCCACCTTGTCGAGTTGCCGGACCGTCGCACGATCAAGATTGCCGACCTTGTCGATGACAGCGACCAGGTTAAACGCTCCAAGGTGCTCGCGGCGCTGAAAGACCCGGCGCACAAGAATGACCGTGACCATGTCGACATCATCATCGCGCTTGGCATGGCGAAGGAAGGCTTCGATTGGATTTGGTGCGAACACGCGCTGACCGTCGGCTATCGTTCTAGCCTGACCGAGATCATTCAGATCATCGGGCGCGCAACCCGCGATGCACCAGGCAAGGAAGTGGCGAGCTTCACCAATCTGATTGCCGAACCGGACGCGTCCGAGGCCGCCGTCGTCGATGCGATCAACGACACATTGAAAGCCATCGCGGCGAGCTTGCTCATGGAGCAGGTGCTGGCACCGCGTTTCAAATTCACGCCGAAGAACAATGGCCCGATTGCCGACTTCGATTACGGACCGGCCGGATACCAGGAAGGCGAGACCAACGTCGGCTTTAGCGAGGAGCGCGGCCAGTTCCATTTCGAGATCAAGGGGCTTGTCACGCCGACGAGCCCCGAGGCGACCCGCATTTGCGCCGAGGATTTGAACGAAGTCATCACCGCATTCGTGCAGGACAAATCCGCACTCGAACGCGGGCTGTTCGATGGCGCGCACGTTGGCGGCGAAACCTTGGCGGAAGAGCTGACCCAGCTCAAAATGGGCAAGATCGTGCGGGATCGATACCCGGAGTTATCGGGCGAAGACCAGGAAGCCGTGCGGCAGCACGCGGTTGCCGCGTTGAACCTGACACAGAAGGCGAAACAGCTAGCGGCCGGCAGTGACGCCGGAGCAGACGCCGCCGAAGGTGATGTCGAGGCTCGGTCAAACACAGCATTGATTGAAGGGGTTCGCAGGTTCGCGATTGAGGTGAAAGACCTCGACATCGACTTGATCGACCGGATCAATCCGTTCGAAGCGGCCTATTCGGTTCTCGCCAAGGCGATGAACGAAGGGACACTGAAACAAGTCGCAGCTGTGATCGGCAAGCGCAAGGTCAGCATCCCTTATGAAGAAGCCCGCGACCTAGCCGTCCGCGCCTTGCAGTGGAAAAAGGAGCGCGGTCGCGCGCCCGAGATCACATCACAAGACCCGTGGGAAAAGCGCCTTGCCGAAGGCGTAGCCGCCTTGGCCAAGTACCGTGCTCAGCAGGCCGCCAATGGTTGACCTTACCGACGACGAGTTGCTCGCAGAGCTCGGCGTTAACGTCGAGCACAAGGCCGCGCGTACATATACGCCGCAGCAGGAACGGATCATTGCCGGCTTTGAGGACATACTGAAATTCTACGATGAGCATGGCCGCGCGCCGCAGCACGGCGAACAGCGTGACATTTTTGAGCGGCTTTATGCGGTGCGGCTTGATCGCTTGCGCGAGCTTGAGGATTGCCGATCGCTGTTGGCCGGCATGGACAACCATGGCTTGCTTGAGACGAGTTCGGGTGCCAGCCACATCATTGCCGATACGTTGGACGATGACGCGTTGCTGGCCGAACTTGGCGTTGAACCTGGCGGCGATGATGACATCACCCAGCTTCGCCATGTGCAGACGCGCGAGGAAAGGCAGGCCGCCGAAGAGATTGCCAACCGCGAGCGCTGCTTTGATTTTGCGAAGTTTCAGCCACTTTTCGCCGATTTGCAGCTTGAGCTTGATTCCGGCATCCGCAGCACGCGCCCGTTCGTGAGAGACGCGGGATTTTTGAAGGCCGACATCGTGCAGGGGCAGTTCTTCATCCTGGGCGGCCAGCTTGCATACGTCGCCGAAGTGGGGGAAGCCTTCAAAGCGCCAAATGGTGAAACCGACGCCCGCTTGCGCGTCGTCTATTCAAACGGGACGGAGAGCAACCTGTTGCGCCGTTCCCTGCAACGGGCGCTCTATAAGGATGAGGCAGGGCGCCGCATTACTGATCCAGTGGCCGGACCGCTGTTTTCCGACACTGCCGGCGAAGAAGATACTGAGAGTGGGACGATCTATGTCCTGCGGAGCAAGTCCACCCATCCCGTTATCGCCCAGCACCGGGAGCTCATCCACAAAATTGGCGTGACGGGTGGCAGTGTCAAAACGCGTATTGCGGCGGCGGAGAACGACGCGACCTATCTTTTGGCGGGTGTCGATATCATTGCCGAATACAAGCTCTTCAACATCAATCGGACCAAGCTGGAAAAGCTCATTCATCGATTTTTTGCCGAAGCGGCATACCAAATCGAGATCACTGATCGATTCGGGAAACCAGTGCGGCCACGAGAATGGTTTCTGATTCCGCTGCATGTAATTGATGAAACCGTCCAACGTATTAGGGATGGTTCAATCTCAGATTTCAGATACGATCCGGTTACGGCGACCATCAAGAAGGCCGAGCGGTGATCATACGGCAGCTCGATATCGAGAATTTTCGTGGGATTAAAAGTCTTTCGCTTCGGCTGGACGAAACGACCGTTATTTTCGGCTCGAATAACACGGGCAAATCCACAATTATGGCGGCTATTCACAGCGTATTGAGCCGCGCGTTTGGTCGTAAAGGAGGAATATTCTCAGAGTACGACTACCATCTAAGCGGTCAAAGCCAGCCCACCGACGCCCCGCCGATCAGAATTACCGTTTCATTCTCCGAAACCGCTGAGGGTGAATGGCCCGATGCGAAGGTGCAGCAACTCGACAAGATAGTTGGTATGACTGCCGGAGGGCTTCAGGTCGTCACCCTTCGCGTCACTGGTTCGTATGATGATGCAACAAGCTCATTTGTCGCGTCGTCCGAATTTCTTGATCCAACCGGCAATCCCTATCCACCCAACCCGAATTCATTGCGAAAGCTCCAGCAACTCATACCTGCATTTTACCTCGCGGCTTTGCGAGATGCTGCCAAGGAATTTCGCGCAGGCGCCCCCTTCTGGGGACCATTTGTCAAAGCCTTAAAAATTGACCCGGCCGTCCGCGCGCAGATCGAGCAGGATATAGCAGCACTCAACCAGCAGGTATTGGACGCGCATACCGGATTTGAATCCGTCAAAACCCGGTTGGCTCAATCGGCAAAAATGGTTCCACTTGGCGGAGGAGCGGAGCCTGTAAGCATCGAAGCCTTGCCTAATCGCGTCTTCGACATCCTCGCTAAAACACAGGTAATGCTCTCAGGCACCTCTGGCGCAGCGTTGCCGCTTTCACAGCACGGCGAGGGTACCCAGAGCCTTGCCGTGATTTGTCTCTTTGACGCATTTCTGGATGCACAGTTGATTGGAGAGTTTGGCGAAGGCGCCGTGCCGATCTTGACGCTAGAAGAACCAGAAGCCCATTTGCACCCCGCCGCTGTTCGTGCCGTCGGTCAGATGCTGAGCGGATTTGTCGGCCAAAAACTTATCTCCACCCACTCTGGTGACCTTCTTTCTTCCGTTCCTCTGAAGTCGTTGCGTCGCTTGCGGCGGGTTGGGGACGACGTAAAAATTTATTCGATTGCAGACAATGCATTCACGGAGCATGAATTTCAACGTTTAAATCATCATGTGACAAGGCATAGAGGTGGCCTCCTATTTGCGAAAGTTTGGATTATTGTTGAAGGCGAAAGCGACGAGCTTGCAATTCAGGAAGCTGCACGAATTATGGGCTTCGATCTCTTTGGTATCGGTATTTGCTGTTTCGAGACCAACATCGGATACGCCCCGTTTATCAAGCTTGCCGATCAACTTGGAATACATTGGATAGCCACTGCCGATGGCGATGCTGCTGGAGAGGGCTATATAAATACCTCGCGCGCCTTTCTAAACGGCAGGGTCGAGGCTGACCATATTCGCCAAGTTCCAGCATTCGATATCGAGAATTACTTATGCCATTCTGGATTTGGTCAATTGTACCTACAATCCATGTCGGCACAAAAGGTTCAAAATTATCCTCTACCCGATGCAATTGATGCTGTTTCCTATTGGAAACAAGTGATAAAAAATCAAGGATATCTAGATGGAAAACCAGCAAAAATGCTTTCTGTTTTTGAACATATCGAAAACCTTGGATCGGTCGCTCTGCCTTTATACCTTCGTGAGACAGTGGAACTAGCAGTCGCTAAAGCCAAAGAAGGTGATTGATGATTGACATTTCATCATTGAACGACCGCCAAATTGAAGCTGTAAATTGGCAAGATGGACCTTTACTCGTTTTGGCCGGGCCAGGCTCCGGAAAGACTAAGGTTCTGACGAGCCGCATTGCGCGTCTTGTTCAGGAATCTAGCACCAAACACTTCCGCATTCTCGCCCTCACTTTCACAAATAAGGCAGCTGCCGAAATGCGGCAACGAATTGAATTGCTAGTTCCCGGATCGGGAAATCGCGTGTTGCTCACAACCTTTCATTCGTTTGCGGGCGACGTGTTGAGGCAGCACGGACACTTAATCGGCCTCAAGCCTGACTTCACGATTATCACGCAGGAAGGCGAGCGTATTGCTCTGCTTGACGAGGCAATTGCGAAGACCGACCTCCACACTGAGGAGCTCAATTTCAGCGGCGAAAGGCTCCTGCCACTTATCAATCGCATGCTCGAAAATGATGTATCAGCAGACTCGATTTCGAAAATGGTTCTGGCATTGCCAGCGGATCAGCAGGGACCGATCCAAGAGATTTACGGTGCTTACCGAAGTCACCTAATTTCATGTAATAGTCTCGACTTTCCGACTTTGATAGCGGAAGCTGTGAGAATATTTAGAGAAATTTCTGCCGTCTGCAATCAAGTTAGGCGAATTTATAAATTTATATGCGTCGATGAATTTCAAGACACTAATTTATCGCAATATCATCTTCTTACGCAATTGATCAATCAAGACAGTAACAACCTTTTTGTAGTGGCTGACGACGATCAGATAATCTATCAGTGGAATGGGGCGAGCCCAGAACGACTTAATAGACTTCGATCTGATTTTAATATGAATTTAGTCCAATTGCCAGCGAACTATCGGTGCCCACCGGAAGTTATCGAAATTGCCAATAAACTTATTGCCCACAACGCGACGAGATCCTTAGACAAACAAAACCTGCAAGCGTTAAAGCCGGTTGCGGCTGGGAATGCTGTTCGTGTCGGCGGCTTCAATTCGTTGGACGAAGAATTATCTTGGGTAGCTAGCGACATTGCGTCGCGTAGCGAACTGGAGCGGTCGCGTTGTGTTGTTTTGGCGCGAACTCGGAAAGCGTTGGAAGGCGCACTTGAGCAGCTCGTCGCAAAGGGTGTTCCAGCATATCTAGCAATGAGAAAAGATGAGTTCGTGAGTGCGCCGTTGCGATGGCTTCACGCAGCCTTGCGCCTTGCAAATAACCCTCAAGATCGAGAACAGGCTCGAAGACTGTGTAAAGCGTTTTATGCGCTAGAAGGCTTGCAAGTTGACCCAGCCAATGTCATTTCTTCATCTGAGGCATTTGATGGAAGCGCGCTTCGCGCTTTCGCCAATATAGCCTTGGGTCGCGCAGAGATTGGCGCGCAAACCTCTGTATTTCTCTTCTCTGCGATTCCTGCCCTCACCGATAAGCTAGATTTCCGCTCATTTACGCTGGCGACGTTTGGTTGGGCCGAAATGCTGCAAGACACCGCCATCGGCACCGACAATCCATTTGCCGATTACGGCACTGAGAAATCAACTTGGTCGGAATTGGTAGCAGAGATCGAGGGGCAGTTCGGCCAGGAAAACGTTACACTCAACGTATTGCTTCAAGAGCTGGATATGAGATCAAAGGCTCCGTCACCTGCGAACGGTGCGGTTCCATGCTTTACAATCCATGCGTCGAAAGGCCTAGAGTTTGGGCACGTTTACCTAATCGCGATGGTCGAGGATCAGTTGCCGAGCTGGGCGGCGGTAAAGAAGGGCGCGGATAGCCGAGAGATGCAGGAAGAACGGCGTAATTGCTTTGTGGCGATAACGCGAACCGAAGACTCACTTACCCTGACTTACTCACAGCGCGTGTTTGGGTGGAACAAAGCCCCGTCTCGATTTTTGCGCGAGATGGGATTGATAAATTGAGTTCACAGCTGCCGAATCTGGCAGTCTGTGACACATTTTATGCGCAGCCTGGGTAAGGCATGGGGTTGGGACCCCAGAGTTTAAGCCTTGTTTTGCGGCGAATAGCGATCCTATTCGCCGCATGTAGCGCGGCGATTGATCTTGCTTTATGCGGCGAATAATCGTCATAATCGCCGCGGAAGGCGCGGTGATTATGAGCTACATCCACGAGATTGCCGATTGGCCAACCCTGCGTTGGAGCAACGAAGAGCTGGCCCAGCCGCTTGCCGCCGTGCGGCATCGACAGGGGCGACTGATTGGCCGCATGGAGGCGCTTGGTTTCGCGCTACGCGAGGAAGCTGTGCTCCATGCCCTGACCGAGGACGTTCTCAAAACGAGCGAGATCGAGGGTGAAGTGCTCGACAGGGAGCAGGTGCGTTCCTCCATTGCCCGCCGTCTCGGCATGGATATCGGCGGTTTGGTCGAAGCTGATCGAAACGTCGAAGGCATCGTCGAAATGATGCTGGACGCCACGCAGAATTATGCGCAGCCACTGACGGCAGAGCGCTTGTTTGGCTGGCACGCTGCGCTGTTTCCGACCGGGCGCAGCGGCATGACCCGCATCACCGTAGGCGCGTGGAGGACCGCCGAAGGTGGCCCGATGCAGGTTGTTTCAGGGCCGATTGGCCGGGAGCGGGTTCACTATGAGGCGCCGGCATCGGATCGGTTGGACGCCGAAATGTCCCGATTTCTCGATTGGTTCGAAACGGCGACACCCGATCCGGTTTTGAAAGCCGGGATTGCGCATCTGTGGTTTGTCACCGTCCACCCCTCTGATGACGGCAATGGGCGTATTGCGCGTGCCATCGCCGATCAGGCGCTGGCACGGGCGGAGGGAACTGCGCAGCGCTTTTATAGCATGTCCGCGCAAATTCAGACCGAGCGCAAAGCCTATTACAACATGCTGGAATCGACACAGAAGGGCGCGCTCGACATCACGCCTTGGTTGCTGTGGTTCATTGCTTGCCTTGATCGCGCCTTTGACGGTGCCGAGACCATCCTCGCCAGTGCGATGCGCAAGGCGCGGTTTTGGGAATCGGTTGCCGAGCAGCCTTTGAACGAACGCCAGCGCAAGGTCATCAACCGGCTGCTGGACGGATTCGAGGGCAAGCTCACCAACGCCAAATGGGCGGTGATGACCAAAGCGTCGGCCGACACCGCCTTGCGCGATATCAACGATCTCGTTCAGCGGGGCATCCTTGTCAAAGACCCCGCCGGCGGGCGTAGCACCAGCTATTCGCTGGCGCCGGAGATTGCGGCGTAAACACCGGCTTCCTTGCCTCCTCGGCAGCGTACTGAGCGCCCCCTTCGGGCCGGGCTGTTTCGCTAGCGCAACTGAACCGGCCCTGCCGTTTCCGCCCATTCGGGTTGCCATCCCAGACGCGCAATAGGGCGGCCAAGCCCGCCCTGTCATGAGCGCCGCCAGCGGCGCGAGCTCTCCCTGTTTCGAGGGAGAAAGAAGCGCCGCCTCTCTCTCCCTGCAAGGCCATGCTTTGGTGGCCGTGGCTCGCTGCGCTGCGCCCGCACCACCCACCGGCACCAGACCTTGCTCCCACTCTCTCCGCCCTTCGCCAGGTCGGCAGGGGTCATGCGCGGCAGACCCGCTGCGCTGACAAGAAGGGAGCAAATACCATGACCAAGCAGACCATCAAGCAGGACCCCCATAGCCGCATTACCGACCGCATTCTGGCCGAACTTGAACAGGGCGCCCGGCCTTGGTTGAAGCCGTGGAGCGGCGGCGACATGGCAGCACAGGGAATGACCCGACCATTACGCGCCACCGGCCAAGCCTATCATGGCATCAACGTGCTTTTGTTGTGGATTGAGGCGCAGGCATCCGGCTTTGTCAGCCCATCATGGATGACCTACCGGCAGGCCCAGGCCTTGGGCGCCCAGGTCCGCAAGGGCGAGAGCGGCGCAACAATTGTCTATTATGGCGACAGCAGCAAAACCGTGCAGGACGAGGCCAGCGGCGAAGATCGGGAACAGGCCTTCCGTTTCCTGAAAACCTACACCGTCTTCAATGTCGCGCAGATTGATGGCCTTCCCGAAAAGTTTCACATCATGCCGGAACCGACACCCGAAGCGGAACGCATCGGAGAAGCCGAGGCTTTCTTTGCCAGCATCCCCGCAACCGTCAACCATGGCGGCGACCGTGCCTATTATGCGCCAGGCCCCGACCGCATTCAGCTTCCGCCCTTTGCAGCTTTCCACGATGCCCCAGGCTACTACGCCACCCGAGGCCATGAAACCGTGCATTGGACAAGCCATGCAAGCCGACTTGATCGCAGCTTTGGCCGCGAGAAATGGGGCGATGCCGGTTACGCGCGCGAGGAACTTGTGGCGGAATTGGGCGCAGCCTTTCTTGCCGCCGACCTTGGGCTAGCCATCGCGCCGCGCCCCGATCATGCCAGCTATATCGCCAGCTGGATAAAGGTCTTGCAGAACGACGCCCGCGCCATCGTTCAGGCAGCCGCGCACGCCGAACGGGCCGTGGCCTTTCTCCACCAACTTGCGAACCCGGAGGAGGTGAAAGCGGCGGCATAGCCGCCGATGAGCGAGGCCGCCCCTGACCGGGGGCGGCCAATTCGTTTGACCCGCACCACCCACCCCAAGGCGGGGTCGCTCCCTTTGGTCGC
Organism: Polymorphobacter multimanifer; assembly: GCF_014205635.1. GTDB lineage: Bacteria > Pseudomonadota > Alphaproteobacteria > Sphingomonadales > Sphingomonadaceae > Sandarakinorhabdus > Sandarakinorhabdus multimanifer. The sequence continues at coordinate 11,298 of NZ_JACIIV010000048.1, forward strand.
CGACCAATGTCGAGTGGTCAGAATCTCGCGCTTGGCACTGGCGGCCGTCAAGGCAGCTCTCGCTCCGAAGCATACAACTGTCGGTGGGATGAGGCCCCTCCCGAGACCAGCTGATCGCGCCGGTGCCGGTCCAAGATTGCAATCGCTGTTGCTCATTTATTTATAAGCAAAACTTTTACTATTGCTCGTTTATATGTGTTCAGGACGCGTTGTTCTGCTCATATTTATATGTTATCGAGAGCGAGAATGGACACATGCATATGAGCAACAAGCAAGCCCAGCTTGCCAGAAAGAACCTCGACAAGAAGCTCGCGCTCCTAAGGACAGAGCAGCTTGTAACGCCTCCGCGTGGCTGGACGAAAGCCATCCGCGAGGCCCTTGGCATGACCACACGGCAGCTTGCCGAGCGGATGGGCGCTGCGCCGTCGCGCGTCACTACGATCGAGAAAGCGGAGACGGCCGGTGCTGTCACCCTCAAAACTCTGCGCGAAACGGCCGAGGCTTTGGGCTGTCAGTTTGTCTATGCATTCGTGCCCACAAAGCCGCTCGACGACATTCTCTACGATCAGGCCGCGCGCAAAGTGCGCAATGAACTCGCCCACCTCAATCATACGATGCGCCTCGAAAATCAGGCGCTCACGCCCGCCGATCTAAAAGACGAGGAGCGCCGGCTCATCGGTGAGTGGCTCACCGGCCCGAACCGTCGCTTGTGGGAAAAGGAATGAGCGACCAGCTTTTTGATGGTTACGACGATGCCAATACGCCTCTCGAAGCCGAGGAGCGCGAACAGCTCATTCCATCCTATATCACGCTGCGCGCCGAACTGAACGAGGCCGAACTGACCAACATCGCCGACGCAAGGAAGTGGCTATCGTCGCGCAAGCGGGAAGTGCTCGATTCCCGTTTTCTCAACGAGCTGCATAAACGTATGTATGGCGATGTATGGAAGTGGGCGGGCACATACCGCACCACCGCGCGAAATATCGGCATCGACGCCCACCGCATCCCGGTCGAGCTTTATCAGGCAATCGACAACGCCAAATACTGGGCGACGGACAAGACCTTTCCCGCCGACGAGATTGCCGTCCGCTTCAGTCACCGCGTTGTCGCGATCCATCCCTATCCCAACGGCAACGGTCGCTTCTCCCGCATGGTCGGCGACCTTCTCGCAATCGAACTCGGCCGACCGCGTTTCAGCTGGGGCCAGGCCAATTTGGTCGATCCGTCCGAAACCCGCAAAGCCTATATTGCCGCGCTCAAAGCAGCCGATGCCGAAGACTTCGAACCGCTGATCGCGTTCGCGCGGTCGTGATTGACCTGCCCGGCCGGCTAAGACATTCAGCCGCTAGAGTGTCAGCCCATCCAACGCCTTTACCGCCGCATCGCAGATGAGATGGCCGTAGTGGCGCTCGATCATCTCGGCGCTCGTCCCTGATATCTGTGCGATCGTCAGCAATGGCAACCCTGCGGTCACAAGGTCCGTGATCGTGCTATGGCGAAGCGTGTAGGCGGTCGCACCAGCTGGCAGCCCTCCTGTGTCAACGGCGGTCGGATTCCAGGCCAGTGTGGCGGTGTAAAAGCAGGCCATTTTCGGTGCGGCCCGGTTGTTTGCAAAAAGGCCCCCGATCG
>NZ_JACIIV010000049.1 GCF_014205635.1 Polymorphobacter multimanifer
CGAAATTCCGGCGAATACGGCGATGCTTTTTTCTTCTCTACCATGATGGGTATCCTCTGAGGGTTTTACCCTCCGGTAAACCCGGGGCAGTTCAGGCTGACCTGGATGTCCGTCGTGCCCTGAATAATCAGCACGGGTGCGCGCACGTTCTTCAGCTTCGCTGCCGGATCGAGAGGCAGCCAGGAAATCAGCTATGGCTGAACGCTAGGACGGAACAGTGACGCGAGGGCCGACGGCGCGTCGCTTACAGCTTTCCCCGCCTCCAGCCGGGAAAGCACACGGTCAGCATCGGCGCGCAGGACGGGCGGAATGGCACCGGCTGCAAACTGGCGTCGCATCAACTGGCCGGCCGGTTCGCCGGCACCAGCGATCAGGATCAGGCCGCTTGCCGTTAACGCATGAGCGGCCATGGTCGCCACGAGCGCACCCTCGCTGTGCCCTATCAGCAGCACCCGCGAGACTCGGGGCTCCTTGGCCAGCAACGCCGCCCATGCCTCAGCATCCTCGACGAAGGTTGTGAAGCGGAGTTTTGCTTCATCGAGGCTGGGAACAGCGCTGGCAGCGATGCCGCGCTTGTCGACCCTCAGCGAGGCAATGCCGCGCTCTGCAAGCCCGTCCGCCAGCATCTTCAGGCTGTCGTTGCGCAGGACGCCGCCAGGCAGATGGCTGTTGCCATTGCGGTCGGTGGGGCCTGAACCTGCAAGGATGAGAACCCCGGGCACCCGGGCGTTGCCGTCAGGAAGCGTGAGAGTGCCTTTCAAGGTCACACCTCCGCTGCCGAGGCTCACTTCGCGCGATGTGAAAGCAAGTGAGGGCGCCACCCAGCAAAATACGAGCGCCAGCGCCGTTCTGCGGATGGCGGCCATTAGTTCCATGTTGCACCTTCCTTCCGACGCCAGAACCACCATGAGAAAACAATGGGCGGTACCACCGCGACAGGGAGCGCGAGCATCACCAACGATCCGCGGGAATCAGGCGTCATCGGGACGACAGACGCGACCATGATCAGCATTCCGCCCGCGATCATGGTTCGTGAACCGAGGCGATGTGTGGCGATCCAATTGTCCGTGTCGGTAAGTGTCCAAGGTGTGCGAATGCCAACGAAGAAGCCCGGGCGCGATTTCGGTAGGGCATTGCCACTCGCAACCATCAGCACACCCAAGCCTGCAAGGTGAAGCGTCAACGGCACATGGACGCTAAACGCCGGGGCCGAGACCGCGACCTGCGTCATCACCATCATTGCCAGCAGTCCGACCCAAGCAGTGGCCAATAGCGAGGCACTGCCTGCCATGCGGTCCTGAAGAGGCTCAATGTAAGGAAGAATGGCGAGTAGCCCGGACAGCCCCGCGGCAATGGCGACCGGAACGAAGAGCGCAAGCCACGCCTCTGCAAAGCGATCCGCTTTGCCTGCCGCGCTCCAGTGGACCGGCAGCTGAGCGTCCGCTGGCAGTTTCAACAATGCGATCATCGCGATGGCAGCAAGCAATCCGACGACCAAAGCCGAGATTATTACAAGCGAGCGGGAATGCATCGCGGATCCTCCTTGTTCTCTCCGATACCCATGCGGCCCATGAAGCCGAGGATGACTTCCTCGAGGGCGGAAACATTAACTGTGTAGGTGATGCTGCCGCGACGGCTCTCACCCTGAATGAGACCGGCGGATTTCAGCTTGGCGAAGTGCGCTGACATCGTCGGTTTCGAGAGCGGAAAGGCGTCAGCCAGCGTACCGGCGGTCATGCCTCCGTCCTTCAGCATTTCCAAAATTTGCCGGCGCACAGGGTGTGCCAGCGCGTCGAAAACCTCATTCATGCTACCACCATTTCGAGTATTAGCGAATACACGAATACAACCTGCTTCGCAACCGTCGCATTAGCTGCAGCAGTCGGCAGTCAGAGCTGGCAGAACGTGAGCCGAAACCAAGAACACGCTTGCACGGTGCAAGACCGGCACGGTTCATCAGGCGCTCGAACGCTGCCGGGCAAGGGGGCGATAGAGCGTGCCATTGCGTACACCTGCAATGGAGCAGTTTCGGCTCCGTACTCTGCCGACTTGATCAATCAAGTCGTCTTCTGAGCTGGTTCGCTGCAAGATCGAGGAAAGCGCGCAGTGCTGGCGACAGGCTCTTGTGGCTCGGGTAAACGGCATTGATTTCGACCCGACGCACCGACCACTCGGGCAGCACCGCAACCAAATTGCCGCGCACAACGTCGGGTGCCCCGATGAAGTTTGGCAGGTTTGCGATGCCTAGACCGTCTCGTGCTGCTGCCAGAAGCACTTCTGGGTCGTTGCAGATCATTGCGAAGCTAATGTCGATACGCACCTCGTCTCCGGCTTCGGCGCGCAACGTCCAGCTGTGCGCCTTTGCCGATCCGCCATTTTCCAGTAGTCGGTGCCTGGCAAGGTCATGGGGTTGGTCAGGCATGCCCTTGACTGCAACGTAAGCAAGACTGGCATATAGTCTGGCGGTGCCGCGCCCCATGCGCCGGGCCACTAAGCTGGAGTCCGGAAGAGCGCCGGCGCGGATTGCTACATCAAAGCCCTCTTCGAGCAGGTCCACGCGCCGGTTGGACAGTTCGACGAACAGATGCACATCTGGAAATTGCTTCGCGTATGCAGCAATAATCGGCGGCAGGAAGGCTTGGCCCAATATCGTCGGCGCGGCAATCCTCAGGCTGCCACTCGGCGCTGCCTGAAAGCTTTTGACTGCCGCCGACGCCTGTTCCAGTTCCAATATCACGCGCTTGGCGTGCTCGAAATAGCGTTGCCCCAAATCGGTTAGACGCAGCCGCCGCGTTGTCCTCTCGATCAGTCTGGCCCCGAGCCGGTCTTCGAGCCGGGACACCCGCGTGCTCACGCTCGACTTCGGCAGGCCGAGCCGAGCGGCGGCACGCGTGAAGCTTTCAGCCTCTGCGACACGGGTAAAGACAAGCACATCATTCAGATCATCCATTGTACGCTGCCCTGAACAGTGTGTTCGATTTCTGCCATCTACTTTTGTCAGTGCGAACGATGCAAACGAGACTTACCAAGCAACGTCACCATACCAGGAGTGATCACATGATCAAGGTTCTCAATAAGGTTGCCCTCGTGACCGCCGCGTCCCGCGGCATTGGGCGCGCCGTTGCCGAGCGGCTCGCCCGCGACGGCTTTGCAGTGGTCGTCAACTATGCCTCGAACAAGACCAAGGCCGAGGAGGTCATTGCAGCAATCGAGGCGCAAGGGCGCCCGGCTGTCGCTGTGCAGGGCTCGGTTGCCGACAAGGCCGACGTCGCTCGCATGTACGACACCGCGATCGAGCGATTTGGAAAAGTCGATATCGTGGTCAATGTTGCTGGCGCCTCAACGTTCAAGCCGACGACAGAGCTTACCGACTCCGACTTCGATGCTATGTTCTCGGTCAACGCCCGCGGTGCCATGTACATGCTGGCCGAAGCCGCACGCCGGGTGTCCGATGGCGGACGCATCGTCCAATTTTCCACGGGCGGCACGGCGATGGCGGTGCCGGCCGGCGGCCTCTACGCTGCATCGAAGGCGGCCGGTGAGCATCTCGCGTTTGCACTCGCCAAGGAACTCGGACCGCGCGGTATCACGGTGAACGTGGTTTCGCCCGGCGTCACGGACACCGATGGGCTCATCATGCCCCGGGAGGCAGTCGACGGCCTGATCGCGCAAACACCACTTGGCAGGCTCGGCCAGCCCAATGATATTGCCGATGTTGTCTCTTTACTCGCATCCGATGATGCCCGGTGGATGACCGGCCAAAATCTTCGGCCGACCGGCGGCATCCTCTGACCAAAGTTCGCAGTTGCGTGCGGGCAAGGCAATTCTCCGGCTGCCGTGCCCGCATGTAGATCGTCAGCCGTTTAGAGGTGGCTCGGCTAATCTGCACATTCGGCTAAGTGGAGTTTCTGCCTGAAGGCGGCCAAGATGGCTGTCGAACAGGAGACCAGATGACGAAGCGAACACGCCGGAACCACAGCCCGGCTTTCAAGGCGAAGGTGGCCTTGGCTGCCGTGAAGGGCGAGAAGACGCTGGCCGAGTTGGCGCAGCAGTTTGACGTTCACCCGAACCAGATCACGACTTGGCGCGGGCAGTTGATGGAAGGGGCTGCCGGGGTTTTCGGATCTGACAGCCACAATGAACCGGCGGAGCCGGCGATCGACGTGAAGACGTTGCACGCCAAGATCGGCGAGCTGACGTTGGTGAATGATTTTTTGTCAGGGGCGCTCGGCAAGGCGGGACTGTTGCCGAGCGCAAAACGATGATCGACCGTTCGCATTCGCTGCCGGTGATACGGCAGGCGCGGGAGCTGGGGATCAGCCGCGGCAGCGTCTACTATCTGCCGCGGCCGACCTCGGATGCCGATCTCGCCATCATGCGGCGGCTCGACGAGCTGCACATGGACTTCCCGTTCGCTGGCAGTCGGATGTTGCGCGACCTGCTTGCCGCCGAAGGCGTCAAGGTCGGTCGCCTGCATGTGTCGACGCTGATGAAGAAGATGGCGATCGAGGCGATCTACCGGCGGCCGAACACGTCGAAGCCGGCGCCGGGGCACAAGGTCTACCCCTATCTGCTGCGCAAGCTGGCGGTGACGCGGCCCAACCAGGTCTGGGCCACCGATATCACCTACATCCCAATGGCGCGCGGCTTCGTCTACCTCATCGCCATCGTCGACTGGTTCAGCCGCCGGGTCTTGGCTTGGCGGCTTTCGATCACGCTGGAGACGGACTTTTGCATCGAGGCACTGGAGGAAGCGCTGGCGCGCTTCGGAGCCCCGGAGATCTTCAACACCGACCAGGGCAGCCAGTTTACCAGCATGGCGTTCACCAGCGTCCTGATCCGTGAGAAGGTCGCGATCAGCATGGACGGCCGGGGCGCCTGGCGAGATAATGTGTTCGTCGAACGCCTGTGGCGATCGGTCAAATATGAAGAAGTCTATCTGCGAGCCTACGGCTCGGTCAGCGAAGCCCGCTCCTCGCTCGGCCGATATCTGACTTTCTACAACGGCCGACGCCCGCACTCATCGCTTGACCGCAAGACGCCCGATCACGTCTACTTCAACCAACCGCTTCTCGCAGCGGCATGAAACCGGCAGCCGCTCCACTTAGCAACCGCGCGGGGCTGTGCAGATGAACCGAGCCACCTCTGTTTGCAGAGGCAGTGCGGCGTGCTGAGATCGAGGCAACGCGAACATCGTTCGGGTCTCGGGTGTTGTTCAACCCGAACATGTCTCTCGGTCTTCGGCTAAGCGAACGAGTGGCGGTAGAGGCGGCTTTCGAGCACTTCAGCCACGCCAGTCTGTTTTCCTCGCAGAACCCCGGCATCAACAACCTCGGCGTTCGGTTCGTGGTCGCTCTAGGCCGGTAGCACTCTGCAACCGCCTAACAGGACCGAGGGTCGGGCGAGGCGAGGCCATAAGATATGGGGCCCGTTCCGGCACTGTACCGGCGGCAACTTTCGATCCCATTTAAGCCATTGACGAGATATAATTTTAAACGGCAGATCTTTGGGGCCCTGCGATCGCAGGTGAGGAATCCATTGGTAAGTCTCGCGTTGCCCTGTGGCTTGCCCTTGTCTTGATGTTTCCGTCCGGCGCTTGGGCTTCAATTCCTGAGTGTCATGAGGCGCAAGCCAGCGCGGCTGTTGCTTCCGGTGTGGTGATTGAAGAAGTCAAATCTGACGACGCCCAGCTTCAGCTTCTCCGCGTAACTGCACGCCGGGGCGCCTTCATGCACATCTATTTCGACGAAAATTCCGAAGCTGATGCGCGCCGATACGCAGCTTGCCTCGGCACACAGTTGAACCTGCATGCAAATGAGCTGCTTGACCAGCGCACGGGTGCTCAATTGGCTTCGGTCGTGTTCACCGCGGACTTGAATTACATTCCGGCACGTGGGGAAAAGATCAAAACACGATGGGTCATATTCACTGATCCCAAGGCGCTGGAGGGACTCCGGCCCAGACCCATGGTCATCAAGACCTTGCCCCACGAACAGATTCACGATTTCCAGTCGCGAAACGGTGCCATTGCTCCCCTGTGGTTCGAAGAAGGCCACGCAACTTGGGCGGGCTTGCGAATTACTGGGATGCTGGATCCCGAAGCGGCAAGAGTGGAGCGAGAAGAAAGGCTTGCAGAGTTACGGTCAGCAAACGGGCCAGTTAACCTCTCTGGGTGGGGCCAGCGAAAAGTGAAGCGAGAGACAATCCTGCGTCAGGTGTCACCCGAAGATCGCGTCCAGATGGAATCGGACCCCAATTTCTACCCCAAAGATGGGTCATACACCTTCACCATAGACGACTTCGAGACCGACGAGTCGATGGCTGGCGCACGCTATGCAGCGGCGTTGCTGATGTTCGAAGGGCTAGAGCAGCGCCACGGTGCCAACAAGGTTCGGCGATGGGTCTTGGATGTAACTCAACTGCGGCCGAAGTGACCAACGCCCAACTGGCAGCGTCGGTAAAAACCCATTTTGGCGAAGACCTGTCCGACCTGCTCAAGGAGTGACGGATGAACTTTTCTTTTAAAAGCCGCCATTTGCTTCGCCACCCACAAACAGTCTTCGCCTGTTCCCCGTGCGGACACCTCTGACAGGCGATTTTGGGAGGCCCGTGGCGCCGCGACCAGCCAGTCGGCCAGTTTTAACCGGCCCGCTCAAGATCAGCGCAGATGGCCGAATTTTTGATCCCCCGCTCGGAGTGCCTCATGAGTTGCGAAGACCCAGGCGGTCGTCATCGTCGACAAGCGTGATGCGTCCCTCCCAGTTCCACAGGACCAGGTTGAGCGAGTTCCTAGGGGCGCCGCGGGCGTAACTCGGCACAACGATGCCGGCATAGCCTTGCGCGATCGCGGCCTCTGCGAGATCCTGAGTGGGAACCGTCTGACCCGACAGCATCTTGTCGCGCCACGCCGGATCGGCAAGTTCTGCCGGCGTCAAGTGAAATGGCTGCAAAGCAGTTGTGTCTCGGCCATCCAGCAGGGGGCCAATTTCGGCCTGATAAGCAACCAGCGTGGTTGGCTGCAGCGTGCCAACCTGATTGGCCTCGCGCAAAGCTGTCTCAGGCGCAAGTGACGTATAGAGCGCCGGACGTCCGAGCCGGTTGAAGCGACCGCCGAACCGGGCAGCACCTTCTCCGGATAGCGGTGTGCGAGACCAGACCGCATTGTGGGCACGGTACAGCAGCCCGGTAAAATGCATCGTCCTATGCGTGGACGCCGGCATCGACCGCGTCGATATACGTCAGCACGTCGTCAGCCCGGTTGCTCTGCACCAACTGCATGGGGGTCTGACCCGAGAAACCCGGCAGCGGTTCCGAGCGATACCAGGCATAGGCAAGCAGCGCAGAACCGAAACGCGGCTCGACCTTATTGAGGACCTCGACCATTTGGCGGATACGGCGCTGGGTACGATCCGAGCCAATCCTGTCCTTGCGCTGGATTGCGTCCTTGCCAAGACCAAGCGAGCGCGCGAGTTCGTCGCTGGTAGTGCGCAGCGCTTCCACGATCTTGCGCGGAGCGAACTCGCCATTGTCAGCGTAGTTCTGGATCGCCATTGCCACACTCCAATAATTTCGACGCAATTTAGCGTCAGAAAATGCGGCGATCAAGCCATGGCGTTCTGATGAGCGATTGGCCACCTCCAGAACCGTTTCACAAGGCCCGCCATGCCCCCAACGGATCGACGCAGTGGATAGCCCTGTCAGGCAGCTTGCGGCAGCTATCGCGCCTTCGGGCACGACGTCGATCCCGTCCGAAAAGGTGACGCCGAAAGGCGGCGCCGCCCAATCTCACAGGCCGAGGTCAGCCTTCTCGCCTCGATACGATCGCAGCCTGTTCATGCAAGATTAGCCCCATGAATGCATGAGATGCTGGACCGTGCGTCAAGCTGCTGCCGGTTGCCGCGCCAAAGTCCGGTAGATCGTCGGCCGTCATACCTGGAACACTTCGCTGAGATCGCTGATCGAATAGTCCCCTTTCGGACGCCGTCTCACATGACGACTCTCGCCCCACTATGCGACATTCGCCCGTATCGGCGAGATTATAGAGGACGGTCGGATCACAGCCGAGGATCTGGTCCCCCGGTTAGGGCTCGCGGACGCCGGTCACCAGAGATCCTCCTTCAAAAACGGGCAAGGTGACGGCTCGACAACTGTGGCGGGCTGGTAACGTCAGCCGCCTGGCGGACTAATGCCGCGCCGCAGCGGTATTGAGGTGCCGGGGCTTCATCGGTTATTCGGATGCGACGAGTGTTGCCCGGTCAGGCGGCGGTCGTGCCTTCGGGGGAGAAATCAGGCATGCAGCCGTTTGAGTATGTCGTTGGGCTTGTATCGATTCTCCTCGGCCTGGCACTGACGGAGCTGGCGTCGAGCCTGCACAAGTTGCTGCGCGCCAGGGCGCGCGTAAGGTGGGATTGGCAGGCACCTGCTGCGGCTGTCGCTCTGGTGCTGGTGGTGCTGGACTTGTGGTGGGGCGTCCGCCAGCTTGAGCTGATCGGCTTGACCATGACGATCGGCCTGTTCTTGCCGCTGCTGACAGCGCTGCTGCTCTTCTACCTGGCCGCAGCCGCCGCCTTGCCCGATGACGTACCTGTGGAAGGTGTCGATGTCCGGGAGTATTATACCGCGAACGCAAGATACTTCTGGTTGCTGTTCGCGGGGTTTGTCGTAGTGGCAAAGCTGCACGTGGGTCTGGTTGCTTACCTGCAGATGACAGACACGTCGCAGACGGCAGCACGCCTCGCAAAACTTCTGACCCCCAGCCTAATACTGGCTCTGCTTGCAGCGTCCCTCGCTTTCGTCCGACAGACATGGTGGCACTTCGCCGTGCTCTCGTTCCTGATCGTGGCACTGCTGTCATCCCACATGTCGCGACCTCTGCTCTGAGAGGCCCCACGACAGGCGGTAGGTCGGTCACCGGGGGGGGACGCCACGTTCGGCTATCTCCATCCGCCTCGCCGATAGCTGACATCCCGCAAACCACCCCAAAGCCGCCATCGTGGGGGTCCCCGTGCGGACGGTCGGAAAGGCATCCCCGCGATCCAAGCAGGATCACCTCCATGGATCAGGAACCTTCAGCAGGCAGAACATGTCCGTCCTGTGTGTGCAGCCAGTTACGCGCTTTCGTCGCGGCGATTGCGCCGAGCGCTATTGCAACACTGATTAGGCGATGGCGGCATTGCAGCGAAAGTGTGAAGGCTTATCCGCACGATTCTTGCGACCCTGTTTGCGTAAGCCGCCGCCGATGGCAGTCGCGCAAACTTTGCTGCAGGCGTAGGTGGAGTAGCCCCACCCACGCCCTGGCATCAGGCGATTAGCGCACCTTGCCGCGACGGAAGAAGTTCACGATCCCGAGCAGCACGACCGCGCCGACAAAGGCAATGATCAGACCGGTCAGCGAAAACGACTGGACGCTGCCACGAATGCCGAGCAGCGGCCCCGACAACAGGTTGCCGATTATCGAGCCGATGCACCCGACGACGATATTAAGAAAGATGCCCATCGAGGCATTCCGCCCCATGACTATGCTCGCCAGCCAACCGGCGACGCCGCCAACGATAAGCGCAATAATCCAACCCATGTTCCACTTTCCCTTGTTCAAAAGTTTGTCAGATGGGCTGCAAGACCAGCCCGATCGAGCGCCAGATTGTAGTAAGATGCGGCTTCCTACAAGCCAATACGGGCGCGGCTTCGAGCTTGACGGGCGGATGATGCCACGATCAAACAATACGACCGCTCGATCATCATAAAATACGTGAGCAAGCGGTACGCCACGTGGACGTGAATGACCGCGGTCAAGCCATTGGTGCCGATCATTTCCACCACCACACAGGGGCTTACAGTAAATGTCGAAACGGCCGAACAATTCCATTCATCCGGAGATGTTAGCTCGAGCGCCGCGCTGTCGCGCCTAACCCGTCCAATCCGTTGGAAACAACGTCGCCAAGCGCGGCGCAGATTGCGCGCCATGTGCAATGCGGCGGTAAGGTCCGCCGGGCCTGCACCGCTAACGATGCAATCCCAGCGGACCTCAAGTCCCTCGCCCAACCCAGTTCAAGTTGCGGCAGGGCGCGTACTCACGCCTTCGCTGACGACTTAACTTTGCTTTTGGTGGTCACCGCTTTCCCACCCTTCGTATCGACGTTTTCGCTTTCGGCAGCGTCGGCGTCCACGTTGACATCGGCTTCGGCAAGCCGGGTCAAGTCTTCATCCATCTTCCTGCAGGCGTCGGCGCAGGTCTGAAATTGGGCCTGTGCAGCATTTTGGCCGGTTTGCATCGCCCACGACGAGAGGGTGCCAAAGCGCGTGATCTCATAATGCTTGATGGCTTGGACCGCAGCCAGCACGCCTGCGTCAAGCGCGGTTTCGTCGGCGTCTTCCAGAACTTCCTCGGCTTCATCAACCAAGCCCTTCATCGCCTCGCATGGCACGGTCTTGGCGCGTTTGCCCAGCGCCTCAAATCCCTCTTCGACAGCGCCGATTCGGGCGGCGATCGCCTCGCGGTCGTGGGCCAGCATGGTTTTGAGTTCGTCGTTGGACACTTTGCGTGCCAGTTTGGGCAAAAGTTTCAGCGCCTGCTTTTCCGCGTGAAGGACGTCCTGAAGCATATGGTAGTACAGATCAGCAAGTGTACGCATCATGTTTTTCCTCACTATAGAGCTTCAAACATTTCTTGGTCGACTTGGGCGCGGGCGTGGCGTCGAGATCGACTTTCAGATCGCGTTCCCAAAACTGCAGATCGGCGCAAGTCGCGACAAGCACCGCACAATCATTGGCACTTTTCTGTGCGATGAAAACCGCTACCATACGCACTGATCTCTTCGCGTGGATTTCTGAACAAAAATAGCGCCCTGGCAACAAATTCCAATCTCAGATTGATATCTGAAGCGTCCCGGGTTTTCCGGAGGTTCCTGAATGTGAGAAGGAGCCTGCACTATGAGCAAGACATCGAACAGATTTTCGCCTGAGGTTCGGGACCGTGCGGTTCGCATGGTTGGCGAGCACCGGGCTGACTATGCGTCGGAATGGGCGGCGTTGACGTCGATCGCCGGCAAGATCGGCTGCACGACCGAGACGCTGCGCCGCTGGTGCCGCGAGGAGGCGAGCCGACGAAGCGCGCCAGCGGCGCAGGCTCCTGACGACAAGGCTCGGCTGAAGTTGCTGGAGCGGGAAGTGAAGGAACTGCGCCGGGCGAACGAGATCTTGCGCAAGGCGTCAGCATATTTTGCGCAGGCGGAGCTCGACCGCCAAGGCAAATGGTGATGGGGTTCATCGAAGCTCATCACAAGGACTTGGGGATCGAGCCGATCTGTCGGGAACTGGCAGTCGCCCCATCGTCCTGGCACGAACATGCCGCCCGGCTTGCTGATGCCAGCAAGCGGTCGGCGCGGGCGCAGCGCGATGACGTTCTGCGCGCCCAGATCGAACGGGCCCATGCCGCCAGCTTTGGTCTCTATGGCACGCGCAAGATCTGGCACCAGCTTCGGCGCGAGGGAACCAAGGTTGCCAAGTGCACTGTCGAGCGCCTGATGCAGGCGATGGGCTTGGCGGGGATCAGGCGCGGGAAGAAGACGATCACCACCGTCAGCAACCCCAAGGCGCCGTGCCCGCTCGACAAGGTCAACCGGTCATTCAAGGTGACGCGCCCGAACGCCCTTTGGGTCGTCGACTTCACCTACGTCCACACCTGGGCCGGGTTCGTCTATGTCGCGTTCGTCATCGATGCCTTTGCTCGCCGCATTGTTGGCTGGAAGGTCAGCACATCTGCCACGGCCGGGTTCGTACTCGATGCGCTGGAACAGGCGATCCATGCTCGCCGGCCCAGCGCCGAGGATGGCTTGATCCACCATAGCGACAGGGGCGTACAATATCTGGCCATGAACTACACCCAGCGCCTGGCTGAGGCCAACCTGGTGCCGTCCGTCGGCAGCGTTGGTGACTCGTACGACAATGCCCTCGCTGAAACCATCAACGGCCTCTACAAAGCCGAGGTGATCTGGCGGCAGCGGTCGTGGCCGACCGCGGCCGCCGTCGAAATGGCGACCCTGCGCTGGGTCGATTGGTTCAACAACCAACGCCTGTTCGGCCCTATCGGCCACATCCCGCCCGCCGAGGCCGAAGCCAACTACTATGCCGCCAAACAGGACCTCGATATGGTCGCATGACTCAAACCAAACTGCCTCCGGAAAACCCGGGACGCTTCAGTGCGAAGAGATCGATGTCCGCGTGAAGGCGTTCCTCGATCGCCCCATCGAGGGCGACTGGCCATACGTGTGGATCGACGCGACCTACCTCAAGGTCCGCCAGAACGGCCGCATCGTCTCGGTCGCGGTCACCATCGCGGTCGGCGTGAACAGCGATGGTCGCCGCGAGGTGCTTGGCATGGCGATCGGCGCGTCGGAAGCTGAAACGTTCTGGACCGATTTCCTGCGTAGCCTTGCGCGGCGCGGCTTGCGCGGCGTGAAGCTCATTATCTCGGATGCCCATGAGGGCATCAAGGCTTCCGTCTCCCGCGTCTTCAGCGCCGCATGGCAACGCTGCCGCGTCCACTTCTCCCGCAATGCCCA
>NZ_JACIIV010000050.1 GCF_014205635.1 Polymorphobacter multimanifer
GGCTCGCGCACCGTCGTCGCGAGCCACTGGCCGGTGCCCGACGACTTCGGCGCCACCCAGCGGCTCATCTCCGGCCTGTTCGACCCCAATGCCAAGGCCGTCGGCGAAGCCATGCAAACCGCCGCCGAACGCCTCATGGACGACGCCGAAACCTCACACCCCTATTACTGGAGCGCGTTCGCAATCGTCGGGGATGCAGCCCGGCCCGTGCAGTAGGGGAGGCCTCCGGCGGCTGGGGCCTCGGCCCCAGACCCCGTCAACCAAGCTTCCGCAAGTCCGGCTGCATCACAGCTGGCGACCACCCTGGATTGGGGTCTGGGGCCCAAGGCCCCAGCCGCCGGAGGCACTTCGTGCCCGCCGGAGGCACCTTTCTCAATCCGCTGCCCGGTTCCATGCCGGCGTCGTCTCCCCGCGCAGCTTGCGCACGAAGAAATCGAACTGGCGGCGCTGGAGATAGTGGAGCGGCTCGGTCGAGCGTCCGGCACCGTGGCCGCCGTTGGGCACGATCATCTGCTCGAAGTCCTTGCCGGCGCGGATGAGCGCGTCGGCCACCTGCATCGACACGGCGGGGTCGACGTTCATGTCGAGCTCGCCCGAGACGAGAAGCAGGTCGCCTTGCAGCTTGTGGGCGTTGACCACGTTCGAGCTGCGATCATAGGCATCGCTCTCCGGCCAGCCGAGCCACAGCTCGTTCCAGCTCGGCTTGTCGAGGCGGTTGTCGTGGCAGCCGTTGTAGGCGACTGCGGCCTTGTAGAATTCAGGGAAGAACAGCAGCGCGCCGAGCGCATTCTGGCCACCGAGCGAGCCGCCATAGATGCCGACACGGCTGGTGTCGTACCAGCTGTACTTGGCGGCGGCAGCCTTGTGCCAGAGAATGCGATCGGGGGTGCCGGCCTCGCCGACGTTCTTGAAGGTGATGTCGTGAAAGGCCTTGGAGCGGTGCAGCGTGCCCATTCCGTCGATCTGCACGACGATGAAGCCAAGGTCGGCGTGCGCCTGCATGCCCACCACCTCGTCGCCACCGGCGTGGAGACCGAACGGCCAGAAGCGCTTGGGCACGAACTGGTCGAAGCCGGCACCATAGATATTCTCGATGACCGGGTAGCGCTTGCCGGGGTCGAAATCCTTCGGCCGAATGATGACGCCATGGATGTCGGTCTTGCCGTCGCGCGCCTTGGCGACAAAGCGCTCGGGCGCCTTCCAGCCGGCGGCGAGCAGGCGCGAGATGTCCCCGCGTTCAACTTCGGTCACCAGCGCGCCATCGGCGACGCGGCGCAACTCCATGACGGGTGGCATGTCGGTGCGCGAATAGAGATCGACATACATCGTCTTGTCGGGCGACAGCCGCACATCGTGGAACGCATCTGAAGTTGTGAGGGCGCGCAGGCCGCTGCCGTCGAAGTTTACCACATAATAATGCTGGAAATAGGGGTCGATGCCCTTTTCGCGGCCATTGGCGGCGAAGATGATCTGCCGGCGGGCTTCATCGACATGGACGATGCTGCGCACCACCCAGTCGCCGCGGGTGAGCTGGCGCAGCCGGCCGTTGCGGCCATCGGCCATGTAGAGGTGGTTCCAGCCGTCGCGCTCGGACATCCAGATGATCTCGCGGCCGAGACCGCCGACATCATGGTGCTGCATGCGCGGGGCATAGACGATCGTGTCCGACTTTTCGGTCACGACATCGCGCGCGTTCCCGCTGGCGGCATCGACCTCGACGAGCCGGTACACGGCATGACCGCGCTGGTTGTAGGTGAAGCTGAGCGCACTGCTGTCGGCGCGCCAGGCGAGCGGCGAGAGCTGATAGGCGTTGGGGAACAGCACATCGGTCGGTTCGACGATCTTGCGTGCGGCAATATCGATCACGACCGGATGATCCTTGTCGAGCCGGTCTCCCACGGTCGGGTATAGCTGGGTGATGAGCTTCGGCCGGCCGCCATCGGGCGGAGCCGCCTGCACGCGATAGACTTCGCGCGCAAAGCCCGGCTTCACCCGGTAAACCGCGATCTTGGCGGAGTCAGGCGACCAGACGATCGACTCGGGATCGTAGAAATTGCCCGGCGAGCCGTCCTGGGTGCGGAACACGATGCTGCCATCGGCAAGGCTGCGGACCACGATATTCTCGTTTGCAGTCACCGCCTCGAACCGGCCGTCGGGCGAA
Organism: Polymorphobacter multimanifer; assembly: GCF_014205635.1. GTDB lineage: Bacteria > Pseudomonadota > Alphaproteobacteria > Sphingomonadales > Sphingomonadaceae > Sandarakinorhabdus > Sandarakinorhabdus multimanifer. The sequence continues at coordinate 2,162 of NZ_JACIIV010000050.1, forward strand.
CGGTGAGGCGTGTTGTCGGCCGGCACGCTCAGGTCACGCAGCACGCCATACATGTTCGGGCGGCGCAGCGAGGCCGGTGCGCGTGCGCAGGTGTAGCTGGTGAGCGAGCAACTGTAGCTGGCCTCGTCGATGCGCACGCGGATGCTGCCGTCGGGGCCGGTTGTGAAGGCTTCGAATGGCAGCCGGTCTGCACGAAGCGTCGTTCCGGTCGCGGCACCAAGACCCTTCGCCAGCCGATCATGATCGAAGGCCGGGCGATGCTGGCGGTTGCCGACATCAAAGGTGACGAACTCGAAGCCATCGCGTGCCGTGCGGCGATAGTGGAAGCTCTTGCCATCGTTGGCCCAGGCGGGCGCATCAGCGACCCTGTCGGTCAGATACATGGTGCGTTCCCGCAGGGTCAGCGACTGCTCATAGGCTGCGCGGTCCGGCCCGGTGACTTCGGCACCGAGCGCCATAGTGGTAATCGCCAAGCTCAATGCCGGCACGAGCATCCAGAAATTTCCCACACAACCTCCCCGTCGTAATTAATCCACGCACGTGCGCTCGGCGCACATTTGTCCGGACAAATCGGTTAACCCCACGGAAATTTACGACGCAAATCTTTCACAGGGTTGACCGCTGCATCGTAAATGCGCACATAAGTTCGCTATTGCAACACTCAACCTGGGGATGATCATGAATTTGCGTTGTTTGCTTATGGCGTCGTGCGCTGCGCTGATGCCCGTTTCCGTCTTCGCGCAAACTGCTGCGAACACCGCGGTGGTGGAAGAGGAAATCGTGATCACCGGCTCGCGCATCGTCACCCGCGACCTGCGATCGACCAGCCCCGTCACCACCACCAGCTCGGAAGAGCTGAAGCTCCAGGGCGTCGTGAACATCGAAGAGGCGCTGGTCGAGATCCCGCAGGCAGTCCCCGGCATCAGCAGCAGCAACAACAACGGCTCCAACGGCACCACCACCGTCAACTTGCGCGGGTTGGGCGATGTGCGCACGCTCGTCCTCGTTGACGGCAAGCGCTGGACGCCTGCCGGCAACACCGGCGTGGTCGATCTCAACACCATCCCCGTCATGCTGATCAAGCGCGTCGAAGTCGTTACCGGCGGCGCTTCCGCCGTCTATGGTTCGGATGCGCTCGCCGGCGTCGTCAACTTCATCCTCGATGACAAGTTCGAGGGCCTGCAGGCCAATGCCACCAGCTCGGTCACCGAGCAGGGCGATGGCTTCACCATCGATGCCAACCTTGTTGCCGGCGGCAGCTTTGCCGGCGGCCGTGGCCATGCCACCATCTGGGGCGGCTATACCAAGCGCGACCCGGTTTTCCAGGGCGATCGGCCGTTCTCCCGCTTTGCGCTCGCCGCAAACCGCACCGACGATGGCCTGATCGAATCGGGCTCGACCACGGCCTTTCCGGCCAATATCGTCCTCTCGGCCCCTGCCAATCGCGGCATCGACACCGATGGCGACGGCGTGGTGAGCTTCGGCCCGAACGGCACCCTCAATGCCCAGCAGAGCATCTTCAACACCAACCCAATCAACTTCCTGCAGGTCCCGCAGGAGCGCTATACCGCCGGCGCCATGTTCACCTATGAGCTGGCCCCGTCGATCGAAGCCTTCGGCCGCATCACCTTCGCCAACAACCGCGTCTCCACCCAGCTGGCGCCGAGCGGCACCTTCTTCGCGTCCTTCTTCATCAATCCGGACAACCCCTTCCTCGCCCCCGGCACCGTAGCCGCCCTGCAGGCCGAGGCGGGCCCCGGCGGTACCGATGCCAATGGCAATGTTCGAACCTCGATCGGCTATCGCTTCGCCTCGCCGCGCCGGTCGGACTTTTCGCGCACCGCCTATCAGGTGCAAGGTGGGCTTCGCGGCGATCTCGGCACCTGGCGCTGGGAGGCCTATGGCCAATACTCGCGCACCGAGCAGCAGACCTCGCTCACCGGTGATGGCGACCTGACCAGGATCGCGCAGGCGCTGCAGGTGCGCAACGTGAATGGCACGCCGCAGTGCATCAATGCTGCCAATGGCTGCGTGCCGCTCAACATCTTCACCAACGATCCAAGCCTTGTCACGCCCGAAGCGCTCGCCTTCATCAGCCTCGATCTGCAGGTGCAGGCAACCACCGAGCAGACCGTGTTCGGCGGCTCCTTCGCCGGCGATCTCGGCGAAGGCTTCAAGTCCCCGCTCGCCGACAGCCCGATCGGCATCGCCGTCGGCGTCGAATATCGCGCCGAAGATTCGGTGTTCCGCCCCGATGCCAACTATGCCGCTGGCCGCTCGGCAGGCTTCGGCAGCCAGGCCGTCGTTATCGGCGGCTTCAACGTCAAGGAGCTGTTCGGCGAAATCCGCATTCCGCTGATCGAGGACCGGCCATTCTTCCAGAGCCTCAGCCTCGAAGGCGGTGCGCGCGTGTCGGATTATTCGACCTCGGCCGGCACCGTCTACACCTACAAGGCCGGTGGTGACTGGTCGCCGGTGCGTGGCCTTCGCTTCCGCGGCCTCTACCAGCGAGCGGTGCGTGCGCCCAACATCAACGAGCTGTTCCAGCCGCAGGTTGAAACCTCGGTCACCGGCAGCGATCCCTGCGCAGGCCCCACGCCCGCTGCCGGGCGCGCCATCTGCGAAGCCGTCGGCGTGCCCGCCGGCCGCTATGGCACCGTGCCGCTGCCGCCTGCCGGCCAGTTCCAGGGCTTTGCCGGCGGCAACCCCGATCTGACCGTCGAGACATCGGACACCTACACCTTCGGTGTGGTGCTCAACCCGACCTTCATCCCCAACCTGACGATCACCGCCGATTATTACAGCGTCTCGATTGCCGACACCATCGAGCCGCTCGCCGGCGGCGGGCAGAACGCCCTCAATGCCTGCTATCTGCAGCTGCGTGACCCGAACAGCGTGTTCTGCCGCCAGATCGTTCGCGATCCGGTCAACGGCTCGCTGTTCGGCGGCAACGAGACTGGTGTCTATGCCACGCTCGTCAACACCGGCCGCACCAGGACCACCGGCTATGATCTGGCAATCAGCTATCAGGTGGGCCTCGGCAACGCCGGGCGGCTGCGGCTCAATGCCAATGCCACGATCGTCGACAGCTTCTCGCGCCAGGGTGGCGTCGGCCTGCCGGTGTTCGAATGTGCCGGCAAATATGGGGCAATCTGCAACCAGATCATCCCCGATCTCAAGACCGCGGCACGTCTGAGCTGGGACAAGGGCCCGGTGACGACCTCGGTCCGTTGGCGTCACCTCGGCAGCACCGAGCTCGATCGCATCGCGTTCGGCACCGATACCAACGGCCGGGCCCCCGTGCCAACCCTGCCGGCACGCAACTACTTCGATCTCGATGCAGCGATCCAGGTGAACGAGGGCCTCAGCTTCAACGCCGGCATTGCCAATGTGCTCGACGAGAAGCCACCGGTCTTCGGCCTCGACGTGGGTGGCTTCGGCGCTTCGGCCAACACCTACCCCGGCACCTTCGATGCGCTGGGCCGCAGCTACCGGATCGCAGCGACCGTCCGCTTCTGATCCGGGCTTCCCCATCCGGCGGGAGGGCGCCGGATGGGGAACACCGTCCTCTGCAAGCCCTCTTATTCGGCGGCCTCGCGCCAGTCCGCTGCCAGTCGCATGGACGGCGTCTCGGTCACGAGGCGTCGGACCAGCCCCTGCAGCTGCCGCGCCACAGTGGCGAAACCGGGCGAGAGCGTCAGCCGCGCCGGGTCCATGTAGAGGCTGCGGTCGATCTCGATCTGCACGGCATGGATGCCCGCCGCGGGCTGGCCATGATGCTCGGTGGTGTAGCCGCCCGCATAGGGGTTGTTGCGCGCCACGCGCAGCCCCGCGCCCTGAAAATGCTGCTCGATCAGCGTGACAAGTGCCGGATGTGCACTACGGCCATGCCGGTCTCCCAGCACGATCTGCGGCGGCTGCGCGCCCGATGGCCGCGGCATCGAATGGCAGTCGACGAGCACCGCGAAGCCGTGCCGCGCGCGCGCCTGGTGGAGCAAGCCTGTCAGCCGGCTGTGCCAGGGGAGATGCAGTGCAGCCAGCCGCCGCGCCGCTTCGGCCATGGGCAGCTTGCAACGATACACATCGAGCCCGTGCCCGGCGATTCGGGGCAGCACGCCGAGCCCGCACGCCACCCGGTCGGTTGCCGCGACCGGAACCGGCAGCCTGCCATCGAACATCGCCGGATCGAGCTCGTTCGCTGCCCGGTTGAGATCGAGAAACAGCCGGGACCAGCGCGCCCGCAGGATCGGCACCCCGCTCACGCCATCGAGCAGATGATCGACAAAGGCATCCTCGGCCCGGCGCAGTTGCGACAGGCTGAGCGGTGAGGCGGCCAGAAACGAAGCCGGATAGTCCCGGCCGGAATGCGGGGAGGCCAGAACGACAGGCCAGCGCCCATCGTCGTCCCCGGTCAGGCTGAAGCCCGGCTGCAGCGAATCGTCCATTCCTCGACTGTTAGGGGAGGGGTTGTCCCCCCGCCAGTGCCGATATGGCGCGCGCCTCCAGCAGATTGTCACATCCAATCGCACAGCCGGGCTTGCAAGCGCCGATGCGAGCCTCTAGAGGGCTGCTTCCGTGGACGCGTAGCTCAGTGGTAGAGCACTGTGTTGACATCGCAGGGGTCGCAAGTTCAATCCTTGCCGCGTCCACCATTTTCCCGCCGATACGGCCTGCGCGAAGCTCCACCGCGCCCTACCGTGATCATCCGAATGTCGTCAAAGGTGGGCGTATCCCCTTGCTCGGAAACTGTCCGACGATCGTGCTCGACAAGCGCCAGTTCAAGATGGTCTTCGGGACATGCATGGCAGAGGTGCGAACGGCGGGGTCCGTCGTGCCTCCGAGCGGAGACATCGATGACGCGTTCTGGAATTCTCCTGGTTTCGGTGCTTGCCGGCACAGGCGCAATCGCCGGCGTTGCCGATATTGCGCAAGGCGTGGCCTTGCCCGAGGCTCCTGGCAAGCAACAGATCCTGGACTCCTGTACGCGGTGCCATGGGGTCGACGTCATCGTCGCACAGCCGAGATCGCCTGACGAATGGGGAGAGGTCGTCGGCACGATGATCGGTCAGGGGGCTGCGTTCACTGACGAAGCGTTCGAGACGGTCATGGCCTATCTTTCCACAAATCTCGCGCCGCGCGCGGCATCGCCGGATTGAACGCAGCTATTCGCAGCCCCGGTGAAACATCGGCGGGTAGCTGACCGTGGATCCTTGATTGCCCGGCCAGCGCCCGCCCAGAGCCCTCCCAGAGCCCTCCGAGCGCCCTCCAACAGCCCGCTCAGGCCGCGAATACGCGCTCAGCGCGGCGGAGCGTCGATCAGTTCGTCCTCGATCAGCGGGATCGGGATGATCCCGGCACCATAGATGCGGTTCATGACGACCTTCATGTCGAACGGCTTTTTGGCGACATCATGCGCGTGGCTTATGTCTGCGATGAGGCGCTCCATCTGCAGTTTGCCGGTGACGTAGCTGGGGCCATAACCCGGTTGCCGCGCGTACAGGAGTTGTTCGAAACCCACCAACGGGCTGGCCGGGTCCGACCAGCCTCGCGGCGTCCACTCGGCATGGAACTGGCCGGCCTTGGCCAGGTCGAACTCGTTCGACTGGACGTAGAGCGATGCCAGGCCACGGGCGGCACGGTTGGCCAGCATGATCCAGACCAGCTCGCGGCCATGCGGAATGTCATCGTAGAGGCCGGCCTGCATGGTCACCTCTTCGAACGCGGTGGCAAAGCCCTCCGACCGGTCGGCGTAGATGCCGAACAGCGAAGGCACGCGGCGGATGGGGCTCGCATGTGGCTCGTCAGCCATGCGCGCAAGATCCATCCAGTGCGTGAAATGGGCGATGAGCGGCAGCGGGTCCTGCGAGGTCACATAGCCGAAGAACTGGCGCTTGTCGGGCGGGATGTAGCTGGTCTGCTGCGCGGCGATCGCGGCGCGGAGGTGCGGCTTTTCCTCGGCCAGGCCCGTCGCTGCCATGAAGTCGGAGAAATAGGCGGACTTCGCCCGCTCCATCTTGGCATAGGCCTCGGCGTTGTCGATTTCCTTGATGGGCGGGTTGTTGCGATTGCGCACCTCCTCGAGGCGCATCGACGTGATCGACCGGTCGAGTTCGCGCCGCAACAACACAACCTGCGCGTCCCAGTCATAGGGCATCATCGCGACGTTCTTGGTGTACCAGTTGTAATTCTCCTTGCCGAGGCCGGCCGGTCCGGTCTTCTTCGGCGCTTCGGCGTGGACGTGGTCGATGAAATCGAGCGTCGCGACGCCGGCGCTCGCAATCGCGCGCTTCAGCGCAGGGCTCGCATTGGCTGTGTCGGCCTTGATGCGGCCCTTGAGGGTGCGCATGATCAGGGTATTGTCGCCCAGTGCATTCAGCGTCTCGGCCTGCTCCTTGAACGCGCGGTCGCCATAGGCCCAGAAGTCTTTCACATTGCCGGCGGCAAGATTGGCCTTTGCGGCGGTGAGGATGGCGGGCACATTGCCGATCATCGCTGTCAGTCTGGCGTCCTCGGCCGGGCTCAGCGGAAATGTAAACATGTAGAGATCGATATTCGGGTGAGCATAGGGCCCTTCATGGGCAGGAACGTCACTCATGTCGGCGATGACATTGGCGTAGAAGGTCGGGTCCCGCTCCCATGGCTTCAGCACCCGGAGTTCGAAGTCGAGACCATTCATTTCGGCCTGAACAAGCTTGTGGTCGATGAGCGCACTCTCCGACCAGCCACTGGTATTAATCGCCTTCAGGCGCGCTTGAAATTTGGCGAGCTCCGCAGCTTTGCGTGTCGTGGCAGCAGGCGTGTAGTCGGTCGCTGCATTGCCCGCAGGCGCCATCACAAAGCCGCGCCAGTCGGAAAAGAGGGTCGTCAGCGCATTGTAATTCGAAGGCATGGCGCCTGTCGGAGACATCTGGGCGGCAGCGGGAGCAATGTACGCCGGCATGGCGACTGAAAGCGCCAATGCGGCCAAGGTGATCGATGCTCGGCTCATGATTTTTCCCCCTGATGTCGACACCGGGTATCATTGCGCAATCAATCGACCCCGTCAAATGTGGTAGCTGAAGAAATCTCCAAGGCCTTTTCGTGCAGGGGTTGCAAGCCTGGAAGCACTCTACACATCGAGTCTGTCCTGCAGCCTTAAAAGGCATCACGCTGCTCGGTAAAAACATAGCTTTTAGTACAAGGATACTGCAACGAGAATCGACCTTCGAGCAATGACTTTTCCAGGCTAAAAATATTGAAACCGATTCTAGGTATCGATCAATCCACTATATTTTGTTTCACCATCCCAGGCTTGATTCGTAGTAATTACCCACCCCCTTGCCAAGGGGTCGCGTCTATGATTCACACTATCCATGAATCGCGAGGAACTTGAGCAGCTTACGAAGCCTGAGTTGAT
>NZ_JACIIV010000051.1 GCF_014205635.1 Polymorphobacter multimanifer
ACTCAGGCTTCGTAAGCTGCTCAAGTTCCTCGCGATTCATGGATAGTGTGAATCATAGACGCGACCCCTTGGCAAGGGGGTGGGTAATTACCCGCCGCGGGCTTTCGTACCGGCATATCGCCATGCGTCATCATGTGTCGTCGTTCTGCGATCAGCGCCGGGAAAGCACTTGCCTGTAGCAGAGCGGGACCGAATGAGGTCTTCTGGTCGATATTTGTCATCGGATGTGCGCTGGTTGGCTGTCGCCGAGACTTGTATCTTGCAATTATCAGGGGTCCCCTTACGGACAGTTTGCCGACGTTTGGCTACCAGCGAAACTCCGCCTCCAAACCAAGAATGCGTGGAGCTGAGAGTGGCGCATAGAAAGTGCCGTCGTTGCCGAATGCGAAGTTAGCATAGGCCTGTCCGGCAAAGTAGCGGGCGTTGGTGAGGTTGCTGGCGAAGGCACGCACAGTGAGCCGCTCCCCTTCGTAGCCGGCTTGCGCCCCAAGTACGGCGATCGTTCCTTGGATCAGGCTGTTCTCGGGGTTCAGCGCGGTGTTGCCGGTTACGCGCGCTTCTCCGCGCACGAACAGCCCCGACTTATGCCTGTAGTGGATTGTCGAAGTCAGATCGAACTCGGGCACCAGCTTCACCCGGTTGCCGGAAAAGTCCTGCGTTGGCGAAAAGCGATAGCGACGATATTCCGCATCGATGTACCCGGCACCAAATGTCAGCTCCAGTCCGTCTACTAGGCGCGCCTGCAGTTCCAGCTCCGCACCCTTGCTGCGGATGGCGGCATTCGACGTGATAAAGTTTGTCGAAATCGCTTCGCCAGAAGGGCCGGTCAGCACGTTGAATTCTTGCCAGTTTGGCGCATCGATCAGGAAGACGGCGCCTGCGAGAAACAACTTCCTTTCCAGCAGCTCGGCTTTTGCGCCAATCTCGTATGACCAGAGGGATTCCTTGCCATAGCGGCCGAAATCGTCAGCGGCGCCAAATCTGGAGGCCTCGAGGTTGAAACCGCCAGGCAACCAGCCCTTAGCGACACTGGCATAGATCTGCGCGCCGGGCGCAAGTGCATAGGACAGGGCGATCTTGGGCAGCAAATCGTCGAAGGTGGCGGATTCGTCGGCGGCAGCAAAGCCAAACTGACCGAGCGGCCCTAGATCGAGAACGCCGGCCTGCTGCTGTCTCCCCCGACGGGCGTTGTCGTAGCGCAGGCCCAGTGTCGCTTCCAGTCGCGGGACGAGCGGCAAAATCAATTGGCCAAATGCCGCGATATCGCGTGCCTCTGCAGATTGCGGCGGCGCCGGGCTGAAGTCAGCAAGGGTGCCGGGGCCCGCGAGCGTGGACAGCACGACCCTCTTGCTCTCATCATAATACATGGCCCCCAGCACCCAGCGCGCGGCCCCCGTCGCGCCGCCCGACACCCGCGCTTCAAGGTTGAGATAGCGGTTGCGATTGCGGTTGCCGCCCGCGGCAGCCGGCAGTGCGGTGAGATCGATATCGGTTCCGAACGAGCTTTCCTCTTCTGCGCGCCAGGACGCTGCCAAAGCCAGCGCGGTGTTTCCTCCAAGGGATTGGGTGAGGGCTGCGCCCAGCCCCCATTCTCGTTCCTGGGTGCGCTTGGGGGCATCGTGCAGGAGGCCGAACCGCGCGACACTGCGGCCGCCGTTGAACAGATCGCGATAGTTACGGTCGTATATGGCGCTGTCAACTGGCGCGAACTCCTGCTCATAGACGCCGGGCGCGGTGATAGCGGTTCGGAATGCGAGAAGGTCGAGCCGAGTGCCGGCGGCAGGCTCGATGCGAAGCTTGGCGACACCCTGGAAGTTCTCGATGCTGCCGCGTTCCCCGATCGAAGAGGCGTCGTTGCGCACATATGCGGCACCATGCTCGTGCGATAACGAGATCGATCCACGCACGCCTTCCGCGATCGGGCCTGCGATCCGCGCACGGATCGGCCAACTCTGGCCGTTGCCAAACGCCTCGACTGCGCCGGAGACATGGCCCTGTAGTTCCTCGCCTGGATCAAGCGTGCGGATGACGATGACGCCGGCATTGCCGTTGGCGCCATAAAGTGTGCCCTGTGGACCTTTCAGGATTTCGACCTGCGCAGCATCGGCCAACACCTGCGCGTCAGGATCGCGGAAAGGGATGCCATCAATGTACACGGCAGCACGGTTGATGATGAAAGGGTTTGATTCGATGCCGCGGATCGAAATGAAGGTGCCGCCCACTTGTCCGATCTGGTTGATCGAGACGTTGGGAGAATAGTCGTCCAGCTGGCGCAGCGAACGAATTCGCGCACGTTCGATAAAGCGCTGGTCATAGACGGTGATCGAAGCTGGCACATCGATCAGCCGCTGGTCGGTTTTGTTGGCGGTGACGATTATTTCGCCAGGCTCGTCCGAAATTTGGGCGCTTGCAGCAGAAGCCAGAGTTGCCGCTCCGGCGCAGATAGCGAGACTGACAAGGCGCATCGATGACCTTCATGTAACAACATACCATGCAAGTCATTCGCAATAGTGTGGGGAGGCAGGGAGGCAAGCGCCGTAGCTATCGATGGCGGCAATTATGCTATCGATCGCGGCACCTCGAATGGCAGTCGTTCGCTTGGTGGATGCCCAAATCTGCGCCGATAGGCTTGAGCAAAGTGGCTGGGTGTGAGTCCGACGCGCAGCGCCGCTTCGGCCACCGGAATTCCTGTGGCCAACATTGCGTCGGCATGACCAAGCCGCAGGCGCGTGATGTAGCGGGCGATCGACATCCCGTTCACCGCAGAAAAGTCTCCCGTCAGGTATCGCCGGTTCAGACCGACGCGCCGCGCCAGTTCAGCGAGCGAGGGCGGATCGGGATACTCCTGGTCGAGGATCAATCGCGCGAGTTTGATGGCTTCCTTCCGGCGCTTGTCGGGCGTCCCCGTCGCCAGCCTTCCATCCTCGTGTATGTGCGCCAGCATCGCATAGCCGTCAGCGCGGAGCGCGTAGCTCCTGGCAACGCCCTTGAACGAGGCAGCCGTCCGGTTCGTGATCAGGGCGCACAGTTGGAGGTTCGCAGGCCTTGGCTCAGGCAGCGCGCCAAGGCCATCTCCCAGCACCTCGAAGAGTTCGGATCGAGCGTCGACCCATAGCCCCAGACTTGTCCATCGTGTGCCGGGCTCAGTGCGAGAGGCGCACATCAGCGGCACGTCCGCTCTGAAGTGAGCGGCGATGAAGCCGCGGAAAGCGAACGTCCTCCCCGCGATGACCGTCGTCACTTCGGCGTTTCCGGCGCTGAAGTGCAATCCCTCAGGAATGGTGGCTTCATAAGCAAGACCGGCAGGCGGCGCGCGACCGGTGGAACGCCAGAAGCTTACGTCGGGCTCCAATTCGATACGATCGGCTTCCTCGGCAGGCGTTGCCAGCGAAAGCAGTTGATCCAGAGCGTCGGTGTCCGACAGGCTCATGATGATGAAGTCGGCTGACGCGCAAGTGTGCGATAAATCGTAGGCCGGGACACCTTGAACACGTCGCCGAGATCGCTGATCGAGTAATCGCCCGAATCGTACATGCGGCGCAGCTCTTTGCTCTGCATCGGCGACAGCTTGGGCTTCTTACCCTTCAATTTCCCTTTGGCCCGAGCCACCGCCATCCCTTCCCGGGTGCGGAGACGAATGAGGTCACTCTCAAACTCGGCAAAGGTGGCGAGAATGTTGAAGAACATCTTGCCCATGGGGTCAGTCGGGTCGTGAACCGTCGATCCGAGCTGGAGCTTCACTCCGCGCTTCATCAGCTCGTCGGCAATGGCGCGGGCATCAGGAACGGAACGAGCGAGGCGATCAAGCTTCGGCACGACCAGCGTGTCGCCGGAGCGAACTGCGGCGAGCGCCTGGTCAAGGCCGGGCCGCAGGCGATTGGTGCCTGTCAGGCCGTGGTCGGTGTAGATGCGGTCGTCCGCTACGCCGAGCTTCAACAGAGCCTCACGCTGGACGGTGAGGTCCTGCTTGTCGGTCGAGCAGCGGGCGTAGCCGATAGCGATTCCGGTCATGCGCGGAGTGTAACGCACAGACCCCCGTCATTGCAAGAATCACAGTACTATCTATGTGAGACTCGCGTCACAGAGGGGAAAGGGGTGATCATCAGCCCTCAGTGTCACCGCCCGCAGATCGATCAGCTATCGTTCACTTGCTGATACTTCCGGGCGCCTTCGAGCGGTGGAGAGCGACTGTCTTGGCTGTCAAGCGCTGACGGGTACTACGATCCAAGGCTTCCGTTCGCGGAGGATAGCATTGAGCATGATGAGCAGTTTGTGAGCGACGGCGATGGTGGCGACCATTTTGGGTTTTCCGGCGGCGATCAGGCGGGCGTAGAAGCTGGCCAGTACAGGGTTAAATCGCTTGGCGACCTGGGCGGCGATGAACAGCGCGGTTCGTACCGAAGCGCGGCCGCCGGCGATCATGCTCTTGCCACGCCATTGACCGGACTGCCGCACGAAGGGTGCCAGACCAACCAATGCTGCGATCTGGCGGCGATCGAGCGGGCCAAGTTCAGGAAGCTCGGCAAGCAGGGTTCTAGCCGTGTCGGGTCCGACGCCGGGCACCGACACCAGAAGGTCCTCGGCAGCCGCCCAACCTGGCGACCCACGTACCGCAAGGTCGATCTCGCCCTCGATATCGGCGAGCTCCTTCTCGAGTGCGCGCACGACGCGCTTGAGGCTTTGTACGACACGCGGCGTGCCGCCGCGGCTCAAGCGCTGCCGTTCAGCGACAAGCATTGCAAGCACTTGCCGCCGCCGAGCGATCAGCTCGGCGAGCAACTGGGTGGCTTCATCGGCAAGCGGACGCGCAGGAGGTTTGGTCGCTTCGCCAAAACACGCAATGACTTCGGCATCGAGACGATCGGTCTTGGCATGGCGACCAAGCGCCCGGGCGTAGTGGCGGATCTGCGCCGGGTTGATGACGGCCACCGGCAAGCCGGCGGCCGCAAGGCCATTAGCAACAGCCGTCTCGTAACCGCCTGTTGCCTCCAGAATGACCAGGGCGACGCTGTGCGTCGCCAGCGTGTCGGTCAGTTCGATGATCCCGCTGGCGCTCCGGTTCACCGAAAGCGTCTCGCCACCGGGCCGAAGGTGGATATCCAAGCGGTCCTTCGACACGTCGATACCAACGTAGATAGCAGCCATCGTGGTCTCTCCCTTTCGCAAGCGGGCTTGCTGCGCAGCGGCCCAAGCGACTGTCCGAGTTCGATGGCGAACAGGTGGACACCCAAGCTCTCTTACGGGCTCGAACACCCCAGGGGAGGACGGGCTGCCACCTGCCACCATGCCGGCCATGATATCAGAAACCGGCAAACGCAGACTTAAAAGGCGAGGGCAGAACCTGCCTTTGAAAACAGGGAAGCGGAACCCTTTGACACTTGTTGGCGCAAAGTAATTTCCGTACATCTTTCGCATCAATTCAAGATCACCCGCGGGTCGGATTGGCGTCTTGGGGGGGCGAAATATGTCAGTTAGTGTCACCGGGGTCGGCCGCATCCGCCACGCGGACACTGGCACTATTTATACCATAGGTCCCAACGAGTTGGACTGGCAGGGCGTCGGCGCAGAAGAGCGCTCGATGGGAGCCGAGGTGACTTACGAAGCGGCCATTGAACATACCGACCTTGGAAGCCTGACTTGGACGGTCTGGGAGTACCCGATCGGCGCCTTCAACGACCAGGAGACAGAAGTCGGTAGGCATACGCTGCTGGAGAATTTTCAGCTTGGCATTTCCGACTCGGACGATGCCGCCGTGGACCGGGAGGGTCGCATCCAAGCAATGGTCGACTGGTTCTTCGAGAATTTCGAAGACCCCGCGAACCGCACTCCATACGAAAGTGCCGAGGGTGGCTACATCTGGATATGGGGCGGCCCCCACGATGCCGCCGAAGAAATCGGCAGCAACTTTTCGGACGAGGATCAGGAGCTAATCGACGCGGCCGTTGAACGCGTGCAGCGAGACGGACTCACGGAATGGGCGCCAACTGAAGGGCCAGATGATTACGACCCGGAACCAAATGCAACTGAGGGCGAACCGGACGACGAGGAAGCTTCGGCAGAAAACAACGAAGAGGACGACGGCAGCGGTTCTAGTCTTGAGGAGATCCTTGCAACCATCCCCCCGGAACCGTCGGGCCCCATCTTCGATCGGACGCAACAGGAACGTGTCGATCTCGTCGACTGGGACGGAGCAGAAGCGCCGGACGGCGCCCTGCTATCAGCGCTGCGCGAACAGGCGACCGAACTGGTCACCCATCTCGAAGGGACGAACGGCCATCAGGACCTTCTCCAGGCATTAATTCGATACGTCGCGACGGTTAATGCTGCCCCGGCCTCGATACCCCGCCTCTACACCGAGGGCGTGTTTCTAGAAAACACGGCGGCTCAATGCGAGCAAGAGATAGCCGCCGGCGATCGACCGCCCTTGCCCAGCACCGTTTCGAGCGGACTTGCGTCCATCCGTCAGCTGCACGGAGCGTTGATCATGTCGACGCCGACCGGCTCGGCCCTTGTCGAGGCGGCGGATCGATATCGCGCGCCGTCCGAGGACCGGGACCGCCTGAGTCAATCGATTGCAGAGGTGGCCCAGGCAATCCGCAACACTCCTTCCGTCTTTGGTCCGACCGCGCGCGAGCTTGCTGAATTAGCAGGCTCGAATGCCGGCAAGGGCGAGAGACCGGAACGGTCGAACCACGCCGCGTCGCTGCTTGTTAAGCGGATGCTTGCTGGCGTCGGCAAAATTCTGCGGTTCACTGGGTATGTGACAATCGCTACCGTTGTGGGTGATGGCCTGACGGCTACTGGCGCCGGTGGCTTTGTCATGAACAGCGTAACTTCCTTGGGAAACTCCGCTTGGGTCTTCCTAGTAAGCAACATTGATGCTGTCAGAGCATTCGCCGCTGTAGCCGGCGCCGACTTAGTTTGGCTGCGTCAGCTGGTAGCTTGGCTGCAGGCACGATTATAGCCACTCGACTACCGTCTATCGGGCAGGCCGGGCTTGCACGGTGCCAGCTTTAGTCGATAACTTCCGTTACAATCGAAAGCTGTCGATACCGATCAAACGGCTTGCACCCTTATCTTGATTTGTGCGCGAAATGGGCTATCTATGCACACGAAACGCACATAGGATGCTGTCATGTTCACCGCCTTGGTTAACGATTTTCGCGACGCGGATCACCTCTCGCCCCAGCGCATGAGCAAGCGGCTGCGGCTTCCCCTAGTCGAGTTCGCCCGGATCGCGAGGCTCCATCGCAATACGCTTGCAAATCCCGCATCACCGGCTGTCCAAGCGCGCCTCGAGCCGATCGCGCGGATCCTCGCCCAGGTCGAGGAGCTGACTGGCAATCCGGATCAGGCCATCGTGTGGTTCCGGCATCAGCCGCTGCCTGGCCATGACGGGCGTACGGCACAGGATCTTGTCGAAGCAGGGCAAAGCAATGCCGTGCTCGCCTATCTGGAGGACCTGCGCGACGGCGCCTACGCGTGAACCGCTGGGCCTTGGCGGACGCGCCGCGAAAGGCGATTGCCGGTCGCTGGTGGCGGATGCTCAGCCCGCGCTGGCATCATGACCCACTTTCCGGGGCGGGGGCGGCTCGCGCCGGCGGGCGCTGGAATGCGCCTGGTATGGCGGCGCTTTATCTGTCGGCAGATCATGGAACAGCGATTGCCGAATATATGCAGGCGCTCATTCATCCCGGAACGCTTGCCCCCTATTACGTCAAGGCAGATGCGATCCTCGACCTCACCGATGCTGATGTCCGGAAACAAGCAGGTATCGAGCAAAGCATGCTGACACTCCCCTGGCGCCGCATTCGCGATATCGACCGCGCTGAACCGGCCAGCTGGCACATGGCGCGCGAGGCCTTATTGGCGGGCTTTGCTGGTTGCCGCGTGCCGAGTGTGCAGGGCAGGGGCATCAATCTCGTGCTTTGGTGCTGGGGAGAGATTGGGGCACAGGTAACGCTGATCGACCCGACCGGTGACTTACGCCCGTGACGGCCAAGCTGCCAGTCAAGGCCTTCGTCGAGGGCGCGCAACCGTCCGAAAGGGCTGTACGAAAACTGCAGGAGAAGCGCTGCATAAGAGCAACTTGACGCGGCATGCGACTCAGAAGTGTCCAAAATAACACGCCGTTATTCAATCGTTCCTTGCACCATCGGCTTGAATTCTGCCGCGCCAGGCGTGTAGCGGCCGCATTATGCCCTTCGCCTTTAGCAACCCTGCTTTCGGTGCTTATACCACAGATGAAGGCAGCGTTCCCATGTCCACCAGCTCAGCTGAGGTGTTTGGCAACATGCTTGTTCATCTCGAACATGGTCACCTTATCAGCGCCGAAAATGGGCTTGAGCTTTGCATCAGCTACAATGTTGCGTTTGTCAGCGGGGTCCTGCAGATCGTGCTTTTTGATGTACTCCCACAGCCGCGACACGACCTGACCGCGCGAGAGCTGATCGGCACCAACGATCTCGGCCAGTTCCTTCGACGGGGTCAGCGGTTTGTTGAGGCCGTTCGGCTTGGCGACTGCGGTAGGAGCATCGGTCTTCTTTGCAGGCATCGGTCAATCCCCAAGCGGAATGCTCGGACTTGGTATGCCAAGGCTTACCGCTAGCGACAAGCCCGTAGCGTCCCTCAGGCATTGGAGCGAAAGTGAGGCGCACCCGATCCCCACAAGGCCGGAAGCTGCCGACACCGAAGTCGTACTGACCATTTATCATTATCGGTATCAGCGCTGTAATTACCCACCCCCTTGCCAAGGGGTCGCGTCTATGATTCACACTATCCATGAATCGCGAGGAACTTGAGCAGCTTACGAAGCCTGAG
>NZ_JACIIV010000052.1 GCF_014205635.1 Polymorphobacter multimanifer
GTGCCGGCGCCGATTTCCGCGCGTCGTCCTGTCCGTCGCCTGCGCCGGGCGCGGAGCGGTGCCGGTGCAGCACCGATCGAGGTCAGCATGGACGGCATTTCGGTGCGGATCGGCCGCGGTGCCGATGCGACCCTGATCGCAGCGGTGCTGGACGCGCTGAAGGCGGGTCGGTGACGGGCCTGGGTCCTAACGGTGCTACCCGCGTGCTGGTCGCCACACGGCCGGTGGATTTCCGCAAGGGGATGGATGGCCTGGCGGCACTGGTGACAGCCCAGCTCGGCGGCGATCCGTTCTCAGGCGTCGTCTACGTGTTCCGGGCGAAGAAGGCCGACCGGGTAAAGCTCGTTTGGTGGGACGGCACCGGCCTGTGCCTGATGGCCAAGAAGCTCGAGGCCGGTGCCTTCAGTTGGCCGTCGGTGCATGATGGCGTGATGCGGCTGACCGCTGCCCAGCTCGGTGCGCTGCTCGAAGGACTGGACTGGCGCCGTGTGCACCAGGCGCGGCGGACCAAGGTCCCGCAGCAAGCCGGCTAATGCGTTGATCCTGCGATAAACTGACTCGGTTGTCCGCAAGCTCTCGACGCGCGTGCGCGCGCGTGATTCACTGCCCCTATCATGCTTGCCGAAGCCGATCTCCCCGATGATCCCGAGGTGCTCCGCGCCATGATCGTCGCCGCCAGCGCCGAGACGGCACGGCTTATGGCGAAGGTAGAGCACGCAACGGCGGAGATAGAGCGCATCAATGCCGAAGCTGAGCGCAATGCCGTTGCCAAGGCTGAAGCCGATGCCGAGATCGTGCGGCTGAGCAGCATCATTGCTGCCTTCGCGCGCCACCGCTTCGGGCCCCGCTCGGAGAAGCTCGACGACGATCAGTTCGAGCTGGTGATGGAAGACCTCAGCATCGCCATCGCCAAGGTGGAAGCCAAGCTGGGGTTCACGTCATTTTGGTGCGGAAAGTGACGTTAAGCAAGTCATTGGAATAACTAGATAAATTGGCCTATATACGGACTAACAGACTGATATTGTTGAATATCCTGTTATTTTCGGCTTTGTCTCCAATTTTGAGCTTTGGGAGTGATCTTCAAGGAATAATCGAGGAGCGCATCGCGGTGTAGCTGAAGGTTGAAGCGCAATGTGCCACGCATGTTGATGTGGGCGTGAGCGATGGGGGCGATGCGCGCGAGATGAGTCTGATCGAACTGATCGGGGGCTTCGGTGACAATGGCGTCGATATTTCGGGCGTTCCAGAATATAACCAGATTGGCGATCAGGGTGAGGGCCCCGGATATTGCGGTAAGCTCCTCGTTGGAGCGACCATGTGCTGCGGTAATGGGTCCGTCATGGATGGCGCGCTGCAAGGTATGGACGGCCTCGCCCTGAGCGAGCAGGGCATGGATCGTGCGCCTATACTCTTCGTTGGCCAGATAGTCGCAAAGGTGAATCGTACGCGCAAGCTCGCCGATGGCAGCGCCGGTTTCGTACACAGGATTGCCCTTTGCTGCGCTTCCAAAGCGTTCGATCAACCAGCTTGCACTGCACCAGCCATGTTTCAGCGACGCTGCCACACGTAGAAATTCGTCATAGCCTCGAACAATCGTGCCCGGCGCAACGGAGCACCGGGTGATCGGGATCAGTGCATCGGGTACGGCAAAGCCGCGCGGCAGGTAAAGCTTGCGGTCGGCGAGGCCAGAAGGGCGCACGCACAGGTCGATGCCAAGCGCCTTGCCAATTCCGGCCGCGAAATGGGTATAGCCGTGCGTGTCGACGGCGAGCCGCTCGATGCCTGTATGTCGTAAGGCACCCTCGATTGCAGCACCGGCCTGCCTGGTGCCCAGCAAGATCGGCTGATCCCAGGCGATTGCCCATTGGTCAAGTATGTGGGTGTAGGTACCGACCGATGCTGTCCGGCGTCGGGGGTCAAGCCGGGCAGACCATAGTTTGCGGCTTGTCTCGATACTCATCATGTCGCTGGAGGCGGTGACACCATCACCCCAAAGCTTTGCAACAGGCAGGCGACGAAAATGGTCGAGAACCGTGTTGTTGGCCGCACGAAGTCCGCTTTTTCCATGATCGAGGCTGTGCTCAATCCGGCGGATCATCGCCGCAACCGTGTCAGCAGCGAGACCTGGCACCATCCGCGCCATGTCCGCCGCGCTGAGATCCGAACCCAAGGCCAACAAGGCGGCGTAAAAGGCGATCAGTTCTGCATCGCCCCGCGGAGCGCGCCCGAGCGCTGCATGACTGAAGCGCGTCACGCTATCGGTCTCGACCAGGATGTCGGCAAGCTGGGTTGGACCAATGCGGCCAAAGATGCGGCGACGGACCACGGCAGTGGCAGGGTCCTCGACGTCAGGCTTGATTTTGGGGATGACGAAATGCCCATCCTCGACCCGGACGTCGCCTGCCTTTACGGCTTGGGCCAGCATCGCAAGGCCCGAGCCCAGCCTGGCGCGCAAGCCAGACAGTGCTTGCTCGGGGCCGCCGGGCAATCCGAGCGCGCGGATCAATACCCACTTGTCACGCCGCCATGTCGTATCAGGGATCAACTGATCATCAATGGCGCGATATCGCAAGCTGACCGGGCAATGTGCCTGCCCGTTGCGCAATGTGCGCTTGAGCAACAGCAAAGTCGCGGCCTTGTAGGCACCAAGCGCCTGCCGCCGGTCTGCCTGAGCGATCAGCCCCTGCCAGGTTGCGCCGAACGGATTGACAGTGGCTTGCGGGAGCATCTTGGCGTTCTCGCCGTCGATGCGTGCGAGCGTCGAAAGTGCCAGGGTCAGGGCCGCGTTTCCGCTTACATCGACCCCAATCTCGGTAAAGGCCGCCAACAATTCGCTCACTGCCAAACCTTGCCCCGCAAGCTCTTCGCGGATCAGCGCGACCCGCGTCGTTGGGGCGATGGCTTCCTGCGCGACGAACGGTGCGACGAGTTCAAGCGCGGCAGCGCGAAATCTGCTGTCTTCAAGACTAGCATCGCCCGCAAGCAGCGCCAGATCCTGCGGCAATTGCCGCAGGCGCCGCCACAAGCCTGCTTGCCTGTCTTCTGCACGCTGCCGTGCCTGGCGCCACACATCGGCGGTCCGGTGAAGGGCGACATCCACCCCATGGTCGCCAAGCTCGTGTCGGCGCAGCCGCAAAAAACAGGCAAGCGCCAGCTGGTCCGTGCCCGGCCGCAGCGCTGCCGCCTTGCGATGGCGCAGCGGCATCGCCAATGCGCGCAACGCCGGTTCGGTCAGGCCAAGGTCAAGCCGGTCCGCCCCCATCTCCTTGAGAAACCGCAGCTTGCCAAAATGATCGGCAAGGCCCTTCGGGCGCTTCGACTTCGGGCCAGCACGCAACCACTCGAGCCGGCTGACACCCGGGGACGCTTCGGCGCGAAGCTCGTCAACCCAGCGCGTCGCAGGGACATCGCCGATGATCTGTGACAGACGTTCGCGCAAGCCCGTCTCGAAGTCGCGCCGTACCTCGCGCGCAAGATCCAGCAAAGTCCGCTCGCCCAACTGCAGGCAGCGGTTGTGTTGAAGCCAGCGCCGGGCCTCCCGGACCAATTCACGCTGGACGACCTGAACCGGCACGATCTTGCGCAAATGTGTCTTCAGCTTGCGGCGTCCATGCTCGCTCAGGACACGCAATCCCAGAACCGAGCGTGCAACCTCTTGATGGTCGTAAAGCGTCCGGCGGCGGCGGCGGTACAACGCCCTGATCGACGTCAGTTGCGGCGGCGTCTGATCGAGCTGCCCAGCCACATAGGTCAGCACCGCCGGCGGGATCATTTCCACCGAATTGAGCGCCACACCAGTCATGCGCATATAACCAATCTGGATAGCCACTGCGAGCCGGTTGGTGTCAAGCCGATGTACCTTGATCGCCGCCAAGTCAGCTTCCGCCAGCGCAAAAAATACCGCAATCTCCGCCTCGTCCAGCCCGACCGGGAAATGCTCCCACCCCAGATAGCGCTTCTCCCAATCGCTCACGAATCGCCTCCAGCTGCCTGGCCAGCCTAGCTTTCGCCAAAAATTCTGCAAATAACAGGATATGCAGCAAACTCAGTCTGTTAGCTCAATCGGAAACCGATTTATCAAACCATTCCAACGACTTGCTTAACGTCACTTTGCGCACCAAAATGACGTGGACCCCGGTGAGGCCGGCATGAAAGTTGGGCGTTGAAACCTGCTACTTTGCTGGCATCGGCACAGGAAAGGCGGTGGTGTACTTTACCCGCTCCATTGCAAATCGCGACGTGACATTCTTGAGCGGCAACATCGCAATCAGTTTCCTGTAGAACTCATCATAGGCCGCCATATTGGTGATCGCGATCCGCAATAGATAATCGACCTCGCCCGCCATCCGGTAAACTTCCATCACTTCGGGCAGATCGGTTACCAGCCGTGCAAACCGAAGCAGCCATTCGTCCGAATGGTCGCCAGTCTGGATTTCGACAAACACCGTCAAACCAAGCCCGATCGCATCGGGATCGAGAAGCACCACGCGACGCAGGATTGTGCCGGCAGCCTCCATTCGCTGGATGCGTCGCCAGCACGGCGTTTGTGAGAGACCGACTCGGCTCGCAATTTCAGCGACCGGGAGCGCGGCATCCTGCTGAAGGATCGCCAGGATTTTTCTGTCCACAAGATCCATGCTCCTGCACTCCAAAAATGAGCAAATTCTTCCAAGCCTAGCCCATTGGCGAGCAAGCTCCATCTTATCTTTATGCGTGTGGTTGTGGGGCTCTTGCACTGACATCATATCGACTTCCGTCGCGATGTTAATTGCAGTTCAGCGCATCTGCCTTTGAGCGGAATGAGAAGAAAATGCTCAATTCTCCATCTCAGATAGAGTCCTTCGATACGGCGGACCTTGCTGTGCGCCTGCGCGCCATCGTTGCACGTATACCCACCGGCCTCGTCTTCACCAGCAGCTTCGGCATCGAAGATCAGCTGCTGACACACCATATCCTGCGCCAGGACTTGCCGATTGCAATCGTCTCGCTCGATACCGGCCGGCTCTTTCCCGCCAGCTATGCGCTTTGGCAGAAAACCGAGGAACATTATGGTGTCCGCATCCGGTCGGTTCAGCCCGATGGCGAGGCTGTGGCAGGCTTCGTTGCGCGTTGGGGAATCAATGGCTTTCGTGGCTCGCGCGATGCGCGGCTGGCCTGCTGCCATGCCCGCAAGGTCGAGCCGCTGGCACGCGCATTGGCAGGCGCATCGGGTTGGATAACCGGGCTTCGCGCCGACCAGTCGGGGGATCGCGGCGCCGTGGCCTTGGTCGGCCATGACGAGGCACGCGGCCTCCCCAAGTTCTCGCCATTGTTCGACTGGTCGCGCGCGCAGGTCGAGGCAGGGTGCGCGCAGCTCGACGTTCCCGTAAACCCGCTGCACGCGCAGGGCTTCGTGTCGATCGGCTGCGAGCCCTGCACACGCGCAATCCTTCCCGGCGAATCCGAGCGCGCCGGGCGCTGGTGGTGGGAACAGGATGAAGCTCGGGAATGCGGCCTTCATGTTGGTGCCGATGGCAGACTGGTCCGCGCATGAACACCATCAGCCACCCTGGTCCCCGGCTCAGCCATCTCCAGTTGCTCGAAGCCGAGAGCATCGAGATCATGCGTGAAGTCGTTGCCGAGGCCGAGCGGCCGGTGATGCTCTATTCGATCGGCAAGGATTCCGCCGTTATGCTGCGGCTGGCGCAAAAGGCATTCTATCCCGCACCCCCGCCATTTCCATTGCTGCACGTCGACACGACATGGAAGTTTCGCGACATGTATGCGCTGCGTGACCGTGTTTCCGCCGACACCGGCATGCAACTTATCGTCCATCGCAACGAGGAGGCGGAAAGGCTCGGGATCAACCCGTTCGATCATGGCGCACGCCATACCGACATGTGGAAAACCGAAGGATTGAAGCAGGCACTCGAGCAGTATCGGTTCGATGTCGCTTTCGGCGGCGCGCGGCGGGACGAGGAGAAGAGCCGCGCCAAGGAGCGCGTGTTCAGCTTCCGCTCCCCACAGCACCGCTGGGACCCCAGGAACCAGCGCCCCGAGCTGTGGAACCTCTACAACACGCGCAAAGCGCCGGGCGAGACGATCCGCGTCTTTCCACTCTCCAATTGGACCGAACTCGACATCTGGCAATATATCGCTGTCGAAGACATCCCGATCGTACCCCTCTATCTCGCCGCCCCCCGCCTGACGGTGGAGCGGGACGGGATGATCCTCATGGTGGACGACGAGCGTTTCCGCCTGCACCCAGGCGAGCAGCCCGTCCTGCGTTCGGTGCGCTTTCGCACTCTCGGGTGCTACCCGCTCAGCGGCGCGGTCGAGAGCCATGCAACAACGCTTGCCGAAATCATTCGCGAAACTTTCACCGCCGTGACGTCCGAACGCGAGGGCCGTGCCATCGACCGCGATGACGGAAGCCAGGGGATGGAACGCAAGAAGCAGCAAGGCTATTTCTGAATGCCGATAGCGCAAACTCGGCTCTTGAAGTCCGTCGTGTCACGCGAAGACGAGGCGCGCGCTGAAGTTGCCCGTCATTTCGACGCCGCCGAGCAGAAGTCGCTGCTGCGCTTCATCACCTGCGGCTCGGTGGATGACGGCAAATCGACCTTGATCGGCCGCTTGCTTCACGACTGCCATGCGCTTTTTGACGATCAGGTCGCAACGCTCGCGAAGTCGGAAGTTGGCGTTCCCGATTTCGCGTCGCTGGTCGATGGCCTCGCCGCCGAGCGCGAACAGGGTATCACCATCGATGTGGCCTATCGCTTTTTTGCGACAGAAAGACGCAAGTTCATCGTCGCCGACACGCCGGGCCACGAACAATACACGCGCAACATGGTCACCGGCGCATCGACCGCCGACCTCGCAGTGATCCTCATCGACGCGCGCAAAGGGTTGCTGCCGCAAAGCCGCCGCCACAGCAAGATCGTCCATCTTCTCGGCACCCGCGAGCTGGTGCTCGCGGTCAACAAGATGGACCTGATCGGCCATGACGAGGCGCGTTTCAATGCCATCGTCGAAGATTTTCGAAGCTTTGCCGACAGCATCGGAATCGAGCGGTTCACCGCGATTCCGGTCTCGGGCCTGAGCGGTGAAAACATCGTCCGTCGTTCCGAGGCCATGTCCTGGTATGGGGGGGCCACACTTTTGGACCATCTTGAAACGGTGCCTGTCGTCGACCGTCCGCTGGACGCACCGCTGCGCATGGCGGTCCAATGGGTCAATCGTCCCCATCAGGATTTTCGCGGCTATTCCGGGCGCATCGCGAGCGGGCAGGTTGTGCCAGGGCAAACCGTGGCGGTGCTTCCGGGAGGTCGCCGCGCGACGATTGAAAGGATCGTCACCTATGACGGCGATCTCGACGTTGCCGTTGCCGGTCAATCGGTGACGCTGGTGCTTGATCAAGCTATCGATTGTTCGCGGGGCGACCTGATTGTGGCCGCCGACATTCCTCATGAAGGTCCGGCAAGCGCGCTCGATGCAACGCTCATCTGGATGGCAGATGAGCCGCTCGCTCCGGGCCGCAGCTATTGGCTCAAGACCGGCACGCAACTGCTGACCGCGCGCGTGAGCGGACCACCCACCTCAGCCACGCTTGGCCTCAACGACATCGGCGATGTCAGAATCGCGCTCGACCGCGGCATCCCGCGGATTAGCTATGCCAAGAGCCGCACGCTCGGTGGGTTTATTCTCATCGACAAATTCACCAATGCGACCATCGCTGCCGGTCTGGTGCGATCGTTTCCTGACACCACGAACGCCGGCCCGGCGCGTGATCTGGGCGGCGTCATTGAATGGGTCGCGCCGGCTTGGGCGGGTTCCCATGCCTGGGCAGCAATGCGAGTGGCGCGGCTTCGTGCACGCGGCCGCCCTGCGGTCCTGCTCGACGAGCCGTCCCTCCGGCAGGGTCTGGCGGTGGACTTGCCCCCAACTGCGGCAGGGCAGAGCGAGCTTGTGCGCCGCGCGCGCGAAATTGCCAGGCTGATGTGCGACGCCGGGATACATGTGATTGTCGCAATCGGGGCGACGCCGGACGAAGCGCACCCCGGCCACCGCATCGACCATGAACCGGAAGAGGAATGGCAGGCTGTCGAATGGATTATCTGACTGGCATGCAATAAGCGGGAGCGTATTTGTAGGCAAGAACCGCGCGGGGTTTGCCAGAATTTTCACCCAGCCCATCAAAAACGATAGAAGCCGATGTTTGCAATCTTGAATAAAAGTGTGTTTGATTACTAATACCAAGATCCGATGATCGTGACTCGGGGGGGTTGCGGCGGGCGGCTGGGTTTGATTCAAGATGGCAAACGGACAGGAGTTTGCCATGCCGA
>NZ_JACIIV010000053.1 GCF_014205635.1 Polymorphobacter multimanifer
GCTCTGCCCGCACCCAGGCGTTCACGCACTGGGCCGAGGTGACCGGCGTCGCAATGGCCGCATGATTACGCCCAATTCCGGCATCGCGTCTTTCCACGCGCCCAACCACAACAAGTTGACGGTGCCGTCGCGCTGTCCTCAACATCAGCAGATCGCAGTTTTGTTGCAACCAGACCTTAACCCGCTGGAAGAGTTTACGGCTGCCCGCCGAAGCTGAACGGGATGCGAAGCGTCGTGCGCACATCGGCGGCATCCTGCGTCGCGCCGACTTCGACATTCCAATTGATAGTCGTCGACGGCGAAGTCCGGTAGCTGACCCCGAATAGCAAGCGGCCGATCTGCAGGTCGCGCAACTCCGAATCGAAGGGTGTCGTCGTCGGCCCGTTGATCGGGTCGCGCTGGATCGCGCGGCCTTGCGTGCGAGTTCCGAACGACCAGTTATGGGCATAGCCGAGGCTGAGTGCGACACGCGGATTGAGGGAAATGCCGATGCCGACGCTGCCGAGGATCGCATCGCCCGGCTTTACATAATCGATCAGCACGTCCTGGTTGATCTGCACGCCGTCGAACCCGCGGCCGAAATTGCGCGTGTATCCGAGCGTGCCGAACAGCACCGCCGGATCGCTGGGCAGCAACGCGGTCACCGTCGGTGTCACGCCCCAGAACCCCGCGCCGGTCGCCGAGCGCAGCGCGACGCCGGTTCCGGTATCGCGCGGCACGGTGAACGGGTTGGTGCCGGTCGGGGCGACGGCTTGGACGCCGGCAATGAGGTACGGGAAACCGCGGCCGCCGTTGGTCAGCTGGTAGCGCGCGCCGAACTCGACATCGCCGACGTTGCGGCCGCGCGCGGGAACATCGGGACGGTCGGCGCTGCCGTTCTGGTTCTGCACCGCGGCGGCGAGCACCGAGACGTCGGTCCGGTAGACATAGGGTATACGGCCGTTCACCTCGAAGCGAGAATTGACTCCGAAGCGCAGGCCGATCGCGCCGACCAGAATGTCCTGCCGGCTCTCGTTGATATCGAAAACGCCGACCAGAACCGACTGCGGCACCTCAATGCCGCGGAAGATCACGCGGTTGCGGTCGGCGCGCGCGTATTCGAAGCTCGGCTCGATGGTGAACTGACCCGCCCGGGTCACAATGCCCCCCTGGTCGGACAGCACCGCCACTTCGGGGGTCCGCTCGCGCTCCGGTGGGGCGACCCCGACTGTCGCCACCGGCGCGGCGGGCCGCGAATCATTTGCCGGCGGCGCATTCGCTAGTGGTGACGGCTGGCCGATCTGGTCGACTGAAGCCGTGCCGCGAAGGGTGTTGAGCAGACGATCCTCGAGCGACTGCAAGCGCTTGCGCTGGGCATCGAGTTCGCGCCGCTGGTCGGCGATCTCGTTCTTCAGCGCCTCGATTTCCAGGTTTGCGGCAATCGCCGGCGTGGCGAGTACCGGTGCTGAAAGGACAAGGGCGGTCGCCAGCCCCGGCAAAGTCGAACGCCGCATGATCGTGGTTTCCTTGTCCGGTGGTTCAGAAGCGCGCGCGATCGGCAACGGCGCGGGCGACGCTCTCGATCGACGTGGTAAGGCCCGACGGCATCAACGCGCCGTCGAGGCGGACATCGACCCAGGTGACGGTGTTGATGATGCGGTCGCTGGCGCTGTTAGTGACGATCGTTCCCGTGGCTTGGCCGACCAGCTGTTGAATCGCGAGGTTTGGGCCATTGAGCTCGGTAACCGTTCCACCGGTGGTCCGAAGCAGCCGGACGGCACCGAGCGCGGTCGCCACCGCCGGCCCGTTTTCGACGACGGCAAGCGCCGTTCCGGGCGATCTGGCCGCTTCGCCGGCGCTGGCAACGCCGATCCGCACGGAGCTGCCGACCGTGACCGGCGACGCGCCGATGACCGTGCCCGTAGCGGCGCGGCTGCTCTCCACGGCGGGCAACGGCCGAAGGTTGTCTGAAACGGTGGCGCCGGGATCGACGATGATGGTCGTGTCGGGACCGCCGGCGAAGACCTGAATCCCAGGCGTTTCGGTCGAAAACTGCGTGCGCAGCGCCAGCATGCCGTCGACCCGCGTTTCGAGCGCGATGCCGACCGAGATGTTGGTTCCGTTGGCCAGCATGATTCCGCCGCGCATCTCCGCGAGGCGGGCATCGGGGAGCACGATCAAGGCAAACACCAGCAAGGGGGCGGGCATCACAGGTCTCCCAGCGTCGGGCGCGTTAGCGCCAGCGCCTGCTGGCTCAGCGGCTCGAGTTGCTGCGTGATCTGGCCACCGGGCGCGAGCGCCAGTTCGGTCGGCCGCGCAAAGCTCGCCTGCACCGCAGCGCCGCCGGCATCGATGACGAACAGCACTCCGTTCCAGCTTTTTAGGAACGCCGCGGCGTTCATCCGGCGCAGCCCGGTCGCCGGGTCGCCGAGCAACACGCTGTCGCCGCCGAGGCCGGGCTCGATGCCCTTGAGCACAACGAAATGCTTGTATCCGCCGGTTTCGATCAGCGCGATGCCCGGCTGGCGGGCGGCAGCGATCTGCGTCAGCGTCACCTGATAGCCGTCGGCCTTGAACCCGCTGTCCGCGAGATACCGCTTCATGTCGAGCAGCGAAAAGCCGAGGCGGCGGATGGCGGCCTGGTCGCCGGTCCTGAACATACCGGTGAAGGTCGCCTGCTCGTCGATCGGCCGCGCATAATGATAGGTCAGCAATGTCGCCAGCGCTGCCGAGCCGCAGCTGAAATCGTATTGCTGGCGCACGACAGTTGCGAAACGTCGCTCGTACATCGAGACCACAGGCAGCGCTGTCGACAGATTGCCGAGCGCTAGCCGGTTGGTGCCGGCATCGGGGGCGGCCGAAGCACACCCCGCGAGCCCGACGAACAGCAGGAGTTCAGCGCGGTGTGATCGCGACATTGACGTTAAGCGAGGCATTGATGGCGACGTTGTTGCCGGTATTGGCGTTGACCAGCGCCAGACCGTTCAGGCTCTGGAACGCGTTGCCGGAGATCGTGATAACGCCGGTCGTCGATGTGCCGACGATCCGATTGTTGGTTACCGACGCGGTGTTGTTCGCAAACACCGCCTGGCTGGTGTCGGCCTTGCCGACGATGGCACCGAGCGCCGCGTCGGCGACCGGTGCGGTGTCGAAAGGCTCGGCGGCTGCGACAGCGCCGGCCAGGCCGAAGCCCAACAGGATGGTAGCGGCGGCGCGGACCATGATATTCTCCCTTGCAACACAGTGAGCCGGGCGGGTTGATACCCGCCCGGCCCCGTTAATCAGCGAGCACCACCAATGTTCATGGTGCCAGTCGACACCGCGACATTGACGCTGGCATTCTGCGACACGCCGACGCCGGTGTTCTGGTTCAGACCTTGCAGACCCGCAAAGTTCTGAAACGCAGAGCCCGAAACGCTCAGGCTGTTGTCGACATAGCTACCTGTGCCCGTGGCACCAGTTGCCGTGCCGCCCGGACGCCCAGTCGAGCCGCCGTCGCTGCCCGTGCCGTCGGTGCCCATGCCACCATTGCTGGTGCCGCTGCCGCCATTGCCGCCGGGAACCGCGTAATACACGCTGTTGCCGGTGACATAGCCCGCAAGCGTGGCCGTCGACACAACCGCGCCGCCGCCGAACTGGTTGCTGGTCGCAGCCGAACCGGGTGCGGCCGAGGCCATATTGCCCGACTGGGTCATCGAGCTGTCCACATAGCTCGCCGAGCCGCCGATCGCATTCGAGCCGCGTCCCGAATTGCGGTTGGTGTTGCGCGACGAGTTGTCCGACCGATCCGAACTGTCGTTGTTCGAGTTATTGACCGAATTGTTCGACTGGTCACGGCTGTCGGTAGCGTCGCCGCCATTTGCCGCTACTTGCGCGCCGTTGGCGGAGCTGGTCGTCGTCGTCGTACGCTGCGAATTGTCGTTGTTCGAGTCATTGGTCGAACGGTTCGACTGGTCGCGGCTGTCGGTCGCCGAGCCGCCATTGTTGGCCACAACCTGCGCACCCGATGCACTGCTCGCGTCGCTATTGTCGGTGTTGATCATCGTCGTCGACTGGTCACGGCTGTCGTTCGCCGAGCTGCCGTTGTTGGCCGCCACCTGGGCACCGCTGGCACTGCTCTGGTCGCGGTTGTCGGTGTTCGTGGTCTCGTTGCGCACCGAATTGTCGTTGTTCGAGCTGTTCATCGAACTGTCCGAACGATCGCTATTGTCGGTGTTGGTGGTGCGCTGGTCGTTCGAATTATAAGTCAGGTTGCTGGTCGAACGATCGCTGTTGTCGGTCGCCGAGCCGCCATTGTTGGCGCCCACGGTGCCGGCATTGGCGCTGCTGCTGTCGCTGTACGACAGGTTGGTGGTCGTAGTGCGCTGCGAATCGTCGCTTCGGCTCGACATGTCGCGGCTGTCGGTGGCGCTGGCGCCGTTGTTCGCCGCAACCTGCGCACCCGAAGAGCCGCTGCGGTCGCTGTTGTCGGTGGCGGTCGAGGTGTTGCGCGTGTTGTCGGTGTTGGTGGTGGTGTTGCGGGTGTTGTCGGTGCTGGTCGTCGTCGTGCGCTGCGAATTGTCGCTGCGGTTCGACATGTCGCGGCTGTCAGTGGCGCTGCCGCCGTTGTTGGCCCCGACGCTGCCGGCGCCGACGCCGCTGGCATCGGTCGTGGTGGTCGAAGTGTTACGCGTATTGTCGGTGTTGGTCGTATTGGTCGAGCGGGTCGAATTGTCGCTGGCGTCGCTGTAATCGAGCGACGTGTTCGTCGTCTCGGTCGAGCGGGTCGAATTGTCGCTCGAGTCGCTGTAGTTGCTCGACGTGTTGCGGGTGTTGTCGGTGTTCGTCGTGTCGGTGGAGCTGTCGTTGAACGAGCCGTTGGTCGACAGGTCGTTGAAAGATGAAGCGGTTCGCGTCGTGTTGTTCGGGATAGCGGTCTGCGCCGAGGCGGCGGTTGCCAGCGCGAGCGCGCCGATCGATGTCGTGATGAGAATGACGTGCTTCATAGTTAACACTCCGGTGAATCTGATGTCCGGCAATGGGGCAGTCGTTGCCGTGACCGCGGGAAGCGGGCGTATCTTACTAGGGGATTAAACTGCAGCGACCCATCGCCTGAACAGATACGATCATACCCTCTAAATGGAGGGTATGATGGGTCAACGAAACACAGCCAGCGATACACGCGGCTCTGTGCTCACCATGCTTGTCAGCATTACCTGGACGAGTGCGGCCTGCCTGTTGGTCCCGGTCTTAGCAAAGGCCTGCTTGAGGTATGTCCGCGCGGTCGGCATCTGGATACGAAGCCGCAAAGCAGCGTCGGCCAGCGACATTCCGGCCACCAGCAGCGCCGTCAGCCGCGCTTCCGCAGCGGTTAGGCAGAACATTTCGCAGGTCGGCGTCATGATCCTGCCGATTTGATCTTCAGGGTCGATGGCGTGAATTACGACCGATTGCTGGTCGTATCGGCTCCGGTGAAAGCCTCGCATCACCGCCACCGACAGCGGCCGTCGACCGTCGCGAGCGATCGACAACAGCGGTGCAGACTGGACGTCCGCGCCGTCATTGGAGGACGACTTTGCTCTGACATGTGCGATGGCGCCATGCAGGCGCGCCGTGTCTGGCAACATTGCGGCAGTGAGCATACCCTCGTGCATTCGAAGACCGTCGCCCTTGGCAAGCATTGACTGGGCAGCGGCGTTCGAGACGATATCGTGCTGATCGGCACCAAGGACCAGGACCGCAAAGCCGATCAGGTCAAGCGCCGCGTGCATGGTCTCGATGCGGCGATGGCCGCCGCGCACCTCCCACCAAAGCAGCGCATAGTCGGCGACCCAGGCTCCGATGCGCCGTGCCGCTTGGTCCTGTTTGAGTTTAAAGGGCTGTGAGCCAACTTTATGACTGACGAGAAACACAAGCTCGATACCGGGTGCCAAGGCGACGCAAATCGTCAATTGCTCAACTGACCCAGCGATCCCGCAGCAGCGCGTAACTCGCGCGTCCTGGCCCGCGGCGACCGCGCCCCTGGCCGCAGCGTCATTAAAAAAATCGACCAGCGCCGCGGCGCTCGGCCGCATCTGCGCCAGCCTGTGCGGATCGCCGACGCTAGCAACAACCTCCGACAAGATCGCAACCCGGTCGACGACAATTGCCATGACGGTATCGCCGTCGAGAAGATGTTGCAGGCGCATCACGACGCTATTCAACCCACCGTGATGGCGTTTGGCATGGTCGTTCCAAAGAGGCGTGCAAACCGGTTTGAGCGCTCCGCTGGCCATTTCCGTCTCCCAAAGGACCCGATCTGTGACGCTGATAATCAACGAAGGATTGTCGGGAGCTTTGAGGGGTATACCTTCCTTTAGGCATTAAAGTTCCGTTGCTAACCGCTTTTATTCACCGGGGTCTCTGAATCGGCGGAGTTCGGCCTCGCCGGTGTTTGCGTTGGCCGCTCGAGGTGATTTTGCCCAAGCACTGCCATGGCGCCTGTTGCGTCGCAGATTTCGGGTTTTGCGTGTTGCGGTCGATGGGCTCGGTTTCGGCGGCACGGCCGCGCCATCTATGCCGGTGCCGCGCGCAGGCGCAGGGCGATCTGGCGGAACAGGTCAGCATCCGGGCAGGCTGAGGCAAAGGCGATCCGGATGCGCGAGGCGGTCTCGATGATCCGGGCACCAACCTTAAGGAGCCGCAAGCGGATCGTGCCGAACTCGGCCTTGGCAAGTTTTGCGCTATCCGGCATCGCTTGGCGAACCGTCCATAGCAGCCAGTAGGCGGCCGTGTGCAGGATTAACCGCATCTGGTTGGCATTGGCCGACCGGCACGAGGTGCGATCACTGGCTAGCTGACCCTTGTGCATCTTGATCAGGTTCTCGGCCTGCCCGCGCTGGCAATAGTGCTTTTCGTAGATGTGCTCGGCCGTCGGCTTTGTCAGCGACGTCACCACGTAGCGGATATCCATGCCAGCCCTGCAGGCCTCGATACGCGCCACCACCCGCAGGGCACGCTTCCAGCGCTTGGCAGCGTAGCAGGTCTCGGCATGGCAACGCAGGTCGGGCAGGTCCTTCAGTGCGCGCCTGACCGCACAGTCGTCCGCGGCCATGGCCAGCACCGTGTCACCCCGCAGCACGGCGTTGCCGGTCAGGCCAAGTATGTAATCGACCCCATTGACCTCGCACCAGTCCATGACCTCGGGCCGGCCATAATGGCCATCACCGCGGATCGTGATGTGCGTGTACGGCCAATGCCGGCGGATCTGACGGACATGCCGGCGGATGTGCCCGGCCGCTTCCCTGCCAGTCGGCGTCTTGCCAGTGCGCAGCAACATCGCAACAGGCCTGCCGGTGGCCGTGTCATACACATGGATCGGCAAGAAGCAGCGCTCGCCATAGTGCCCATTCCAGAACGACAGCTGCTGACAGCCGTGGGCCACGTCGCAGGTGTCATCGATGTCCAGCGTCACCGCCGCCGGCGGTGCCGCATAGCTTGCGCAGTAAATCGCCACCATCCGCTTCATCATGCGCGCCAGCTCCAAGGTGGTCGGCGCGTTCTCCCAGCGGCTCATCGTGGGCTGGCTCGCCAGACCCGGCCCTGCCTCGACCAGCTTGCCCAGCGCCAGGCGGAACGCCGGATCATGGCGCAGGCTGTCCAGATCATCGGCGTCCTCATAGCCGCACGCGATCGCCAGCACCCGCGCCTTGAAGATGTCCGCCACGCTGTGAATCCTCCGAGCCCGATCGCGCCGGTCAGCAACACATGACGCCAGCGCGTCACA
The DNA here is from genome assembly GCF_014205635.1 of Polymorphobacter multimanifer. GTDB lineage: Bacteria > Pseudomonadota > Alphaproteobacteria > Sphingomonadales > Sphingomonadaceae > Sandarakinorhabdus > Sandarakinorhabdus multimanifer. The sequence goes on from NZ_JACIIV010000053.1 coordinate 7,724, forward strand.
TATCCCCATGGTCCGCTCCGCCATGGCCAGCAGCAACGCCCCGCCGTCCGAGGTCAGCCGGCCACCATCAAATGCCGCCGTCACTTTCTTGCCCAGCACCGCTAGAAACGAAAACAGCAGCTTGCTATCACTCAGCAATTACCCACCCCCTGCGTTGAGCTATCCGGCGGAGACAGCGCCGAGGATGGTGTTGTAGGGATTGGCCCCGGACAGTCGCGCAGTATCGACGGT
>NZ_JACIIV010000054.1 GCF_014205635.1 Polymorphobacter multimanifer
GATACTGCGCGACTGTCCGGGGCCAATCCCTACAACACCATCCTCGGCGCTGTCTCCGCCGGATAGCTCAACGCAGGGGGTGGGTAATTACCGCGGCGGTAGCGTACCGACGAAGGGCGTCACAATCCGGCTAAGCTTTCGAGACGGATTGTGACGCGCCTCTGTCTTCGCCGTCACAGTTTCGGCTGCCGCTTCGGTCGCCGGGGCAACGGCTTAAGCTTTTACCCAAGGAAACGTATATGGTTGATCTGCACGATATCGTCGACACTGCGGTCGCCGCGGGTTCATTCAAAACCCTCGTCGCTGCCGTTACCGCTGCTGACCTTGTTGACACGCTGAAGGGCACCGGGCCGTTCACTGTCTTTGCGCCGAGCGACGATGCCTTCGCCAAGCTCCCGGCCGGCACCGTCGATGACCTGGTCAAGCCCGAGAACAAGGCCAAGCTCGCCGCGATCCTGACGCTCCACGTCATGTCGGGCAAGGTCATGGCCGCCGACGTCGCCGGCAACAAGCTGACCCCGGCGTCGGTCAACGGCGAAACGCTCGACGTCGATGGTACCAACGGCGTCACCGTCAATGGCGCGCACGTCACAACCGCCGACATCGCCTGCACCAACGGCGTGATCCACGTCATTGACGCGGTTCTGCTACCCAAGGCGTAAGGTGTAAGGATCGGCCGGCATTGCAGGCCGGCCGGTCCGCTACTGCTCGAAAGCCCGTACCCCTACTCAGCTCAGCCTCTTCTTCGGTGCCACCGTGCTAATGGTGTTCGGCACCGGGCTGATGACAGCGGGCCTCGCCAATCGCTTCGGAGCACCCCGCGTTGGCCTAGCCGGCATCCTCTGGCTGCTAACGCACGGCAGCACACCAGCCCCCATCCCATTCATGGCCGCCGTCACCCTCTTCCTCGGCGGCATGGGCCTTATCAACCCGATCGGCAGCGCCATCACGCTAGCACCCTTCGGCGACCGCGCCGGCGCCGCCTTGGCTTCGCTCGGTTTCCTGCAAATGGGGCTGGCCGCGATCGGCACCGCCCTGATCAGCGCGCTGGCGGCCGCACCCGAAATCGTCCTGGGTTGACTCAGGGGTCGAGTAGCAACGGAACCGAAAACCGACACAAGCCCGGAATTTGCTCAAGGTTTGCCGCTGATAGATTATTGGACGGGTTTATGTGGGATTTCGGTACCCTCTAGGTACAAAAAAGCGGAGCACGCGCCCTTTCCAAAAAAACCCAGGTTTAATGTAAAATTAGTCGCTTACGTCCTTATGTAGATTTTCTGTTCCACTGCTACTCAAGGGCCAGATACCACGACGTTCTGCCGCCAGCTCTAATCGATGCCGTACATGTCAAGGCGGCGCGATTGGCTTGGTCGTGACGGTCGCCAACGAATAATGACCCGTCATGACCCCTCCTCCGCTCAGAAAAGCGTCCTGTCTCAATAAGGCCGTGGCTTGCAGCAGCGATTAAATGCATCCAAAAAGAACCGCAGAAAGCGCCACGCGTTTCCGACACAACCGTTAGCGAGGTCCCGATTCATGGCAACGAAGAACAAGGCTCCGGCAGCCAAAGCGAGCAGCCCGCCGGCGGGCGCCGGACCGACGTCCCAGCGTCCCGACAAGCCGGCTAATGCAAAGCCAGGGAAGGGTGTCACGTACCCGGCAGTAGGTTCACTACCTGCGGCCGAGTTCGTCCGCGGGACGGGCGGCGAAGTCCACCAAGTTGCCGCGAGCGGTCAGCCCCAAATGACAACCAACCATGGGATGCCGATTTCGGACGATCACAACAGTCTGAAGAGCGGCGCGCGCGGCCCGGTCCTGCTCGAAGACTTCGTCCTGCGAGAGAAAATTTTCCATTTCGATCACGAGCGCATTCCCGAACGCGTGGTCCATGCGCGCGGTGCCGCAGCGCACGGGGTTTTTGAGTTGACCGACAGCCTCGCCGATTTCACCACCGCGCAGGTGCTTAGCGACACCAGTCTCCAGACACCGGTATTTGTCCGCTTTTCGACAGTTGCCGGCAATCGCGGCTCATTTGACCTCGCTCGCGACGTGCGCGGTTTTTCGGTCAAGATGTACACGCCGGAGGGCAATTGGGACCTCGTCGGCAACAACATCCCTTTGTTTTTCATCCAGGATGCAATCAAGTTTCCCGATCTCGCCCATGCGGTGAAGGAGGAGCCCGACCGCGGCTTCCCCCAGGCGCAGTCGGCGCACGACACGTTCTGGGATTGGATCGCGTGCACGCCAGAGGCGATGCACATGGTGATGTGGCAGATGTCCGATCGGACAATCCCTCGATCGTACCGGATGATGCAAGGATTTGGCGTGCACAGCTTCCGACTGGTCAATGCCGAAGGCGTGTCGACCTTTGTGAAGTTCCACTGGACGCCGCTGCTTAACATGCAATCGGTGGTTTGGGACGAGGCCATCAAAATCAACGGGGCCGACCCTGACTACCACCGGCGCGACCTTTACACCTCGATAGCAGACGGCGAGCACCCGGTGTGGGAGCTGGGCGTCCAGCTCTTCACGGAGGAGGAAGCCGCCGAGTTCGATTTCGACCACCTCGACTCGACCAAACTGATCCCCGAGGAGGTCGTTCCGCTGCGCGTTGTTGGCCGGCTGACGCTCAACCGCAACCCGGCGAACGTCTTCGCAGAGACCGAGCAGGTTGCCTTCTGTACGCAAAATCTCGTTCCGGGCATCGACTTCTCCGACGATCCGCTACTTCACGGGCGCAACTTCTCGTACCTCGACACACAGTTGAAGCGCCTCGGCTCGCCCAATTTCCATCAGCTACCGATCAACGCGCCACGCTGTCCGTTCGCCAATATGCAACGCGACGGCCACATGCAGATGCACCCGCAGGCGACGCGGGTTGCTTACACGCCGAGCCTGATAGACCCGTCGGGGCCGCGAGAGGATCCTGTTGCGGGCTTCCGCACCTTCCCCGCCGTTGTACAGGGGTTGAAAACCCGGGAGCGGTCGGCGACGTTCAGCGACCACTATAGCCAAGCGCGCCAATTCTTCTTCAGCCAGACCGAGCCCGAACAGGACCACATTGTTGCTGCTCTAATCTTTGAACTGTCGAAGGTTGAGTTGCCGCTTATCCGGTCGACGATGCTTGGCCACCTCGCGACAATTGACGCAGCTCTGGGCCAGCGCGTGGCGGAGGGGCTCGGCCACACAGCGCCGATCGTCCCTGCGACCCCGGCGGTCGAGCCGCGGACCGACCTCAAGCCGAGCCCGAAGCTCAGCATCCTGGCGAACGGCCCGCCAGGCATGGTCGGCCGTCTCGTCGGGATGCTGGTGACGGACGGCGCATCGTCGGTGATCGTTGGCGCCCTGATCGAGGCGACGGTCGCGGCGGGGGCATCGCCGAAGATCGTCTGTCCGCGCGTAGGCGGCGTTACGCTCGATGACGGCAGCCACCTGTGCGGCGACTTCCAGCTGGCCGGCGGCCCGTCGGTTCTGTTCGACACGGTCGCTGTGATCGCTTCTGAAGCTGGGACGACAGCGCTGCTGGGCGAAGCAGCGGCGGTGTCGTGGGTCCACGACGCCTTCCACCACCTGAAGGTCATCGCCTCCACCGACGAGGCCGAGCCGCTGCTCGCTGTAGCCGGGGTAGCGGCCGACGCCGGGATCGTGGCCCTCGCGGGGGCGGAAGACCCGGTAGCTTACGTCACACTCGCGGGACAGGGCCGCATCTGGGCGCGCGAGCCGACGGTGCGGACGGTATATTGATGGGCGAGGCCTTTAAACACGGATTGACGATCCGTGCTACGGGGCTGGCCGAGGCTACGGGTCACGAATAGCAGCTAAGGTGTCCGTAAGGGGACGGTCAGCATCCGGGCTTCACGGGCGTTGACTTATGCGTCACTGGCGTATAGCAAGACGGAATGGCGAGACTGCAGACGCTCGTGGAGCTGCCCGAATTCCTGCGGCGCGCCAAGGCAATCATGACGGACGACGAGCGAACGGGGGTTGTCGACTTCATCGCTGGGAACCCTGACGCGGGACTCTCGCTTGGTGGCGGACTTCGCAAGGTCCGTATCGCGCGTGAAGGCGGTGGCAAAAGTGGTGGCTACCGAACGATCTACGTGTTTGGCGGGCTGGAGATGCCAATCTTCCTTCTGACGGTCTTCGCCAAGAACGAGAAAGACAATTTGAGCAAGTCCGAGCAGGCGGAATTGGTTGCCATGAGCAAGGCTTTGGTTGCGCGTTACGGAGGATCTCGATGACCGTTTTTGGCAGTATCAAGCAGGGACTGGGCGAAGCATTGGCGTTTGCTGACGGCAACAATGATGGCGCTCACGTCCGTCAGGTCACGGTGCCTGACGTCGATGTGGCCGCGATCCGCGCCAGCACCGGGCTGTCACAAGGTGCCTTCGCCCGCAGCATCGGCGTGGCAAGGGGCACTCTACTCAACTGGGAACAGGGACGTCGTCGTCCGACCGGCCCGGCACAGGTTTTGCTTGCGATGATTGCCCGCAAACCATCGCTAGTCAGCGAGTTGCTGCGCTAACATTCTCCGAGGAAACCCCGATGTTCGGCTGTCGTTGACCTGTCCGCAAGGGGACCGATCTGACTTGGGAAAGGCGGCATTCGCGTCGGTAAATCTTTTTTGACCAAGGCTGCTCGACAGCACGTGCGAATATGCAACAAAGCCCGCGCCCGCGCGTTAGAAAATCTGCCCGCTTGACCGTGGCGGAACCGTTTTGCGGAACAGTGAATGACCGACACGTCTCGCCCTGCCGCTCCCGACGCGACGATGGCCAATCGCAACGACCCCGACAAGGCCGGCGTGAAGATCCTCGCCGGCCTCGCTGCGGGAGTGATAGGTGTCTGGGCCTTGGATCGGGTTGATTGGTTCATGTGGAACCGGGAAGACCCCGCGGCGCGGGCGCAAACGACCGCGGTTCGCCCGGATGGCGAACCGCCAGCACAAGCGCTTGTCAGCAAGATCGAGGGTGCAACCGGAAAAAATGTCGAACCTGCAACGCACGAAGCGGTCAGCCAGGCGGTTCACTACGCGATCGGCATTGTGCCTGCGATCGGTTATGCGCTGCTGCGCGACAGGTTGCCGATGACCGGCGTGACGCGTGGCGCGCTCTATGGCATCGGTCTGTTCTTGATGCAGGACGAAATGCTGAACACCTTGGCTGGTCTGGGGGCCAAACCGCAACGCTATCCTTGGCAAGCGCATGCGCGGGGTATCGTTGCTCACACTGTCTATGGCGTTACGACTGAGCTTGCGCTCAATATTTTCGACAAGGGGGCGGCACGGCGGACGTTAATCAACGCGTGAAATGCCGCCACGCCCTACGTCGCGGCCCATGGATATGCCGCTGACCGGAGATGAGATGCTAGGTAAGCAGTATCTTTCGCGGCCAATGTGACGTTCGATCGAGCCTTTTGAGGGACGAACCAAGGACACTTGGACCTTGCACCGTGCAAAACCATGGCTCACTTGACGAGGCGAGTGCTTAGCAGATTTGTGGTTGCCGCTCTGCGACGCGGCCTCGGGCGGCGGCGTGACGGTTTCAAAACGATGCCGGCTCCAGACGTACCTGCTCGAAAGATGTGCTCTAAAGTTGCACAGGAGAGATGACAGATGACCAGGATAACCCGACGTGCCGTTGGCATTCTAGTAGCAAGCGTTTCCAGTCAGCTTGTGCTGGCAATGCCGGTTTCTGCTGCCATCCCCGATACTGGCGACCGTGCACCGGCCGTTGCTGGATTGAATATCAAAGGTCGCCCGGTGCGATTAACCCAGGTGGCGGGGCAACAAGGAACCGTGCTGGTATTCTTTCGCTCTGCAAGCTGGTGTCCTTACTGCAAGGCTCAATTGATCGACCTCAACAAAAGCGCGGCGACGACGCTTGCGGCAAAGGGCTGGTCGCTTGTGGGCATCAGCTATGACACCCCCGAGGTTCTCGCGAAATTTGCTGCTGAGCGCGACGTCCGCTGGACGCTGATCTCTGATCCCAAGTCAAAGGTCATCGACGATTGGTCCCTGCGCGATCCGCAATATCCTGCCGGCAACCGCGCATACGGCGTGCCGAAGCCGGCAGTCTTCTTGATCGGCCGCGATGGCCGAATCCGTGCGCGGCTGATGGAGGAGGATTATCGCAAACGCCCGCAAGTGGAAGCGATACTGGCAGCAGTGAACGCTGCCGGCCGGCAGTTGGGAAAGTGACAGCTTCGGTCACCAACAGGCAGTGCTGCGGTTGAGCGAACCAACAGAGCGGGTTGTCGTTGGACTCGTATCCATTGCGATTAAATTCTGAATGCTCCTGCCCAACAAATCGCAAGAGACGCGTCTGAAACCCCGGGTTTAGTCAGAGCGTTGGTCGGTCCAGTAGCTGAGCATTTTCCAAGTGTCGCCGCTCATGGCGCCACGCAAATGGGGAGACACCGGATGCATCACCGCTACGACGACCTTGGCGCGGTCTTTCTGAACTGCTCGCTCAAGCGCAGTCACGAGTTATCGCACACGCAGTTGCTGATGGATGTTGCCAAAGCGATCATGGAAACCAATGGGGTCGCCACAACGACGATCCGGGTTGCTGACCACGACATCGCACCCGGCGTTTATCCTGACATGACCGAGCATGGCTGGGCACGTGACGATTGGCCGGCGATCCAGAAACAGGTGATGTCAGCTGACATTCTCGTTATCGGCACACCGATCTGGCTCGGTGAAAAGTCATCGGTGTGCACTCGCGTCGTTGAGCGTCTCTATGGTTTCTCGGCCGAACTCAACAACCGCGGCCAGTACGCCTATTATGGACGTACCGGCGGATGCGTCATCACTGGCAACGAGGACGGCATCAAGCATTGCGCTATGAACATCCTTTATTCCTTGCAGCATCTTGGCTATGTCATTCCGCCTCAGGCCGATGCTGGCTGGATCGGCGAGGCGGGGCCGGGACCGTCTTACGGGGACAAGGGTGAAAGTGGCCCCATCGGCTTCAACAACGGCTTCACGCAGCGTAACACCACTTTCATGGCGTGGAATCTGATGCATATGGCCCGAATGCTAAAAGATGCTGGTGGCATTCCCGCCCATGGCAATCAGCGAACCGCATGGGATGCAGGCGAGCGTTTCGACCATCCAAATCCGGAATATCGCTAGCCCGTGATCGCGATCGCAGATGCACGTTCCGGTATCGCCAGGCTGGATTTCCATAAGCCAACCGCAAAGCGAAAGCGCAAGCTCAGCGCCCAGACAGAGCATCTTCGGTCCAGGCTGCGGGATTTTCGTCCGTAGAGGGACCCTTTTCTATCAAGCCGCGCGTCGGACAGGTTCGGCCTTTTGGGGATAAGGTGCAATCGCGATCTTGGCATCCGGAAGATCGTGTCCCACAGCGTGGTGGGCACCGTCAACTTGCTGCGGTCGGGTGCGAGGAAAGACGCGATGCCGGAATTGGGCGTAATCATGCGGCCATTGCGACGCCGGTCACCTCGGCC
>NZ_JACIIV010000055.1 GCF_014205635.1 Polymorphobacter multimanifer
CTCGGTCGGAACGCCAGCTCGGCCGCCAGCATCAACCTCGGCCTTCTTCACCCACTCATGCAGCGTCTGCGCTGCACAGCCGATCTTGGCCGATATCGACACCACCGCCGCCCAGCGCGAACCGTGATCCAGCACCATCCGCACCGCGCGTTCCCGCACCTCGGGCGCGTACTTGTTCGTCGTCTTGCTCATAGTCGCTCCACCTTCTCAGGAGTTGCAGCCTCCGGCAAACCCGGCGCGGTTCATACCGGTCGGTGGCTGTTCGCGGGCTGGTGCGAGCTTCGCAACGACTTCCGTGCATTCCGGATCGACAGGATTTTGCAGACTGAGGTGACAGAAGACCGCTTCGTAGGCGCGCCGGGGGAGAACCTGCAGACTTACCTTGCAACGAGATTCTTGGCCCCGAGAACGTGTAGCTGGATTTAGTGAGCTGCGGTGGGGCAACCGCAGTCTTGCTCGCTGCAAGGCTTTACCGGTCCCCTCTCGGACATTCTGGCCACCGCAGCGTTTTGCCCACTTTTCGTCATCCAGATTTCTTCTCAGATCGCCGAAAGCAGCCTCGGAGAAGGCAATTGGCGTTCGCTGGACCGTAGAGCGACGCCCCATCCCAACCCGGCTAGAACATGGCCGGATTGGGACGGGTGATTTAAACGATCAACGTGATTCGTACGACCGATTCAGTTGCTTTTTTGAACCAAGTGCCCACGGTTGCGACGGGCGGCCGAACCGATGAGGCCGAAGCCAGCAATCAACATTGCCCAACTTGCCGGTTCGGGGACCGCTGTAGTTAGGAAACTTATGCGGTAGATGCCGGTGTTCTCAACAAGACTATTGTTGAATACATAACCCGCCGCCGTCGTTAGGCCGTTATAGGCGGAAAATTCGTTGAAATCGAAGCCAACGACACCATTCTGTGGCGTCCGCGAATCATTGGTGCCGATTTGCAGGAAGGCTGCGTTAATCGGATCAGTCGCTTCCGATCCTGCGTCCCAGATTTCACTAGCATCCTGGTCGATCTGGTTGATCAACAATTTGCCTGCCATGTCGAATAGACGATATTCAAGAGGATCATCGTTGCCGATGAAATGGTCGTTCGACGGCACGACCATCGATCCGAAAGTGAAGTATCTGTTCACACTTGTGTCGACCAGGAAGTATGCAGAAGTTGCGCTAGCGCCCGGGGTAAGGACGCCGCCAGCGGAGCCGAGCACGGCGTTGCGTTCAGCGGCTTGGAAGGCCGGAAACCAGTCCGACCCAGAGCCGCCCTCAGCTACGGAAATGATCGGGTTCGTCGCAACTGCGCCGTTGTCGAATGCGTCGAAGGTGCCGTTGTGAAAGCCGAACCGCAGTGGCGCAAAGCTTACTGAGTTGACAGGCGCAAGGTTCTGAACGGTAACCTTGACCTTGACAATCGCTGCGTTGGCTGTTCCCGCGCCGAGAAGAAAGCCAATTGCGATTGCGCAGCGCGGGAGCCTCTGATCGTAAATCATAAATGGATTCCTTTTCTTGCAGGGCAGCGCTCTTTGGCGCTGCTGGATTGAAGCCGCGCGGGGGAGCTTGTGAGCGACCAGGCAGGGCAGGCGAAAGTGCGCTCCCCCATTCTTCAGTTCGGGCCGTGGCGTCGTATTGTTACCATCAGATGGAATTATTTCGTTGGCGCTCCAGCCATGGCAACTACTTCAGCTGTGGTAGGTCGTTCGCGATAATCGCGCGAAATGTTGATGGCCTCGATTCGCCCAGCAGGATCGACCACCATAATCGTTGGCCGTGGGACACCGTGAGCCATGTTGCCGGGGGGATAAGTGGGGTCCGTCAGCCCAAGCGAACGGATGATGACGCCCCCGGGATCAGATAGAAGGGGGTAGGGAATCGACTGACGGCTGGCGAACTTGGCGAGCACTGTCGGATTGTCGTAGGTGAGTGCAGCGAGCCGATAGCCCTTTGCTGCAAGGGGGCCGACGGCACCTGCCAGGTCGCGCATCTGCACTTGGCAATAAGGGCACCAGCCTGCCGAGCGCGCGAGGACAAGAACCAGCCCGCGAGGACCGGCCAAGCTGGCAAGCGGTTGCGGCGTACCCGATTGGTCGGCAGGTTGAAAACCGGAGGGAAGTCGATCACCGACTTTGGGTTCAGCGATGGCCGGAGCGGCGATTGCGGCGATCATGGCGACAGGAGCGAGGCAGCGCATTCTCAGGCCTTTCAAGAGGATTACCAGCGGATGAGGGGCGGCACCGCGACGCGCGCGATGACAGCGGCGATGGCAATGGTAAGCGTGTACCACAAGCCAATGTAAGTGATATTGTTGGCTGGACAGTGAAGCGAATAGACCAAGGAACCGAGGCTGCCGGCGGCTATGCCCGTGACCCAGCCCGCGCGTTCGGGCAGAACCGGGGCGCCACGACGGAGGTTCCAGATCATAATCGTGGCAAAGGCCGTCGCAGCGGTGAGGCCAACACCAAGACACAGAATGGCCGATGACCACCAGACCGCGCGGGCAGCCGCAACTGGATCTAACGCGGTGTTTAAAAGCGCGACTGCCGGCACGACGGCGGCCATTGCAACGGCCCCGACCCAGCTCCGGTCGTTCCGTCCGACAACGGGGCGAACCATCGCGAGTGCCGATTTGGCTGAGATAGTGCCCAGCATCAGCAACAGGCCGCTACGAAGCAGAAATACGGGGTCGGGGGAACCGGACAGCACGTCGTCGCGGATTCCAAGGGTCAGCGCAACTGCAGCGAAGCCAGCAAACGCTAATACGAACAGCGCCCCGACCGCCCGCCTGTTGCCTAGCGGGAGGACCGGTTCGAGGTCAGCGACCAGATTGTTCAAAAACTTCGGTTGGGATCGTGTCATCGTTCGTCTTCTATTAAGGAGGCAAGCTTTTTCAAACCGCGGTGAACATTAACCTTCAAGAGCGATTCACTCTGACCAAGGCGAGCGGATGCTTCAGCCGTAGACAACCCTTCGATTCGAGTAACGCGGATCGCTTGGGCTTGACCTTCCGGGAGCATCGACAAGAGGTGGTCACAACCGAGGCGGAACATGATTGCCGACTCACCGCTGTCAATGCTGAAATTGTCGACGAGTTGCTCCTCCATTCCCGCGCGATAATGGCGGCGAAGGTGATCGACCCAGCGGTAGCGCGCTATTGCAAACAGCCAGGGCAGAAATGGACGCAACGGATCCCAGCTATCGCGCTTTCTGTGGACGGATATCAGCGTGTCCTGCACAAGATCATCGAGCGCAGAACCATGGACATAACGGCGGAAGAATCGGTGTAGCAAAGGGAGCAACAGGGTCAAAAGCGCATGATATGCGTTTCGGTCGCCGCGCTGGCTGGCCGCCATCAAGTTTGCAAGGGTCTTCTCATCCGTATTCATTCTGAACGCTATTCGCGCAATTGATGCAATTTGTTACAGCTATGCGATATCGCCATTGTTCAAACCGAAGACGAAGGCCAACCAGGTTGCTCCAAACCTGGCCTCCACAGTCGGCCCAAAACTGCCTAAATTGGTGCTGGTTATCCCAATTTTCGCTGCATTTGCGTAATGCATATCGGCGACTGGTGTTATTCGATCCCTCAAATCTGTAAAGGTGTAGCAAGGCTGCTCACAATGGACAGACGATCTAGGCGACTTAAGTGGCCAGTTTTCGAACCTCCACAACAATGGTACTTCGCTGGTGTTTGTTTCACGAGCAGCTCCTTCTGAGATATAAGATGTAAAGAGGTATCGAGACTGGTCAATGCATTGTTATTCCATAAACGGCGGTGATTCCGACGATGCGACCGGCTACAAAGGTTGAGCGCAGTTTTCTGTTTTCGTTCATGACGGCGAAGCAGCTTATTTGACGAACGTAGGTCCCTTCGATGATCGGAAAACTATCGGCAATCACTGGACGCTGCTGGACCGGACACCATTTGGCGTCAGCGGGTGATGCCGCCCAAGATGCAGGACCAATGCGTCGGTTTGGTCAGCACACCACCTGCTGGAACGACTCAATTTTCGGGCGAAAGCAGCTGCGGCGCCGGTGTCCGCAAGGGGCGCTTGATGAGAAATGATCACATTGGCATAAGTGCCATCGCATCGATGATTCTGCGCCCAACGAGCCTCCCCGCCAGCAGGCCAGCCTCACCGGCCGATGCAAAATAGATGCCGTTCCATACGCGCGTCCGCACCGCAATGTCGGCGGTCAATGCGAGGTGATCGAAGGTTTGTGGTCCGATAAGCCCTGTGGCCGACTGAAAATCGACCTCGAAGGATACGGCATCTCCGAACAAATGCGCGAGCACGGTCGAGCAAGCGCCTGCGAACGTCGCCGTCCCCGAAGTGTGCTCGGGGGAAGCGCCCTGCGAACCGTTGTAGGGCGCCCAGGCCGGATCGCCAAAGGTGGCGGCGTTACCGTCCTCGTCACCACGACGGATCGCGTCCTGGGGACGCCAGAAGGTATATGTCCACTTCGAGCTCCACGAGGTAATCATCGCATCGCAGTTGGCGACGGCAATGGCGGTCATGACCCGTGTTTGTTCAGACAGGGTGAGAGCACGGGCCGGGTCGGCTGAGATTACGCGTGCGATCTCCATCCAGAAACCCGTCTCTTGGGACGTGCCGACGCCGCCGCGCCAGAGCCGGGCCATGCGGGATTCAAAGCTGTCGGCGGCAGCTTCGCGGAGGGCGAGGCTGCCTTGCGCATAGACCTCATGCCATTCGCGCGCGTAACCAAAGCCCGCAAGCTCCTGTGGAGGCGGTGCATGGAACCAGTCACCACGATCGAGAACGAACGGGGTCAGACGGCGATAACGCGCGGCCCCGGGCGCAAAACCCAACCTGCCGATGCCCTCGGGGGGCGGATTTGCGGGCAAATGTAGATCCTCGACCGGATCGTTCGTGGGGATGGCATAGCGTTGATCAGCCAGCAGCGCAGAAGCAACATCCTTGCCATAGTCGAGGGCCGCCGTGATGTCGGCAATTACACCGCTGGCGCCTGCGTGTTCATCACGAAGATTGCGCATCAAGTCGCGTATCTGCTGTTCCCGTTGAGGCAGCGAGAACAGCCCTTCGAGCAGCTGACAACCGGCGCCAATCGCCGCGAATGGGGCCAAGTCTGCCGATAAACCGGGTGCTGGCTGCACCACCCATCGAGGTTCCAGTGCCGGATCACCACCAAGGCCGCCCATTGCATCATGCATCGCCACATTGAGCAAGGCGTAAACCCGCGCGGCTTCGCTGGTGTTTCGCCGAGGCAAATCCACATCGCTGGGCTGCGTAATGCTTTGCATCAAGTCAATGACGAGCCGGTTCCATTCGATCACGGGGGAGGCGTTCATCATCTTCACCCTTTTTGATTCGAGAGCTACTCCAAGCTTTGATTGCTTTAACGGAAGGATGTTTATTTTGCGTTAGGGAAGGAGTAATCACAACCTCCCCATAGCGGCCGCAGCAAGTGGTCTTCTATCTGTCGCGTTATCCCTGTCGGACGTGGGGTGGTACGACCGTCCGTGTGTGGACGCCCCTTTGGAAGCAAGAGGTTTTTTGAGTGGCATGGTTGCGCGGGTTCAGGTGCTTCCGTGTGTCCGGCCTATTGATGCAGCCATCATCACGGCTGCTGGTCTGTATGGAGATCGCGGATCGGGTCCAGACCGCAAGGGCGCGCTCGAGGCGCCTGGACACTTCACTGGTTTTCCCGACCCCGTCTTCTGACCGTTGCGCCATGCCTCTCTGTTGACCTTCCCTGCGTCCCTGACGCCTCGAGCCGTGGCGGTTATGCCGCCACGGCCGGAGCTCTGTAGGATCCGCCGTGGGCCATCAGTGCCCAGACGATCCTCGCCATCTTGTTGGCCAGCGCGACGATGACAAGCATGCGCGGCTTACGGGCCAGCATGCCCGCCAGCCAGGCACTCGCCTTGTCGGGATCGCGCGCTGCGACCTTGGTCGCCAAGCTCGCGCCCAGGATCAGCAGCCGTCGCAGGCTGCGCTCGCCCATCTTGGTCGTGCGCCCGAGCCGCTCCACGAGCCGCTTCTTGCCGCCGCTCGAGTGCTGTCTCGGGAGTGCTCTTTCGGGACAGGGCCAAGCCATGCGGCAAAGTCGCGACCTCGCCGCAACGTGCTCGAGGCCGGCGCCAGTGCGACCAGGGCGGTGGCGGTGACCGGACCGATGCCCGGGACGGTCATCAAGCGCTGCGCCACCGGGTCTGCCTTTGCCCGGGCAGCGATTTCGCGGTCGAGGAGCGCGATCTGCTCCTGTAGCGCCTTCAGGCTCTGTGCGATGACGGCCAGCACCGGCCGCGCTTCGGCCGGGATATCGGAGGCAGGATCGCCGACGATCTCGACCAGCTTGCCGACGTGTCCGACACCCTGCCGTACGACATAGCCGAACTCGGTGAGATGCCCGCGCAAGGCGTTGATCAGTTGGGTCCGCTGGCGCACGAGCATGTCGCGGGTGCGGAACACCACGGCCGCGGCCTGCGCCTGTGTACTCTTGCCCTGGACGAACCGCATCGTCGGGCGCTGCGCCGCCTCGCAGATCGCCTCCGCGTCGGCCATGTCGTTCTTCTGCCGCTTGGGCGTTCGGCTTTGCATAGGCAGGTGGGATCAGCCGCGTGTCATGACCCAAAGCAGCGATCTCGCGGGCCCAATAGTGAGCGCTCGCGCACGCCCCCATCGCCACCATGCACCTTGGCAACGTCGCGAAGAACCCCAGGGCCTGATCCCGTCGTAGCTTCTTGCGGACGAGTACGGCGCCGCTCGGGTCTGCGCCGTGAACCTGGAAAACCGACTTCGCCAGATCAATGCCGACTGTGCTAACCCCGCTCAAGGACGCCTCCTCCAGTGGTGATGAACACCTCCACTCTGGCACATCGATGCCGTCAGCGGGCGTCCACCCCATCGCAAGGGGACCTCTCCGCGACCCTTCAAGCAGGACCGCGTCGCCGGCGAGGACCACCGCTGCAGCCCGACGACGAACTGGTCGCGGCGATCGGCGCGCTGGTCGCCAATCAGCCGACCTACGGGTATCTCCGCGTCCACGCCCTGCTGCACCGGGAAGCGGAAGCAACCCGGCGCGCCGCGCCCAACCTCAAACGCGTCAACCCCGTGATGAGGCTGCACGGGCACCGTCAAGTTAAGCTCTGCGGCTTTGCGGTGCTGGATCGGAGGGCTATTGCGGATGGATGACCACAGCCCGAGACTCGATTTACGCGGGTTACCGCTATCCTCCCGAGGTCATCTGCTACGCGGTCTGGCTGTATTTCCGGTACCCACTGAGCCTGCGGATGGTCGAGGAACTGTTGGCTGCGCGCGGTATCGAGGTCAGCTAT
>NZ_JACIIV010000056.1 GCF_014205635.1 Polymorphobacter multimanifer
ACCGCTTCGCTGTCCCAGGGGCGTCGAGCATCCCCAGTCTGCCCAGCCTCGTCAGGCTCGCTGCTGCCTAACGCCCGGCAATCTGCCCCGGTTACACAATATGGCACCTAACCCGATGAAAGTGGCGCTTTTTCTGGAGGAAGCGGGCCTCGAGTACGAAGCGATCCCGATCGACACCAAGCTTGGCGATCAGCACACGCCGACCTTCCGGGCGATCAATCCCAACGGCAAGGTCCCGGCACTTACCGACGGCGACGCCGTAATCTTCGACAGCAACGCTATCCTTCTCTACCTTGCGGAAAGGACCGGCAAATTCCTGCCCAGGCCGGACGCCGGGTCGGCTGCGCGCGCCGAGTTGCTGTCTTGGCTGATGTTTGTGGCGACGGGCGTCGGCCCCTATTCCGGGCAATGCGTGCATTTCCGCCTGTTCGCGCCGGAGCGGCTGGCCTACCCGATCAAGCGCTATGATTTCGAAGCACGGCGCCACTGGCAAATTGTAGACGATCGGCTGGCAGGGACCGGCCACATGGTCGGCGGCACCTATTCGATCGTCGACATGGCGGTCTGGGGATGGGCGCCACGGATCCCCTTCATGCTCGGCGACGAAGCGGCAATGGCCGAGTTTCCGCACATTGCCCGGCTGATGGCGGAGATCGACGCCCGGCCGGCGGCCGCGCGGGCGCGAGCGATCGAGACCCGGCATCCCTTCAAAGGCGATTTCGACGAAGCCGCGATGCGCAATCTCTACCCGCAGATCTTCGCGCCGGATCCCGCCACTGCACGAGCGCGCTAGACAGTCGCGGAGTGCTGTCAGTCCAATGCGCCCGGGCAGGGATGACAACCACCAATCACACACCACCACAAGCTCCGTTCCGTCGTAACACGCACCCCAAGGCTTCGCCGCTTGAATTTCGCCGCTAATAGCCGCTGATCAGCATATCGAGCGCGTCGATAATCACGGCGCTCTCCTCCACCAGACTGGCCACAACAGCACCGCAAGCCCGCAAGGGCACCGCAGCAGCGAATTGCGTGACCATCACATGCTCCAGGCCGTCAATTACGAAGACCGGATTCAGCCTCCCCGCCGGTCGCGGTGCAGCCTCAATCGGCAGCATCGGCACGCAAAAGCGCGAGTTCAGCTGCCGCAGAAGGTCCGACTGGCAGTCCAGCAGCAAGCCGCCGCCGTCCACATCGACAAGCACATCGAAACGCGCCATCAAAAAAGCCGGTATCTGGCGAGCGGCAGGCCATGCGCCTCAACATGCGCATTCGAGGAATCGATGGCCTCGCGATTCTCGGCCAGCCATAGTTCCGCGCGTGTCGCCGCGACCTGGTCGGCGATCCCGCGTTCGCACGCCTCCGACAAGTTGATCCCCAGCGCCCGCGCGTCTTCAACCAGCCGCCGATCGATCGACACATTGGTCGGACGACGCGTTGCTGTCCGTACTGAAGCACGCTTCATGGCGATATCCTTGCGCATGGTTCATGCGCACACTAATCACAAACCCCACACCGTCGCAACGCCCGCCCCAAGGCTTCACCGCGCGTTCAGTCGTGATACAACAGGGCGAACCATGGCTCGTCCCCTTGCCTCAGCACTGGCACTCATCGCCACTCTCGCGGCCGCACCCCAGGTGCAGGCGCAGTCGATCCTGCGTGATGCCGAGACCGAGCGTTTCTTCAACGATATGGCCAAGCCCCTCGTCAAGGCCGCCAATCTCGACGAAAAATCCGTGCAGATCGTCATGGTCGGAGACAATTCGATCAACGCCTTCGTCACCGGCGGCCAGAACGTCTTCTTCCATTCCGGCCTCATCCTCGCCGCCGACAATGTCAACGAGGTCGAGGGCGTGATGGCGCATGAGCTCGGCCATATCGCCGCCGGGCACGGCGTCCGCTTCGGCGAAGGTGCGGGGCCGGCCACCTCCATCTCGCTGCTCAGCCTCATCGGCGCCGCCGCTGCCGTTGCCGTGGGCGCTGGCGAGGCCGGCATGGCGCTCCTCGGGCTCGGCGCCACCGCTGCACAGGGCAAATTCCTCAGCTTCACCCGCGATCAGGAGAGTCGCGCCGACCAGGCGGGCGCGCGCTACCTCGGGCTCGCCGGCCTGTCGGGCAAGGGCTCGATCGACTTCTTCAAGAAGCTGCAGGGCCAGGAATTCCGCCTCGCCATCCCCCAGAACAACGAATACGCCCGCACCCACCCCCTCTCGGGCACCCGCATCAACAATCTGCAGGCGGTCTACGAGGTCGACCCCGCATGGGACCGCAAGCCCGATCCCGCCATCGCCGCCCGCTTCGCCCGCATCAAGGGCAAGCTCACCGGCTTCGTCGAGGAGCCGGCGCGCGTCATGCGCCTCTACCCCGAATCGGATCAGTCGATCCCCGCCCATTATGCCCGTGCCTATGCCTGGCACCGCTCCGCTTATGTCGATGCCGCGGTGCGAGAGGCTGATGCGCTGCTCGCCAAGGCCCCCGACGACCCGTTCTTTCTCGAGCTGAAGGGCCAGATCCTGCTCGAATCGGGCAAGAGCGATGAGGCCGTGCCGGTGCTGCGCCGCGCCGTCGCCAACGCGCCGGATGAGCCGCTCATCATGACGCTCCTCGGCCACGCGCTCATTTCCAGCGAAGATCCCGCCAATTTCACCGAGGCCGAAGCGCTCATGCGCCGCGCCATCCAGAAGGACCGCACCAACCCCTTCGCCTGGTATCAGCTCGGCGTGATCTACGACCGCACCGGAGACAAACCCCGCGCCGCCCTCGCTTCGGCCGAGCGGTTGAGCTTGCAGGGCAATGTGCAGGGTGCAATGTTGAACGCCCGGCTGGCGCTGGGCGGGCTGCCGAAAGGCTCACCCGACTGGATAAGGGCCGACGATATCGCGCTGGCCGCCGCCGATGATTTCGAAGAACTGAGCCGAAAGAAACGCCGTTGACGCCTGCACTCGCCCGACTCAAGGCCATCGCCCAGCGGCCCATCGCCTCTGCCTGGCTGGGTGCGGCTGTCGCAGCCGGCCTCGTCGGCGGCGCCGTCCTCGCCCAGGGCGCCCCTGCCGGCGTCCCCAAGGGTGATGCCGGCCGCGCCGCCATCGAAAAGATCGTCCGCGAATATATCCTCGCCAACCCCGAAATCATCCCCGAGGCGATGACACGCCTGCAGAGCCGCGAGGCCAGCCGCATGCTCGCCTCCAACCGCGAAGAGATCGAGACGCCCTTCGCCGGCGCCTCCGCCGGCAACCCCAAGGGCGATGTGTCGCTCGTGGTGTTCTTCGATTTCGCCTGCCCCTATTGCAAGCAAGGCAGCCAGGATGTCGCCAAACTCCTCGCCGAAGACAAGAATCTCCGCATCATCTACCGGGATTTCCCCGTCCTCTCGCCGGCCAGCGAGGAGGCCGCGATGGCCGCCCTCTCCGCCGCCCAGCAGGGTCGCTACATGCGCTTCCACGATGCCATGTTCGATGGCCAGGGCCGCGTCACCCGCGAGCGCACCGTCGCCACCGTCCGCAAGGCCGGCCTCGATGAAAGCCGCACCGCGCGCGATCTCACCGCCGCCCCGCTCAAGGCCGAAATCAAGAAGAACCTCGATCTCGGCCGTGCGCTCGGCCTCAGCGGCACCCCGAGCTATATCGTCGGTGATCGCGTGCTGAGCGGAGCCGTCGGCTACGAAGCCCTCAAGGCAGCCGTCGCCGAAGCGCGCGCAGCAGGCTGATGCAGGCGGCGCGACTCGATATCGGGTTGGCCCTGCGCCAGAGTTTCCAGGCCCTGCGCGCCGATGCACTCGGCATCGGCAAGGGCGGCCTCCTCCTCGTCGTCCTCCCCAGCCTGCTGGTGCGCCTCCTCGCCCCGGAGGGCGGCTATGGCCCCGATGTCGCCACCCTCGTCACCACGCTGCGCGCCGTGCTCGCCATGCTGTTCGTCTCGCTCGTCAGCTGGGGCGTCGTCGCCCGCCTCGCCGGCCTGCCGCTGCCGCCCGAAGCCTTTTTCGCCCAGGGCCTGCGCCGCGCCCAGCCCGGCCTCAAGGTCGCCCTCCTCGTCGGCGCCGCCATCGTCTTCGGCCTCATCCTCCGCCTCTTCGCCACCCATGGCACCCCCGCCGGCTTCATGCTGCAAACCCTGCTCCTCACGCTGGGCCTCTGGGCCCTGTGCACCCTCATGCCCGCCGTCCCCGTGGCGGTCGTCGAGCGCCTCGGCCCCGTCGATGCCCTCAAGCGCGCCGCCGCACTCACCGCCGGCAACCGCGACCGCACCCTGCTCCTCGGCCTGCTGCTGGCCCTCGTCATCGGCATCGGCGCTCTCCTCATAAGCCGCGCAACCGATGCCGCCCCCGCCCTCGAAGCCGCCTTCGAACTCCTTGCCTGGGGCGTCGCCGCCATCGTCCCCTCGGTCGTCTACGCAGGCTTGCGGATCCCCCAATGACCAGCTTCCAGACCGCCGATGGCACCGAAATCGCCTACCAGACGCTCGGCGAGGGCAAACCCGTCCTCCTCCTCCACGGCCTGTTCAGCAGCGGCCACACCAACTGGATCCGCTATGGTGCGGCCGCAGACATCGCCAGCGCCGGCTTCCAGCTCATCCTCCCCGATTTTCGTGCCCACGGCGCCTCGGGCAAGCCGCACGACCCCGCCCTCTACCCCGCCGATATCCTTGCTGCCGACATCGAGGCGCTCATCGCCCACCTCGGCCTCACCGACTATATCCTCGGCGGCTACAGCCTCGGTGCGCGCACCACCGTCCGCCTGCTCGCCCGCGGCCACATCCCGCCGCCGGCCAAGGTCGTCCTCGGCGGCATGGGCCTCTCCGGCATCACCGACATCGAAGGCCGCAGCGATTTCTTCCTGGGCGTCATCAAGCACAGCGGCACTTTCAAACCCGGCAGTGCCGAATACGCCGCCGATGCCTTCATGCGCCAGAACGCCATCGACACCACCGCCGTCGCCCACCTCCTCCGCACCCAGCAGCCCACCCCCCTCGAAACCGTCCGCACCCTCACCCCCGCCACCCTCGTCATCGCCGGCGAAAACGACCACGACAACGGCAGCGCCTCCGAACTCGCCCTCGCCCTCCCCCACGCATCCCACGCCACCATCCCCGGCAACCACATGAGCGCCGTCACCAAACCCGATTTCGGCACCGCCATCGCGGCCTGGCTGGCGCATTGAGGTCGGGAGAAAGGGCCTCCGGCGGCTGGGGCCGCCGGCCCCAGACCCCATTAATCAGTTTTCGTATGATCAGGTCGCGCCATGAATGAGCCGACCTACTGGATCGTAAACCCATAATCTGGGAACGACTGCTAACGCCCAAAGTGCGTCGTTCAGGCTGTTGCAATCCAAATTCGAAAGCGGTCAACCAAGCCTATTGCTAGCGACGTGTCGCAGAGCAGACTACGCTGGACCGTATGAGAACGCCCTCCCGCCGGATACTGCTGTCTGTCGCCCTTGCAATGTTGCTCGTGATTGTCGCCGGTGCCGCTGGTTGCCGTGCGTTGGATCGTCGGCACGTCGCAGCAATGCTAAACATAGAGAATGTACCCCCGTCCCTATCGGACATCGACTGCGCAAGCTTTGGCTTCACCGATGTTTTGGAACGATGTGCATTCAAGATTGCGCCCGCCGAATTCGATGCCCTGTTAGCGGGCTACAGCTATGTCGAGCCTGCCTCATGTAAGACGTTCAAATCTTCGGCGGAGCCATGTCTAGCTTCTGGACCGCAAGTTCAATCGAGTCATAACTTCTGCTGTGGTCCAAAGGTAGGCTCTGACTTCCTTGTCGCCCACACATTCGTGGCTAACCCAGAGCGGTTTGAGCATGGAGGCAGTGTCGTCGTTGTTGCTGATCGCAGTCGATCTCTCGTGATGGTGGACCTATACGTAGAATGAGGCGACGGGCGGCAGTTAACCGCCAGGAAGCTTCTGAAAACTGCCGGACCGCTTCCCACCACTTGCAGACATTCGAGCCGATCACAGCTGACGCCAAGCGGACTGACCGCTACCGCCCCAGTAGCCGACGTTGTTTCGCATACGCGCCCAGTCTATCGATACCGGGTTATGTCTGCGACAGCCACTTCGCTAAGTCTTAAGAGCCACGGTGCGGAACGGCTGCAGGGCGCCGTAGCCGGAGATCTGGCGGCACTACTTGGCGCCTTGGCCAACCTCCCCGCAGACCACGCCGGAATCCGCATTAGAGGAGTTCCAACGCTGTCCCCATTCCTTGGATCGCATGGCTCGATCGGCGCAATTGCCGCCTACACCCTCGGCCCAATGAGCCGACCGGTGCGGGCTGTTCTGTTTGACAAAACAGCAGGCACCAATTGGTCGCTGGCTTGGCACCAAGATCGCACCATTTGTGTGGAACGGCGCAAAGAGCTTCAAGGCTTCGGCCCATGGACAACCAAGCAAGGAATGCAGCACGTCGCTCCGCCTTTTGAGCTGCTGTCTCGCATGGTGACGCTGCGCGTCCATTTGGACGACGTTCCCGCCACCAATTCCCCTCTTCTAATCGCGCCGGGTTCGCACAAGCATGGTCGGGTGCCTGTGGGCGCGATTGACGCCGTTGTTCGCCAGTGCGGCACGTACACCTGCCTCGCAGATGCTGGGGACGTGTGGGCCTATGCGACCCCCATCCTGCACGCCTCGGAAGCCGCCGCTATGCCAGCCCGCCGCCGTGTTTTGCAGGTTGACTTCGCCGCGGAGGACCTTCCGGGCGGTTTGGAGTGGCTAGGCGTCTGATGGCCGCTTTCCACAGCATCCCGGCCATTCGCGCCCGACCGAGTGTTTGCCAGATGCGGCGTGTCGGCTTGCGCCCACTTGCAGACGTTCGCCGCCAGTGCGACCCTTCCATCTATGGATATTCAGGAAGTTAAGGTGCTGCTGTCACCGGACCAATATGGTCGAGTAGCAATTGTGCGCAGATCAGATGGTCGGTTCTGCCTCTATCAGCATTGGCACTGGACCCGCGAGACGCAGGTCGCCTTTCATGTCGAACCTGTCGAGGACCGACGGTGGACGGTGGATAGCACAACCGAGATGTACGAGGGAGTTGAGCCGCTTTCAAGACTATACGGCACCGTAGAAGATGCAGAGCGACAAGCTCGGCGGATGTTAGGATTGAACGACGGGTGACGCCCCGATTCTGT
Organism: Polymorphobacter multimanifer; assembly: GCF_014205635.1. Taxonomy (GTDB): domain Bacteria; phylum Pseudomonadota; class Alphaproteobacteria; order Sphingomonadales; family Sphingomonadaceae; genus Sandarakinorhabdus; species Sandarakinorhabdus multimanifer. The sequence goes on from NZ_JACIIV010000056.1 coordinate 7,126, forward strand.
TGAAAAACCCTGCTTGATCGATGGTTGATGGCGTGATTCACTCTGCTTGAGGCGAGCGGAGACGGTCTCATGATGGGTGAGCGA
>NZ_JACIIV010000057.1 GCF_014205635.1 Polymorphobacter multimanifer
AGCCGTCGAATATGCGACCCTCGAATGGGTCGACTGGTTCAATCACCGCCGGCTGCTCGAGCCCATCGGCAACATCCCGCCCGCAGAAGCAGAGGAGCGTTACTATCCCATGACCAGCACATCGGCTATCGTTGCATGACTTAAACCAAACAGCCTCCGGCAAACCCGGCGCGGTTCACAGCGCCCTCCCCTTTTCAGAATGCCGCAACCAGATCTGCCTCTGGTCAAATCAACGGTCGACGTACGATGTGTTAGTTGGCCAGCAAAACACTTTGGTCGCACGACTATTCCATATGATCCGGAGTGTATCCAGGCGTGGTCACGATCGGCAGCGTTAATACCATAATCGCAATTGTAATTAGCCAACTTGCCAAGACCTTGAGGACAATCAATGCCGTTCGAGCGACAATCCACGCCGCTGGAAACAGAAGCAGAACGAACGGCATGACGCGAACAAGATCCCAATCGTTGTCGCCTATTGTGGTGACAGCTCCAATCCAGGAACCGGCGTTCAAAGCGAGCGCGAGCGATGGGACAGGTGAGGCGTCCTGCGTTCGATAAACGGCAAGCGAGGTTAGTATAATACTGATCCAAGATCCCGCCAGCATCATCGGTTGCCAATCTTCCCGATAAGTGAGCTGAGCGGCAACACCCGCGCTTACTACAAGCGCAAGTGCCGCGGACCATCTGAATTTCACCGGCGCAATGGTCAACGCGAGGGCTGAGGCGACCAGCAACAGCACAGGCGACCAGTTTTCGCCCGTCATAACGCCTGGCCCAGAAACAGGGCGCCACAAAGGGCAACAAGCCCGCCTGCGCAGCGCAGCGCATTCGCACCGCCGGGCCAATCCCTGATAGTACCAATTCCGATACCGATTAGGTGCAGAAACCCCGTCGCCACGACGAAACCGGCACTGTAGCCAACGGGATCCGCAGCCGACGGCAGCTCCTGACCATGGGCATAGCCATGGAAAACCGCAAAAAAGGCGACGATGATGCACGCCGCCCAAATTGGTGGACGCACGGCACCGAGAACCAGGCCGCCAAGGACAAGGACCGACATCGCGATGCCGAGTTCGACCGGCGGAATGGGCACGCCGGCGATCCCGAGCACACCGCCGACAGCCATGACGGCTGGGAAGACCATGGGCAGCAGCGTGATGAGGGGACGACCAAGGATGGCCCCCCACAGGCCGACAGAGAGCATCGCCAACATGTGATCGGTGCCGGAAAACGGGTGCGCAAAGCCAGCGGCGAGCCCGCCTTGCAGGCCGGTGCCCGAATGCGCGGAGGCTGGCGACGGCAGGAAAAGAACCGAAAGGGCGATCCAGGCGTATAGAGAAGCGACACGCCACCTCGTGCCGGCGACAGGAGTCCTGAAATGCGTATCACGATGCTGAAGATGTTGCTGCTGGGGCTTGGAAGCCCGGCGCTGGGGCATGACTTCTGGATCCAGCCCGATCGCTACGTCGTGGGCGTCGGAGAGGCTGTGCCCTTGTCGCTGCTGGTGGGGCATGGCACCGCACGCCAGCGCTGGGGCGTCCCGACTGACCGGGTGCGGCGTTTCGCGGTCATTTCCGCTACCGGCAGCACCGACCAGCGCGCCATCCTGCATACCCAAACCGGAGACGACGACGGGCAGTTGGCATTTCGCACGCCCGGGACCCATGTCGTCGTTCTCGAAAGCGGCCCCGCGCTCAGTGTCTTGCCCGCCCTCCGCTTCAACGACTATCTCAAAGTCGAGGGGCTGACGCCGGCGATCACCTGGCGGGCGCGCGCCGGCCAGACGCAAGCCGATGGCCGCGAATATTACAGCCGGCGCGCCAAGACGCTGATCGGAGTGGGCACAAACGCTGGCGTCCAGCCGCACGTGACGCGGCCGACGGGGCTCAAACTCGAAATCGTCCCGCAAAAAAACCCCTATGATCTGACGGCCGGCGAAGCGTTGCCGCTGCTCATCCTTTACGAAGGTCAGCCGCTTTCGGGTGCGACCGTCAAGCTAAATAATCTCGATTCGGATGCCGAGCCGCTGGCGCAGCGGTTAACCGACGCGAAGGGGCGGGTGGCTTTCAACGTGCCGCAACGCGGGAAATGGCAGCTCAATGTAATCTGGACCGCACCGATCGACAACCCGAACGCTGATTTCGACACGGTGTTTTCCAGCCTGAGTTTCGGTTTCGCGAAGCCGCAATAGTTCAGCCGCCATGCGGCGATGCATGGCGGTGACCATGGTGCTGATGCGCCTGCGGATCGTCATGGGTGTCATTGGGGGCAACAATGATGACGTTCATTGCCCCGAATCGAACCCCGCGCTCGGCGATGATGGCGTTGCCAAGGGCACGAACAGCACGCGTCGGGCCTTGCAGGATCATCGTCGCCAGCGAACTGTCGTGATCGAGCGCCACGTTCGTCACCGCCACGACAAGATCGTGATGGGCATGCTGCAGCTCCAGAAGCCGTGACGACAAGGATCGCACCTCATAATCATAGACATAGGACAGGTTCGCGACGCACCAAGTGCCTGCATCGTCGGCTTGCCGGGCGGCGTCAACGGTGCGGCGCACCAGGTCGCGCACTGCTTCTGAACGGCTGGCATAGCCGCGTGTTGTCTGCAGCGCATCGAATTCTGCCGCCAGCGTGTCATCGAGCGAGATCGTCAGGCGTTTCACAAGCTTCTCCGGTTCTGGGCTCTTCGGTCGCGGACTCGGCGCGCATCTTTTTCACCAGCGCGTCACCCATTGCAACCGACGCGACATCGTCCGCGTAAACCGTTTGAGTGTATGCAGATTTACGAAATTCTGCATAAAAGTTTAGCTTAGCGGGATGTTGAGTATGCAGCGTCGAGTATTCAAGCGTCTGTTCGTTTCAGCGACCCCCATGTTGTTGGCAACGCCGGTCACACCGCTCATCGCTGCCGAAACCGCAGCCATCGAAGTTTCGCCGATGATCACGGTGTTTGGTCGCGCCAACAATCTTGTCGGCACTGCCAATGCCGCGTCCGAAGGCCGGGTCGGCCGCGCCGATTTCAATACTCGTCCGCTGCAGCGCGCCGGGGAACTGCTTGAGGTTGTGCCCGGCCTCATTGCGACCCAGCATTCGGGCGGCGGCAAGGCCAATCAGTATTTCCTGCGCGGCTTCAACCTCGATCACGGCACCGACTTCGCTGCATTCCTCGATGGCGTGCCGCTCAACTATCGCAGCCACGGCCATGGCCAGGGCTATCTCGATCTCAACTTCATCATCCCCGAGGCAATCGAATACATCGATTATGCCAAGGGCCCCTACCGCGCCGATGCTGGCGATTTCGCTACCGCCGGCTCGGCGACTTTCCGTACCTACGACAATCTCCCGACACGCCTTTCTGCCGAAGGTGGCTCGGGGCCCTATCTGCGCGCCGTCGGCACCGGCACCGCCAGGCTCGGCGAGGGTAGCCTGTTGCTCGCAGTCGAAGCCCGTCACGATGACGGGCGCTACATCCTCACTGAAAATCTCAGCCAATTCAGCGGTTTTGGCAAATACACCGTGCCGCTCGGCGATGGCACGCTTCGCACAAGCATCGCGGCATACCACGTCGATTTCAATTCGTCCGAGCAAGTACCGCAACGCGCCATCGATAGTGGGATCATCGGCCGGCTCGGATTTCTGGATAACGATCTCGGTGGGAGCACCACCCGCATCGGCGTCGTTTCGAACTGGACGCAAAATGGCAACATGCCGCTTTTGGTGCTGGCCTATGCGCACCACTACCGCTTCAAGCTCTACTCGAACTTCACCTACCTGCTCGACGATCCGGTCAATGGCGACGAATTCGAACAAGCTGATCGCCGCACCGTGATCGGCGGCCGTGTCACCAAGGCCTTCAAGGCAGGCGCCGACGCCATGTCCATCGAGTTTCTGCTCGGCACCGAAGGGCGGTACGACTTCATCCCGGAAGTCGGCCTGTATCGCACGGCAGCCCGCGCGCGGCTTTCGACCGTCCGGCAGGACGATGTGAAACAGGGATCGGGGGCGATTTTCGGCGAAGCTACGCTGCACCCTACCGATCGGCTGCGCGTGATTCTCGGTGCGCGCGGCGACGTCTACAATTTCGATGTCACATCCGACCTCGCAGTCAATTCAGGAACCGATACGGCAACGATCTTTAGTCCGAAGGCTACGGTCGCCTGGACGCCCGTCGACGCCGTCGAACTCTATGCCAACTACGGACGGGGCTTCCATTCGAACGATGCGCGCGGCACCTCGATTACCATCGATCCTAACAATGGCCATGCCGCTGACCGCGTGGCGCCACTGGTGCGCGGCGAAGGCTATGAGGGCGGCGTGCGCCTCCGACCCTTGAACGGCCTGTCGATCACCGCCAGCGGCTGGTGGCTCGACCTGCAATCAGAACTGCTGTTCGTTGGAGACGGCGGCACCACCGAGCCGCAAGGCCCTTCGCGCCGCAAGGGCGTCGAATTCGGCGCCTTCTACCAGCCGGCGCCATGGCTTGCCCTCGACGCGGAATACACGTTCTCGAAAGGTCGGCTGACCGAACTGCCGCGCGACGTTAACCGTATTCCCGGCGCCATCGAGCGCGTGATCGCCGGCGGCATCGTGGTCCAGCGGGGCGGTTTCACCGGCTCGCTTCGGCTTCGCCATTTCGGCAGTGTGGCATTGATCGAGGACAACAGTGTGAGGTCGCAACCGACAACCGTGGTCAATAGCCGCCTCGCCTATGGCTTTGGCCGCTACGAGATTGCGGCGAGCATCTTCAACCTGCTGAATTCCAAGGACGCCGAAATCGACTATTTCTACGCCTCGCGCCTTCCCGGCGAGCCGGCCGGCGGCGTCGAGGACACCAATCTGAAGCCCGTCGAACCGCGTCAGATCCGTAAGCGGTGTGCCGGGGCCCTTCAGGGCTTGAAGTTCCACGGCATGAGCTGATCGAGGTTCTGGCTGGAGTGGCCGCGGGCGAGGCGTTCGAGCGTGTCGGTAAGCCAGGCGAGTGGATCGACACGGTTGAGCTTGGCAGTCTCGATCAGGCTGGCGATGATCGCCCAGTTGTCGCCGCCGTCGTCGGAGCCGGCGAACAGGGCGTTCTTGCGGTTGAGGGCGATGGGACGGATGGCCCGCTCGACGGTGTTGCTATCCATCTCGGCGCGGCCGTCTTCCAAGAATAGCGTCAGGCCGGTCCAGCGCGAGGTAGCGTAGCGGATGGCGTCGGCGAGCTTGCTCTTGGCGCTGACCAGGGGAAGCCGGGCGGCGAGCAGTCGGAACAGCGCGTCGACGATCGGCTTGCTCTTCTCTTGTCGCACAGCGCGGCGTGCTTCGACGTCCTGCCCGCGGATCTCGTCCTCGATGGCGTAGAGTGCCTTGATCAGTTGCAGCGCCTCGGTGGCCGTTGGTGATGCGTCGGCCTTGGCGAGCTCGAAGAACTTGCGGCGCACATGCGCCCAGCAGAACGCCAGCGCCACCTGGTTGCGACGGCCAAGCTTGTTGTAGCCGGCATAGCCGTCGACCTGCAGGATACCGCTGAAGCCTGACAGATGGGTGATGGGCCGCTCGGCCTTGCGATCGGGCGCGTAGAGGAACGCCACCGCCGGCGGGTCGCTACCGCCCCATGGTCGATCATCCCGGGCATAGGCCCAGATCTGCCCGGTCTTGGTGCGTCGTCGCCCGGGATCGAGCACCGGTGCCGTCGTCTCGTCAGCAAACAGCCGCGATCCTCGCTTCAAAACGGCGAGCAGGTGATCCCGCAGTGGCGCCAGGTACCAAGCCGCCCGGCCCACCCAGTCGGCCAGCGTCGAGCGATCGAGGTTGACGCCCTGTCGGGCGTAGATCTGTGCCTGCCGGTAAAGCGGCAGGTGGTCGGCGTACTTGGAGACCAGAACCTGCGCGACCAGCGTGTCGGTCGGCAGCCCACCTTCGACGATCCGCGGCGGCGCCGGGGCCTGCACCACCTCGCCTTCGCAGGCGCGGCAGGCATAGCGCGGGCGGCGCGTCACCAGCACGCGGAAGCTTGCGGGCACCACGTCGAGGCGCTCGGCGACGTCTTCCCCGATGCTGTGCAGGGCACCGCCGCAGCAGGCGCACTGCTTCACTTCGATATCGATCAACTGGTCGATGCGCTCGAGATGTGCCGGCAGCTGGCCGCGGTTGGTGCGACGCTGCTTCTCGGCGCGAGCCTTGGTCGAACTGGCAGCGTCGAGCTTGGCTTCCACCTTGGCGATGGCGATGCTGAGGTCTTCCATCACCAGCTCGAACTGGTCCTCGTCGAGCTTCTCCGAGCGGGGCCCGAAGCGGTGGCGCGCGAAGGCAGCAATGATGCTGCTCAGCCGTGCGATCTCGGCATCGGCTTCAGCCTTGGCAACGGCATTGCGCTCAGCTTCGGCATTGATGCGCTCTATCTCCGCCGTCGCGTGCTCTACCTTCGCCATAAGCCGTGCCGTCTCGGCGCTGGCGGCCACGATCATGGTGCGAAGCACTGCGGGATCGTTGGGAAGATCAGCTTCGGCAAGCATGATGGAGGCAGTGAATCACGCGCGCGCACGCGCGTCGAGAGCTTGCGGACAACCGAGTCAATTTATCGCAGCTTCAATCGCTTAGCCGGCAATCTGCGGAACCTTGGTCCGTCTTGCCTGGTGCACGCGGCGCCAGTCGAGACCTTCGAGCAGGGCGCCGAGCTGGGCGGCGGTCAGTCGCATCACGCCGTCATGCACCGAGGGCCAACTGAAGGCACCGGCCTCGAGCTTCTTGGCCATCAGGCACAGGCCGGTGCCGTCCCACCAAACGAGCTTGACCCGGTCGGCCTTCTTGGCCCGGAACACATAGACGACGCCCGAGAACGGATCGCCGCCGAGCTGGGCTGTCACCAGTGCCGCCAGGCCATCCATCCCCTTGCGGAAATCCACCGGCCGGGTGGCGACCAGCACGCGGGTAGCGGCGTCGGGCCCCAAGCCCGTCACCGACTGGCCTTCAGCGCGTCCAGAACCGCCGCGATCAGCGTCGCGTCGGCACCTCGGCCGATCCGCACCGAAATACCGTCCATGCTGACCTCGATCGGTGCTGCACCGGCACCGCTCCGCGCCCGGCGCAGGCGACGGACAGGACGACGCGCGGAAATCGGCGCCGGCAC
>NZ_JACIIV010000058.1 GCF_014205635.1 Polymorphobacter multimanifer
GCCAAACCACGATCTCAAGAACCAGGGGCCTGACAAGCTGCTGCTGCCGCGACCAAGGCTAACCCAGATCGTCCAGCCAATATACAGGGGCCTGATCTGGCGCCTGATCTGCAAATCCCGCTGGCGTCGGAGCGGTGGCGGTGGCTATTCTCTCCCGATGCGCGCGACTGGCTTGCTATTGGCCCTTGCACTTGCCGCCCCTGCCGGGGCGGCACCCGATCCCGCGCTGCTCGCATCAGTCGAGGCGGTGCTCGCCGAAGGGCCGGCGGGAACGCGCTACGGCCTTGCCGTCACCACGCTTGAAGGTGAGCCGCTGCTGGCAATCGCGGCCGACCAGCGCTTCATCGCTGCGTCCAACACCAAGATGTTCGTCACCGCCACCGCCTTTGCCGATCTCGATGCACTGCAGGCGGCGGCGACCGGAACGGGGGTGCGGCTGGAGCCGGCGCGGAACGGCGAAGACAATGTGATCCTGCACGGCCGCGGCGACCCGCTGCTGGCGAGCAAGGCCAATTGCGTGGCCGATTGCCTGCAGACGCTCGCCGATGCCGTGGCGGCGCGCACCCGCCGCGTGCGCGATGTTATCGGGGATGACAGCCTGTTTCCGGCCGAACGCTGGGGGCTGGGGATGAGCTGGAACAATATCCAGTCGCGCTATGGCACCGGCATTTCGGCGCTGACGCTCGACGACAACGAGATCGCCGCGACGATCACGCCCGGCCGGGGCACGACCCCCGCCGTTGCAAGCTCGGACTATTACAGCATCGACAATCGGATCGTCACCGTGGCGGGCGCGGGCGAAGCCATTGTCGCCGAGCGCGCGCCCGGCAGCCGGACCGTGCGGCTGACGGGCACCATGGGTGCCGACGCCCGCCCGGCAACGCTGTTCTTCAGCATTGATGACCCCGCACACCATGCAGCGTGGCGGCTGCGCTCGCTGCTGCAGGCACGCGGGGTGACGGTGACCGGCGACATCGGCACGCGCCACCGGCCACTGGCGCCGCAGGACGATCCCGCCATCCGCGGGGGTGCACCGGCACCGCGGCCGCCGCTGCCGGCGATGCTGACGGCGCTGCCCGCACCGTCGCTCGCTGCCGACATGCGGATCATCAACAAGCAGAGCCAGAACCTTCATGCCGATCTGCTGATCCGGCGTGTCGGCGGCTTGCAGGGCAGCGGCTCGGTCGCCGATGGCATGGCGGCACTGGGGGCAATGCTGGCCCAGGCGCAAATTCCCGCCAGCAGCGTCACCTTTGCCGATGGTTCGGGCATGTCGTCGTACAACCGCATCACCCCGCGCGCAGCCGCGACGCTGCTCGGCTGGATCGCGCGCCAGCCCTGGGGCGCGGCCTGGCGCGAAACGCTGCCGATCGCCGGGCAGGACGGCACGCTGCGCAATCGCTTCAAGGGCACGAGCCTCGAGGGCCGGCTGTTTGCCAAGACCGGCTCGCTCAACGCCGCACGCGCGATCTCGGGCTATCTTCTGGCCCGCAGCGGCCGCACGCTGATCTTCTCGGCGCTGGCGAACGACATGCCCGATGGCACCGATGCGCGCGCCAGTGCGATTGTCGATCGCGCGCTTGTGATGATCGCCGAGGCGAACTGAACATGGGACCCAGGGCAATCGGCTCGGAGGCTCTCCTCGCGCAGTGAGCCTGCCAATTTCCGTGTTGACAGGATCAGGCTTCCTCGATCGCATTTCAGTACCTGGCCATCGAAGGTGGCGAGCGCGGGCGATGGACTGGTTCAGTCTGCCGGCGTGGGCTTTTCCCGATCTCGTTTTGCTGCTTTGGCGGCCGATGCCAGCGAAAACGGGAAATTTTCACGGTTCGGCGCATGCGTTGAATTCATGTGGAACTTGCTCTCGCCTCGACTGCTTGGTGTCGGAAATTACCCATGTCCCGCGTCCCCCATATCGGGATCATTACTACCATGCTGAACCATAGACCAAAATAATTCAGCGTGATACCATCTGACCAGGATCAGACTTTAGTAGTGCTCCTTGAATGAAGATGTTGCGAAGCAAAGAATGGCAAACGAAGATCCGCTGCCTGATGTGTTGAAGCGCCCGAAGCTGGTTGCTGTTGGAGCGTCGGCTGGTGGCCTCGCAGCGGTTCGAATGCTATTGACAGTAATGCCTGTTGACAGCGGGCTCACATTTATTCTTGTGCAGCACCTGGACCCGAACCATCCAAGCCTGTTGGTCGATTTGCTGCGTTCCGATATCGCATTGCCGGTTGTCGAAGCCGAGGATGGCATGGTCCTTGCCGCCAATCGTGTGCATGTCATCCCGCCAGGTGCCGATCTTTCCGTCGATGGCGACGCATTGGTCGTATCGAGGCCGCATGCCCGTCATGGCATGAGAATGCCGTTCGATTTCTTGCTTGCGTCGATCGCCGAGGCCTATGCCGGCCGCGTTGCTGCTGTCGTGTTGTCCGGCACCGGGGCCGATGGAAGCGTTGGTCTTTCGGCAATTCGCGCCAATGGCGGCGTGACGTTTGCACAGCTGCCATCCGAAGCCGGCCAGGCTGGAATGCCGGAGAACGCCATTGCCACCGGCCTGGTCGACCATGTCCTGCCGGTTGCAGGGATTGCCGCCGAGCTTTTGCGGTTCGCGCAACCGGGCTATATCTCGCGTGCGGAAGCTCCTGAGGCAATCAAGCCTCAATCTGCGCCGCCACCGCCTTGGCTGTCGGAGGTAACGGCACTGCTTCGAGTTGTCCGGGGGCTGGATTTCACGAGTTACAAGGCTGGCACGCTCGTGCGCCGAACATTGCGCAGGGCCAACATGGCAGGATTTCCTGACCAGGATATCGCCAAATATCTTGAACTCCTGCGTCACAACAGTGATGAACTTGGCCTGTTGGCCAACGACATGCTTATCAATGTCACGGGATTTTTCCGTGATGCCTGGGTTTTTGAGTATCTTTCCGAAAAGCTGGTGCCTGGCCTGGTGGCGGACCACCCCGAAGGCCAGCCGCTGCGCATATGGTCGGCCGCGTGCAGCACGGGCGAGGAATCCTATTCGATCGCGATGCTGTTTCTCGATGAGATCAAGCGCAACCGACCTGGACTGCGATTGCAGTTGTTTGCCACCGATGTTGATGCCGACGCCTTGGCCTTGGCGCGCGACGGTTTTTACCCTTCGACAATTGCAGACGTGGTCGGGCAGGAGCGGCTGCATCGATATTTTGCGGCTGACGACAATGGCTGGCGGATAAGCAGCGAATTGCGGGGCTCGATCGTCTTTGCCGTTCAGGACCTGCTTGGCGATCCGCCGTTTTCCCAGATTGACCTGATCTTCTGCCGCAACATGCTGATGTATCTCGACGCTGTTGCTCAGGAAAAGGTCATTGCGACATTCCACTTCGCGCTTCGCCCGCAGGCGCTGCTGCTGCTGGGCAGTGCCGAGACCGCCGGCGCAATCCAGGGACGGTTCGAACTTGTTTCGAAACAGGCACGCCTCTACCGCCGTGTCGGCGACCAACGGCCACTTCGACAGCGTTTTTTCGCACCGACCCCTTCGTTTTCCCGGCTGTCGAAGACGCCTGGGCGCACGGCCGCAAGCGAAGACCCGGCAAAGCTTTGCCATGAGTTGCTGATGAATCGTCATGCTCCGCCGACAGTGTTGATCGACGACAAGTTCATATGCCTTGTCCTGTCGGGAAACACTGACCGATATCTGCGTGTTGCGCCCAGCTTCGAGTTGCGGGGCTTGTTGCCGATGCTGCCGCAAACGCAACGCGGTCCCCTGCGCGCCGCAGTGGCGCGCGCCGCGCGTTCCGATGGGCCGATCACGACCATGTCCCGCGACGGCCATGATGGACAGCCGTTTTCAATGTCGGTCGAAAAGGCCATCTGCAATAGCGAGACGGTCTTTCTCGTCAGTTTTCATGATGCGATCACGGCCGCCGCTGGAGAGCCGCTGCCATTGAATGATGTTGCACTGACACTGGAACGACAACTGGAGGCCCTGCGCGCCGAGCTCGATGAAGCCCTGGCGCATATCGAAAATGCCGATTTCGAAGAACGCGCGTCTCGCGCCGATACGCTTTCGATCAACGAGGAATATCATACTGCCAATGAGGAACTGCTGACATCCCAGGAGGAACTGCAGTCGCTGAATGAGGAACTGACCGCCCTCAACGGGCAGTTGCAGGAGACACTGGACCGCCAACGAACGACCGCGGACGATCTGCAGAATGTGTTGTACAGCACGGATGTTGCAACGATCTTTCTCGATACGGATCTTCGTATCCGGTTTTTCACACCGGCAACACGCCGATTGTTTCGCATGCTGCCGACCGATATCGGCCGGCCGATGTCCGATCTTGCGCCGGCTGTCGTCGATGCGACGCTGAACACCGACGCGCAGCGCGTGCTGTCCGATGGGATCGCCATCGAGCGTGAGATTGCCGGCGCGGCTGGCGACTGGTTCGTCCGGCGGATCTTGCCTTATCGGACTCATCTCGACCGTATTGAAGGCGTGGTCATCACCGTTGTCGACATCACGGAGCGCAAGAACGCCGCCAGGGTCCTTGTCGAGGCGCGCCTTCAGGCCGATGCCGCAAACCTTGCAAAGTCGCGCTTCCTGGCTGCCGCCAGCCATGATTTGCGACAGCCGCTCCAGACCCTGGTCCTGCTGCAGGAAGTGCTGATGCAAAAGACCGAAAGCGAAGATGTGCAGGTGTTGCTTGATCGGCTCGCCCGGACCCTGACTTCGATGACGAGCATGTTGAACACATTGCTCGATATCAACCAGATCGAATCAGGCAGTGTTCTGGCTGACGTGCAGCCATTTCCGGTCGCGACCCTGCTTGATCGTATAGGCCAGGAGTTCGGCATTCATGCGGACGCCTATGATCAGAATCTGAGAATTGTCCCGAACAGCGCCATCATTCTCAGTGACCCGTTCCTGTTGAGCCAGATTGTCCATAACCTTGTTGCAAACTCGCTCAAATACACCCGGCGCGGCACGGCTCTGGTCGGTTGCCGGCGCAGGGGACGGCTTCTCGATATCGAGGTATGGGATAACGGCGTCGGCATTCCCCCGAGCGAGCTGGATGCCGTCTTTGACGCCTATCATCAGGTCGGAGCGGCAGATCGTGACCGGAATCGCGGTCTGGGGCTGGGACTTTCGATTGTCCGTCGGCTGAGTGACTTGCTCGAGCACAAGGTGTCGGTCGAGTCCGTTCCCGGGAAAGGGTCGATGTTCCGGATCTCGGTGCCGCTTGCAACTTCCGCAGTGCCGGCCCCGCAGGCGGACGTCGCCCAGCCAGACACCTCAGCACCGCATGTCGGTGTCGATATCCTTCTTATCGATGATGATACGGATCTGCTGGACCTTGTCGGTCTTCTGCTTGCCAGCGCCGGACATCGCATCGCAACGGCCATGGATGAAGCCGGCGCTTTCAAGGTGTTGCAGGAGACGATGCCGAAGCCGGCAATCATCATCACCGACCTCAACCTGGCCGGCAAGGAAGATGGCCTGCACCTCGTCGCAAAGATTCGAGAGCGGGTTGGCAGCGAGCTGCCGGTGATTGTCCTGACGGGTGACATTTCCGTGGAGGCGCTGGCGCGGATTCCCGAGCAGGGCTGTTTCCGGGTAGCGAAGCCGGTGCGAATGCAGGAAATGCTTCAAGTCATCGATCGGCTGGTTGCGCAACACAATTCAGCCCAGGTTGCTGACGAGATCGTCTACATCGTGGACGATGACCCGACGGTGCTTGCCGAGCTTACGGCGCTGCTCCGAAGCGATGGGTTCGTCACTCGCGGCTTTGAGTCGAGTGAGGCGTTGCTCGAGGGCTGGACGCCCCATAGTGCCGGATGTTTGCTGATTGATGCCACGCTGCCCGGGCTGGGCGGCCTTGAACTGATACGGCGCCTTCGTGACGACGAGCTGCTGCCGCCGTGCATCATCATCACCGGACATGGAAACATCAGGCTGGCAGTGGACGCTATGAAGATCGGCGCGCTTGACTTCATCCAGAAGCCGGCAAGCGGAGCGCTGGTGCTCGAGAGTGTGCGCAAGGCCTGTTTGCTGGGGCGCAACCGACGTGCGGAGCTGACTGAGCGGCATAACGCTGCAGCACTGATCGGATCATTGACCACACGCCAGCGTCAGGTCATGCAGATGATCGTCAATGGACATCCGAGCAAGAATATCGCGGCAGATCTCAGGATCAGCCCGCGCACGGTCGAAAAATATCGCGCCGAAGTGATGCGCAAAACGGGGATGCGCTCGCTGCCAGCCCTGGCGCGGCTGGTGCTGGCGGCGGCGCTTTAGAAAATCGGGTCGGCAGCGTGCGCAGGGCGGCAGTTTCCTGCCGCCCTGAACAGTCACGCATTCACGATGGACGTTGCCGATCGCCGCGAGCGAATGCGGAAGCCGACCATGCCAGCGCCGATGACCATCATTGCCCATGACGAAGGCTCGGGCACGGCCGCCCCGGCAAATGTGCCAGCGACATTGGCCATGAAGGACGTGCCGTATCCGTCTTCACCGATCTGAAATGGCGGCGTGATCGCGCTGAAAGCCAGCGAAAAATCAGCGCTCGTCAGCCCCGTCAAGTTCATGATGTCGGACGTGTAGGTGATGGCATCGCTGTTCGAAGTGTCGAACATGCTTCCCGAACCACCCCCGCCATTGATATTGTCAACGGCGGTCGGATTCCAGGCCAGTGTGGCGGTGTAAAAGCAGGCCATTTTCGGTGCGGCCCGGTTGTTTGCAAAAAGGCCCCCGATCGGG
>NZ_JACIIV010000059.1 GCF_014205635.1 Polymorphobacter multimanifer
TCCAGTTCGTGTTCCAGCACCATCCGCACCGCGCGTTCCCGCACCTCGGGCGCATACTTGTTCGTTGCCTTGCTCATAGTCGCTCCACCTTCTCAGGAGTTGGAGCCTCCGGCAAACCCGGCGCGGTTCACTGGCAGCGCGCGGCGCGGTGGTCAGCGTTGCGGCGGTCTGGCGGTTCTGTGATCGCCACAACATCACGCGTAAGAAAAGACCGCGCATGCCAGCGAGCAAGAGCGGCCCGACATCCTGAGCCGGCGCTGGGCCTGGTTCGAGGGCCAGCTCGACCTCGATCCCGACCGACTGGTGTTCATCGACGAGACCCCGGATGTTCTTGCGGCCAGCACCAACATGGGACGCCGGCATGACCGGTGCAGACGGGGTGAGCGGCTTCGCGCCAGCGTTCCCATAGCCGCTGGAAAACGACGACGTTCGTCGCCGGGCTGCGCAATACCGGCATGGTGGCGCCCATGGTGCTCGATGGCCCCATCAACCGCGATGCCTTTACCGCCTATGTGACCCAGGTCCTCGTGCCCGAGCTCTCGCCCGGCGACATCGTAATCATGGACAACCTGTCGAGCCACAAAGGGTCGGCCATACAATAAGCCATCGAAGCCGCCGGCGCCGAGTTGCTGTTCCTGCCGCCCTACAGCCCCGACTTCAACCCGATCGAGAAGGCATTCTCGAAGCTCAAGGCGCTTCTGCGAAAAGCCGCCGAGCGCACGATCCACGGCCTGTGGGACGCCATCGGACGCATCCTCAACCTCTACTCCCCGCAGGAATGCGCCAACTACTTCAAAGCCTGCAAGTGCTATGCAAGCTGATCGAAAACCGCTCTAGCCAACAGCGGCCCTCGCCGGATAGGTACCTTTCCGTGTCAGCCATAACCCAGCTGGCGGCCGGCGAGATCGAGCATGATCTCCTCCGATCCGCCGCCGATGGCGTTGACGCGCACCTCGCGGTAGATACGCTCGACCTTGCTGCCGGTGATGTAGCTCGCACCGCCGAGCACCTGGGCGGCCTCGCGCGCCACCGCTTCGAGCATCCGCGTCGCCTGCACCTTGAGCATCGCATAATCCGCCGGCTGGCCCTTGCCGGCGCGGTGCTGCCATGCGGCCAAGTCGACCCAGGCCTGGGTGGCGGCGATCTGGCGCTCGCAATCGGCAAGCTTGATGCGGATCGACTGGTGCTGAGCGAGGCGCTTGCCGAAGGTTTCGCGGGTCGTCGCCCATTCGACCGCTTCCTTGAGCGCCACGCGCGCCATGGCGCAGCAGCCATGCGCCATGCCCAGCCGCTCCGAATTGAAGTTGCGCATGATGCCGGCAAAGCCGCCATTCTCGGGGCCGATGAGGTTTTCCGGCGGCACCTCGACGGCATCGAAATGCAGCGCCGCGGTGTCCGAACAGCGCCAGCCCATCTTGTCGAGGCGGGTGCGCGACACGCCGGGGCGATCGGCCTCGACGAGCATCAGCGAAATGCCGGGAATGCCCGCTCCACCGGTGCGGACGGCGACGGTGAAATAATCGGCGCGCATGCCGCTGGTGATGAACATCTTTTGCCCGGTGACGACATATTTGTTGCCCACCTTCTCGGCCTTGGTGCGCAATTGTGCGACATCGGAGCCGCCCGACGGCTCGGTGATGGCGAGTGCGATGATCTTGTCGCCGGCCAGAACTTGCGGCGCGATGCGGCGCTTCATGTCTTCGGAGCCGAGTGCCAGGATCGGCGGCAGGCCGATGCTGTGCGTCATCAGCGAGGCGCCGAGCCCCCCTGCCCCGGCGGCGGCCATCTCCTCGGACTGGGTGAGGCTGTGGAAGATGTCGAAGCCTTCCGAATGACCGCCATATTCCTCGGGATAGTTGAGGCCGAGGATGCCGGCTTCGGCGGCGAGCTTGTGCAGGCTGCGGGGAAGCTCGCCTTCGGCCTCCCAGCGATCGATATGGGGATGGACATGCTGGTCCATGAAGCGGCGCACCGACGCGGCGACCGCTTCATGGGTTTCGTCATAATAGGGGGATCGGGCGCGCCATTGGTCGAAGCTGGTCATGCTCCGGTTGTGCGCGGTTTCGGCGGCGGCGTCAGCGCTTCAATTGGAGGGGGACTTCAGGCGCGCGGCATAGGCCTTGCGGAACTTGGCGAGCTTGGGGGCGACCACCGCGGCGCAATAGCCGTTGGCGGTGCCGTTCCGCTCGAAATAGCGCTGGTGATAGGCTTCGGCCGGATACCATGGCGCCTGCGGCTCGATGCTGGTGACGATGGGATCGTCCCAATTTTCCTGGTGGCGAGCGATGGCGGCATTGGCTTCGGCGGCCTGCTCGGGGGTGAGCGGGAAGATGGCCGAGCGATACTGGGTGCCGGTGTCTCCGCCCTGGCGGTTGAGGGTGGTGGGGTTGTGGGTGACGAAGAAGATGTCGAGCAGGTCGGCATAGCCGATCTGGGCGGGATCATAGGTGACCTTGACCGCTTCGGCATGGCCGGTGCGGCCGCCGCAGACGGCTTCGTAGCTGGGGTTTTCGACGCTGCCGCCGATATAGCCAGATTCGACATGGGCAATGCCCTGCACGGCATCATAAACGGCTTCGGTGCACCAGAAGCAGCCTCCTGCGAGGATGGCGGTGTCGGTTGCGGTATCGGGCATAAGGAGTCTCCGGCGGTGGCTGGAATGAGGGAAAGTTGCTGCCGGGACACGTAGGGATTCGGGTTGCAGGTTGAAAGAGGCGCAGTTTCGCCATGAATCTTTCATCCTCGTTGCAAATTCGGTGCCGGACGACTCGCCGCAGTGCGGCACAGATGTTATCCACAGGGCAACGACTCGGGATTTGCGCATATTGCAGGCTGGTGCCAGGGGGCAGCGGACGGGATGAGCGTGACGCCACGGGCCGAAGCAGCATGAGGGGTCGTGCGATGAATCCTTACGAAGCCAACGTCTGGAACGTGTCTTCGCGGCTGGGCGCGTGGTTGCGGGGGCTTTTGCGCCTCTATCGGCGCCCGCTGCTGGTGCTGCTGTGCGCGAGCGTGACGACGGCGGTGGGGGTGAGTGCCGGCCAGTCTGGAACGCCGGATCGCGAGCTTGCCGGCACCGAGATGGCGGCGCTGCTTGACCGTTGAAGCCCGGCGTTGATGCCCGGGCTTTGCTTGGCGCCGGGGGGCTGCTACGCCTGAGAGCAAGCAGCACCCAGGGGCTGCAGCAACGCGGGGATGATGCATGGCAGACGGACAGGCGGCTGCCGGAGGCGAAGGCGCCGAAACGGCGAAACCGGGCTCCGCAGCCGATATGCCGCCGGTGGGCGGCGCTTATGCCTATTATGTGCTCGGCGTGCTGGTGCTCGTCTATGTCGTCAACTTCGTCGACCGGCAGATCCTGGGGATTCTGGCGGAGGATCTGAAGGCCGATCTCGGGCTGACCGATGCCGACCTTGGCTTTCTCTACGGCACTGCCTTTGCGGTTTTTTATGCGCTGTTCGGAATTCCGCTGGGGCGGCTGGCGGACAATTGGGTGCGCGTGCGGCTGTTGTCGACCGGGCTTTTCGTCTGGTCGGGGATGACCGCTCTTTCGGGGCTTTCGACCAACTTCGTGCAATTGAGTGCGGCGCGCATCGGCGTGGGGGTGGGTGAGGCTTCGGCCAGCCCCTCGGCGTTCTCGATGCTCTCCGACTGGTTTCCGCGCGAGAAACGGGCGACGGCACTCGCGATCTATTCGTCGGGGCTCTACATCGGTGGCGGCATCAGCCTGTTCATCGGGGCGGTGGTGCTGCAGGCGTGGAAGGACGCCTATCCGGTGGCGGGGCCGTTCGGGCTGGTGGGATGGCAGGCGGCGTTTTTGGCGGTGGGGCTGCCGGGGCTGCTGCTGTCGCTCTGGGTGGCGACGCTGAAGGAGCCGATCCGCGGGCGTGCCGAGGGACTGCCCGAGCCACCGAAGGTCGAGGGCGTGTGGGGCAAGCTGGCGGGTGATATCGCCAGCGTCATCCCGCCGTTCACACTCATCAATTGCGCGCTGCTGGGGCGGCGGGTGTTTGCGATCAACCTGGCGGTGCTGTGCGGCTTTGCCGGGCTGGCATTTGCGCTGGGGAGCGTGACCGGGGACTGGCCGCAGTGGATTGCCATCTGCCTGGGCGGCTATGCGGTGACGAGCTGGGCGCAATCGTTGAAGCAGCGCGATGCGCCGACCTATGCGCTGATCTGGGGGACGCCGGCGTTCGTGCTGATGCTGGTGGGGGCGGGGACCATCTCGTTTGTCGGCTATTCGCTCGGCTTCTGGATCGTTCCCTATGCGATCCGCACCTTTGTGGTGCCGATGGCGGCGGTGGCGGCGGAGACCGGCACCGAAGTGCCCTGGTTTGCGACGACGCAGATGGTGGCGCTGCTGGTGGGCGGCTGGGGAGCAGCCGGGGGGTTTCTGGGCGTGGTGATCGGCGGGGCGGTGTCGGACTGGTTCAAGAAGCGCAACCCCAGCGGGCGCATCCTGGTGGCGTCGCTCGCCGTGCTGGTGCCGGCGCCCTTCATCTGGTTGATGTTCACCACCGACAGCCTGGGCATGTTCCTGATCTTCAACATCCCGCTGGCGTTCGGATCGATGTATGTGGGCATTGCCGCGGCGACGACGCAGGATCTGGTGCTGCCGCGGATGCGGGGAGCGGCGACCGCCACATATTTCATCGGCACGACGCTGATCGGGCTGGGCTTCGGGCCCTATGTGACCGGGGCGGTGTCCAAGGTGACCGGAAGTCTTGCCACCGGTGTGCTGGCGCTGCTGCTGATGGCGCCGGTGACGCTGACATGCCTGTATCTGGTGTATCGCAAGCTGCCGCGTGCCGAGGCTTCGCGCGTGGCGCGGGCACAAGCCGCCGGCGAAGTGATCTGAGGGAGAGAAAGACCGTGAGAATCGACGAGCTGTTTTCGGTTGCGGGCAAGCGCGTGGTGATAACGGGCGGCAGCCGCGGTATCGGGGAGATGATCGCGCGCGGCTATATCGAGAATGGCGCCGAGGTGATCATCACCGCCCGCAATGCGGCGGTTTGCGACGGGCTGGCGGGGGTGCTGGGGGAGCGCTGCACGTCGATCCCGGCCGACCTGTCGAAGATGGCGGAAATCGAGCGATTTGCCGACGCGGTGGCGACGAAGTGGGACCGGGTGGACGTGCTGTTCAACAATGCCGGCGCCAGCTGGGGCGCGACGGTCGAGGCGTTTCCCGAAGTCGGCTGGGACAAGGTGATGGACCTCAATGTAAAGTCGGTGTTCTTCCTGACGCAGAAGCTGCTGCCGCTGCTGAAGCGCGAGAACGCCGTCGGTGGCGAGATGAGCCGGGTGATCAACATCGGCTCGATCGACGGGCAGCAGGTGAGCGACCTCGAGACCTACAGCTATGCCGCATCGAAGGCCGGGGTGCTGCACCTCACCCGGATGATGGCCAAATATCTGGCGAAGGACGGGATTGCGGTGAACGCGATCGCGCCGGGGTTCTTCCCGTCGAAGATGACCGCCGGCGTGGCGGAGATGGTGGGCGATGCGATCATCGAGGCGACGCCGCTCAAGCGCTGGGGGACGCCGGAGGACATGGCGGGGGTGGCGCTGTTCCTGGGGTCGCGCGCCAGCGGCTTCTTGTGCGGGAGCACGGTGACAGTGGATGGCGGCTACAAGTCGACGGTTTGAGCCCCGATGCCGCGTTTTTGGGCAGGTGATGGGGGAAATGGCATCGCCAGCAGCCATTTTTTGCCGCGGCAGCCGCGACTTTGGGGCTGCATCGGGGTGGCACAGGCTTTGCATGGTGATAAGGTAAAGGTCGATGGCTTTTGCATCCCGGGTGGCGGCCGCCACCACGGGTGCAAAGGCTGGCCGTTGATGGGGATTGCTGCGTGAAGTAGCCGGGGCAGATTCCCGGGCAGAGCGTCTTCCCTTTGGGTCGTAGCTGTGATTCACACTGCCGATGACTCTGGGAGGATCAGACCCTGTTGA
>NZ_JACIIV010000060.1 GCF_014205635.1 Polymorphobacter multimanifer
AACTCAGGCTTCGTAAGCTGCTCAAGTTCCTCGCGATTCATGGATAGTGTGAATCATAGACGCGACCCCTTGGCAAGGGGGTGGGTAATTACCCGTCGCGCGCGAAGGCGGCAGCACCATGAGCCGCTTCGTCACCTTTTTTGCCAATGACCCGGGTTATCGGCGGTTCCTGGCGCTGCATCCGGGACTTTGGCCCGAAGTTGGCGTCCTCGATGACTCGCCGCTGCTGAACCATTTGCGCCGTTATCGCCGCCAGCTTGGTCTGCCCAGTGATCGTTTCTGTGATCGTTTTTGTGACCGCTGGTTCGCGCCCGCCCGCCGCTTCGTTCGCTGCAAGAGGAGTGCCTGATGACCTATCGCGAGTTCATCCGTTCCGGCTTGCCGCCAGCCCCCGAGCCCGACGATCTCAAGAAGCTTCGCCGACTGACCATGGTTGCGTGCTTCTCGTCGGCGCTGGCGCTGTTCATCGCCCGCTCGTTCGACAATCAGCCGCCTTTCTTGGCGGTGGTTTCACTGCTGGGCGGCGTCGTGGCCTTGTCGATGCTGGTGGTGTTCGCGCGCCGGAAATTCCGCCACGATCTTGGCCATTGGACGCCTGATCGTGTCGCGCTTCATCGCGGTGAAGCGATCCCGCTGCTCGATGATCAGGCGGCGGACCTCATCGACACTGATCGTTTGTCGCCCGACCGGCCGCTGGTGCGCTGATGTATTTTGCCGACCGCCATGAACTGCTGCTGCCCCCAGCGCCCGATACATTATGGTTCTGGGGGGCGCGAACCGTGCTGTGGATTTCTGGCATTGGCTTTGTCGCAGCGGTCAGCAGTCTTGGTGCCTTGGCTGCGGTTCAGTTTGGTCCCTATGCCAACAACCTTGTCTCTGTATTGGCCTGGGCGCCTGCCTGGCTCGCCCTGTACCTGGTCCATCTTGTCGTTCGCGAGCGTTATGAGCGGCTCTACTGGACCGCGGAGCGTGTCTCGAAGCTTTGCCCGTATTTGTGGCAATTGTATCTTGCTGGCTGCGTGGTTTCGCCATCCAGTAACGGCGCTCGCAGGGGGCCCGCCTCGTGAACCGCCTCAAGCGTCTTGCCGCTGTGCTGTCATTGGCGCTGGCGGTGATCATGGTGTCGTTGCCGCAGCGCGCGCAGGCCCAGGATGTTTGCCATGGCCGCTTTGTCAATCCGATAACCGATATCTGCTGGGGCTGCCTGTTTCCGTTAACCGTCGGGGAGATCCCGATCTGGCCCTCCTCAAAACCCGATACCGATAATCCGATCTTGCCGGTCTGCGCCTGTTTGAGCCCGTTGCCGCGTATTGGCATCGCTGTCGGCTTTTGGGAACCGGTGCGATTGGCCGATGTGACCATGAAGCCATGGTGCTTCGTCAACCTTGGCGGCATCAGCCTCGATCCGGGGTTCGCCATCGGACAGAAAACCCTTGCCGGCGCATCGGCCGTCGGCGGCAAACAGCAGATGACCGGTGGCTGGCACGTCCATTGGTATATGTATCCGCTGATCTATTGGCTCGAGCTGGTCGCTGACTTTCTCTGCCTCGAGCCCGGCTCGATCGACCTCCTCTATCTGACCGAGATCGATCCGCTGTGGCAGGACAGCGAACTGACACTGATCATCAACCCCGAAGCCGTTGTGTTCTCCAACCCGCTCGCTGTTGCTGCTTGCGCTGCCGATTGCGTCGCATCGACCGTGTCGAAACCCCTCGATCCTTTGTTCTGGTGCGCAGGCTGTCAGGGCACAATGTACCCTCTCAACGGAAACATCGCTGCGCAAAGCGGCCATGTTCAGGGCAGCCGGCTCGCACTCGACCGATTTGCGTTCAAGCTGCACCGCATGGGCATCGCCTGGGGCACGTCCGGCACCCAGGGTCTTTGCGACAAATACATCATGCCGATCATGCAGAAGTCGCAGTATCGGTTCCAGGCGACGAACCCGGTCCCGGGCTCGGGGCCCGGCGCCTGCATGCCGATCGGCGGCACGTCGATGGTGCCTGGGTCGGGCCAGATGCTCCCCGTTATCGGCGAGGACATGGGCTATCTCGTCTGGCGCAAACGCAATTGCTGTGTGCTGTGATGCGGCTCGATCTTGTCCTTCTTGCTGCGTTTGGGCTGACCGTCACCTGGGGCGTCGAAGCCTTTTCGCAGACGGTCGAAGGCGTTGAAGCCGGGCGGCTTCGCGCCGCCGCCAAGACGCAAATGGACGATGCAAAGCTTTTTACCGATGAGGTCGTCCGCCGCGGCCAGGCACTGCGCGACGAAGCCATTCTGACGCGCAAGGCGGCGCAGGCCAATACGATGCGGGCGCCGACAGCTTCGATCAAAAAACCTGTGCCGGGCATCTTCGACTTTGATGAACTTGTTGCCGCCGCCGGTTCAGTTCGGGAAGGTGCTACCGCACCTGAAGGCCCACGCTTCATCGCCTTTGCCAGCATGTCGATGCCGGTGAGCGCGCTGCGGGCCATGGTGCGCGACGTCTCCAAAGCCGGCGGCATGGTTGTCTTTCGCGGCTTCCAGAACAACAGCGTCAAACTGTTCAGCACGGCCATGATGAAGGTGGTCGACAAGGGGCAAAGCACCTCGGGGATCGGCATCGATCCGCGATTGTTCCGCGCATTCAACATCACGAGTGTCCCAGCTTATGTTGTCACCACGACCGACTTCACGCTTTGCGACGGCTTTTCCTGCGCCACGCCCCTGCCCCCGCATGATCGGATCGCCGGCAATGTCACTGCCGAGTTTGCGCTCGAGAAGTTCCGCGGCGGCGGCGGTCCCGGCGCTGCCGCCGCAGGGATCTACCTCAAGCGTCTGAACGCTGCTCAGCCGGCTGTGAAGCCGGTGGCGCGGGAGGGGCGATGATCGTCCGGCTCACCTCAGCTGCGAAGGCATTTGGCGTTGCGCTAGCCTTGCTTGCGGCCCCGGCGGCGTTGAATAGTCAGACTCCGACGCAAGCCGCCAAGACAGACGGAAAAGCCTTTGGTGGCACCGTGGCGCCGGTTGCGCTTTCGACGGCGCAGACCCCGCCGAACCCCGCCGACTTGCCCAATTTCACAGCCAACCCTACCGAGCAGTCCTACTATAGTGCGCCGGCAACGCTCGAGCCGGCAGGCGTAGCCCAGGCCCCCGGTTCAGTCGGCTATCAAGCCGTCACTGAATCGCTCGCAAATCGTGCCACCTTCCCTGCGAGCGAGATCAACACCACCGTCGCAGCCGGCAAGACGGTCATTGGCGACCCCTACACCTATGTCTCGGGGTTCAGCGCCAACGGGGCGCAAGGCACCTGTGTTCCGATCCCGTCCGCAGCCATCTCGCCCGGCACCTACGAACAGACCTGTAACACCGGCTACGTCCAGGACCCGGGCGCCGGCCCGCAGACCTGTCAGGTCACCCTCGACCACCAGTTCCAGATGGTCCACAAATATGAGTGCAGCGAACTCAACGCCGCGACCAACGGCACCGACGATTGCGCGTCCTTTGCCGGCTACTACCCTGGCACCTGTACCTACACCGGTTCCCGGCCAGGTACTTGCCTGTTGTTCTTCGGGCCCCCCAGCTTTGGCTGCGCCGAGCCGGGCGAGCCCGTCTCCCAGCTATCCTGTTCCTCGCTGGTGCCGGGCGGCACATTGTTGTCGTCCGAGAATGCGTATGTAGGCTCCACCCCCAACGACAGCGCGTGCGCCACCTGGAAGGCCGATTCCAACTGCACGCCGGACCCGGATATCTGCACCGACAGCACGCCTGTCACCCGCCTAGTCGCCGGCATGCCGGTAACCCAGCCATGCTGGGCTTGGGATCGAACCTATCAGTGCAGCGGCCCGCTCGTGCCAATGTCGGATTGCAGCGAACTCGATGCACTCGGCTGCACTTTCGTGCGCGAGCAGTGCATCACCGAAGAGTTGCCGTGCCTCACCGTCGATCGTGTCTATTCTTGCCCGATTCCGCCGGTCCCCCAGGTCAACCAGCAGATCTGTGATGCTGATGTTTACTGCCTCAACGGCGAGTGCTACACCATCGATCGCACGCCCAATACCGAATTCAAGGATGCCGTTGTCGCGCTCAACGCGATCAGCCAGGCCGGCAAGGAGTTCAACGAGGCGACCCTGGAGATATTCAAGGGCGACCGCCTGACCTGCTCCAAGACGATTTTTGGTCTCACCAATTGCTGTGTCCCGCGGGGTTTTCCGCTGCTGGGCGGCTGCAACGCCGAGGACATCGCGCTGAAAGATCGCCGCGAGGACGGCCAGTGCACCTATGTCGGCACCTATTGTGATCAAAAGGTGCTCGGTATCTGCCTTCGCAAGAAAGAGGCGCACTGCTGCTTCCTCTCCAAGATCAGCCGCATCCTTCAGGAGCAGGGCCGGCCGCAGATCGGCAAAGCCTGGGGCGATCCGAAGACTGAAGCTTGCGCCGGTTTCACCATCGCCGAGTTTCAGCAGCTGAACCTCGCGCTGATGGATTTCTCAGAAGTTTATGCCGAGTTCGTCGATGCCGCCAAGGTGCCCGCCGAGCTCGATGTCATGACCGAGATCCAGGCCAAGATCACCGCTTACTACGCAGCCAACGGGTTATGAGGAATCCCATGTCCATGTTCGGCTTGTTCGATCTCGCCCCTGTTTCGATCGGCGAGCTTGGCCTTGGGATTATGCTCCTTCGCAATGGCGCCGGCGGCATTCCCCGCCTCGCCGATGACCTTGCCATCTATTTCCGCTGCCCCGTCGCAGAGCCCGAAGTGCGCACGATCTACACCCGCATGGTCGAACGACATTGGGTGGCGGTCGATCCGGCCAACGCCGACAGCATCATCGTGACCCGCGAAGGTCATGACCTTCTCCTCGCAGATCGTGTCCCACAGCGTGGTGTAGGTTCGCGGTCTCGCCGCTTTGATCTCCGGCTTGGCCGGGTTGATCATGCTGCCATGGATGACAGCGTGAC
>NZ_JACIIV010000061.1 GCF_014205635.1 Polymorphobacter multimanifer
ACATCGATCTCTTCGCACAGCCGGCTGACCTGGCTTTTCGAGATGCCGCTCATTCCCATCGCTTTGACGAGATCATCGACCGATCGCGTCGAGATTCCTTGGATATATGCCTCCTGCACGACGGCGGTCAGCGCCTTTTCGGCAAGGCGTCTGGGCTCGAGAAAGCCGGGGAAGTAGCTGCCCTTCCTGAGCTTGGGGATGCGCAGTTCGACAGTGCCGGCACGGGTCTCCCAGTCGCGCTCCCGGTAACCGTTGCGCTGGGCGAGCCGCTCGTCGCTCTTCTCTCCATAGCCAGCACCCGTCAGGCCACCCACCTCAAGGGCCATCAGCCGCTGCGCGGCAAAGCCGATCATCTCGCGCAAAAAGTCAGCGTCTGCGCTCTTTCCCACAAGCGCCTGCAGGTTCATCGTATCGTCGGTCATCGGTGGTCTCCGTTGGTTGGATGTTGCAACCCAAACCTAACCGAAGATCGCCGATGGCCAACCGCGACCTACACCACCACTTGGGACACGACCGCCCGCTGCTCTGCCCAATCGGTTGGCACGTTGGTGAGCTTGGCCAGTCGCTGCCTGGTGAGCGTGATCGGCTGTCGCCCCCTGACGATGGCATTGACGATGCATGGCGCAAGGGTGGAAATCCGCAGCAGCCGCGTGAAGTGGTCGACTGAGTAGCCTTGGGTGACAGCAACTTTCGCGATCGGTGCGTCTCCGGCTGCAAGCATCGCTTGCCAAGCGCCGCGTGCGTTAGCCATGAGCTTGATGAGGCTTGGATCGGCCTGAGAGGGCGGAGAGATGGTGTCGTCACCGATAACGAGTCGTACTTCCTTACCGCGCCGGATCCGAGTCATTGGTACGGACAGCTGGTACGCAGTTCGTGATGCTGCAGATACTTTTGCGGTTGGCGATGGCGTTATTTGGGCGACAGCTTCCGGCAGTAGGGCAGCGAGGCAGATAATCAATTCGATCCGGTCGTCGTGCACATCAACCCGGCGGAGAAGACTCGCTGCCGCTGACGGAACGTCGTCGACGGCCGCTGCCAATGCCCTGGCGCTGAGGATGAAGTTTGTCAGCTGGTCGTCTGGAAGCTGCATGCGCGCTGCTGCTTCATCGAGCGATGCAGCGTTTGTCAGGAATGCCCGCAGCCGCTGGATGACCGTGGCTTCAAGTTCGGACGCCGGCACCCGCCGGCTTGGGCCAATTGTAATCTCAGCATCGGTAGGGTTGGTGATATAGTAATGATAGCGCTTGGCACCGCGATTGGCCTGGCTGCCATGCATTCGCCGCCCCAGGCCATCATAGAGCAGCCCTCGCAGCATCTTGTTGTGCTGTAAGTTCTGCTCGCTGGCCCGTGCGATCCGATTGCTGGCCAGCTGAGCTTGGGTGGCCTCCCAGACGTCTGTGCTGGTGATGGCCTCATGCTCACCTTGAAAGTGCTCTCCTTTGTGTATGACCTCACCAATGTAGACGCGGTTGGTCAGCAGGTGCGCCAGGCTGCCCCTGGCCCAGGCAATGCCACCACGCGTCCCGCCAGCGCTGGTCGCCGAAACCTTGGTGACCAACCCTTCGCGATTGACGGCTTCGACCGTGGCGACCACCGACCCCAGCTCAAGATACCGGGCAAAGATGCGCTGCACGGTGGCTGCCTCGGCCCTATTCACGACCAGCTTGCGATCCTGGACGTCGTAGCCCAGCGGCACTGGCCCACCCATCCACATACCTTTGCGCTTTGACGCCGCGATCTTGTCGCGAATGCGCTCGCCGGTAACCTCACGCTCAAACTGGGCGAAGGATAATAGGACATTAAGCGTCAGCCGGCCCATGCTTGTGGTGGTGTTGAACGACTGGGTCACCGACACAAAGCTGGCGCCAGCAGCATCGAGCACCTCCACAATCTTTGCAAAGTCAGCAAGGCTGCGGGTGAGGCGATCGACCTTGTAGACAACGATGACCTGGATGCGTCCTGCCTGCACCTCGGCCATGAGCTGGGTCAGACCGGGTCGGTTCATATTGCCGCCCGAAAACCCACCATCGTCGTAGAGCTCTGGCGACAGCACCCAGCCCTCGTGCCGCTGGCTAGCAATATAGGCGACACATGCCTCACGCTGGGCATCGAGGCTGTTGAACGCCTGTTCCAGCCCCTCCTCAGTCGACTTGCGGGTGTAGATCGCGCAGCGGATGGTCTTGTGCTCACTCATACTGCTACCGCCCGTGCCGCGGACACCCGACGCGCTGATGAGGCGGCTGCGGCACCGACTGGCCCGCTGACTGAAGCCTTAACCCCGAAGAACCTTGGTCCGGACCAATGTGCGCCGGTGATGGCTTCAGCCACATGGCTCAGCGACGTGAAGCTGCGCCCATCCATGATGAAGCCATCTCCGCTAACCAGCACGCTGTAGCTAGTACCGTTCCAGTGACGGACCAAGCGCGTGCCTGGCTTCAGGCGAGTATCGCCTAGAGCCCCGACGCTGTCGCCGCGGAGCAAACGCTTGGCGGCACGGTCGAGCTCGCGAGCCGTGCCTGCAGGGAGCCCGCCATGACTGCGCTCTTGCAGGCGGTAGGCAATGCCGCGAACCAGCAGGTCGGGGGTCAGTCGCGGTGGGGCCGCGCGATACACGCGCCGCCACTCGGCTCGAAGTTGGGCGGGCGACATGGCCGGCAGTGCTGCCAGCTGGTCGGCTAGACTTGCCATACTCACTGTCCTTCGGCTGCAGCCACGGCTACCGTGGCAAGGGCGCCTGGACATTCAGCTGTGGGCGGAGGTGCCGCAGTATCCGCATCGGCAGCAGCGCCAGCGCCTTCGATGCGATAACAGCTGTCGCCTGACTTGCGGGTCTCTTTGACTAGTCTTACACCCTTCTTGCGTAGGCCCGACAGCATCGCGCGGACGCTATGCGGTTGCCAGCCGGTCGCAGTGCCGAGCTCCGTCATCGTCGCACCACGGGCTCTCGCCAGTAGCTTTGCTGCCTGGGCCACCTTCGTAGGCATTGCGGCCACAGCGGTGGTCTTGCGGACTTGCGGTACGCGCTTTGGCGAGCCTCGCGATGTTGGCGTGTTGGTCGATAGTGTATCGTTGGCGATTGTGGTCATGTGCGGTCTCCGTGGACGCCTGCACGTGATGTGCCGGTGGTCCCACGACCCTAAGCCCCGGTATTTCATGCCTGGGGCTGCATGCGGCGTCCGGTCAACCGGGCGACTCGCAATGACAGCAACGCTCTTTCGTTCGCCGAAGTCCAGTCAAGGCACGTGCTTCGCGCCTACATCCCCGTCTACCGTCCGCGCTGAAGAAGGTCCCTCCCTCAAACGCAGTTATGCCCGATACGGTGGGTAACGTTTGGTGCAAAGCTGCCTGTCTGCTTTCAGGCGGCGGTCTTAGGGAAAACGGATGTCCGTTCAGCGGGCTCGACCGCCTGCTCGTGGGGCGATGCGGTAAGGCCGCTCTGGGCATCAACCTGGAGGTGCCGGCCTTGCCGCCGCGACAATTTCATAACCCGAAAGTCGCGAGTGCTTTGAGACGCGCCGGCTCCGTCGCCGGCACGTCCAGCCGTGCTTTCATACGGAATAACCGGCTGTTTAGCATGGCGCTCGACAGGTATCATCGTTATGTCTCCGTAATAAAAGTGTGAACGGGGACGCCGAATCGCATGTGGTCTGACAACGAAACCGTCCGCGACCTCGTCAACTTCTCGCATGTCGCGGAGATCGCGGCGGAGCGCATCGTAGGGGCGAACGGAGAGCCCCTCTCCATCGGCATCTCGGGCGATTGGGGCGTCGGAAAGTCCTCTATGATGAAGCTACTGCGCGTCTCACTAGAGAGCCGTACAGACCTGAACGTTCGTTTTGTCGAGTTCAACGCGTGGCTGTATCAGAACGGCACCGTCAACTTGCTGCGGTCGGGTGCGAGGAAAGACGCGATGCCGGAATTGGGCGTAATCATGCGGCCATTGCGACGCCGGTCACCTCGGC
>NZ_JACIIV010000062.1 GCF_014205635.1 Polymorphobacter multimanifer
GCCTGGAACAAGCTCGTCGAGCAGCCCTGGAAGATCATGTCGATCGGGTTGCGCAACTGGGCTCAGGAGTTCTGATCAGTGAATCTTGGTATAAGGTGTCAGATGCCAACTTTGTTGATGGACCGATTAGGCTTGTCGCTCCCGCTCGTTCAGGCCCCGATGGCAGGAGTGTCCACGCCGGCACTTGCTGCCGCTGTGTCTGAACAGGGCGGCTTGGGTTCGATCGGCGTTGGGGCAACCGATGCCGCTGGTGCACGCGGCATGATTGAAGAGACCCGAGCGCGAACAAATAACGCGTTCAACGTCAATGTGTTCGTTCACGGCAGAGCCATTGCCGATCCTATTACGGAGGCTGCTTGGCTCGACTGGCTAGCGCCTGTCTTTACCGAGTTCGAGGCCGAGCCGCCAACGGCACTGCAGACCATCTACAAGAGCTTCGCCGACGATCCCGACATGTTGGCCATGCTGCTCGCACTGGCGCCGCCGGTGGTCAGCTTTCACTTTGGCCTGCCATCCTCCGACATCATCACCCTCCTGCGGGATCGAGGGATCGTGTTGATGGCAACGGCTACCAGCCTGGACGAAGCCCGTGCTATCGAAAGCGCGGGCATCGACGCAGTCGTAGCACAGGGGATCGAAGCTGGCGGACATCGGGGCGCGTTCGATCCAGTCGCGCCCGATGATGCGCTTGGCACCGTCGCGCTGACGCGTCTTTTGGTACTCAAGACCAAACTTCCGGTGATCGCGGCGGGAGGCATAATGGACGGTGCCGGGATCGCCGCTGTTCTCGATCTGGGTGCGGTTGCGGCGCAGCTCGGCACCGCCTTCATCGCTTGCCTTGAGAGCGCAGCCGACGAAGGATACCGGGCGGCCTTGAGAGGACCGGGCGCCTATCACACGTCGCTGACATCACTCATCTCTGGCCGACCAGCCCGCGCGCTCGCCAACCGCTTCACAGGATTGGCAGCTGCGATCGGCAATTGCCAACCTCCTGACTACCCCATCGCGTACAATGCCGGCAAAGCGCTGCATGCCGCCGCCAAAGCTAAGGGGGAGTATGGGTTCGGCGCTCACTGGGCCGGGCAAGGCGCACCGTTAGTGCGCGAAATGTCAGCGGCTGATTTGGTACAGGTGCTGCGAACTGAGCTACAGAACTGCCGCTCGGCGGATTGAAAACTGGCACCTGGTCGAGCTTTTACTTAAAATCTGCTCGGTTGCTCCCCATCTGAAGGCAAAAATATACACCGCTAGCGAAGTGGCGGCCTAGCTTCGGCGCGTCTGGCCTCAATCGCGCTGATTCCGTGGCCAGTGCCGCCTCGGGGCAGACGAAGGCTTGCACCGTGCAAGACCTGCAGGGTCCCCTTTCGGACACCCTATACGAAGCCCTTCAGTTGATCGCTAGGTTGATGGTGCCGGACATTATGCGGGCCAGAACAATCGCGCGTGCGTGCTCGACATGCGCACTCGCAGCCCGTTCGGCGGCGGCAGGATCACGAGCTTCGAAAGCGGCGATCAGCGCCTCGTGGCCGTCGTCGGCCTCTGCTCGGTCGTGCATCTGCGATCCGGGGCCGAACAGGCCGAGGTGCACCAGACGCTCACCCTCATCGGCGAGCGCGTCGAGCAGGGCATAGAGCCGGGCATTGCCGGTCGCGGCCGCGATCGCGCGATGAAAGGCGCGATTGGCGGCGACGAAGGCCAGTCGTTCGTCGGCGCTGTGGGCATTCTGCGGCGCCTTATTGAGACGACGCAACCCGGCGGCGTCGACCCTTGTCGCTGCCATGGCCGCCGCCTTCGGCTCGGCGATAAGGCGCATCTCGAACAGCTCACGGATCGATTGCACCGTCACGGGTGCCACCGTGTAGCCATGGCGCGGGACCGGCACCACGAGCTGAAGCTCGGCCAGGCGGGTGAGTGCCGACCGTGTCGCTGCCTTGGCCAGCCCGAACCGCAGCGACAGCGCCGATTCCGAGAAGCCGCTGCCGGGAGCCAACCGGCATGCGATGATCTCGGCCTTGAGCAGCGCAAAGGCCGCATCGCTCTGCCGGGTCGGTTCGTCGACCGGGTTGGGAGACTGTGGACCCGTCGCTGTCATGCTACCTCCTCAGGTTGGCCGGCTTATAACATACTATTGACATGTCACCAGCAGCGCAACATGCTTAGGCAAAAAATTGGAGGGTAAAATGACGTTCCGACGG
Source organism: Polymorphobacter multimanifer (assembly GCF_014205635.1). Classification (GTDB taxonomy): domain Bacteria; phylum Pseudomonadota; class Alphaproteobacteria; order Sphingomonadales; family Sphingomonadaceae; genus Sandarakinorhabdus; species Sandarakinorhabdus multimanifer. The sequence continues at coordinate 2,196 of NZ_JACIIV010000062.1, forward strand.
ATTGCATTGCTGGCGGCCACTCTTGCTGCTGCCGGGCTCGCTCAGCGTGTGGCGGCGCAACCCGCTGCGGTTCCGCCCGCGCTTGGGCAGCACGTTGCTGCCTATTCAGCGGCATGGGGTAGCCGCGATCCGGCGCGCATCCCCGCGCTTCATACGGCCGACACGGTCTTCGATCTGCGCGTCGACGGCGAAACGCCCGCGGTTGGCAGGCAAGCCGCGCAAGCCCAGTTCGCCCGCATCCTGCGTGACAATCCCGGTTACGCGTCGACAGTCGGCAAGGTCGGCTTTGGCCCGGATTTCGTCGTCATCGAATATACCATCGCGATGGATCCAGCGGTGCCGTTCGCCCTCGGCCGCTTCTGCTATCAGCCGACAGGTGTCGCCTATACCGTGCCGGCGATCGATGTGATCCGCTTCCGCGAGGGGCTGGTCAGCGAGAAAGTGACGTTTCTCGACACCGAAGTAATCCGCGCCAACAGCCGGGACACCGTTGCCTTGAAGGCCGGGAGGTGACATACGCCGGCCCGTCGACCGATGCGGTGAGCATGTTATTGTCCGTATTTGCACTCGCGGCGCTGACTGCCCTGATGATGCTTTGGATGTATGCGACCCGCCTGCCGGCCATGCAGCGGGCCGGGCTAGAGCCGCAGGCCGCCGCCCACACCGCCAGTTTGACAGGCAAGCTTCCGGCCTCGGCCGAACGCGTCGCAGACAACTACAATCACCTGACCGAAGCGCCGACCGTCTTCTATGCGGTTGCCCTAGCGATCGTGGCGCTCGGCGCCGCCGACCAGCTTCATGCGGTCTGTGCCTGGGCCTATGTCGGCCTTCGCTTCGCGCACTCGCTGGTGCAGGCGACGGTCAACCGCGTCGCGGTGCGCTTCGTCCTGTTCACGCTGTCCTGGGCGGCTTTGACCGTCATTATCCTGCGCGGATCGGCAAAGGCCTTGTCGCTGTGACCAGGGCGGTGCTTCTGCTCATCAGGCTACTGTGGGTTGTGACCGGCGGCACGATCTTTGCCGGTCCGCACGGCTTCTACGACCGCACGCCTGGCCTTGCGATGATTGGGCCCTACAGCATGCATTTCATCCGCGACGTGGGCCTGGCGTTCGTCGCCGGCGGTGCAACACTGGCCATCGGGGCGTGGCTTCGCAACCGCAGCCTGGCGCTCGCCGGCACCGCCTGGCCCGTCCTCCATGCCCTGTTCCACATCCAAATATGGGCGCACCGGGGCTTGGCGTTCGATGCCATTGCCGGTTTGTGCACGGCGGTGACAAACCAGGCCATTGGATCGTCGGCGGCGTGTCGATGAGGGCGGTGTAAAACCCGGCCATTGGTTAGGCTTGTCCCTT
>NZ_JACIIV010000063.1 GCF_014205635.1 Polymorphobacter multimanifer
AAAGGGACAAGCCTAACCAATGGCCGGGTTTTACACCGCCCTCATCGACACGCCGCCGACGATCCAATGGCCTGGTTTGTCACCGCCGTGCACACTCCTGCCACCACGGCCCGATTGATGGGTATTTTCCAAGTTTCCTTGCTCCAAGGCTGACCGTTCGCGCGCCTGAACAGCGGGGCTGTCGGGAGCTTGTCCTGGAGCTGCGACGCAAGCAATTTGCTGGCTTCCGCTGGCAGCTTGATCCGCCGCGATTCGCCCGCCTTGTCCTTGCTTACGGTCAACTCCGCCGTGTGTTTGTCGAAGTCACTGGCAGTGAGCGATGCCAACGCGCCTGGCCTCAAGGGTAACAGGCACAGCGCCTGCACGAACGGTGCCGCATCGGCGTCAATCACTGCGAGCAATGCTCGCCGCTGTTCCCGGCTAAGGTATAGCGTTCGCCGCCGGTCAGCCTTCTTGATCGACTGCAAAGCCTCTTGCCACGCCGCTTCGGTGTTTGGCGTGCCGTGCACCTTTACCTTGCGAAGAGCAGCTCGCAGGATCGCCATGTCGCGGTTGAGCGTTGACGGCGCGCGGGCTCGCGTGAGTTTCGGTCCTGACTTGTTGCGGCTGACCGCTGCGGGCGTTTTTTCGAGGCGGGTGCGCCAGTCCAACAGATGTCGCCGGCGAAGCTTCTCGAGCTTCACATTGGCGATAGCGTCGCGATAGACATAGCGTTCGAAGCGCTGCCCGGCCTCCGGTCGGTCCTTTGCATATTCCCGGCAGGCATCCGCGACCGTTTCCACTTCGGGGCGGACTTCGCCGCCCGCTTCCACGAGGTCCGCAAGAGCTTCGGCCTCCTTCTTGGCGGCGGCGAACATTTCATTGCCCGCCAGCGCGCCAAAGTCGCCGAGTGTCTTGAGTTGGTACTTGCAGGTTTCGGCATCGTAGATGCGGGCGATCCACGTTCCCTTGGCGCCCTGTTTGGAGCGGCGATAGCCGAGAAAACATCCGGCCCTGAGACGCTGCCAGTGCGGCTCGCGCTGGACCTTTAGCCCGTCCCTATCCTTCACCCTGCTCAGATCCAGCGCCATCGCCATCGACCCTCAATTTTGCCGTACGGAAAAAGTACGGAATACATGGGTGGAGATTAGCAGACAATGTTAAACATTGATCCTATAATTATCAGTGGTTTAGATGATCACTAACGTATGCAATTGCCCATATTCTCTGCTCTCCGAAGGCAGGGGTCACAGGTTCGAATCCTGTCGGGTGCACCAAATTCTCCGAAAATCATTTCACCTCAGGCGCTTACCCGTCGGGTACTAACCCGTGCGCTCGAAAGTGCGACACAGGGCCGATCCACAGCGCATGCCATGTCCGGTAACCGACCGCTCCACTTGGTCCGACGCGGCGCGGTCTATATGGTGCGCTTTCGCATTCCCACTCCTCTTGTGTCAGTCTTAGGGATGGTAGAGCTGCGGCGCTCGCTGCATACTGTCAATCCGAACGAGGCTCGCCAAAGATGTCTTCTGGCGACGTCGTGGTTCAGAATGACGATGGAAGCGTTGAGCAACAAACCTGCACCCACCCGCCATGACCTTGAGCAGGCTGCCGTCGAGTTTTTCGATCGCATGGCGAAGGATGTCGATCAGCCGAGGCAGCTGAGCATCGATCATTTCGACGAGGACATTGAATTTAACGTTGAAGAAAGCCGGCGTCGCATGGCTGAAATTGACCAACAGCTTGTCCGCAGCGAATTTGATGGTGTAATCCTGCGCCGGGCAACAGAGCTGATAGCCTCAGTGGGCAATGAGTTTGGTGAACTTCCGCTGGATCTGCGACGGGTCGCTCTGCAGCTTACGGCTCGCGCTGAACGAGCGCAATTGGACCGGTTGATTCATTTATTGAAAAAACCTGCGAGTAGTTTTCATTCCACAGATGAGCTTTTTCAAGTCCATAGGCTTCAGGAGCACCCTACTTTATCAGTTTTTCAGCCGATAGTCACGGGCGTAACGCTGAATCAAGCGATCGCCGGGCATGTAGAGTGGATGACAAGTAGGGGACTTGGCCATTCCCAGCTTGAAGAATTTGCGCGGGTCATGCGTTGGATGCTGGAACAGGTTGGCGAAGATAGGCTGTTGGCAAGTATTTCGAAAGAACAACTTCGCGGATTCAGAGATGATATCTGCCGCCTGACGACGAAGATGCAAGGCAAGTCCTCATCGTTTCAGCAACGACTTACAAAGGATCCCGAGCGTCGGATCAAATCCGACACCGCGATACGCTATTGGAATTATGCCAAAACGCTGTTTTCACATGCGACCGAAGAAGGCTTGATTCCGTCAGATCCAGCGGCAGGCTTAAATATTGCCCGGCGGAAAGGGGAGCAAAAGCGCACACCAGAGCCATTTTCACAGGGTGAGTTGCAACATCTGTTTGTTACTCCTCTCTTTGCAGGATGTCATTCAGTTCATCGGCCAAGGCAGCCTGGCGATTGTCATCGACGGGACGGCCGGTGGTGGTCCGTAGTGCTACTGATGCACACAGGGCTCCGCGCCGGCGAGCTCGCGCAGCTAGTGCCTGAAGATTTCGACTTTTCAGACCCCATCCCACATCTCAAGGTTCGTCTCGAGGACGGAAGCGGAAAACGAGTTAAAACGACGAAAAATGATGCCTCAGTGAGGGACATTCCGATTCTACCTCAGCTCATCAAGCTAGGGCTCCGAGAGTTTGTTAACGCGCGGGCGAAGGCCAAGACCGCTCGCGTTTTTGTTGAGTTTCGTTTGGGAGAGGGGCGATCTAGCGATGGAATGACAAAATTCTGGACCCCGTACCTAAGGGCGTTTGGGCTTTGGAAAGAGGGCAGAGCAACTCATGTGTGGAGGCATACTGTTGCCGCCAATTTGAGGTCGCACGGCGTCGCAGACGAAGACATTGGAGCCCTTTTTGGCCACTCCCCGCAGACCGTCACCGGTGGATATGGTGGCGCACACCCTCTCAGCCGAAAGCTGAAAACGGTCAAACAACTTGACTACGGCTTTGATGTTGTTGCTGCATTAGGCGGACCATATCAAAAAGCTCTCCATGGCTGACACGCTGCGCAGGTGGAGATTGGGGCTCAAAACAGTTAAGAACTCTGCCAACCCTTGTACGAAAAGTATTGAACGTGCATAATATCGTTTGTCAGTCAATGTTGCTGTATCCGCCTGGGCGCCTAGGGTGGTGAAGTTAACTTCAGGCGCGATTGGCCTGTTTCCTCTAACAAGCCCCCCGTCGGCACCTGAACCGCAGCCTGACATTAACTTCATCGCTAAAATCATGGATTATCAAGACCGAAAGGTTTGGGTAAGCATTCCGTTTCCGGACCGCATCGTACTGATTACTGACATACACAATGAGATAACGGCGTAATTACCCACCCCCTTGCCAAGGGGTCGCGTCTATGATTCACACTATCCATGAATCGCGAGGAACTTGAGCAGCTTACGAAGCCTGAGTTGAT
>NZ_JACIIV010000064.1 GCF_014205635.1 Polymorphobacter multimanifer
TCACGCTGTCATCCATGGCAGCATGATCAACCCGGCCAAGCCGGAGATCAAAGCGGCGAGACCGCGAACCTACACCACGCTGTGGGACACGATCTCCTGGACCGTCTCATTCACAATGCCCATCGTCTCGATCTCGAGGGTGATAGCCTGCGGCGAACGAAATCGTCGCCGCCGGCTTGACGAAATCCACGTCCACAACGACAAACGAAACCAGCCAGCGCAGGCCCCGAAACAGGGGGCGACATCATCCCGGAATCAGGGGGCGCAATCATCCCGGAATCGGGGGGCGGCTTCGTCGGAATAAGCAGCCAGCGCGCGCAGCCGTTCCCGCAGATAGGCATCGTCAGGCCGTGTCGAACGATAGCGAACGCTCTTGCGATCAGCCCCAACAACCCGGCACGCCCGCCGCTCGCTCATCCCCAGGTTGCCCTGAAGATGGGCAACCGCTTCCCGCATCGCGGCCGGCGCTACCATTTGTTTGATAGAGGATCCTTCAACGCCGCATTGTCGAGCATCGTGTCCGCCAGCAGCCGTTTGAGCTTGGCGTTCTCCTCTTCCAACGCCCGCAGCCGCTTGGCCTCCGACACCTCCAGCCCGCCATACCTGGCCTTCCAGTTGTAGATCGTCGCTTCCGACACAGCGTGCCGCCGGGCAAGCTCGCCCGTCTTCGCGCCCGCCTCGGCCTCCTTCAAAATCCCGATGATCTGCTCTTCCGTGACCCTCGTTGGCTTCATTGTCCGTCCTCTTCAAGGGCCGGACTCTAATCCATCGTGGAGGAAAATCAGGTGGTCAGGTCAACCGCTTCCTCCATTCAATGGCCCTCCATTTCTAAACTGGAATTTTCCAGCTCAAAACGGTCCAGAAAATGGGCAGCAGGTCATCTCGGCCAGTGTCCTCGCGGAGGAGCGCCGCGCTATCCAACAAAGGTTAACTAGTGTAAACTGAATATTAGTTACCTATCTCTCACCAGTTGTCACATTGACACCAACTTAGGTCGCAGCGATAGTTTCTGTTCTAGATGTAAGTTTTGATGCAAGGGGGGGTTTCAGTAATATGCTTGATATAATTCGTCGTCCGCGAAGTCCGTAATTCACATGGAGATGCGTCACGTGGCTATATGAGAGTGTCCCGACATGCGAATTGCTGATTTCTTGCGCGGCGGATCGCGAAGTGTGGAACTTGATCTTTTAGATAATCTATTTCTTATGGCGGATCCAGAACGATTCGACAGCACACTTGCTAGTCGTGTACTTTACGAGTTTGGAACATTGTCAAAGGCCTTGGCGGCGGATCTTCATGAACTCGAACGCATAAAGGGAGTTGAAGGTCCAATAATTGCTGCGATGACGCTTGTCGCAAGTATAACGCAGCAATCTTTGCGGACACAAGCGTCAGCTCAGCCGGTCATCAATGACTGGTCTGCTCTATTAGCATATCTACATGTCACGATGGCGAATTTGAAGAGTGAACAGTTCAGAATAATGTTTCTCAATTGCCGTTTCATGATTATTCGTGATGAAGTTCTGGGGTACGGAACTGTTGATCATGCACCTGCCTATCCGAGGGAGGTCATTAAGCGTGCTTTGGAGCTTGGAGCAACAGGCGTAGTGCTTGTTCACAACCATCCATCAGGTGATCCAGAACCTAGTCGCGACGACATCTATATTACTCGAAATATAATCGAGGCCGGCCGACATGTTAGTGTCAAGGTCATCGATCATGTGATTATCAGTGCCAGTGGCTATCGCTCCCTACGAGAGGGCGGGATGCTAGGTTAGAGCGGTTTTCGATCAAGCTGCATCGTATCCGCAGGCTGTGAAGTAATTGGCGCATTCCTGGGGGGAGTAGAGGTTGAGGATCCGTCCGATGGCGTCCCACAGGCCGTGGATTGTGTGCTCGGCAGCTGTAATTGCTCACCCCCCTTGCTGAAGGGGCTTGCCACGGACTCGGCGGCATGATTCATCCTGACAATGGTGCTTGCCCCATTTCGTCGGCTGACCGAGGCTGAGAAGGACGCGCTGCTGCGGGATCAGCAGGCGCTGATCGAACAGCTGGTTGCGCGGATTTCCGATCTTGAAGCGCTGGTGGGCAAGCCGCGCAAGACCTCGTCCAACTCGAGCAAGCCGCCTTCGAAGGATGATTTTCGCGGTGGCCGGCCCCGTGGTGGCAAAGGCGGCAAGCATCCATCGCGTGAAGGCACGCATCGTCCCTTGGCCATCAATCCTGACAAGACAGAACGCGCCATGGCATCCGCCTGTGGCTATTGTGGGACCGACGTCTCGGGTCAGAGCCAGCGCTGCCGGCATCGCTATGATCATATCGACCTGCCACCGATCCGGCCCATCGTGACCCGGATCGAGCTGTTTGGCGGCCGCTGCAATGGCTGCGGGAGCCGCTTCCGGGCGGGTACGCCGGCAGGGATGGCGCCCGGCAGCCCGTTCGGACCGGGCATCCGCACTTTGCTGGCCTATCTGCACCATAGCCATCATGTTGGCTTCGAGCGTCTGTCGCGACTGGCCCGCGAGCTGTTCGGCCTGTCGATCTCCGAAGGTGCGATCGCCAACATGTTCCGCCGGATGCGGGCACCGATGGCCGACATCACCAAGGCCATCGTCGATCGCCTGCGCACCGCTAGCGTCATTGCATCGGACGAGACCACCACGCGTATCAGCGGCATCACCAAGTGGCAGTGGGTCTTCCTGTCCAGCACGGCGGTGCTGCACAAGATCGTCGGCAGCCGTGCCCGCGCTGTGGCCGAGGCTGTCCTCGATGGCCACCAGCCCGATGTGTGGATCTCGGACCGCTACTCCGGCCAACAGCAACTTGGCCGGGATCAGCAGGTCTGCCCTGCCCATCTCCTGCGCGATGTTCAGTATGCCATCGACTGCGGCGACAGTGTCTTTGCACCCAGGATCCGCGATCATCTGCGCTGGGCCATCCGCATCGGCCGACGAAGGGACCAACTCAAGGACAGCACATTGGCCGCCTACGCGGCCAAGGCCGAAAATGTCCTCGACAGGCTGGTCACCTTGCCGGTGGCGCATCCCGATGGGCAAAACCTCAATCTGCGGATTTCACATTAACGGGACAGCTGTTTCGCTAATTCCGGGACAGCCGAGGTATCGTCATTCGCTTGCCTTGTTGATGTCAGGATGGAGTGATTTCGTCATTTTCGCTTTTGGTCAAGTTGGGGCCAGGGTTTTGTCGTCGCATGCTGTCGCCCTCGAGGGTGATACGGTGGGCATTGTGGATGATACGATCCAAAATGGCGTCGGCGATGGTGGGTCGTGTCCCAGGTGGTGGTGTAGGTCGCGGTTGGCCATCGGCGATCTTCGGTTAGGTTTGGGTTGCAATATCCAACCAACGGAGATCACCG
>NZ_JACIIV010000065.1 GCF_014205635.1 Polymorphobacter multimanifer
ACGAAATTCCGGCGAATACGGCGATGCTTTTTTCTTCTCTACCATGATGGGTATCCTCTGAGGGTTTTACCCTCCGGTAAACCCGGGGCAGTTCACACAGCCGAACCGGGCGGCGTACAGGCCGAGATCGTCGCGGAGGACGTAGAGCAGCGGCTCGGCGGGATCGCCTTCGAAGCGATGAGGGGCGCCGTTGATCGTGAGTTCGATCATGTGAACAACCTGGCGCTTGTTCCGGCGACTTCGGTTGCGAGCAGCGAACGGTCGATGCGCGTGAGCTGGCCATCGCGCTTCAGGATGGTGCCATCGACCATGACCAGCCTGATGTCGGACGGACGGACCGAGCGCAGGATGAGCGTTGCAGGATCGGCGTGCGGCTGCAGTGCCCGCGCATCGCGACGGACCATGATGAGGTCGGCACGCTTGCCCGGTGCCAGCGTTCCGGTGATTTCTCCCAGCCCCAGCGCCGCCGCACCGCCGCGAGTGCCGATCGCGAGCGCATCGAGCGGCTTCATCGCCATCTCGTTGCCGGTCTGCGCGTTGGCGAGGCCCTGGATGATCCGCAATTCGCGCAGCAGATCGGCAGCGCCAACCAGCGCCGGGGTGTCGATCGAGGCCGAGATGGCCACGCCCGCGCGGCGAAGCGCCGCGACCGGGGGCACGCCGAAGCCCACCGCGAACTCGGATGACGGTGCCAGCGAAACACTCGCCCCTTCGCGCGCGACGGCGTCGATCTCGTCCGCCTGTGCGTTGACCGCATGGACGAGTTGCATGTCCCGGCCGAGCAGGCCGCGCCCGGCCAATTCCCGGATATGGCCCTGGTTGGCGGCGCTGTTGTTGGCGTGCACGCTGACCGGCAGCCCCCGGTCGCGCGCCAAGGCGAGGTCGGCGCGCCAGACGGCTTCGGGGACCGCGGCCGGACGGTCCTCCACCGTCGCCATCACCCCGCGCCAGCCGAGGCCGAGGGTCAGCCGTCCCTCGCTCGACCATTCGTCCCACGCATCGTGCAGGCGGGTGAAGTCGGCGGCATCGAGGGGGCGGTCGAAGGGCGTCTCGCGCGTGGCGCCGTAGGAGAAGCGTGCGCGAAGGCCGCTCTCGCGCAGCCCCGCGAGCGCTGCGCGGGCATGATCCGGGCTGCGGATATTGTGGCACCAGTCATGAACCGTGGTGATGCCGTGATCGATGGCATCGGCAGCGGCGAGCAGGGCGGCGAGCCGCATCTCGGCCGGGCCGAAGCGACGACCGAGGCGGCCGGTCATCGCGAAATAGCCGCTGGCTTCGCTGCTGCTGTCGGCGAGGTTGCCGAGCAATGTCGTCCAGACATGCCAATGGGTATCGACCAGCCCGGGCAGCACGATCGCGCCGCGTGCATCGATGCGCTCGGCTGCCGGTGCTGTGATGCGCGGCCCGACGGCCACCACCTGGCGACCCCGGACGTGGACATCATGATCGGCCAGCATGGGCGTGCCGGGCACCATGGTGAGCACAGTTGCGCCCTGGATGAGATATTCACCCAAGGTCGGTTGCGCCGCGACACGGCCGGACGGCATCGCCGCCAAGGCGGGGGCTGCCAGCAACAATGTGCGTCGGGAAGGTCGGAAATCGTCTGGCAAGCGGGGCTGTCCGTCAGTTGTGAAGACGCCCCGATGAAGAGGACTGTATCCGACAAGCCCCGTGAAAGCCAAGACGTTCCGGAAAATGGAGCAGATGCCGATGCGTACGCTACGGTTGGCGAGCGAGCTTGAGATCGACGGCGGCACCATCGCAACAGCCTGAGGCATCAGACATCGACGATGGGACCGGCCGGGACCCGATGTTGCCAAAGGGGTCGGCAGACACCGGGTCGCGGCGTCCGTCGCATGTCGCGGTGGCGGTCCCCGCCGTGTATGGACTGCTTTTGCATGGCTGCCGGTGAAATGGAGGGCGCGCGTGGACAAGACCGATGCAAATCCGCTGTTTTACAAAGCCGGGATGGGGGTGCGCGCCTGATGCCGCCGCCCGCCGATCGCACCAGCTTCAGCCTGCAGCTCCGCGCCGAGGCGGCGGACATCGACGAGCTGGGGCATGTCAACAACGCCGTCTACCTCCGCTGGGTGCAGGCGGTGGCGGTGGCGCACTGGCAGGCGGTGGCGGCGCCCGAGCACCGCGACCGCTTCATCTGGGTGGTGAGCCGCCACGAGATCGACTATCGCGCCGCCGTGCTCGAGGGCGAGACGGTGACGGCGACGACCTGGGTGGGGACGCCGAGCGGCGCGCGCTTCGACAGGCACGTGGAGATCATCGGCGAGGACGGCAGGCTGCGGGCGCGGGCGCTGACGATCTGGGCGCTGCTCAATGCGGAAACGCGGCGGCTGTTGCGGGTGCCGGCGGCGGTGGCGGCGCCGTTTTTGCGGTAGGGCCAGGGGGTTTGGAGAAGGGCCTCCGGCGGCTGGGGCGGTGGGCCCCAGACCCCGTGAGGGCGTAGGCTCATTTGACGTGAATGGCCGGAATTGGTGGCAAGCGGACTTTCGTCAGGTATCCCGAACCCACGAATCAACCGCCACTCCATCTTTCCAGCGAACTTCCAAAATCCACACATCCATGAAACTGGGACAAAGGTGCCAGTGGCTAAGGCTAGCATCTGCATCTTCATCGTCCTCTGGACCAAGTAACTCCGCAATCTCAGCTCGCGTCTTGCCTTGCACGCCAATCCGTCCGCGAAGATCAACAAGCATCGAGCATCTTGTCTCGCCCCAAGTATCGGTCGACTTCCAAATTTTGGAGTTAAATGGGCGAGGCAATGTCTCGGTATAGGGGCCACTCGCGATATATAGTCCCGGCAAAACAATGAAAAGCGCGAGCATCAGGCCGCAACCTGCTGCGCGTGTCTTTGTTCTCGTTCGGTACGCCACAGCTTCGATCTATGCGATATAGCCAATGTCCGCAATTGGGCCGATTGTGTTGAAGAAGTCAGCGTTGTTCGCGGGCCGATAGGGCGATGTGAGCGGTGCGAGCGCGGGCGGTGTCGTTCAGGCCGGCACCG
>NZ_JACIIV010000066.1 GCF_014205635.1 Polymorphobacter multimanifer
AGGTCGAAGATCTCGCGGAACGTCAGCAGCCCGTCCGAGATGGCGGTCCCCGGCCCCTGGGCACCGAACGAGGTGAGCAGCGCCGGCTGTGCGCCGCACTGCGGGGCGGGGGCGGTGACGAGGCCGTGGGTGGCGAAGTGCAGGATGCGATACTGGTTGAGGTCGCTGCGCGCGGAGAGTGCGGTGTCGGTGAACGCGTCTTGCGTGAGGATGTCGGTTGTTCCTCCAAGCGCGTTGGCGGCGGTGCGCAACTCGTCGGCAACGATCGGGTTGCCCCAGGCGGTGAGCGGCCATTCGCACGCATCGCGCGGGATGGCAGTCATGGCAGCGGGCGGCGCTGCGTTCTGCCCCAGCCCCAGATACGCCTTGCCGGCGCGCGAGGCCGCAATGCCGCGCAGCTCGACGAACGACCGCGGGCTGACCGCGGTCGTCACCATCCGCCGGCGCCCCAGCCAGGCGATGCCGCGCATGTCGTACGCATCGGCGGTGATGTCGGCGACCCGCGCCAGATAGGCGGGCAGGCCATCATCGGCTTCGATGAGCAGATTGGGCGGCAGCTGCAGCAGCGGCCCATCGGGCTCGAACACCAGATGCTTCACGGTGCCCATCTCGCCATCGAGCCCGGCAAACAGCAGCGTGTGCAGCCGCCGCGCGGTGCTCGCATCGAACGGATAGGTCGCGGTCTGGCCGTTCTCGATCCGCACGATCGAGTCGCGAAGCAGCGCCACCATCGCTTCGAGCTCGCGCGTCGGTGCCCCCACCACCGTCACCCGCGCCGCATCGGCAGTCACCATCATCCCATAGGCCTGCTCGCCCACCAGAGTGAGCTTGTAATAGGCCTCGCCCGGCTTGAGCGCCGCCTGCAGGTCGGCCAGCGCCAGCGTCTCGGGCGCCACCACCCGGTAGCGCGGGAACGCCGACAGCTTGGCCAAGAGCTGCGTCTGCTGCTGCGCCAGCGTCTCGCGCTCGGTGCGAAGCGCTGTCAGCCGCGCCGCATCGTCGATGCCGAGCTCGGCCTGGGCGGAGAGCCGGCTCACTTCGGTCTCGACGCGCACGATCTCGCGGCTCACCCGGCTCTGCTCGCGGAACAGCCCGGCCGCCGCATCGCTGCCACCCGAAAGCTCGCGCGCCAGCACGGCCTGCGTCTGCGCCACGCCGGGGCGCACCAGCGTCTGGGCGGCATCGAAGAACGCCGCTGCATCGGCGCGGTCGCCCGATGTTGCCAGCAGCGCAAAATAGGGCCCGATCAGCGGCCGGATCGCCTGATCGCCGCCTGGCGTGGCGGGGGCAGCACGGACCACCTCGGCAAAGGCGGACCGCGCGCCGGCGCCATCGCCGCTGCGCGCCAGAAGTGCCGCCAGCCGTGCCCGCGCCGCCAGAAGTGCGGCCGAGCCGGGATATTCGACGCTGAGCAGCCGTGCCGCTTCCTCGAGCCGGCTGCGTGCGCCGGGCAGGTCGCCTTCGGCCTCGGCAATGGCGGCAAGATCGGTGTAGCTGGCGGCGTTGAGCCACCCCAGGCTGCGCACCCGGCCGCCGCGGATGCTGTTGATGCCGGCAATGGCCGCCCCCAGCGACACCTTGGCGGCCGCGGTGCGCCCGCCGGCGCGCTCGGCCACGCCGCGCAGATAAAGCGCCTGTGCATCGAGGATCTCGATCCGCTCCTGTTCGGACAGCCGCTGCTCGCCGCCTGCCAGCCGCGAGAGCCGCCCGGCATCGGCGTTCAGGCGCTGCGCGACCGGCCGGTCGATGATCCCCTGTGCCAGCCGCTCGGGTGCCAAGCCCCCCTGGCTGGCTGCCGTCACCGGACTGGCGAGGATGCGCAAGGCGTCCGCCACCTGCAGGTTGTTGAGCGCATCGATGGCGCGGAAGTTGCGCAAGCGCCGCTGCTGCACCGGGTCGACGGCATCGGGCGCCCGGGCGGCGCGGGCGAACAGGTCGAGTGCTTCCACCCGGTTGCCGAGGTTGGACTGCTGGAGCCCCTGGTTGGCGAGATACTCGGCGGTGCGCGCAAAGCCGGCGTCGCCGGCACGGCTGCGCTCGACGAGGATCTCGAAGAAGGCCGCGGCTTCGGCAAAGCTGCCGGCATTGTTGCGCAGATAGCCTTCGGCCAGTGCGGCCTCGGGATCGAGCACGCCGGCCTGCACGCGGGCAAGCGCTGTGGGGTCACCGCTGCCGGTGGTCGTCACCGCCACATCGCCCTCGACCGGCCGGTCGGCCACCATCGATTGCAGCCCGAGTGCCAGGGCGGACTCATACCCCGCCAGCCCCTGCGCCAGGTAAAGCACGCCGCCGCGCTCGGCGCTCAGCAGCAACCGCGGCACGCCCGCATCGGCAGCAGCACACTCCGCACGCCGCACCGCCAGCCCGCCCAGCATCACCTCGCTCGTCGCTGCACAGCCAGCCCCGCCAACCCGCGCCAGCACGCCTGCCGCCGCATCGCCGCTCCCCGAGCGCAGCGCAAAGAGCGACCCCACCTGCGTCGCCGCATCCCGGCACACCAGCGCATACCCACGGTCGAACATCGACACCAGAAGCGGATCAACCCCCCGCAACTGCGCCGTGCAAAGCACACCACCCGTGCCAACACGGAAACTGTCCAAAGCCTTCAACCCGCGCGGCGCCGCTGCCGAAGGAGAAGACAGCGCAAGCGCCAGAAACGCCGCCGTGGAGAAAAAGCGGATCA
>NZ_JACIIV010000067.1 GCF_014205635.1 Polymorphobacter multimanifer
CCGATCGGGGGCCTTTTTGCAAACAACCGGGCCGCACCGAAAATGGCCTGCTTTTACACCGCCACACTGGCCTGGAATCCGACCGCCGTTGACAAGCCCCGACAATCGGGCCTATGCCGATATAGGCGAGCATTTTGATCGCCAGCGCCGTGCCCAGCACCGCGCCCGCGTTGCCGCCCGCCAGCTCGTAAGCGAGCAAACCCAGCGCCACCGTCGCTAGACCGGTGCCGACCAGCGCGACGATTTGCGCGAGCAACAAATGCCGATAGGTGCGGTTGGCGAGAATGGACAGCATCTACGCGCACCAACTGCCTGCTGGATGAGCGCCCTCAAACGACACGCTTGATCTCGGTGTATGCGCCAGTGGTGCGCAGGGTGATAGTCACCGGGGCATCCGAGCGGTTGCGCCAGAACCAGCCATGCTTGCCGTCGAAGGCAGCATTGAGAGAGCCGCGCTCGCCGGTCGATTCCCTGCCTTTGCCATAGCCGTGATAATCGATCCCCGGCGCGTCGGCATGAGTGTCGTAATTGACGTGCCCGCCCGCTACTGACCAGTCGAAACCGATTTGAATTCCCTTGGTCGCGGTGGCCTTGACTTCAGCGGCCTCGCCGACGGCGAGTTTCACCGTGATGGTATCGCTCCGCTCAGCACCGGTCTCGGTGCCAGCCTCTGATTTTCCAGGCACCGCAACAGTAGGGGCTGCGGGCTGGCTGGCTAGCGTTGCTTCAACGGCAGCATCACGCGCTGCCTCCTGTGCCAGCTGCATCTTGATCTTACCCATTTCCGTCAGTCCAAACAAACGGCCGATTCCTGTTGGATCGACGCCATATTCGGAAGGGAGAATGACCGTTGCCAGCAGCGCGGCGGCCACGCCGCCGGCGAGCAGAGTTGAGCCCAAGAGCTGGCGCGAACTGGGTAATTCGGAAATCGGGGGAAGTTGTGAATTGAACATGGGTCAGGCTCCTTGGGAGATCATAAGACCGGAAAGCTGAAAACCGACGAGCAGGAAACCTGCGGTCATCAGTGCGACATTGGCGGCAAAGGCATGGCGACCGAAGCTTTTGGTCCGGCGCCACGCGCTCATCGCAATGAGGATGGCTGAGAGCGCCAGAAGCTGCCCGATCTCGACTCCAATATTGAAGGCGATCAAATTGGGTAGCAGCCCGTCTTTCGACAATTCGAATTCCAAGACCTTGGTGGCAAGTCCAAAGCCGTGAAAAAGGCCGAAAATCAGCGTTGCAATCTTTGTATCGGGCTGCACGCCGAACCAGCGACGGAATGCGCCGAGATTGTCGAGTGCCTTGTAAACGACCGACAGTCCGATGATTGCGTCGATCAGATATGCATTCGCCGAAACGCCGGTCAGCACGCCGAACAACATGGTCGTCGAATGGCCGACCGCGAACAGCGTCACGTAGGTGGCGATGTGCTTGAGCCGGTAAAGGAAGAAGATGACCCCGAACAAGAAGAGCAGATGGTCGTAACCGGTGACCATGTGTTTGGCCCCCAAATACATGAACGGGCCAAACTGTACGCCGCTCACTTCCTGGACATAGCCCTGATCGCCCTCTGCCACGCCGTGGGCATAGGCGGCGGCCGACCACAGCAACGTGACCAAGATCGCGGCGAGCGCGATCAGCGGGCCGGAGAGACGCTGTCGGCACATAAATTTGTCGGGCATCACTGATTCCTCACGTCGAAATTTGCGGTGCGAGCGGCCCATCGGCCTGTTCGTCGCTGGCGCGACGGCCGTGGACGATCCGGTAAAGCGCGGGCAGCACGACGAGCGTCAGCAGGGTCGAGGAGATGATCCCGCCGATGACGACCGTCGCGAGCGGACGCTGCACTTCCGACCCCAACCCTACATTGAGGGCCATCGGAACGAACCCAAGGCTCGCCACCAGCGCGGTCATCAGCACCGGACGGAGACGGGTCAATGCACCTTCGCGGATCGCATCGTCGAGGTGACGCCCCTCTGCACGGAGTTGCTGGATGAAGGTCAGCATAACGACGCCATTGAGGACGGCGACGCCCGACAGCGCGATGAACCCGACGCCCGCCGAGATCGAGAACGGGATGCCGCGCAACAGCAGCGCCGCCACCCCTCCGGTCAGCGCGAGCGGGACGCCCGAAAATACGATTGCCGCATCCTTGGCGGATTTGAACAGCATGACCAGGTAACCGGGGCAGATTGCCGGGCGTTAGGCAGCAGCGAGCCTGACGAGGCTGGGCAGACTGGGGATGCTCGACGCCCCTGGGACAGCGAAGC
>NZ_JACIIV010000068.1 GCF_014205635.1 Polymorphobacter multimanifer
CAGTTTGACAGATGCCAGGTCGCGCTGGAGCTTGAGCAGCCGGCGTTCGTCGCGGGCTTCGAGCAACTGGCTGACCAGCGCGGCGGCGGTGGTGAACGCGACGGTAAATCCCTTTTGGCAAGCTGCCAGGCCGAGCGCGAGGGCGACATGGGTCTTGCCGGTGCCACTGTTGCCCAGCGCAATGATGTTCTCGCGGCGCAGGATATATTCACAGCGGGAGAGCTCGAGGACGAGCATCTTGTTCAGCCCGGGGATGGCGGCGAAGTCGAACGTGTCGAAGCTCTTCACCGCCGGGAACCGCGCGGCGCGGATGCGCCGTTCGACTGTCCGGCGTTCGCGGTCGATGAGTTCGAGCTCGATCAGCCGCAGCAGATAACGCGGATGGTCGACGCCATCACGGGCGCATTCGCGCGCGACCTTGTCGTACTCCCGGAGCACCGTCGGCAGCTTCAGTTGCTTGAGGTGATGGGCCAGCAGCACCTGCGGGGCGCCGCTTGTCGTGCCCGGCGGCATGGTGTCAGGTATTGCCGTGCCGGTCGTGCCGCTCCTGCCCATCATACCGCCATCTCCGGCACCAGCGCCGCATAATCGGCGGCGCGCGTCGTCTGCACCGTAAGTCTTGGCAGATGCGGATAGGCCGTCAGGTCGAGCCGTACCGGCCGGCGCTCGGTGCGCGCCAGCGCGATCAGCTTGACCGCATCAAAGCTGATCGCGCCCAGATGGATCGCTTGCGTGACGGCATAGGTGACAACCTCCTTCGGCATCGCCTCGAGCAGCCGCAACACCTGGATGAACTCGCGCTTGCCCTTGTTGCCTATCCGCGCCTCGAGAACATGGCGCAGATGCTGGAACACCTCCGGCAGGTCCCAGTTCTGCAGGGCCGCCGCCTGGTCGAGCGCGTTCGGCTTCATCTCTATCAGCGCCAGGTAATGCAGCGGGTCGGCGATGAACGCGCCCTCGGCATAGGAGCGCGGATGCCGTGCGATGATCTTGCCGGTGCACTGGATCACAACTTCGTCGACGAAGCCCTTTACCATGACCTCCTGGAAGCCATAGCGCGTCGGCACCGAGTAATCGTTGCACCGATACCGAACCAGCGCCGTGGACGACACCCGGCCGCTGCGCTTCTCGCACGGCTCCAGCGGCACCGCAGGCAGCGCGCGCAGCGCCGCCGTGTCCGCCACTAACCGCTCGCCGATCGTCTCGGCATGGCGACCGGCGCGCTCGGCCTGGCGCTGCCGGCACTGCGCCCCTAGCCGGGCATTGAGTTCATCGAAGCTCGCCGCCTCCGGGATCGGTACCATGAAGTTCAGCCGCGCATGCTTGACCAGCCCCTCGACGTTGCCCTTGTCGTTCCCCTTGCCTGGACGGCCGAAGCGGTCGGCGAACAGATAATGGCTGACCAGTTCGGTGAACGCCCGGGTGCGCTCACGCTTGCCGTCGCCACAGATCTTCGCCACCGCGATCTTGAGATTATCGTACAGCAGCGACAGCGGCACGCCGCCAAAGAACGCAAACGCCGACACATGGCCGTCGAGGAAGGCTTCGGTCGTCTCGCGCGGATAGGCCTTCACAAAGCACGCGTCCGACTGCGGCAGGTCCATACAGAAGAAGTGGATCTTCTGCCGCACACCGCCGATCACCGCGACCGCTTCGCCAAAATCGACCTGGCCATGCCCAGGCGGATGCGCCAGCGGCACAAAGGTCTCGCGGCCGCGTGCCCGGCACAGCCGGACATAATCCTTCACCACGGTGTAGCCGCCGCTGAAGTCATGCTCGTCGCGCAGCCGCTCGAAGATCCGCTTCGCCGTATGCCGCTGCTTGACCGGACCTGTCCGGTCGCCTTCCATGATCGTGTCGATCACCGGCAGCAGCGCGCCCAGCTTGGGCTTCGTCACCGGCACCGTCCGCGTGTAGCCCGGCGGCAACGAGAACCGGCACATCTTCAGCACCGTCTCCCGGCTCAGACCGAAAACCCGCGCCGCCTCGCGCCGGCTGTGACCCTCGACAAATACGAAACGCCGAACCGCGGCATAGTTGTCCACGCCAAACATCCCCGGCCGCCCCCAAAGGGACAAGCCTAACCAATGGCCGGGTTTTACACCGCCCTCATCGACACGCCGCCGACGATCCAATGGCCTGGTTTGTCACCGCCGTGCACA
>NZ_JACIIV010000069.1 GCF_014205635.1 Polymorphobacter multimanifer
GTAGCCGGGGCAGATTCCCGGGCAGAGCGTCTTCCCTTTGGGTCGTAGCTGTGATTCACACTGCCGATGACTCTGGGAGGATCAGACCCTGTTGATGATGCAGCGCTGTTCGAGCTGCGTGGTGTTGTCGGCGTTTTTGCAGCGCAGGTTGGGACCCTTCAGGCGGCGGTCGACAGGCTGACGGGCGAGAACGCGGCCCTGAAGGCTGAGAATGTCGCGTTGAAGGACGAGATTGCGCGACTGAAAGGTTTACCGCCGCGGCCAAAGTTCAAGGTCAAGCCGTCAGGGATGGAGCAAGCGACTTCGAAGCCTGTGGCAAAGAAGGGCCGCAAACGCGGCCGCGGATCCTTGCGCGACAAACTTGTCGTCACATCGGAAGTGAAGCTGAAGGCGAAGGTGCCGCCGGGCTCGCGGTTCAAAGGCTATGAAGACATTGTGGTCCAGGATCTGCGGATCTGCGTCGAGGTGGTGCGCTATCGCCGGGAACGCTGGGAGACGGCGTCGGGCGAGCGGATCGTTGCAGATCTGCCACCTGGCATCCTTGGCGGCTTTGGCCCCGAACTCCGACGCTTTATTGCCGCGGGCCATTTTCAGGGCCAGGTGACCAGCGAGCGACTGACCGCGCTGCTGAACGGCATGGGGCTGGAGATCTCGAAGCGGCAGGTCGTACGTCTGTTGAGCAAGGGACTGGACGCCCTCATGGCCGAAGATGAGGCCGTGTTGCGGACCGGGCTGGAGACCGCGCGCTGGATCAGCGTCGACGACACCTCGGCGCGTCACGCCGGCGAAGATGGCTACGTCACCCAACTGGGCGACAAGCGGTTCACGGTGTTCCGCACAGGCAAGTCGAAGTCGCGCCGGGCGTTCCTGTCGTTGCTGCAGGCAGGGCGTACCGATTACGTCGTCAACGACGACGCGATCACCATGATGCGCCGCATGAACATGGCGGCTGCGCAGATCGCGTTTCTGGAACAGCATCCGGTTAAATGCTTCGCCGACGAAGCAACCTGGCGCGCGCATCTGGAAGGCCTGGGCTTCCACACGCTCAAGATCACCCCCGATCCGGTCAACGTCGCCACCGAAGGCGCATTGTGGGGCGCGGTCTGTGAGCAGGGCCTGCTCGCTGACACCGTGATCGTGTCCGATGGCGCCGGTCAGTTCCGGGTCGGCCAGCATGCGCTGTGCTGGGTTCACGCCGAGCGGCTCGTATACAAGCTGCAGCCGATGTGTCCGGCGCAGCGCAGCGCCCTCGATCTCAAGCGGACCCTGATCT
This sequence comes from Polymorphobacter multimanifer, assembly GCF_014205635.1. Classification (GTDB taxonomy): domain Bacteria; phylum Pseudomonadota; class Alphaproteobacteria; order Sphingomonadales; family Sphingomonadaceae; genus Sandarakinorhabdus; species Sandarakinorhabdus multimanifer. The sequence continues at coordinate 1,274 of NZ_JACIIV010000069.1, forward strand.
GGTGGTTCTACGCCGATTTGAAAGCCTGGCAGCGCGACCCCGATCCAAAACGCGCCAGCGCGCTGCGCGCGCGCTTCGATCGCATCTTCACCCGCCAAACCGGCTACGCCATACTCGACCGGCAACTGGCGCGTCTGCACCGGCAGAAGGCCGATCTGTTATGCGTGCTCGACCGTCCCGAAATCCCGCTTCACACCAACGGGTCGGAAAATGACATCCGGACCGTCGTCACCAAGCGCAAGATCTCCGGCGGCACCGTCAGCGAAGCCGGAAAGAACGCCCGCGACACCATGCTCGGTCTGCTGAAGACCTGCAGCAAACTTCGCGTCTCCTACTATCGCTTCCTTGGTGACCGCTTCGCTGTCCCAGGGGCGTCGAGCATCCCCAGTCTGCCCAGCCTCGTCAGGCTCGCTGCTGCCTAACGCCCGGCAATCTGCCCCGGTTAC
>NZ_JACIIV010000070.1 GCF_014205635.1 Polymorphobacter multimanifer
CGGTTCCACACCCAGCCCGCATCGGCAAAGACATAGGGCTCGGCCACCAGCTGGTGCTTCGCCGAGAGGATCTGCCCGGGGAACGCCACCTCGGTCGCCAGCCCCACGCCCTTGTCGCCAGTAAACGCACCCGGATCGAACCCGCGCCCCAGCGTGAAATTGCCCAGCGCAAACTGCTCGTAGCTCGGCAGCGATGCCCCCGAGAGCTGCGCCCGCGGGCTGAGCACGATCACCAGATGCCGCGCCAGCCGCAGCTCCGCCCGGCCCTGGAAGCGCGCCAGAAACGCACTCGAATCGCTGGTGATCGACCCCGGCGGCAAGGCACCGGGGGCGGTGCAGGCGATGATGTTCTCGACGCAATTGGGCGAGGCCGCCAGAATGTCGAGGCCATGACGCAGCTCGAGTGCGCCCGAAAGCCGCCAGCCGGTCGCCCCGCCGGGGCCGATGCCGACCATGTCTATCGCCTCGCCATCGAGCCGCAGATAGCCGATGCGCAGCCGGTCGCGCGTGACGGGGAGGGTGTTGAACCGCACCCGCTGCGTCACGAACTCCATGCCGCCGGTCAACGCCAGCGACCCCCCCTGGCGGCGGATCAGCGGATAGCGCAGATCGACCGCGGCAATGGCAGTGCGCGCCTCGATCGGCGGCAGGCCGGGGACATCGGGGTTGGTCCAGGCATGGGTGAAGCGGCCCCCCAGCCGCAGCCCCGAGCCGCCCAACAGAAAGTCATGCCCCGCCTGCACGATCATCTGCTCGTCAAAGTCGGGCGTGGCATAGAAGCTGATCGAGGTGCGGTCCCCAAGCCCCGTCAGTCCATAGGCCTCGGCGCGCAGCTGCCCGCCCCAGCGCCCGGTCTCGGAGGCCGCCAGGTTCTGCACGCTGAAGTCGACCGCCAGCGGCGTGCGCTCGAGGCTCACCTCGGCGACCATCTCGCCCGCCCCGGTGCCGGCGGGCTTGAGCAGCAGCCGCAGGTCATGGCCGGGCACATCGCGCGCCAGCAGCAGCCAGCGCTCGGCCTCGAAGCGGTTGAACACCTGGCCATTGGCGAGCTTCGACAGGTACCGCTGGAACACCCCTTCGTTGCGCCCGGCATCGCCGAGCACGCGCACGGTCGTCACCCGCGCATAAAGCACTTCCAGTGCCACCACCCCGCCCTCGATGCGCTGTGCCGGCACCTGCACGGCAGCGATATAGCCCCGCGCCCGAAGCTCGGTCGCCACCGCATCGCGGACCTCGCAGATGATGCTGATCGGCTGGTCGGTGCCGATGTAGCGCTGGTAGAGCGGCGCCAGTTCGGCCGCCTCGACCGGGGCCAGGTTGTTGAAGACGAAGCGCGTCGGTGTGACGCGGATCGCGGCATAGGCCGGGTCCGCCAGCGCACACGGGCTGCGCTCGATCTCGCCTTCCACCCGCACCCGCCGACCCTCGCGCGGCCGCTCGGGCGAAACCTGCCCCTCAAGAACATCGCGGCCGGGAATGACGCCAGACGGAACGGCGGGCTGGGC
>NZ_JACIIV010000071.1 GCF_014205635.1 Polymorphobacter multimanifer
TGAACTGCCCCGGGTTTACCGGAGGGTAAAACCCTCAGAGGATACCCATCATGGTAGAGAAGAAAAAAGCATCGCCGTATTCGCCGGAATTTCGTGAACGTGCTGTCCGTATGTTGGAGGAGCATCAATCGGATTATGCCAGTGTTTCTGCGGCTTGTCGTGAGATTGCCGCCAAGCTTGGCTGCTCGGCGGATAGTCTGCGGGCCTGGGTGAGCCAGCATCGCAATGACCACGGCGCGCGCGCTGGGCCGACCAGCGCGGAGAAGGCGCGGATCAAGGAACTGGAGCGCGAGGTCCGTGAACTTCGCCAAGCCAATGAAATCCTGAAGAAGGCATCGGCATATTTTGCGCAGGCGGAGCTCGACCGCCCGTTCCGCAGATGATTGAATTTATTGAGGCGCAACGCGCCGATTACGGGGTCGAGCCGATCTGCAGCGCTTTGCCGATCGCCCAGTCAACCTACTACCAGCATGCAGCGGTGGCCAGAGAACCGGCCAAGGCGAGCGCGCGTGCGAAGAGGGATAACAAGCTGAAGGAGGATATTGCACGAATTTGGCAAGATAACCGCAATGTCTACGGCGCCCGCAAGGTCTGGCACGTCTTGAAGCGTGAAGGATGTAAAGTGGCGCGCTGCACCGTTGAACGTCTGATGCGTACGATGGGTTTGAAAGGTGTAATCCGGGGTAAGAACGTCATCACGACCAAGCAGGACACGTCTCGGCCGTGCCCCGACGACAAGGTCAACCGACAGTTTGTAGCCGAGGCGCCCAATCAACTCTGGGTGTCGGACTTCACTTATGTGCAGACCTGGAGTGGTACAGTTTATGTTGCTTTCATCATCGATGTTTTTGCCCGCAGGATCGTCGGGTGGAAGGTGTCCACATCTATGACGACCCAGTTCGTTCTCGACGCTCTCGAGCAGGCAATCTGGCAGAGAAAGCCATTTGGCAACAAAGCCTTGATCCATCATTCGGATCGCGGATCGCAATATCTGTCTATCAAATACACCGAACGCCTGGCGCAGGCGGCCATCAATGCCTCGGTCGGCACCGTCGGCGATAGCTACGATAATGCCATGGCCGAGACGATCAACGGCCTGTTCAAAGCCGAGGTCATCCACCGCCTCGGGCCTTGGAAATCTGCGACGCAGGTCGAATGGGAAACCCTCAAATGGGTCGATTGGTTCAACAATCGGCGCCTGCTCGCGCCCATCGGATACATTCCGCCAGCCGAGGCCGAACTGGCCTTCTATGCAAACCTCAAGAAACTCGATATCGCCGCCTGACATTTGAACCGCCCACCCTCCGGTAAACCCGGGGCAGTTCA
>NZ_JACIIV010000072.1 GCF_014205635.1 Polymorphobacter multimanifer
CTTATACCAAGATTCACTGATCAGAACTCCTGAGCCCAGTTGCGCAACCCGATCGACATGATCTTCCAGGGCTGCTCGACGAGCTTGTTCCAGGCGTCGCAGCAGTGATCGACGATCTCTTCGTGGGAACCGAACACGCGGTTCGAGAGCCAGTTGTCGCGCATGAACTGCCAGATGTTTTCCTGGGGATTGAGCTCGGGACATTTCGACGGGATTGCGACGATGGAGATATTGAAGGGGAGTTCGAGCTTCGGCGTCAGGTGCCAGCCAGCCTGGTCCATCAGCACCACGGCGTGGGCACCCGGCGCGACGTTCAGTGATATCTCGGCCAGATGCAGGTTCATCGTAGCGGTGTTGCAGAACGGCAGGACGAGGCCGGCCGCCTTGCCTTCCTGCGGGCAGATTGCGCCGAAGATATAGACCGATCTGGTGCGTTGATCGTGCGGTGCCGAGGGCCGCGTCCCGCGCCTGGCCCATCGTCTCGTGATCTTGTTCTTCTGCCCGACCCTGGCCTCGTCCTGGAACCAGATCTCTATCGGTGTGCCACGCGGGAGCGCAGCTTTGACCTTGTCCAACTCGGCGGCAAAGCCCCTTTTTTAAAGGCTTCGATTGCCTCTGGATCCTGCGCATGGTGCTTGGGCCGAGCTGATAATTTCCGATAACCCAGCGCACGAAGCTCGCGGCTCAACGTCGGCCTCGAAACCGACACGGAGAAATCGTCCCACAGCATCTGTGCAAGGTCGATGATCCGCCAGCGCACCACGCCGTGCGCCGCCGGAATCGGGCCCCGCTCGATCGCATCGACCAGAGCCGCGCGGTGCGTCGCGTTCAGGAGCGGCGGCTTCCCCGGCGCCTTCCGATCGATCAGTCCGTCAGGCCCCGACGCATTGAACTTTACCACCCAATCCCGGACAATCTGCAGCGTGACGCCCCCGACGCGAGCAGCCTCCGTCCGGCTCGATCCTTCATAGATCGCTGCCAAAGCGAGCAGGCGACGCGCTTGGGCGCCATCCTTCGATTTGCGGGCAGCGGCCCGTAACATGACAGCGTCAAAATCGGTACGAAGCGCGATCGGCATGGCAAACTCCTGTCCGTTTGCCATCTTGAATCAAACCCAGCCGCCCGCCGCAACCCCCCCGAGTCACGATCATCGGATCTTGGTATTA